>CBDDBX010000008.1:0-99609 GCA_965225955.1 Candidatus Aminicenantia bacterium
GATTTCTTGTGTAGTAGAAGGGGGCTCTGGTGGAAGTACGGTTTGAAGGAGCAAATTTATGGTAGGAAACTATGTGAGGATATTCCGCTATTTTCCAGCCTCTGTTCATAACCCTGATTGCAAGATCCATCTCATTCATATAGAGGAAAAACTCTTCAGGATATCCACCGGCATCTTCAATTATTTCCCTTCTTATGCCTGCACCTGCTCCATTAAAACCCAACAGATACCTGCTGGATGTTTTATCATTTGAAACCTCTTTTGTTGTGGCTATTTCATCGTACTTGTAGTAGTTACGGACATCAAAGGCTACAATTCCTACATCACTGTTATTCTCAAAAGCCTCCACCATATCGCCAATAGCATTATCTGAAGGAAAAGAGTCGTCATCAAGTATGATAATGTACTCACCGGAAGCTGCTGAAAAACCTCTGTTATATGCTGCAACACCAATATTTTTATCAAGCTCAATAAGCTTCACTGTCGGGAACATCTCTTTAACCATTGATGCTGTGCCATCGGATGAAGCATTGTCAACAACTATTACTTCAGTATTTTTAAAGGGATTATTGAGAATGCGCTTCAAGCCCTCCTGAAGATCTGCTGATCTGTTGAAACTGAGAATAACAACGGATACCCTGTTCATTGTCATATTTTTACACACTTTTTATATATGGTAAAGATCGGCATTCCAGATTATTAACTGAAAACTTATTGACAAAAAGTATGAAGAATTTTAAAATACAACTGTTAGGTAACGGTTGTTATTTTTTGAAATATGTAATAAGGAATCAGATAGTGCCACCTAAAGAACAGTTTGATAGAAAGAAGATAGTGGATACAGCTATTGAAATAGTTGACGCAGAAGGGATTTTTTCAATTTCAGCAAGGAAAATAGCTAAAGAACTTGGTTGTTCCACAGCTCCTATATACAGAATCTTCAGATCAATGGATAAACTGGAAAGTGCAGTTGTAGATAGAATTATAGAGATTCTTATTGAGTATACCTGGAGAGATTACACAGAACACAGATTACTGAATATTGGTATTGGGATTATATCTTTCGCCAGAAACCATAAAGCATTTTACAGGACACTGTTTGTAGATAATGACAAGTATCACCCTATAGTTGATAAATACTATTCAGATCTTAAGGAACAGATGAAAAAGGCAGGTATTTCCAGATACTTTTCTGATGAAGAGCTGGTAACAATACTTGAGAAGCTGTCAACATTTACTCATGGTCTGGCGACTCTTATCTGTTCTGGTATGATTAAAGAGGATGAAGCTTCCCATGAAGAGCTGGTGGAATTTCTAAGGGAAACAGGTGCAGATATTATGGGTGCAACACTTTACAGGAAACACGGAGGTGATGGTGAAGTGTTAAAAGAGTTTCTGGGGAGTAGAAAATGAAGAGAGTAACTGTAATGAGTGAAGTTAGAGAAGAGAAAGAGTATCTTAATAATCTGATTGATACTCTTAAAGGGGCAGGGAATATTGTTGTACATCATGAAGTGGAGAAGATGGATATCAACTTTTGTCAGGGATGCTTCAGATGCTGGGTAAAAACGCCTGGGGAATGTTGCTTTAAAGATGATATGGAACTTATCTACAGAGATTATGTAAATTCAGAAATTGTTATCCATGCAGGTGATGTTAAAGTCGGCTATATTTCAAGTGGACTTAAGAAAGCTGCAGAGAGGCTTATACCGGTTATGCACCCATATATGGTTCTGGATGATGGAGAGATTCACCATCTCGGGCGTTACGATTCCTATCCTGATCTTGGTCTGATTCTGACAGGGGATAAGGTTAATGCTGAAGAGAGAGAAATTATATCTGATATGTATATGAGAGCTGCAAAGAATGCAAAAGGTGTACTGAAGTTTGTAAAGACTTCTGATGAACCATATAAGGAGCTGGGGTATGAAATTAGTAATTATTAACGGATCTCCCCGGGGAAGAGCCAGTAACTCATCTATATTGACAGACTGGCTGACTTCAGAAATTGGTGATAATGTTGAAGTAGAGAGAGATATTTTTCTGAAGAACCTGGAGAAACACCGGGAGTATATTGAAAAGATAAAGAGAGTGATGTGTTAATTTTCATAATGCCACTATATTTTGATGCAATGCCCGGTATTGTAAAGCTCTTTCTTGAAAAGATGGAGGTTTTGAAAGGCTCTCTTAATGGAAAAAAGATGGGATTTGTAGTGCACTCAGGTTTTCCTGAAGCAATACACTCTGTATATCTTAAGAGGTATCTTAATACTCTGCCCGGGTATTTTGGTGCAGAGCCTGTGGGTACATTAATTAAAGGTGGTAGTGAAGGTATAAGACAGATGCCCTCTTTTATGACAAAAAAACCGAGGAAACTCATGGGGGAGCTGGGAAGATCTCTTGTGGTGAATGGTTATTTCAGTGACGAACTGTTCCTTAAACTTGCAGGGCCTCTCAGATTGAGACCAATGTCAAGATTTGCAGTCTGGCTAATGATTAAAACCGGCATAATAAATCTACACTGGAATAAAAGCCTGAAGAAGAATAATGCGATGAATAAGTGCTTCAACAAGCCTTATGAATCGATCTGATAAACTGAAATTCTGAAATGTAAATATGGATAGATGTTCTATGCATTTTCACCATAGGTAAAATGCACAGATCTTACTACTACCCGTATTAGGTTGTCAAAACCTGTCCTGGTCTATAGTGGGCTGAAATCCCTGCTCTTTTTGTTGTAATAACCTGTTCCCGGGAGTGTTCTGGAGATAATCGCCAGAAGTTCTACATTACGGTAGGATGCGTTTATGATCTTCTCTGTAAGATTATGGGCTTTACGATTGTACAGTTTGAATTTATCTTCTATTCTGTCGAGTTTTCTGTTTATATTTACAGCACCCTCATTAATCACTCTTGCCACTATGAAAATCAACTCTGTCATTCTATAAGATCCGTTATAGATCTGTTGAATATTGCTGCCGGATCTCCTGTGCTTATTTATGAAATCCTTCAGAACTGTCTCTATTCTGTTTCTTACTTTATGGTTCCTGTCTGAGAGAATAGCGATTACACTCAGAAATTCCACAGAACGGTTAATTGCGTTTGCTATCTGTTGTTCTGTGTTCTCAGCTCTTATGTTTATACGATCAAGCTCTTTTCCTATGTTGTGGAGTCTTGAGGTGAACTGTTCAGACCTGTCCAGCTGTACTGCAATCGTAGATAGCATGGAGGCGGTTCTGTAAGCTCCATTGAGTATTTGCTGTTTTGGATTTGCGGCTCTATTGTTAAGTTTGAGAAATCTGATCTTCTCTCTTGCTAGTTCGCTTAACAGTCTCTTCCTTATATCAAGTTTTGTTGCAATAAGATGAAGAGTTTCAAAAGTCCTGTAGAAACCATTAACAATTTTCTGTTCAGGTGTTACAGCCAGTCTGTCATACCTGACAAGTTTCTCCCTGATGCTCCTGATGTTGTCATAGCAGTAGAGAGAGGTGCCTGCTATAAAGATACAAAGAAATAAAGATATGATCTGTTTCATTTTTACTCCTGTGTGTTAATTATTGCTGTGGAAAAGAATCCGACCCAGTGGCTGAGTGAGAAGGGAGCTGTAATGCCGTAACCGGGATCTTTTATTGGCAGAACTCCTTCTGTATATGTATCTGAGTAAGATAATAATTTCCCTGAAGGGTTCAGATTGAGATTCCTGCATAAGTTAATAGTTACCATCATTCCCATAGGAATTGAGTATCTTCCACACCAGATTAGTTTCTCTCTCTTAATTACTGAACTCAGTTCTTCTATCTTTTCTGCATTAATACTCTCTGTAAGGTATTTACCCGCAACCTCTTTATCTCTTGCTACTCCTTTACTGTGACCTGCTTTATCAACTCCCCAGGGAGTGTTTTTAAAAGCTGTTCCGTAATGGTTGGCATCTGAAGAGATCAGAATTACGAAATCTTTTCCGGGAACCATATTCTTCTCTTTTATATAGCTGGTTACAATAGAGCTGATCTTCTCAGCTATTTTACCATTTACCTGGCTATCCATTCTGGTAACCATTACAGGTGTTATCTTTACGTCTCTATTGTAGTACTGGAGAAATGGCAGGAGCGCCTCAATCGAGTGTTCCAGTTTATGAGCTTTATTGTTTACCATAACCATGTTTGCGGGGAGCTCTTTTCTGAGTTTCTCTCTTAAAGGAGATACTTCTATGTTTCCGTATGGAGCTGCCCAGCTGCTGTGACTGTCCAGAATTACAACCTCTGAGGGATCTCCTATTTTGCGTCTTACTGTGCCATGAGTTACTCCGAAAATAAGAACTTCCCTGCATCTGAGGTGTTTGTAGAGAGGCAGAAATACTCTGCCTGCATAGAGATAGTCGTCGTGGGGAGATATACCTGCAATAATATTTGCTTCAGGTTTTTCTGACTTATCATTTTTGTCGAGAAAACTTATTAATCGTTCAATCTGCTCTTTTTTCCAGCAGAATCCTATTCTATCTTTAGGCTGCCGGATTTCAGAGAAGAGGGCTGATGTAAGAAGGGTCAGAGACAAAATTGTTGAGATAATTAGTTTCATAAAATAATGTTACTCTCTGTTGGAACTATAGTAAAGTATGATTGAATTTAAAAAACTGAAGTGGAGATACAACTACCGGATTTACATAGAGGTTGTGTGAAGCCGGATCTTCAAAGATCCGGCGGATTTGCTGAATTGAGAGCTTAAATACTCAGCTCTCTCGCAGTTAATTTGATAAGAAAACTCTCTTTTTAACTTTCACATTTTTGCCAAGAGTAGGACAATCTCCTTCAATCACAATTGTGTAAAACCCTGAATAGTAACCAGCTGGAACAACTTCGATTACTCTGTCTTTTCCCTGGGATATTATACCGTGATCTTTTAAAGGCCCTATTCCGTAACTGTTTAGTATTGCTGAATAGACCCTTATATCATGTTTCTGAAGATCTGCATCCAGAGCCAGAAGGTCAAGCTTCACTTTTACAGCCTGTCCCTGATTGGGCATAGGGTAGAGCTGCTTTACATTAAATGTCCATCTCCATATCTCTGTAGCTGGAGCTACTGGAGTTTTTTCGATACTGTTCCGGGCAATAACAGGCATAATGCTGCAGATGACCAGAATAGTGAATAGTAGAAATATTTTTTTCATAATTATATTCTCCTTATTAACTATTGATGAGTTCCATGTGGATATTCACTTTTACCCCGGGATTGACGGGTTAATATATAAAAACCTTTTTTGTGATCTTCTCTTCTTTACCGAGTGCAGTGCATGATCCTTTTATAACTATCAGGTATACTCCGGCAGGCAGTACGCTTGTATCAGGAATTACTGTTATATCAACCTCTTTTGCAGGAGGCATGTTGCCGTGAAAATTTACTATAGCCTGATGTCCTGACGATGATATGACCTCGGATTTTACATCTATATTGTATGTCCGGGCATTTGTATCCATAGCCAACATTTCCATTTTTACTTTCACCCAACCTGTTGATGGATAACAGGGATTGGGAAAAACGGTTTTGCAATCGAATGTCCATAGCCAGAGATCTGCCTTTAAAGGCGTAATTGTCTGAGGTATCTCCTGTTGAGAGAAACCTGAAATAGTTAAAATAAAAGTTAAAAACAGTGTCGCTGCAAAAATCCTGATTAATTTCATCTTTATCTCCCTTAGGTATATAGTTTCTTATTCAATTTTTCTCAGATGGCAGATTGAGTTAAAAGACGGAATTTATAAATCCCGGATTCGTTCTGTATCTCTATGGTTCATGTATTGTTCTTATATCTGCATGTCTGATTACAGTTACACTCTTACCCAGAGTAGGGCATTTACCCTCTATTTTTATTGTGTATGCTCCTGGCTGGTAATTTGCCGGTACAACCTCAATAACTCTATCTTTGCCCTGGGGAATTACACCATGCTCCCTGATTATACTCTGTCCCGCTACAGTATAAATTGTTGTGGTTACGCTAATATCATGTTTAACCGGAGTTGTATCAAGAGCCAGCAGGTCAAGTTTCACATAGACTGCCTCTCCACAATAACTGGGATTGGGATAGAGCAGAACATCAAATTTCCACTTCCACAATTGTGAACCGGAAACCGGAAGAGTGCTTTTCGGAATAGCTTCTGAAGAGATGTTTTGAGCATAAAATGGAAAGAAAGTAAATATTAATAGAATCGGATGGATTATCAGTCTTTTTCTCACTTTTTTGTCCTCCTGAGGGAAACTTTATCTGTCGTGAGCCGGATGTAAAATATCCGACTCCTGTCCGACAATTAACTCTGCTTCATGCAGAGTTACTGACTAATATATAGAGAGCGTCTTCTGCTCTGTTTCGCTTCTTCCAAAAGTCTGGTTAGAACCGGTAACATGAACTATATAACTACCATGATATCCCTGGGTATCAGGTATAACCTGTAGTGTGTGGGACGGTTTTGAAGGTAATAGACCATGATCAGTTGAATGGACCAGACGACCTGTAATGTCGAACACTTTTGAGGTAACATGAATGTCATAAATATTGGCATCTGTATCCAGAGCAAGGAGACTTACTTTTACATATACGTCTCCACTGTAGCAAGGGTTCGGATAGATGGTTGTTACATCAAATTTCCACACCCACAGTTCCGGTGTAGCTACTGCTTCAGGTACTGCACTCTGTGCAAGAACCGGCATAAATGCCATAATAATTGTACTTAACAAGATTATCAGTTTTTTTCTCATTTTTACTTCCTTTTCCTTGTTTATTATTTCTGACCGGATCTTTACCAGATCAGAACTTTCCTCGATATTGCAGAACTTGTTCCAAATGTTGGACATGATGCTGTAACTTCAATTTTATATCTGTCATAAGCAAGGGCAGTGGCATCTGTAACTACAACAATGGGATGGTTGGGGCTGGAACTTATCCAGCCGTGATCAGTTGATCTTACTTTCTGACCAACAGAATTATAGACCTTTGAAGTAACTTTAATGTCATAAGTTTGCATATTGGTATCCATTGCCAGCATATTCAGATTAATTTTAACCAGATCTGTTCCACAGGGATTCGGATACGGATGTCCAAGCTCAAATTTCCACACCCACAGTTCCGGTGTAGCTGCTGCTTCAGGTACTGCACTCTGTGCAAGAACCGGCATAAATGCCATAATAATTGTACTTAACAAGATTATCAGTTTTTTTCTCATTTTTACTTCCTTTTCCTTGTTTATTATTTCTGACCGGATCTTTACCAGATCAGAACTTTCCTCGATATTGCAGAACTTGTTCCAAATGTTGGACATGATGCTGTAACTTCAATTTTATATCTGTCATAAGCAAGGGCAGTGGCATCTGTAACTACAACAATGGGATGGTTGGGGCTGGAACTTATCCAGCCGTGATCAGTTGATCTTACTTTCTGACCAACAGAATTATAGACCTTTGAAGTAACTTTAATGTCATAGGTTTGCATATTGGTATCCATTGCCAGCATATTCAGATTAATTTTAACCAGATCTGTTCCACAGGGATTCGGATACGGATGTCCAAGCTCAAATTTCCACACCCACAGTTCCGGTGTAGCTGCTGCTTCAGGTACTGCACTCTGAGCAAGAGCTGGTAAGCAGACAATAAGTGACAAAACTAAAAAAGTGATTAGATTTTTTCTCATATTTTTTACCCTCCTTTTTAAGGTATACTTGTCCTCTTTAATTATTCAGATGATCAGAAACCTTCCCGGTTAAAGAGACCGGGTTGGCGAAAACCCGGTCTCCGTAAGAAGGTTCTTAATTATTAATTATTTTTTTTAGTTTATAGTAAAAGTCCTGGTTATGGTTTCAGACTTCCCGAGAATATAGCAATATCCTTTTATTTCAACCTGATACCAACCGGGTGGAAAGTTGTTAACATTGTCTATGAGTGTTACTGTTTTTTTATAACCCGGCCCTTGAGATCCTAAATTTTTCATATATATTGTACCATTTGTACTGTTTTTTATTTTCGCTGTTATTGTCATATCATAGGTATTCATAGCTGTATCCATAGCCATTAATTCAAGATCTGTTCTGATCGCTGTGCCTGCTGAATAGGGGACACCTGCATCGAATTTCCATATCCATAGAACAATAGGAACCCTGGCTGAACTTATTTCGGCATTCAGAATTGGAACTACAGACAGAATAGCTGATAGTAAAGAAAGTACCAGAATCTGTTTAAATCTCACTTCTACCTCCTCAGGTATTCAATTAGCACTTATCATTTGCTTCAGAGAATATTCAGAGCAGGGGTTCGGATGGGAATTAAGCTTTAGGGATAATGCTCCATGAATTGTCACAATTATGGATACTGTTTTGCTGTTTTAAGGCAAAAGTTCCCTATTTTATCTGATTATCCCCCTCGAAATAATCCTCACTGTTTTTAAGTTACCAACTAATACCAACACTAATATTTTATAGATGTTTTATCAATTGTCAAGACTTTTTTCACCTTTTTCCGGGAATTCTGTTTTTAACTGGGCTGTTGATTATATATTAACAGAAACAGATGCTTTCAAATGGGGTTTCAGTATATTTTTTACTTAATAGTTGCCAGCATATTACAGATTGACACCTGTTGATGATCGGTTATAATATTATCTGCTGGTAATATGTTTATTAAGAAAGTTTTAAAAATTTCCATACTTCTGTTTATGTGTTCTCTTATTGGAGCTGATCCCGGCTCTTTTCAGGATAAGAGCAGAGGTGCTTCCGGTACTGTTAATGGTGAAGTGAGGGAGAAGTTAACCAGAGCAAAAATTGCAGGAATAACAGTTGCTGTAAAAGGACTTGATCTTGTAGGTATATCCGATGAAGAGGGGAATTTCTATATCCGTAATATACCGCCTGGCAGTTACAGTCTGAGATTTACCGGTACAGGGTATAAAGGAATCATTAAAACAGATATTATTGTTAAACCTGCCAGAACAACCCGGGTGGATGTGATTCTGTCTGAAGAAATTGTGAACCTTGAAGAGTCTGTTTCTGTTCATGCAGAATATTTCCATAAAGATGAGAAGAATCCTGTTAGTATTTTCAATCTCTCATCTGAAGAGGTAAGACGTGCACCGGGAACTGCAGGAGATGTAAGCAGAATGCTTAAAAGCATGCCCGGAGTAACCAGTCGTACTGATGATTCTTCAGAACTGATTGTAAGAGGAGGTTCGGCTCTGGAAAACGGATATTACATAGACAATATAAGAGTTCCCTCAATAGATCATCTGGCAGCATTTGGTTCAACCGGGGGGCTCTATTCAAGTATTGATCCGGATCTTATACAGAATGTTGATTTCTATTCCGGGGGCTTCTCTGTTAATTATGGCAATGCACTCTCCTCGGTAACAGATATAACTCTCAGTGAAGGGAGCAGGGAAGCTGTTAACGGGCAGTTTGATATAAACCTCATGCAGTCAGGTGCAATTTTTGAAGGTCCTATAAACCACGGTAAGGGATCGTGGATATTTTCTCTGAGGAAATCGTATTTTAAGGTTCTGAAATCCGCAAAAGTTCTTAATGAGCAGGATAACTACCCTGATACGCTGGATTCACTGCTGAAAGTAGTTTATGATCTTTCTGACATGCATAGAATCAGTTTTCTGCACTATCAGGGGAAATCGGATTTCATGACAACTGTTAATGTTAGTTCTCTCTATCTTGAGCATTCACAATCTACTGTAGGAGTAAATCTTACATCCAACTGGAGCCCCACTTTCTATTCAAATACTTCTCTCTCTTATTCAAGGGTTCGCAGGGAAGACAGACAGAAGATTGATCAGCATAAGCAGTTCTTTGATTATCATCTGAAAGATAAAACTAAATTCTATCACCTGAGAAATATGAACTACCTTGTTATTGATTCAAAAAATAAACTGGATTTTGGTATCAATATAACAAAAGAATCTGTTGGTATGAATCATGGGGTAAATGTAGACTGGCCTGATAAACCTGAAGAGCTGGCCCTTCCTGAAGGTGGGTACTACGATTACTCAACAGTAAGAACCTCTCTTTTTGCCTCATATATATGTAATCTTTTTGACAGACTCACTATTACTGCAGGATTGAGATACGACTATTCAAGCTCTTTTGAAGGAAGGGTTTTTAATCCTGTATCTCCAAGATTGTCACTTAGTTATCAGTTAACAAGGCAGTTAACCCTTAATGCAGGGTACGGAATATTTTATCAGTCAATACCTTTAAACTATCTTGCATATATTCCTGAATCAAAGATGCTTCGACCTATGAGAGCAGATCACTTCACTGCTGGTCTTGAATATATGACTGGTACAGGTATAAGAATAATGCTTGAAGGTTACTATAAACGCTATTATGATCAGCCGATTGATCCTGATAAACCGGAAGTACTGATTACTGATTATACTGCAGACAGAATTTCCAAAGACTACTATTCCGGTGAAGCTTACTATATACCTGAAGATCTTACAGGTCGTGGTGCAGGTTATGCCTGGGGGCTTGAACTCTTTATACAGAAGAAACTGACAGATAAGTTTTACGGCATGATCAGTGCAACTTACTATAGAAGTAAATACAGAGATCTTGATGGTCACTGGAAAAACAGAATGTATGACAATAGATATCTTGCCAATATTACTCTGGGGTACAAGTTCAACAGAAACTGGGAAGTCAGCATGAAATTCACAACCATAGGTGGCAGCCCTTATACTCCGGTTGATATTCACGCCTCTGAAATTGTTAACAGAAAATGGCAGGACAGGGAAAGAATTAATGCCGCACGTTACCCTTATTACAGCTCACTTAATCTGAGAGTGGACAGAACATGGTTTATGGGTAACAGTTCAGTTATGGTATATCTTGATGTATGGAATGCATTTAACAGAAAAAATGTGAGACGTTACTGGTGGGACAGAGGGCTTAGAAGAATCAATGCGAACTATCAGATGCCAATTGTTCCGGTAATCGGTATTGAGTACGAGTTCTGATAATATCTTTCTTTTCTGTTGTTGAAAATCCTGAACCTCAGTTTAACATTATTAAGTGGAAACAAATGCTGAAAAGAGCGTAAGAAGTTTAGTTATACCTGTAGCCGGAGGTAAAGGGGGGAGTGGTAAATCTCTTGTTACTGCAAACCTGGCAATATCACTGGCTAAAGAAGGTAAAAGAGTTGTAGTAATTGATCTGGATCTTGGGGGATCAAATCTTCACTGTTATCTGGGAACAGGTAACAGAAAGCCCGGTGTAGGTGACTTTGTAAGAACCAGTGGTGTAGCTCTTGAAGATTTTCTTTATGAAACTTCTGAAGAGAATCTTCTTTTTATTCCCGGAGGTGTAGCTCCTTTCATGGCCAATATTACATGGCATCAGAAGCAGAGAATACAGAAAGGGATTTTTGAGATTGATGCTGACTATATACTTCTGGACCTTGGAGCCGGAACCTCTTTCAACACTCTCGATTTTTTCAATCTGTCTGACAGAGGAGTTGTTGTTACTTCACCTGATTTTGTCTCAGTAATTACTACTTTGGGGTTTCTAAAAAACAATATTTTCAGAAAAATCCTTCAGCAGCTTAAAAAATATCCTGAAGAGATGATTTTCGTTGATTCCCTTATAAATGGCGAAGGTTCAGACAGGAATATTACTATTGACACTCTGAAAACTGAGGCTGGTAGTAAATATCCGGCGATTGTTGATCTGATTACCGGAATTTGTGAAAAGTTCAGGCCAGTAGTCCTCTTTAACAGAGCAGAATCTCTTGCAGGTTTTTCAATTATCAAACAGTTCCAGCGGGGAATGAGAACTGTGTTATCTATTGAAGCAGACTATTTTGGATATATATTTGAGGATAGCTCCGTCAGGGAAGCTATTGATATGAAGCAATCACTTATAGCTGGCTTTCCACAATCCGGTGCAGGAAAGGAATTTAAGAGAATAGGTGAAAGGCTGATAAGGTTTTACGGTGAATCTCCAATAGACAGTGCCGGGTTACTTGAGCGATCTACAAAGAGATCTTTTGAAAAAATGCATATAAATAGTGAGGATTCAGGTACTCAACAGATCTGATAAGGTTCCCGATAATTACACATTACTTCATTAAATTGAAATAAAAATTCCATTAAGAAAATTTTTCTGATACTATGTTTGTAAATATATTTTGCAATTGTGTTAAGGATTAATATCCTGCAGAATGTGTTGTACGAAAGGTTTTGTTTTAGAAGCAGTGTTTTGTTTAATTGGAAAAATTTAAATTTCAAGGAGTTTTAAATGAATCAGGTGACTGCTGCTCTGAACGAGAATGAGAATTTACCGGAGAGAGGTCCGGTAGCCGGAGGGGAGAGGATTATCTCGCTGGATGTATTAAGGGGAATAGCTGTACTGGGTATTCTTATAATTAATATTCAGGTCTATTCAATGGTGGGGGTAGCTTTTAAAAATCCTCTGGCCTGGGGAGATTTCACAGGTCTGAATAAGATTGTATGGATGTTTACTCACATCTTTGCTGCTGGTAAATTTATTGCAATCTTTTCCATGCTTTTTGGCGCAGGAATTGTACTGATAACCAGAAAAGCAGAGAAGAGAGGGAAAAAGGGAGCAGGAATTCACTATTCAAGAAATTTCTGGCTTATAGTTATCGGAGCTGTTCATGCATATCTGCTCTGGTATGGCGATATACTATTTACTTATGGTTTATGCGCTTTGCCACTCTTCTTTCTGAGAAGATTCAAACCCTGGAAGCAGCTTGCAATAGGTGTCTTGCTTATGGCTCTATGTTCAGGTTTTTTCATTACCGGAGGACTTAGTATTGATAAGTGGCCGGAGAAAGGCAAAAAAAGAGCGATGGAAACCTGGCAGCCGCCAGTTGAAAAGATAGAAGAAGAGATCTCTTATGTCAGAGGAAGCTGGATTGATCACGTCAGATACAAGATGCCAAAAGTTATGGAAATGCAGACCTCCACTTTTATCTATTTTACGGGATGGTTTATCTCTGGGATGATGCTTATTGGTATGGCTCTTTTTAAGTGGGGAGTTTTCACTAACGAGCGATCTGAAAGGTTTTATATAAGAGGTTTTCTGATATCTTTCCCAATTGGTTTTATTACTGTTGTTTACGGACTTATGGAGAATTTCAGACACAATTTTTCCTATGACTACTCTATGATGCTTGGATCTCAGTATAACTACTGGGGAGCCTTGCTGATGAGTTTCAGTTATGTCTGTCTTGTAATGCTGATTTGTAAAAAAGGGCTCTTTGGGAGAGCAGTCAATGCTTTAAAGAGTGTCGGGCGTATGGCATTGTCAAACTACCTTATGCAGACAATACTTGCTATTTTTATTTTTAATGGTAGTTTCGGGATGGGGCTGTTCGGTACTTTTCAGAGATGGGAGCAACAGGTTATTGCACTACTTATGTGGGTTGTTCTTACTATATTTTCTGTAAAATGGATGGAAAAGTTCAGCTTTGGACCTGTTGAATGGATCTGGAGAACTCTTACATATTTTAAGAAACAGCCTTTAAAAAAATAGGGTTATTCTGGTAAAATAAAATTTATGAGAGGAAGAAATGAGTGATGTTATCGAAAACGGGAGATTAAATCCGGTTAGGTCTGAAAACAGGATAGAGTCTCTTGATCTTTTGAGAGGAATAGCTGTACTTGGAATCCTCATAATGAACATTCAGGCATATGCAATGGTTGGCGCAGCTTATCAGAATCCATATGTATGGGGAGATCTTTCAGGTATAAACAGCCTTGTATGGATAGCAGGTTATATTTTTGCTTCAGGCAAGTTTATTGCAATTTTTTCAATGCTTTTTGGTGCAGGAATAGTTCTTATTGGAAGAAAAGCTGAAAAGAAAGGTAAAGGTGGTCTTGGACTGCACTTATCAAGAAATATGTGGCTGATTTTTTTTGGATGTATTCACGCATATCTTCTCTGGTACGGGGATATTCTGTTTACTTACGGAGTGTGCTCAATTCCAGTATTTTTTATGAGGAAGCTTTCGTCAAGGAAGCTTCTCGTTTTTGGTTTGCTTCTTCTTCTGGGAGGAGCATCAATGTCAGTGATGGCTGGACTTACTATGGATAAGTGGCCTGAAGAGGCAAGAAAAGAGTCTGTACAGAGCTGGAGTCCTGATCAGGAAAAAATTGATGAAGAGATTGCAATTACAAGAGGTGACTGGGGAGGTCTTGTAATCTACCGCTTCCCCAAAACACTCTCTATGCAGACAATGGTGCTTTTCTTCTATACAGGGTGGCTGGTAACAGGATTGATGCTCATTGGAATGGGGCTTTTTAAGTGGGGAGTCTTTTCAGGTGAAAGGTCAGATGCCTTTTATAAAAAAGGATTCCTGTACTCTTTTTTTCCCGGAATGGCACTTGTGATCTGGGGTGTGATACAGCATTTCAGACACGATTTTGCTTATGAGTATTCTATGTTTCAGGGAGCACAGTTCAACTACTGGGGAGCAGTTCTGGTTAGTTTCAGTTATGTGTGCCTGATAGTCTTATGTCACAAAAGAGGTTACTTCAGAAAATTAGCTGACATATTGAGAACAGTAGGTAGAATGGCACTTTCAAACTATCTGTTTCAGACTATTATATGCGTTCTTCTGTTTTATGGAGGTCCGGGACTTGGACTTTTTAGTAAAATAGAGAGGTGGGGACAGATTCTTGTGGTTTTTGCTGTCTGGTTATTACTGGTAAGTTTTTCTATGATCTGGATGAAAAATTTCAGATTTGGTCCTTTTGAATGGATATGGAGGTCTCTGACTTACTGGAGAACCCAGCCTCTCAGGAAAGAGAAGTAGTTATAAATAAGTTAAATAAATTTAGTTAATGGGGTGAGTATGAACCAGAATATGGTTAAAAGCAGGTTAAGTCCTGTAGCTGCAAATGAGAGAATAGGCTCTCTTGATTTGCTAAGAGGTGTTGCTGTTCTTGGAATACTTCTAATGAATATAAGAGCCTATTCTATGATCTATGCCAGCTATCTGAACCCCCTGGCCTGGGGGGATTTTACAGGTATGAATAAGGCTGTATGGATTATGAATCACATATTTTCTGAAGGCAAGTTTATTGCAATTTTTTCAATGCTTTTTGGCGCAGGAGTAGTTCTTATTGGAAGAAAGGCTGAAGAGAAAGGGAAAGGTGGGCTTGGGCTGCACTTATCCAGAAATATGTGGCTGATTTTCTTTGGATGTATTCATGCATATCTTCTCTGGTACGGGGATATTCTGTTTACTTATGGGGTATGTTCTATACCGGTTTTTTTCATGAGGAAAATTTCTCCACGAAAACTTCTCATAATCGGGCTTCTGCTTGTACTTGTAGGCTCTTCTATGTTTATGCTGGCAGGACTTACACTGGATACATGGCCCCCTGAAGCAAAGGCGGGAATTAAGCAGGACTGGACTCCCGGGCAGGAAAAGATAGATAAAGAAATAAGTTATTCCAGAGGTGACTGGGCATCTCATGTTGCCTTCCGTTTTCCTAAAGTCCTCTCAATGCAGACAGTGATGCTTATCTTTTATATCGGCTGGCTTGTTACCGGCCTGATGCTTATAGGTATGGGGCTTTTTAAGTGGGGAGTTTTCTCTGGAGAGAGAACCGTGAATTTTTATAAGAAAGGATTTATCTACTCTTTTGTACCTGGAATAGCTCTTATAGTTTCTGGTATGGTGAAGCATTTTGAGCATGATTTTTCTTTTGAATATTCAATGTTTCTGGGATCTCAATTCAATTACTGGGGAGCAATATTTATAAGTTTCAGTTATGTCTGTCTGCTGATTTTTCTTTATAAGAAGGGTTATGCCAAAAGAGTGATGGAAATATTGAAAACCGTTGGAAGGATGGCTCTTTCAAACTATCTTCTTCAGACTATCATATGTGTGCTCATATTCTACGGACCTCCGGGATTTGGTCTTTTCTGCAGAGTAGAGAGGTGGGAGCAGTTACTTATAGTCCTGTTTGTATGGGGGCTTTTAGTTACCTTCTCTGTCTGGTGGATGAAAAGATTTCGCTTTGGTCCTTTTGAATGGATATGGAGAACTCTGACTTACAGGAAGATTCAGCCATTAAAAAAGGATATACGATAAATCTGCTGCAGGTAATTTTTCAAAAATCTCCTGTCATGGTAAAATCCGGTGCAGTGAGGTAAATAGCTATGACAAATAGACTGGAAAACTGGTTTGTTGCAAATGAAGAGCGTTTTGTTGCAAATGGTATGACCCGGGGTACTATGCAGTTACTGGAAGCAGACAGCGATGCAGACTCCGGTCTTGAAATATTGATGGATACAGCAGATAAAACCGGCAGGATTTTTTTAAGCAAAGCCGGTAGCCTTGAAACAGAGATATGTGATTCTGTAGCTGATGTTACAATATCTTATGAGTACTTTGAGATGTCAGAAAGTGATACGCCTGAACAATTTCTGGAAGATTACGTATTTCTATTAGGCCTTGCAGGAGGATGCTCCTGTTCCGGTTGTGGAAATTAGTTAAAACGGAGGTTTTATAATGTCTCAGGTTTTAAGCAGAGTATTGATTACATTAATGCTTATGGTTTATACATCACTGGAGCTATGCAGCTTCAGTTTTCATGTTGAATCTGTTAATAGTTGCAGCAGGTCTACATTCAGAGGAATCTTTGCCGTTTCTGCCAGCGAAGTCTGGATAGCCGGATCCCGTGGAGTTGTTTTAAAATCTTCAGACAGCGGTGGTAGCTTCAGAAGAGTTATTATACCGGACAGCTGTGGAGGGGATTTCAGAGATATACATGTGATTAACAGAAATACTGTAGTGCTTCTCAGTATTGGCAACGGAGAGGATTCAAAGATCTATCGAAGTAGTAATGGTGGCAAAACCTGGAAAGTGGTTTATACCAATATGGAGCCGGAAGGTTTTCTTAACTCTATAGATTTCTGGGATTCTGAGAATGGTATAGCTGTTGGTGATCCTGTAGATGGAAGAATGGATGTGCTCAGAACCTCTGACGGAGGTAAAACCTGGAAGAGGATTAAAGGGCCTCAGGCTCTCAAAGGAGAAGCTGGCTTTGCTGCAAGTGGAACATGTGTCAGAACTTTAGGTAAAAAACATGCATGGATGATAACCGGTGGCAGGATAGATCATACAAGAGTATATAGATCCCGTAATCGTGGGAAAACCTGGGATATGTCTGTATCACCTGTTTTAAGTGGAAAGATGAGTGCCGGTCTCTTTTCAGTTGCTTTTATTAATGAAAAAAGAGGGATTGTTGTTGGTGGCGATTATATAAAAGAGGATAGTAGTATTAAGACTTTTGCCTTAACCGAAGATGGTGGAAAGAGCTGGATAGGATCCGATGATTTTAACCCTGTTTTTCAGTCAGCAACTGGTGTTATAAAATTTGAAGGAAAAGATTTTATTATAACTGCAGGTCCAAAAGGTGTATATCTGACAAATGGACGTAACAGCTGGAAGAAAATTTCAGGTTATGGTTATCACTGCCTCAGTGTAACTCCTGACAGAAAAGCAGTATGGTTTGCCGGATCAAAAGGTCGTATCGGCAGAATGCTCATAAACGAAGATTAGTAGGGCGTTTCCTTAAATACCTTCAGCAGATCCGCAGCGTAGCAAGGACATTGCTTCCCTCCTGCATAGGAGGGGTGGCTGAGGAACGAGGCCGGGGTGGTTATTAAGGTTTTGATCACCAGTTCAAAAAGTGCAAAACTGTGCTGACTTTGTTTATTTTAAAACTATCTTAACAATAAAACGGTAGCATACCGTGTTGCTCATAATAATAAGGGTTTAAGAAAAACAACCCCTGATTTAATCACCTGTGTTTGTCAGTGATCGTCTGTGTCTGTCAGTACTCGTCTGTGCCTGTCCGTGTATGTCCTGTACCAGTTCAAAAAGTGCAAAACTGTGCTGACTTTGTTTGTTTTAAAACTATCTTAACAATAGAACGTTAGCATACTGTGTTGTTCATAATAATAAGAGTTTAAGAAAAACAACCCCTGATTTAGTCACCTGTGTTTGTCAGTGATTGTCTGTGTCTGTCCTGGGCCTGTCCTGAGCTTGTCGAAGGGTTCTTTGTGTATCTTTGTAATTATTTTTCTGTTTCAATAATAGAAAACTTATTTTAAATATTGACAATATCTGAAATTTGCCTGTATCATCAATTTAGAAAAAGATGGAGGTGTTATAGATGGTTGAAGTCAGGTGGCATGGCCGTGGAGGTCAGGGAAGTTTCACTGCTGCCAGATTGCTGGGAGTGGCTGCATCGATTTATGGCGATAGTTTTGCACAGGCGTTTCCCTCATTTGGTCCTGAAAGAAGAGGTGCTCCGGTTCTGGGTTTTAATCGTATTGACGATAAGAAAATCGGGGACAGAAGTGAAGTAAATGAGTGCGATTATGCTGTAGTACTGGATGATACCTTATGGGGTGATGCTGTACTAAAAGGTTTGAAGAAAGACAGCGTTATCATAATAAATACATCAACGCCGGAAAAATTTGCTGATGTTGATTACAAGGTAATTACAATTGATGCAACAGCTATGGCTCTTGAGCTTCTGGGACGCCCTATTAATAATACGGCTATGATGGGTGCTCTTGCAGCAACAGGTGGGTTTGTTAAACCGGAACAGTGCATTAAAGCTATTGAAAGTATGATGAAAGCTTCAATTGCACAGAAAAATATAAATCTGTTTAATGCAGCATTTAAGTATGTACAGGAAGGTAGTAAATAATGAAAAGGCCAGGAATAACAGAATGGAAGGCTCCTGTGTCTCTTAAAGAGATACCTCTGGGCTCAACCTGTCAGGCAATGCATCTGGTAACTAAAAATGCCGGATGGAGAGTCTTTAAGCCGATAATAGATAAAGATAAATGTGTTAACTGTCTCAGATGTTTTCTTCTCTGTCCTGATGGAGTTATAGATAAAGGAGGAGAGCTTCCTGAAATCGACTATGACTTCTGTAAGGGGTGCGGAGTTTGCGCCAAAGAGTGTGGCCCAAAGGCCATTGAGATGGTAAAGGAGGAGAAGTAGATGGGTAAAAAGATCTTTGTAAGCGGTGATGAAGCTGTTGCAGAAGGAATCAGGCTGGCAAAACCCGATGTTATATCTGCGTATCCTATTACACCTCAGACAGTAGCTGTTGAGATGCTTTCTGAATTTTGTGAAGATGGCTCACTTAAGAGTGAATATATACACGTGGAATCTGAACACAGTGCTCTGGCATGTGCTATTGGAGTAAGTTCTGTAGGTGCAAGGGCATTTACTGCAACCTCTTCCCAGGGCTTACTGTATATGGCTGAATGTATGCCTTATGCAAGTGGTGCCAGAATGCCTATTGTAATGATGAATGCAAACAGGGCAATTGCAACTCCGTGGAATATCTATGGAGATCAGATGGATTCAATGTTTGTTCTCAATTCAGGCTGGATTCAGGTCTATGTTGAAGATGCTCAGGAAGCTCTGGATATGATGATTCAGGCTTATAAAATTGCTGAACATGAAGATGTAATGACACCTTTTATGATTAATCTTGATGGTTTTGTTCTTACTCACACATATGAACTGGTGGATCTGCCGGAGCAGGAGAAGGTAGATGAATTCCTGCCTCCTGTCAATATGACAGACAACAAGATGTCTCTTGAAGATCCTAAGAGTCTGTGTATTTCAGTTGGTAATGACTTTAATATGGAATTTAAAGTAAAACAGGAACTGGATATGCATAATTCAAAGCCTGTAATTGAAAAAGTTGACAGAGACTTTGGGGAGATGTTTGGCAGAGCTTATGGTGGTATGATTGAGAGTTACAGATGTGAAGATGCTGAAGTTATTCTTGTTACTGCCGGAAGTGTTACAGGGACAGCAAGAATTGTTGTGGATAAGATGCGTGAAGAGGGTAAATCTGTAGGTCTTCTGAAATTAAGGTATCTGAGACCTTTCCCAACAGAAGAGATTACTGAAGTTCTCAAGAGTGCTTCTGTAGTTGGTGTTGTAGATAAGAATATCTCTTTTGGTTACGAAGGTACTATCTTTACAAATGTTAATTCAGCACTTACTACTCTTGAAAAACTGCCTTGTACTACAAATTTCATCGGTGGTCTTGGTGGAAGAGACATAAGAAAATCAGATATTGAAGAGGCCTATAATAAGATGCTCGATAAGGTATCAGGCAAATCACTGGAAAGAGTTAACTATATGAATATGAGGTGTGAAGCATGAAACCTGTAAAACATAATGCAAGGTCAATTGATAATGAAGAGCTGTTTTACGGGCATAAGGCCTGTGGGGGCTGCGGAGAAAGTCTTGCTGTAAGACTGGCTCTGAAAGTTCTGGGTGAGAAGACTTTTGTCTCTTTACCAGCAGGTTGTATGTCAGCGGTATCATTTATCTATCCTCAGATGGCTTTTAAGAACAATGCGATAATTACTCCTTTTGCTTCAACAGGAGCAGTCGCTTCAGGTGTTGCTGCCGGTCTTAGAGCTATCGGAGCTACTGAATCTAAATCTGTTGGGTTTGCCGGAGACGGAGGTACAGCAGATATCGGTATTCAGGCTCTTTCAGGAGCGATTGATCGTAATGAAGATATAATATACTTCTGTACAGATAATGAAGCTTATATGAATACAGGTATCCAGAAAAGTGGTCTTACACCTTATGGTACAAAAACCACAACCACTCCTGCAGGAGATAATCTGCCGGGATCTGTAACACAGAAGAAGAATATGTTCGAAATTGTTGCTGCTCATGGAATTGCCTATGCTGCTACTGCAAGTATTGGCTACCCCGAAGACTTCATGAATAAAGTGGAAAAGGCAAAAAATACAAAAGGAACCTCCTATATTCACGTTTTTGCTCCATGTCCAACAGGATGGGGACACGGTACAGAAATAACAGTATCACTTTCCAGACAGGCTGTAGATTCAGGTCTGTGGTATCTGGCAGAGTTTGAAAATGGAGAGTTTACTCTGAATCGTAATCCCAAAGAGTTTGCATCAGTCAGAGATTATCTGAAGTGTCAGGGAAGATTTAAGCACCTTACAGATGAAGATATCGCTCTTATCGAAGCAAATCGTGACAGTAAATGGGAAAAGATGCGTAAAGGCTGGGTAAAATAACATAAATATCTAAAGGCAGGATTCATGTACCTGCCCTTTATTTCTGGTTTGCATTGCAGAAAGAAATATTTACATACCTTCAGGAAGCCCGCAGCGGAGCAAGGGAATAGCCCTCCTCCTGCATAGGAGGAGTACCCGAGGAACGAGGGGGAGGTGGTTATTAAGATTTTAATCGCCAGTCATAAAAACACTCTGCACTTGCATTTAACGCAATTTTAAGATAAAATTCATTGTCTATTTTATGGAGGAAGATAATGATTAAGAAGATCAATCATATTGCTATTGCTGTAAAAGATCTTGACAGTGAAATTGAAAGATACAGAGATGTACTGGGACTTGAATTCCACGGTACAGAAGTTGTAGAAGAACAGAAAGTAAAAACCGCTTTTTTTGAAGCTGGTGATGTACATATAGAGCTGCTTATGCCTACTTCTGAAGATTCTCCTGTTGCAAAATTTATTGAGAAAAAGGGTACAGGTATCCACCACCTTGCTTTTGATGTCGATAATGTTAAAGAGAAGATTTCAGAAATGGAAGGCAAAGAAGTAAGAATGCTCGACAAAGAGCCCAGAAATGGTGCAAATAATACTAAAATAGCCTTCGCCCACCCTAAGAGTTTTGGTGGAGTTCTTGTTGAATTTACAGAAAAACAGGACTAACATCAAAGATCTTAACCTGCTCCTGAAAGTAACTGCTGTTTACATTAAAGGAGCTTTTTGTTAAAATATCGAATTATTCCATATTATCTAAAATCAGGAGGAAATGTGAGTATTACACAGGAAAATAAGGATAGACTGGTAGAACAGTTTCGTCGCAATGATAAGGATACAGGTTCAACAGAAGTACAGGTAGCAGTCCTGACAGAAAGAATCAAGAACCTGACAGAACATTTCAGAAGTCATAACAAAGACCACCATTCAAGAAGAGGACTGCTTGGTCTTGTTTCAAAAAGAAGAAAACTTCTCAAATACCTGAAAAACGAAGATTATCAGAGATACGTTACCCTGATCCAGGCTCTCAATCTGAGAAAGTAGTCGTTCTGAACCCGCATGGTTTTAGTGGTTTGCTAAATTAATACGGGATCAGGCAAGGAGAAAACATGAGTAAATCTATAGTTGTAAAAGTTGGCAGTGAAGAGCTGAAAATAGAGATTGGAAGATGGGCTAAACAGTCAAACGGATCTGCATTATTAACCTGCAAAGATAATGTAATGCTGGTTACTGCAAATGCAAAAAGTTCAGCAGTAGAAGGGCAGGACTTTTTCCCGTTAATGGTAGATTACAGAGACAACAACTACGCAGTTGGTAAAATTCCCGGAGGCTTTTTCAAAAGAGAAGGTAAGCCTTCAGAAAGAGAAGTTCTATTATCAAGATTGATAGACAGACCGATTCGCCCCCTGTTCCCCGAGACCTTTTTTAATGAGACACAGGTTATTGCTAACCTACTCTCAGCAGATTTCTCTCTGGACCTGGATTCAATGGGCATCATTGGTGCCTCTGCTGCACTTCTGGCTTCAACAATTCCTTTTACAATACCTGTTGGTGCTGTTAAAGTTGGCTGGAAAGAAGGCGAATTCTTTGTAAACCCAAAACACGAATTACAGAAAGAACTGGATATGATTATTCAGGTTGCCGGTACAGAATCTGATATCGTAATGATTGAAGCTGGTGGTAACGAGTTTACAGAAGATGTATTCAAGCAGGGACTCATTTTTGCAAAAGAGATCATAACAAATATCTGTGAGGCTCAGAAAGAGCTGATTAATCCTGATAAGATGCCTGTTGAAGTTGATGAAGAAGCTAAAGCGATCTATGCAGAACTTAAAGACAAGTTCTCAGATTCTCTTAGAGATGCTATCTTCACTCATGACAGAACAGAACGTCATGAGAAAATGGAAGCTATCACAGAACAGATGCTCGAAAATGTAGAAGAAGATCTGGAAAAGAAGCATAAAACACAGCTTCATGATCTTGAAAGCAGAATATTCAGAGAAACCCTTGTTGCTGAGAAGAAACGTAATGATGGCAGAGATTTTGATGAAATCAGAAACATCGATATAGAGCTTGGAATTCTTCCAAGAACTCACGGTTCAGCTGTTTTCACAAGAGGTGAAACCCAGGCTCTGGCAACTGTAACTCTTGGTGCTGAAGATGATGCACAGAGAATTGACAGCATTATTGAGCAGAATGAGATCAAGAAATTTATGCTGCACTACAACTTCCCTCCATACTCAGTAGGTGAGGTAAGCTTCTTACGTGGTACAGGCAGAAGAGAGATTGGTCACGGTAATCTGGCAGAAAAAGCTCTTATGAGAGTACTACCGGATGAAGAGACTTTCCCATATACAATAAGAGTTGTATCTGACATCCTTGAATCAAACGGTTCATCATCTCAGGCTACAATCTGTGGTGGTTCACTGGCACTAATGAATGCAGGTGTTCCTATAAAAGCTCCTGTAGCTGGTATTGCTATGGGTCTTGTTGTTGAAGGTGATGATTTTGCTGTTCTTACAGATATCGCTGGTTTTGAAGATCACTTCGGTGATATGGACTTCAAAATTGCCGGTACAGAGAATGGTATTACTGCTGTTCAGCTTGACATCAAAATTACAGGTCTTAGTGATGAGATTATTGATAAGACTCTTGAAGATTCAAAGAAAGCAAGAGATTACATACTTGGTAAGATGAAAGAGGCTATTCCTACTCCATCTACAGATGTTTCTGAGTATGCACCTGTTATTCTCAATATCAAGATTAAATCTGATAAGATAAGAGATCTGATTGGACCAGGTGGTAAAACAATCAAAGAGCTTGTAACTACATACAACGCAAAAATCAATACTGATGACGATGGTAATGTAACAATCGCAGCACCTAATGCTGAAGTTGGAGAACAGGTCGTTAACAGAATTCAGGCTATTACAGCTTCTGCTGAAGTTGGTAAAGTATATGAAGGCAAGATCACCAGAATCGAAGATTACGGTGCATTTGTAGAAATTCTGCCTGGAGCAGTTGGACTACTTCATATCTCTGAAATTTCAGCAAAGAGACTTAGAACTATCAAAGATGCCAATTTCAGAATTGGTCAGGAACTTGAGGTTAAAGTAATTAGCATTGACAGAGACAATAGAGTTAAAGTCAGCAGAAAAGCAACTTGAACAGCCACAGAACGACTGAGGCTAAAAAGGGTTTTACCTTAATTGAGGTAATTGTTGTAGCGGCACTGATTGCAGTTCTTGCATCGGTGGCGTTACCACTAGCTGATCTGTCAGTTAAGAGAGCCAGAGAGATTGAACTCAAAAGGGCTCTGCGCACAATTCGTCAGGCGATAGATGAGTATCGCCTTTTCGTTACAGAAAACAAAAATCAAAATGGACAGGGATCGTTACAACTATCCCGAGTCCCTGGAAGAGCTTGTAAAGGGTATAGAGTACAGAGATAAGAAAAACAATCCCAAAATCCGGAAATTCCTGAGAAGTGTACCCAGAGATCCTATGACTCAGGATGGAGAGTGGGGAATTCTATCCTATCAGGATAAAAAGGATTCCTCAACATGGGGAGGGGAGAATGTATATGACATATATACGAGAAGTGAATCAAAAGCTCTTGATGGTACTCTTTACAAGGAGTGGTAGTTGAATTAGATCAACTAATCTGATAACATATAGTTCTTATTTACTTATCTAAATGTGGAGGTCCGGTTTGGAAGATAAAATTATAGATTCAAAATTCAGAAAAGTAATTCTGGCATCAAAAAGGGCAAAACAGATTCTGAATGGAAGCCTCAAAAAAGTTGACGTGGATGCCCGTAATCCTCTGACAGTGGCACTGGCTGAAATTGAAGCTGGTTATATCGATATAAAAAATGAAGAAGAAGTAGAAGCTATTGCAATAAATGAGGATGGAGAAGAGGTCGTAACTGAAGAAGTTACTGACGAATCAGTTACAGTAGAAGAGCAGGAGTAGGATGAAAATAGCTGTACGGTCTCCTAACTGGATAGGAGACTGTGTGATGGCAATTCCTGCGCTGAAGTTTTTAAAAAAAACGGCACCGGATGCAGAGATTGTAGTGGTAACACTTCCGCATCTCCAGTCGGTGTTTGCCAATATTGATGAAATAGATCGTTTCATCCCTATGAATGGTTCATCATTCATTTCCAATCTGAAAGGTGTTGTTGGAGAGATAAAAAAGAACTGTTTTTCAGAAGGGCTTTTATTAACAAACTCCTTCAGTTCAGCTCTACAGTTTAAACTCGGCAAAGTCAGAGGGATAACCGGTTACGATAAAGACTATCGTGGTTTTCTTCTGGACAGAGCTTTTCCCTTTCCTTCAGGTTTAGAGCATCATGTAAGATTTTATACTGATCTTGTTGAGAAATTTGCTGGTAAAAGATGCGGAACTGACAATCGTGCTCAGTTAACTGTTATCAGTTCAGAACAGGATGATATCAGAGAGAAACTGGAAGTTCAGGGAATTGATACTTCAATGCCTATGCTTGGAATATCTCCTACAGCAGCATATGGACCAGCCAAAATGTGGCAGCCCGAGAAGTTTGCACAGCTTGTAGAAGCTCTTAAAGAGGAGAAGCCGGAACTTCAGGTAATGTTTTTTGGTGCTGCTCATGAAAAAGAGTTTATGGATAGAATAATCCTCTCTCTTGGTTTCAGAAAAGGTGTTTTTAATCTTGGTGGCGTTTTCAATCTCAGAGAGTCTATTTCAGCAATATCTGTTATGAATGGATTTGTTGCTAATGATTCCGGCCTGATGCACGTTGCTGCAGGACTTAATGTACCACTTGTTGCTATTTTCGGCCCCACCATACCTGAACGGACTGCACCGGAAGGGGATAATATAAAGGTGCTACATAAACCACCAGACTGCTGGCCCTGTAAACAGAGAGAGTGTCAGCTGGGACATAAATGCATGGGAGCAATAAAAGTACCTGAGGTATACTCCGCATGCCGGGATATAATGAATGTCTTCAAATAGAGCAGTATTTATAGACAGAGACGGCACTCTGATTGTTAATGCCGGGTATATCAACAGTTACAGTTCAGTAGAGATATATAACTACTCTTTTGAGGCTGTAAAGCTTTTTAATGATGCTGGTTTCACAGTAATCATTGCAACCAATCAGTCAGCTATTGCCCGTGGTCTTGCTACAGAAGAGGAAGTTCAGGTTATACATGAATACATGGATATGGCATTTGCGGCTGAAGAGTGCATTATTGATGAGTTCTATTATGCACCATGCCACCCGGAAGGAACAGTGAAAATGTACAGGAAAGCCAGTGATTTGAGAAAGCCTGCTCCAGGTATGTTGCTGCAGGGGGCAGATGATTTCGATATAGATCTCAAAGAATCCTTCATGATAGGGGACAGTCTGTCAGATATTGAAGCCGGAATCAACGCAGGAACTCAAACTGCACTTGTGAGAACCGGTTACGGTGTTAAGACTGAAAAAGAGATATTGGAGAAGAGTATTAAAGTTGAATATATCGGTGACACACTTCTTGATGTTGCCAGAATGATTTGTAAATAACATTTGTATAATTATAAATTGTACCGGACTCATTAATACCACCCCGTCAGCGTCACTGATTCGCTGAAGCTCACAGTTTGCTGCCACCCCTCCTTCCAGTAATCAGATAATTCACTATTTCTAAAAGCAAATCTTTGGAAACATACTATTCATCTACACAGATGTTAATTTTAGAGGATGGGATTCCCGTTTGTCTGAATCAGGACTAGTCTGGTACATATGGGATAATTTTAACTATTTTATTTCTTAGTAAATCTGAGATTAAGTAATAGAAATCCCCTCCTCACTATTAAAAATTGCGAAACTGAGTCTGTATATTAAAAATGCCATAAAATTGAGACATACATTTTTTATTTACCAGAAGGAGGGGGGGCAGCAAGTTGCCTTAAGCCCAATATGGGCAACGCAGCTGACGGGGTGGTATTAATGAGTCCAATAAGCCTTGATAATGTCTGTGTTATGGATTGTGTTTGAGTCAAGGAGAAAGAAAAAGGCGATCTGAATAACCGCCTTTATATAGAATTTTAAGATTATTTTTTAATTACTGACCCAGAGTTGCAACCATTACAGCTTTAATAGTGTGCATTCTGTTTTCAGCTTCGTCGAATACGATTGAAGCTTCAGATTCGAAAACGTCTTCTGTTACTTCCATTCCATTGAGACCAAACTTCTGGAAAATTTCTTCACCAATAGTTGTTTCTCTGTTATGGAAAGCAGGCAGGCAGTGCATGAATTTAGCATTAGGATTGTTTGTTTTCTTCATGCAATCCATGTTGATCTGATATGGTTTGAGTTCATTGATTCTCTCTTCCCATACTGAATCAGGTTCGCCCATTGAAACCCAAACATCACCATATAGGAAATCAGCATCTTTAACGCCTTTTTCAACATCATCAGTAATAGTGATTGTAGCACCTGTGGATTTTGCAATCTCTTCGCACTGTGCAATCAGCTCTGAAGATGGCTGATATTTTTTTGGAGCGCAGATTCTTACATCCATGCCCATTTTAGCTCCACCAACGAGGAGAGAATTACCCATGTTGAATCTTCCGTCTCCGAGGTAGCAGAATTTAACCTGATTAAGAGGTTTGTCTGAATGCTCCATCATTGTCATGAAGTCAGCCAGAATCTGGGTTGGGTGGTACTCATTTGTAAGACCATTCCATACAGGAACACCAGCATATTTGCCAAGCTCTTCTACAATTTCCTGACCAAAGCCTCTGTATTCAATACCATCATACATACGACCCAGAACTCTTGCAGTATCTTTCATGGACTCTTTCTGTCCAATCTGTGATCCTGAAGGTCCAAGATAGGTAACTTTAGCACCCTGATCATAAGCTGCAACTTCAAAAGCGCAACGTGTTCTTGTTGATGATTTTTCAAAAATCAGAGCAATGTTTTTGCCATTTAGTTTCTGCTGCTCAGTTCCGGCATATTTAGCTTTTTTGAGCTCAATTGATAGGTCCAGCAGGAATTTTATTTCCTGAGGAGTGAAATCCAACAACTTAAGAAAGTTTCTGTTTCTTAGATTAAAAGCCATTATTAACTCCTGAAATAGAAATTTTAAGAGTAATGGTACATCAAATAATATAATTTAGCAATACAATGTGGGAACTCTGTACAAAGTGGGGTTTTGGTAGTAAAATGTGGTGATGAAAAAAAGTGATGCAGTAGTTCTTTTTTCCAGTGGAATCGACTCTACCACAGCGTTATACTGGGCTCTTGAAAAATTTGATAAAGTTCATACTTTATCCTTCAGTTATTCCCAGAAACACTCTGTAGAAGTCGAAATGGCGAAAATTATGACAAAAAGGCTTGGAGTTGAAGCCTCTTTTATTGAAATACCCTTCAGATCTCTCATAAAATCTGCTCTTATTGACGATGGCCCTGAAATTCCTGATTCAATGGCAAGTGCCAAAAATGAAGAGGGGATACCCCACACTTATGTTCCTTTCAGAAACGGGATTTTTATATCTTTTGCAGCAGCTTATGCAGAGTCCAGAGGAATAACAGATATTATTACCGGATTTAACCTTATTGATACTCCAGACTACCCTGATACTACAGGAAGTTTTGTTGAAGCAATGGAAAATGCTGTTAATTCAGGTACTTCAGCTTCAGTTACCGGCAGGAAATTTAAGATTCATGCTCCTCTTATTGGTTTAACCAAAAAAGAGATTATTGAGATGGGTCTGAAGCTTAATGCTGATTACTCCTGGTCTGTAACCTGTTACCGTGGCGAAGAGATGCCTTGTCTTGCATGTCCTTCATGTGACTCCCGTAACGGTGCATTTAAAGCACTGGGAATGGAAGATCCTGTTATCACAAGACTTAGAAAGGAAGGTAAAATATGAGCTGGGAACTAATAGTAAAAGATAAATTTGCTTCAGCACATTTTCTGGAAAATTATAAGGGAAAGTGTGAAAAACTACACGGTCACACTTTTGGAATTGAAGTACATCTAACCGGAGATACTCTTGATCAGTCAGGTATTGCAATAGACTTTACTCTTATTAAGAGGTATATTAAAGATATTCTTCCAGACCATAAGGTTCTGAATGAAGAGTTTGACTTTTCTCCTTCAGCTGAAAATCTGGCAAGACATTTCTATAGATTGATTGCTGAAAAATATCCTGTAAAAAGAGTAATTGTCTGGGAATCAGAGAATGCAGGAGCTTCATATTCTGAATAAACTGATTATTAATGAGATCTTCTCTTCTGCTCAGGGAGAGGGACTCAGATTCGGAATCCCTTCAATTTTTATAAGATTCAGTGGCTGCTCTCTTAAATGCAGCTACTGTGATACTAAAGGTTCATGGGCTTCCGGTGAAAAGATGACTGTCCGTGAAGTTGTTAAAGAGGTGGAAGAAAATCAGTGGAGTGTAAAAAATGTTGTTATTACCGGGGGAGAACCCTGTGAGCAGCATCTGGAACCTCTGGTTGTAGCTCTTAAAAGGAGAGGTTATTTTCTATCTCTGGAAACCAGCGGAACCAGAAGCACAGCTGCAGATTTCAACTGGGTAACAGTTTCACCCAAGGATGTTTCCGGCTACTTTATACACCCTTCATTTAACAATCGTATAGACGAACTTAAACTTGTTGTAAATGAGAACCTTAACAAACAGGTTGTTACGGGGTTGATGAAAAAATGGTCCGGAGTGCCTGTACTTCTTCAGCCCAATGCAGCAGATGCAGATAAATTCAGAAATTGTTATAACCTGTACAGAGAACTTGCGGAATCTGAACCTGAACGCATCCGCCTTGGAATGCAGCTGCACAGAGTCTATGAAATAGAATGAAAATTTTGTAGGGGTTTGGCCATGTCACACTCTATACATTTTTTTTCAGGTTGCAAAGGGCAAGGTATCCTTCGACAAGCTCAGGACTGGTAGCCTGGTTCCTGCAATCAAACAAGCTTATTTGTCTCTTTGTGCACGTGTCATGTGCGCATGCTTTCATGTGGTAGTCAATGTCTCAGAATTATCTTCTATTCTCAGAAATATCACAAAGCTCTGGAAATTCAATTGCAATATACGGAAAAGATAGTATAATAAAACATAAATTATTTGTCGCCAGAAGGCGACTAAGAGAGGGTAACTTAAGATGAAAGTTTTAGTAATTAACTGTGGTAGTTCATCAATTAAATTCCAACTTATTAATATGGAAAACCAAGATGTAATTGCCAAAGGTCTGGTTGAAAGAATCGGTCTTCCTGGTGCACAGCTTATCTACAAATATTCAGATCAGAAAGTAGTAGCTGAAAGAGATATTGCTGATCATGGTGCAGGTATTGAACTTATCGTTGAACATCTTACTTCTGATGAATGTGGTGTTATAAAAGATAAAGGCGAAATATATGCAATCGGTCACAGAGTTGTTCATGGCGCAGAAAAATTCAACTCAACTGTTGAAATTACAGACGAAGTAGTTGAAACTCTTAATGAGTGTATCCCTCTGGCTCCTCTTCACAATCCACCAAACATCATTGGTATTGAAGCCTGCAGAAAGGTTCTTCCTGGTATCCCAATGGGTGGTGTATTTGATACAGCTTTCCACCAGTCAATGCCTAAAAAAGCTTATATGTATCCTCTACCTTATGAAGTATATGAAAAACATGGGGTAAGACGTTACGGTTTCCACGGTACATCACACTTCTTTGTTGCAAAAGAGGGTGCTAAACTGATGGGTAAAGATATCAAAGATATGAAAATTATCACATGCCATCTTGGTAACGGTTCATCTGTTACAGCAATTGATGGTGGAAAATCAGTTGATACATCAATGGGTTTCACACCACTTCCTGGTCTTATGATGGGAACACGCTGTGGTGATATCGATCCTGCAATTCCTATTTTCCTTCAGAACAGAGCAGATATGAGTGCTGCTGAAGTAGATGCACTGCTCAATAAACAGAGTGGTATTCATGGTATCTCAGGCATCTCATCTGATATGAGAGACATTGAAGAGAAATACAATGAAGGTAACGAAAGAGCAATACTTGCTGTAGATATGATGGTATACAGAATCAAAAAGTACATTGGTTCTTATATTGCAGCAATGAACGGCGTTGACCTTATTATCTTTACCGCAGGTATTGGTGAAAATGATGCGCTTGTAAGATCAGAAACTCTTAAAAATATGGAATTCCTGGGTATCGATTTTGATGCTGAAGCTAATGATAAGAGATTTGGTGAGCCAGGTACAATTTCAAAAGATAGTTCAAAAGTTAAGGTAATGGTAATTCCAACTAATGAAGAGCTGGAAATTGCTGAACAGACAGTAGAAGTACTGAAAAAATAGTATTATTGATATTAATAAAAGAAGAGAGAGTAGAAATACTCTCTCTTATCTATTCAGAAAGTCTCTGATTAATTTCTGATTTTAAATTTAACTCCCCCAAAAAAACCTGAGAGAAAATTAAAAAGGAAACCTGTAACCAGCGATATAACTGTAGTTAACAGGAAGCCTGAAACCATACCGATTATAGAAAATATTATTCCACCCTGGACTTTACCTCTGATACCTTTAAGCATTTCAGGCATAAAACCTGCAGATTCAGGAAAAAGATCTGTGAAAATCCCAAATACAGCGCCGGTTATTATACCTGCAATAATACCGATGCCTCCAAAGAAGAGGATCAAAGAAGAGATCTGCACAGATTTAATCTCTATTATAGATGAGTCATCAGGAGTAAGTGTAGCCTTTGGGGTTGTGGCAACACTTTCAGAATCTGAATCAGCTATCATCGATTGGTAGGATGGCACAGATGCAGAGTCTTCATCCAGAATTCCCATACTCTTCTGATTCTGGTGAGGAGGATCAGATTCAACCCAGGCTTTATTCTCGTATATATACCATTTCCCGGTTTTACTGCCAATCATCCAGTATCTCTCCTTATCATCAAGAATCATCAGGCTTTTGAGTTCTGATTTCATCTGGGCAGGAGTTATCATGCCGTGATTAAGTCTGGCTTTTAGTTCATCATACTTCTTTTCTGCATCAATAAACTTCTGTTTATCCATTTTTAACCTTCCAGGATTATATTTCTCATTTCCCCAGCCAGATAAAGAGAACCGGTTATAAGAGTTGTCTCAGGGTATTTACGGGACTCTGAATAGGCTTCCCTTAGACCTTTACGGATTATACACTCTTTACCTGCAAAAAGCGGAAGCAGTTTCTCAGCTTCCAGAGCTCTTTTGGAAATGGGTTCTGTAATAATAACTCTTTTAATGAAAGGGGATAACATCTCCACCATACGGTTGAATTTCTTATCTCTCAAAACACCAAAAATCAGTGTCATGTTTTTGAGATTTTTCTGCTTTAAGTAATCACTCAGTACCGCAGCACAGGCCAGGTTATGCCCGCCATCAAGTATGACTCCACCATTATCGGTTTTAATATATTCAATCCGGCCTGGTATAAAATTATTCTTAATACCTTCAGCAATAGCCTCTTTACTTATATCAACGCTGGAATAGCGTTTAAGAGCTTCAATAACTCTTATTGCAGCAGCTGCATTCTGAGTCTGGTGTTTTCCGTTCAGAGTGACCTGGTAATCGTAAGTTTCACCATAATCTGTAGAATATGAGCAGTTGTAACCTTCATCTGTTACAGTATATTCTATCTTATTATTACGATTATTAACCATCAGGAAGGGGGCTTCAAGCTCCTGTGCTGTCTGTTTTACAATTCTGGTTGAAACTGAGAGTTTATTACAACCACAGATAACCGGAACTCCTTTCTTGATTATTCCTGATTTTTCCCTTGATATATCACTTATTCTCGGTCCAAGAGTTTTGGTGTGTTCCAGGGAAACATTTGTAATAACATTTGCCGCTGGTGTTATTGTGGATGTAGCATCCAGTCTGCCACCAAGTCCTACTTCAAGAATGGCAAAGTCCACGCCTTTTTTATAAAAGTAGTGGAGTGATGTAAGGAAAATATGTTCAAAGAATGTCGGAATATTCTCAATTGTACCTGTTTTTTCCATACCAGTTACAATATGTTTAATTTCCGATAGAGAATCAGCAAAATCTTTTTCGCTTATCCACTCTTTGTTGATTGTTATTCTCTCTCTAATGTCCTGCAGGTGTGGGGAAGTAAACAGACCGGCTTTATATCCGGCATGTTGAAGGATGGATGTTATGCAGTGGGAGGTTGAGCCTTTACCGTTGGTTCCTCCAACCTGTATAAATTTGATTCCACTTATGTCAAAAGGGAGATTCTTAATTATACAGCTGATATTATCCAGAGTAAGTTTGGCACCCAGTTCCTGTATGGATTTCAGATATTCCTGTGCTTCTATGTAATTCATTTAATTAACAAACAGATAAAAAAGAGAAGTTATACGTTGGTTTCTTCTTCTTCGAGGAATTCGTTGGTTACGCCAAGAATTACTGCAGCACCGTCATAGATCTGTCTTACAGCTTTCTTCTGTTCCTGAAGTGAGTTAATAGTTTCTTTAACTCTTGCAAGTTCTTCTTCTATTTTAGCATCGATTAGTTCTATCTTGTTCTTTGCTTCACTAAGTGTAGTTTCATAAAATGAGAGATCTTCAGTTTTAATGTCGGTCATTTTTACTCCTCTATTTTTTTATTGTAAATGTTTTTGTCTGCCAAAGTTTTACACGCACATTCTGCTTGGTGGCTGGTCTGAATTTCCAGTCTACAATTGTGCTGTATATAAGTGAATTAAGTTTGTTTGAAGAGGACTTCCTGGTAAGTTTAATTCTTTCCACATTACCATTATGATCTATCAGATAGCTGGCAATAACAACTTCATCTGAAGGAAGTTTTCTTCTGATACTTCTGGAAACTTTCAGTTCCTTTACATTGAGAGGAACCGGATATGAATCAACACTTGCTGCAACCATTCCCTCAGTTACTTTTTCAACTACAGGCTGAGCTGGCTTTTTATCTTCAGCTACTTTTTCTGTAATTGTAGGGGGTGGAACATCTGTGCGTTCTGCAAGGTTCATAGCATTTTTATTATCTGTCTGTTTAACCGGTTTCTCTGTATCTGTTGTATTCTGTTTCTTTATTTCCGGTTCAGATTTTTTTACTGCTGGTTTGTTTTCAGGTTTTTTAGTAGTATCTTTTTTCTTCTGAGTGTTTCTCTTACCTGAATCTTTTTTAGTAGATTTCTTATTACTACTTATGTTATTGCTGCTCTTCTTTTTTTCAGATCTCTTTGGAGTTGAAGTAGTTTTTTTCTTTTTATTAGCTGTTTTCTTATTGGTAACTTCAGGTTTTGTTGCAGGAGGTTCAGTTTTAATTATGTCTTTATTCAGTTGATTCTGTTGTGGAGAATCTCCGTTTGCAACAGTTTTCTGTTCTGATTCTGCAGGAGGATCTTCCTTTTTAACATCAACAGGTTTCTCTTTCTTAATAGCTTCTGCAGGGGGCGTTGTTCCTGAAGAGTTACCGGTAAAATACCATACAGCAAGAGATACTACTATAATTAATGGGGCAGCTATGTAGAGAAATCTTTTAACTGATGAGTTACCAGATGGGGCTTCATCTTCAGGATCAAAAGAAGAATAAACTGCTTCTGATTTAACCGGCTCGATCTGTTCTGCTTCTTCAGAAGGAACTATGTCATCATCTGAAATCTTATCAGCATGAGGCTCTGGAATATCGTTCTTTTTGACTCCATCAGAAGATGCTTCGTCCAGATTTATCTCAAAGAGAGGTTCAAATTTCTCATCTTCTTTTTTATCCTCTTCCTCTTCATTGTGAAGGGTATCTGTTTCAAGACTTACAGGTTCAGGCTTGATTTCCACAGAGATCTCTTCTTTGGGAGATGGAGTTTCATCTACTGGAACTGAAGGTGATTCTATACTTATTTCAGGTTTTTCAGTAACTTTCAGATCCTCTGCCTTAATTTCAGCTTCCACTGGTGGAGTTGCCGGCTCTTCTGAAATAACATCTTCTGAAGGAAGAGTTATTACAGGTTCTTCAATTTTAGCCGGTTCAGGCGGAGCAGGAGGAGTGACCTCACGGCTTACTATCATCCTTGGTTGTATAGGAGGAGGGCTCTTTGGCTTCTCAACAAGTTTTTTCTCTTTAATTTCCTCTTTAAAGAGGTTGTAAAGGAATGCAGCAATATGCTGGTGATTAGGGAAATTTTCGTAGTGATCTCTGTAATACTTCTCAAGATCCTTTATCATTTCAGATGCATTTGAGTATCTGTTGTCTTTATCGCTCTTAAGAGCTGCCAGAACGAGGGCATTCAGTTGATTTGAAATAGATGGATTAAACTCTGAAGGGCCGGTTACAATTCCTTCCTGAACTTTTTTCAGTACTGCAAGCTCTGAGTTTGCAAGAAAAAGCTTTTTACCTGTAAGAAGCTCAAAGAGGATAATACCTACAGAGTAGAGATCTGAACGGGAATCAATGCTTGTTTCGCCTTTAGCCTGTTCAGGTGACATATATAAAAGCTTGCCTTTCAGAGCACCTGAAACTGTCTGATGCATTTTTGTTGAAGCTTTTGAAACACCAAAGTCTGTCAGTTTAACATCTCCTGTAAAAGAGATGAGGATGTTTGGTGGGGAAATATCTCTGTGGACTATATCAAGCTGTTTACCTGTGCTGGTTTTAGCTGAATGAGCATAATCCAGAGCTTCAAGAACCTTAAGAACAAGGTAGAGAGCAAGAGGCTCAGGCATAGTTCTGCCTTTCTCAGCCAGTTTTCTCAGAATTAATCTCAGATCTTTACCATGAACATATTCCATGGCTATAAAATAGAAGTTGTCTTTTTTTCCGAAATCGTATATCTGCACAATATTGGGATGTGATAGTTCTGCTGCAATTTTTGCTTCATCTACAAACATCTCAATATATTTGTCATCTTCACCGTAGCCGGACAGAATTTTCTTAATAGCAATAATCTTTTCAAAACCTTTGACACCTTTCTTTTTGGCTTTGTAGATTTCTGCCATTCCACCACGGGCTATAAGACCGAGAATATCGTAGTTACCCAGCTCTTCACTTGCCTGATCTCCGATAACTTTTTTTATCTTTTTTTCTTCAAGTCCCAGACCTGATAGAGTATTTTCAAGTTTATCTTCAATAGCTTTGCTGATTTTACGGTTTGTAGAGCTTCTGGTGTCGTTCTTTTTATTAAGACCGAGGCCTGACAGGGTCTCTTCAAATTTATCTGCTATATCTTTTTCAATTTTTGAATTTTTCCTTGCAGCTTTAAGTTCGTGCTCAGGAGCTCTCTGTTTAAGCATTTTATCCAGTTCAGATCTGTCAAATACCTGTGTTTTACCGGGATTCTCCTTTTTTACTGGTTTTGGAGTCTGCTTTTCCTGTACCGGAGCTGTTTTACGGGGAGCAGATTCTATATCTTTAATAATATCTCCAAAAATGTCCTGGGATGTAAGGCCACCTGAAGTATCTTTACTGCTTTTCATTGCAGGCGTCTTTTGTGTATCAGCTGTGGAAGGAGCTTTCGGTGGTGGAGATGGGGGAGGAGTCTGAGGTTTTGGCTGAGATGTTTTCTCAGATGAAGCAGCGGGCATCTCAGTGGTAATGGAAGTAAGATCCAGAAGACGGAATATCTCTTTTTTAAAAACCGGAATATTGAGAGGCTTTTCAAAGAAATTATCAGCTTTATACTGTGTAATTGCCTGATGTTTATAATCAACACCTTTATAAATACCACTGATTATCACAACTTTAGTTGACGGAAATTTGTCTGAAACAAACTGTGATAAGTTAAATCCGTGAACTTTAGGTAGCATTGCTGCTGTAATAATGAGATCAAAAGTCCCGGTAAGAAGCAATTTTTTGGCCTGTTCACCATCTTTTACGATTGTCAGGTCAATATCATCTCTGTTGAAAAGTTTTTGAATAAACTCCAGCGTACTTACATCATATTCTGCCAGCAAAACCTTTTTTTTCATATCTTACTCCGGCTAAATTATATAATATCTGCATATACAAATCAAAGTAATTCTATCAGTTAAATGCCCAATAAATGTATTAAATCAGTAATGTGTTAATTAAATATCAGGATAGTAGGATCTTAAAACTCTGAGTTTACTTCTCACTTTTATTCCCATTGGCATAAGAATAAATATAAGAGCTATTCCACCTGCATATATGTACCATATCTGGGAAAAGTCTGTTCCAAGAATGTGGGCAACTGTTGTTGCTACAGGAATTAGTGTACTGACATAGAGAAGTCTGTTATCTATTGCAGACCATTTTGAAAGTACAGATTCCAGAGTGTCCTTTTCATTTACAACCCGGATTGAAAAATATATCTTCTTTTTTATAGTGGAGATTACTATCAGAAGAAGGATTACCATAAAGTTGAGACCTGCAAAAATATCGGACTGAGTCTGAAGTGTGAAAGTTGATTTGAATTCTGTTAACCAGGAAAAGAGTGCCAGAAGAAGAGTAAGGCCTATCAGAACCGCACCTGTCTTAAGAGGTTTTTTTGTAGCTGCAATGATTGTCAGATCTTCTGAAGTCTCTCTGTAATTACCGATTTTCATGATAAGAAATTATCATTTTAACAACATTCTGTCAAGGTGAGAGGTAAAGAACCCCTCGATTGGCTCGGGACTGACACGGACAATTACGGACCCACACGTTTCGACAGACTCTGGACAGTCAGTAGATACAGAATTTGATCTAAAAAGAGTCCATAAATTGCTTCTTGTCTGTGATTGTTTCTGCCAGTGTTCTGGTGTTGAGGTAAAGTTATCTAGCGTCTGATAAAAGTAAAGTTATCTTTACATTCGATTAATTTTTCCATCTTCGGGAAAGTAGACACATCACTATTACACCAGATAGGTATTCCTTCCTGATGAACAAGATTCAGAAGGTGGATATCTGTGTCACTGTTCCCTGCAGTAACCAGAGGAGGACAATCAGTAAAGCTCCTGTATATTTCAGCTTTACCGGTTGTTATTGGAACGGGGAATTGCAGATTAGTCGTAGCAATACCTCTTTCATCAACTTCAGGGTTAATAGCAAAGCAATCTTCTGAAGATATGTTAAAGAAGCGCATTGCTGTAGTATTTACTATGTATTGATTAGAGGCAGATATAATTACTATTCTGAACTTACGTGCTTTAAGCTCATTAATAAATTCCCCCATGAACTCATTTGGACGTGGAATATCAATTTTCATACCATCCACTTCAGCACCTGTAAGATCATCTGTATAGAAATTGCCGGCAGCTGTGCGGAGTTTTTTTTCAGATATACCGCCCATAACAGAGACTACTTTGCTGAAAGCAGCTTCTTTGCCTTCTGTGTTGAGTACTTTCTGATACTCTTCCCAGGTAAATGGTATTGGAGTACTGTCTTCTCTGAGAGGTTCTGATTTTTCCAGATATTTAAGATAAAGAAAAAAAGCATCTCCTGTATCACCATCTGTGAGGGTGTCATCAAGATCAAATGCAGCGATTCTTTCTCCAATAAAACTATCAAGTACTTTATCAAGTCTCTTGAGAAGAGTCTCCATTACTTGATCTCCGATATTTTTGATTTATCACCAATAAGAATGAGTATGTCTCCTATTTCAAGAACAAAATCGGGAGATGGGTTGAAGTTCAGATCTTCGCCCCGTTTTACTGCAACAACTATAGCATTGGAATTCTCTTTTATTCCGGATTCTCTTATTTTTTTGTTTCTTATTATTGAATCCTCATCTATAAGCATCTCCTCAAGAGTAAGAGATAGATCTCTACTCTGGGTAACAAGATCGATAAGATTAACAACATTAGGCCTTATAACTGTGTTAACGATTCTTCTTGATGAGAGATCATAAGGGCTTATTATTATGTTGGCTCCACTCTTTTTCAGTTTATTGATATTCCCGTGTTCAAAGGATCTGGAGATAATAAAGAGGTTAGGATTAAGTTCTCTGGCACTTAAAACAGTGAACATATTCTGGGCATCAGAGTTCAGAAGGGATATAAATGTAGAAGCCTTCCTTATATTCAAAGCCAGAAGATTGGCGTCAGTTGTTGCATCCTCGTTGAATACCATATAGCCTCTGCTTTCGGCATCAGCAAATCTTTCGGGATCTTTTTCAATAACAACAAAATGTTTACCTTCCAGCTGTAAAGCTTCTGCTACATTTTCCCCCATTATGCCAAAACCTGCTATAATGACGTGGTCCTGAAGTTTAGAAAGTTTTCTCATTCTGCGTCTCCCGAAAATAGTCCTTATTCTTGAATCAACTACAATTTCCTGAATCATAGCATTCAGGTAGAAAAAAACCGATAAACCACTTAGTACTACAAAACCGGTAAAGAGTCTTCCGTAATTTGATAAAGGAATTACTTCGTGAAGTCCTAAAGTAGTAATGTTAATAAGAGTGAAGTAGAGGGAGTCTGAAAAATTTGCTCCTTCTATCAGCATATATCCGCCTACATCTATTACCAGAATGATCGTGATTGCCACCAGCAGGACTTTTATCTTAAAGGTTTTTTCCATTAAATACGATTTTATCAAAAAAAAGAAAAATTATGAACTGTAAAAAAAACCATTAATACAAATTAATGAATTTTATGAAGAAAAGAGTGTAGTTTTCGCCGGATATTGTTAAAATTCATATCTTTAACTTTCGGATGGATACGGTTAGTAAGGATTATGTAGTAGTCCATGGATTTGTAATCAAGCCAGATCGATGTTCCTGTAAATCCTGTATGCCCTGCTGCACTAACTGACAGATGAGGGCCACATGAGTGATTTTTGTCACTATTAATCACAAAAGAGGCTGATCTGTTATGAATAAGAGGTTTTTCCGAAAGAGCTGTTTCTGAAGGGGAAAGAAGGATGGAGTGTGATGGTACAAACTGCTGAAGAAGAGTCAGTATATCTCCTGTATTTGAGAATAGGCCTGAGTTACCTGCAGAACCACCATCATGATATGAGTTGACATCGTTGACTACACCAGAGATTAATTCCTCTCTCCAGTTAAATGATTCAGAAAGTTTACTGTTAATTTCTGAAGCCATTTTTCTTTCGAAGAAGTTACCTTTCTCAGTAGGAGCTGTTTCACCGGATCTATTATCCGGCACTGAACCAAGATACGAATTGGAGAGATGAAGAGGAGAGAATATCTCAGAATTTGCAAAAGCTTCGAAAGAGATACAGGCTATTTTTTCTATAATAAGTTTGAGTATCATATATCCTGTGCAGGAGTATTCTACTCTCTTACAGGGGGTTCTATCCGGCTCTGTTAAGTTACTTAACTTCTCTGAAGTTTTTCCGGGATATATGTAAAAAGGGAACCATGCCGGTAGTCCTGAAGTGTGAGTAAGAAGCTCTTTTATTGTAAAACTGAATTTATTGAAAGATGGTAGTAATGATGATACTTCTGTTTCTGGAGTCAACTCTTTTCTTCTTATAAGAATCAGAATCAGAAGAGATGTAATAAGAGGCTTTGTAAGAGACGCAGTATCGTATATTGTTGCATCAGTTACAGTAGAGGAGTTTCTGTTGTAGGTGAGTCTGCCAGCTGTAATTGCGAACTCCTCTGATGTTTTAAAATTCCCTTTAAGAATTGAAATTCCGGGAAATATTCTATTATCAATAAATTTATTCAGGAAGAGTTCTGTTTCACACACTTCTGATCGATTCAGATATCTGCAGAGCTAAAGCAAGAGCATCTCTGGCATCCTGGCCGGTTACATTATAGTTTTTACCTTCAGTAATTGTTTTATGAAAGTTTTTCCAGAGATTGTACAGTGGCTCAACATCTTTTATTTCAGGAATTTCTTCATTAAAATTCATTCCTGCCAGAGTAAAGTATTTAACACGCTTTTTCTGGTAATCCAGGGAAATATAGCAGTTCTCCTGAAAAATTCTAAGTTTTCTTGTCTTCTTCTGGGAAACTCTGCTGGCTGTTACATTTGCAACAAGCCCTGAATTGAACTCAATACGCACATTGGCTATATCGATTTTTTTGGAAATTATAGGAATACCTGAAGCATTAACCTGTTTCACGCCAGATCTGTCCCAGTGCATGATAATATCAAGATCATGAATCATCAGATCGAGAATTACATCCACATCAAGTGATCTGGGAGAAAAAGAACCCAGTCTCTGAACTTCAATAAACCTTGGTGTTTTTACAATATCTTCGATATATTCTACAGCAGGATTGAATCTTTCAAGATGACCAACTGCCATAACAACATTGTGTTTATCTGCAAGTGCTATAAGCTCATCAGCTTCCTGCAGACTTGCAGCAAGAGGTTTCTCAATCAGAACATGCTTGCCGTTCTCAATGAAAAAGGAAGCAATTTCAAAATGTGAGGTAGTGGGAGATGAGACCATTACAACATCAACATAAGGAAGCATTTCCCTGAAATCTGTAAAAATTTCCAGATCATACTGCTCTGCAGCTGTTTTAAGATTCTCAGCATTCGTATCCATTGCTGATGTAAGTTCGTATTCCGGCATTGAGTTAACAACTCTCAGGTGGTTTTTCCCCATTGATCCGGTTCCGATTATTCCTGCTCTCATCATTACATCCCTCACTCTTATTTAACTGTTAAAATCAAAATTTTTCAGAATTCCACGTTTGGTTCTGTTGATAAAGTTCACAATGATATCGGCCTCTTCCTGAGTCTCAAAGATATCTCTTATCTTGTCTATTGCCTGACTGGTGTTGAGGTTACTTCTGTAGATTATTTTAAAAATCTCTTTAACATTGTGAATGAAATCCCTGCTGATACCATTTCGCATCATACCTATGGAGTTAGGACCATAGAAATTGTAGAAGTCCTTTCTGGACTGCGCTACTTTGGCAAAAGGAAGAATATCCTGAAGTACAACAGTATAGCCACCAATATAGCAGTTCTTACCAATTCTTACGAACTGATGAACTGATGAATTGGCTCCTATTACCGCAGCATCTTCAACTTCAACGTGCCCTGCAAGAGCAGAACTGTTGATCATTATTATGTTGTTGCCCAGATGGCAGTCATGGGCAATGTGGGCATAAGCCATTATGTAGTTGTTATTACCAACGGATGTAAGACCCCCACCTTTTGCTGTACCTCTGTTAATAGTTACAAACTCTCTGATTTTATTGTTATCACCTATTGTTACAAAGGTCTCTTCGCCTTTAAAAGTGATATCCTGAGGATCAGTTCCTATAGAACAGAAAGGATACAGGGTGCAACCTTTACCTATTTTGGTGTTGCAGGAGATTACTGCGTGATGTTCAACAACTGTATCATCTCCTATTTCAACATTATCTCCTACAATTACGTAGTCACCGATGGTAACATTATTACCTATTTTAGCACTGCTGCTTATTACAGCAGTACTGGCTATTTTATTGCTATCCATTATTTAGCTATTGATGATTTCAGGATAGCTTCTGCTGCAAGCTGTCCATCTACAAAGGCTTTCCCTTCCATTACTGCAAAAGAGCCTCTGTTTCTGATCAGTTTCAGTTCAAAATCAATTCTGTCCCCGGGGACTACAACTTTTTTGAATTTAGCCTGATCAATACCTGCAAAGTATGCCATTCTCTTATCTTCAGGATAGTCTCTGAGGATGAAAATTGCACCCAGCTGTGCCATAGCTTCCAGAATCAGAACTCCCGGGAAAACAGGTTTTTCCGGGAAATGTCCCTGAAACATTGGCTCATTTGCAGAAACATTCTTGTAGCCTTTAATGAAATCAGGTTCCTGAATTTCTGTTACTCTATCAACAAGAAGAAAGGGATACCTGTGGGGGATTATCTTCCTTATCTCCTCAATTGTTATGATTTCGCTCATTTTTCTGCCTGCTATTTTTTAGCAAATTTTGAATCGTAGATTGAAATAATAGCTGTAGAGATATCTATTGTAGATGAGATATAGGAAATACCTGAATTGTTTTTGTCAAAGATGATAGTGAAACCGTTTTTCTTACCATACTCTTCAATAATAGGCATAACTTCTTTCTGAATCTTCTGAAGTTCCTGCATCTGAATTCTGCGACCTTCAGCCTGTTTATCTTCAGCTAAACGACGAAAATCTTTTTTCTTCCTTTCAAGTGAAACAGCTTTGTCAGCTTTAGTTTTTGCATTAAGAGCAGGTGACTGCAGATCTTTTTCAAGTTTCTTGATTTCCATTTCTCTCTTCTTGAATTCCTGCTGTGCTTTTTCTGCAAAAGCTTTAATAATGTTCTGAGTCTGTTTGCCTCTCGCAGATTCGAGGATGACTCTCTGTGAATCAACAACTCCGATTTTCTGTTCTGCCTGAACAAATACTGCTGAAATCATGATAACTAAAAGAAAAATCAGACTTTTTTTCATGTTTAACTCCTTTCCTTAATCTTTTTTTAATAAAACGATGGCCCGATAGCGAATTTGAATTCGAAATTATTATCGGTTTTGTACAGCTTTCTGGGATTGTATGCGAATATCAATCTGAAAGGCACGTTTAGCATCGGAACGTATACTTTAAACTCAACACCAGTTGAGGTATAAACGTCTTTTAAATCTATTTTCTTACCTATATCGTAAGCATTACCAACATCATAGAACATAGCTACTGAGAACTGTTCATTAAATGCGATTCTGTATTCAAGGTTCATATAGAACGCTTTGTCACCACCAGGAGTTGATCCGGTAACTGATCTTGGACCAATCTGGTAGATTTCATAACCTCTGATGGTCTGTTCACCACCAAGATAGTATCTTTCATAAAATGGAATTTCACCTTTACCAAAGTTCTTCATGTACTGGAATACACTTCTGAAACCAAGAACGTGTTTTCTTTTATATACCGGAAGGAACTTAACATATTCAAATTTAACCTTGTGAAGATTAACTGTACCACCAAGGAATCCACCTGAGTATCTGTAGTTAAGAAGATACTTTGTTCCTGATGTAGGGAACATAGGGGAGTCAACAGTATTGTAATAGATTGTAGGTGAAAGAGAAGAGATAATACGCTGACCTGCTGTCAGGTAATAGTAGTAGTATGATACACCTGGGTTGAAACTTTCATCAATATCTTTAATGTCTACATCTTCATAACTGTAAGCAAGTGAAGCTCCCCAGTATCTCCAGAAACGGTATGATGTCTGGACGTTGAAACCTTTACTGGCTCTGGTATACATCAGAGGGTACTCATATGAAGAGTTAAATACTGAGATACCAAGAGTCATTGGGGTATTGAATACATAAGGCTCAGTAAATGAGAGTGAGTAGTTTTTGGCTCTTGTACCTGACTGAAGGTTAAGAGCAAGAGATTCTCCTCTTCCCATGAAGTTCTGTGTAGAATAACCAGCAGCAACAAACCATCCGTCATAACCACTGTAACCTACATTAAAGTTTATCATCTGACGGTTAAGCTCTCTTACCTTAACCTTGATATTCATCTTATTCTGGTTATCAGGATCAGGAGTAATTTCCGGCATCTCGTCAATAGTCACCAGTCCAAGCTGTTTAAGAGTTCTTATACAGTCTTCCAGAAGGTTGGTGTTAAATCTGTCACCTTCTCTCAGATACCACTGACGTCTGATAACAAAGTCTTTAGTATAGTGGTTTCCAACAAAGTCAACGTTTCCTACATATACAACGTCATGTTCTGCAATTCTGAATGTAAGATCAGCAATCTTTTTAACGGGATCAAGATTCTCTTCAGGAATTATATTACAGTAGGCATATCCAAGAGATGCGTAAATTTTTCTCACATCTTCACGGGCTTCATCTCTTTTTTTTATGTCGAAATGAGCTGCCTTTTTCATATGATTTCTGACAACATTTTCTATATATGAGGATTTAATAATCTTGTTACCCTTAACAGCGATTTTACCAAGAGTGTATTTGGGGCCAGGATCTACAGGAATTGAGATCTTAAGCATTCTCTTCTTTTTACTGAAGAACCAGAGTCCCTGTTTCTCAATCATTTCCATTTTGGGCTGACCTACTTTGGCTTCAAGATAACCCTGGGATTTCATTCTGAGTTCTACTTCTTCAAGATCTTCAGCGATTTTTTCTCTGTTATAAACATCTTTACCGCCAATTGCAGAAAGAATGCCGTGTCTTTTATTGTTTTTCATTCCTTTTACAAGGAGTGAATGTTTAACATCTGTTTTTTCAATACCAGGGAAAGCCAGCATACCAATTTTTGTACGACTTTTTGGGTCGATACTGATAGTAACCTCTACGGTTTCTCCGGTATTTTTAGTTTCTACAGCAACATCTCCGTCATTATATCCCTTTTCCCGAAGCATTTCTGTGATTATCTGTTCAGCCTGCTTCAGTTTCACGGGATTAAAGTAGGAGTATGTCATGAGGTTTATATTCTTTTCCTGAAGTTTCTCATTAATAGCTTTCTCTTTAAATTTCTTTGTGGTTTTGAAGTCAACTTTTGAAATGAACCTGTTTTCTTTAACAGTTATTGTGACAATTTTGCCATCTTCACCGTCTTCAGCATCTATTTTTATATGCTCAAAAAAACCTGTCTTCCAGAGGGCTTTAAAATCTTCTCTCATAAGAGTCTTATGGAAAATAGCCTGGGGTTTGGACTTCATGTAAAAAAGGATTGTATCTCGTGTAGCCTTCTTATTTCCCTTTATAATGATCTTCTCAATAACTTCGGAAAACAGCCCGGAACTTATCGTCACAAAAACAACGAACAACAACAGCAAACGTCTCATTTATACCTCACGAAAGAAAATTTTATATCACAAATCTATATTAATTTCAATAAACTGAAGACGGCGGGAACTGCCAATATTGTTGCAAAAAAAAAATTAAACCCTTTATTAGTAATAAACCTGTTTTAATATGAGACCTTTTGCAGGAGCCGTCTGACCTGCTTTACGTCTGTCTTTAGCTTCAAAAATTTCAGGAATATCCGAGGCTTTTATTTTACCCCTGCCTACGTCAATTATTGTTCCTATAATATTTCTTACCATATATCTGAGGAAGCTTCGTCCTGTTATGGTAAATGTAATCATGTCTCCTTTTACTTTCATTGTGAAGGAGTCGATTTCCCTTGTTCTTTTTTTTTGTGGCTCATCTGAGGTAAAAGAACTGAAGTCTTTGGTACCTATGAAATGTGTAAGAGCTCTGCGCATAGCAGCTTTATTCAGAGGGTATGGAATATGATGTGCAAACCGTGAATCAAATGGAGATATAATCTGACCTGCAAAAATCCTGTATTCATAAGTTTTACCTTTTGCACAGAATCTTGCATTGAAAGACTGATCCATTATTTCACACTCAATAACTCTTATATCTTTGGGAAGCAGAGAGTTGAGTGCCCTGATCATTGAATCAGGTTCGATTTTTATGTGAATGTTGAAATTTGCTGTAAGCCCTTCAGAGTGAACACCTGCATCAGTACGACTACTGCCGGTAACAATGACTCTTTTTTTAGCAATAATGGTTATAACTCTTACGAGTTCACCCTGTACTGTTCTGAATTTCTGTGTCTGGAACTGCCACCCTTTATAATCGGTGCCGTCATACTGTACAACTATCCTGTAATTATATCTATTCATTTATTAGGTTTCCGGGAAGGGGTTTGAGAAGTATGAAAATCCGGGAAGATAATCCGGATTTTCATTCCAATGATCTTTTTTTTCTGTTCATAAAGAGAAAAATCATATAGACTTTTCGATTTTATTGGAACGGATGCAGGAAGTGCAAACGGTTTTTCTAACGGTTTCTCCGTTATCGTTCACTTTAATCTTCTGCAGGTTTGGCTCCCATCTTCTTCTTGTAGTTTTATGGGAATGACTCACATTGTTTCCTGTTATTGGCTTTTTACCACATACATCGCACACTTTTGCCATTGTTAGATTCTCCTGAATTAAAATGATACCCTATTCTACTAGATTTTAAGGGATTTTGCAAGGTGAAAGGGGAGACAGTCTTAAAATAACTGTCTCCGGGCATTATGACTATTTAAGCTTTGGAAGAATTTCCTTCAGCATATCTTTATGTACAGTGAATGTCAGCATTTTCAGACGAACAAAATCTCCTCTGAAGAAGTAGTACCCGTGATGTTTACCAGCTCTTGCTGAACGACCTGAATCTTTGATAAGGAACCAGTCCTGGCCTTTATATCTTTTAAATCCAATCAGATGAATTCCGTGGTCATCATCAGTTGTTTTATTTGAAATTCTGTATTCTCTTGAATCCTGGTTGATATATTTACCCGGGATATCAAAGGTTGGAATAAAGCAGATATCTTTCTGAGGCAGTTTTCCTGGTTCAGAGATATCACCACCAATTACCATAGAATAACCGTTGTTGATAGCTTTTCTGATTGTACTGTACCAGACTTTAAGTGGCAGATTAACATAATCTTTGTTGTGCCACCAGTTATCTGGATATTTGTATTCAGCCTGTGTATAGAAAGGAGCTGATTTAGTGGACATTACTGAATAGTAGTCATCAAGGTTCAGTCCGGTTTCCTTAAGGAAGCTTTCAGGAGTGTACTTTTTACCTTTATATGTGAATTCTGATGGAGGTGTGCCCATATGTTTACTTACAATAAGTTCAATATGTTTGCGGTTCTCTTTTTCATTCCACAGGTTATTTTTCTTAATATATTTCAAATAGCTCTTAAGCTCTTTCATAAGAGGACCATGGTTGTGTCTGTCGCCTTTTTTCAGAACACCTGAATAAGCTTCAAGTGGAGCAGCTCCATATTTTTTCCAGATTCTTACAACTCCATTTGACTGACCACCACCGGCAACATATGATTTACCTCTGGTTTTAACATAGCCCATGGCTTTTTCAATATACTCATAATATGGAACCCACATTTCAGCGAGTTTAATCTTTTTACCGGAAATTCTGTAGATTTCTGATTCAAAGAATGAAATTGCTGAAAAGCTCCAGCAGGTAGATGTCATGAACTGTGGCTGAGGTTCAAAATGGTATACTTTTTTAAAAACTTCCGGTGATGCGGGAGGATATACACCTTTTGTATTTGACTGAATGGATCTCCATGCCTCTCTCTCTGCCTTGATTCTTACTTTCTCTTTTTTGAGAATATCTGCAGTAACTTCATTAGCCTTTTTAACTTCAGCTTTTCTTTTTTCTGCAATCTCTTTTAGAGCTTTGTCTCTTTTTGGTTTCACATAAACCGTACTGTTCTGTGCAGTGAGTGATGCAACTGAAAACAGCATAACCGCAGCAAATGTAGCAGTTGTTTTGTTCATAATTACTCCTTATAGATTATTAAGATTATATTAAAAAAAATTATAGCAGGAGATAAAGATATTTCCAATAAGGGAAAGATATGAAATATATCTGCAGAATCTCCGGGGTACTGATTTTTAGTTAATAGTGGATGGGTTTTCATCTTATTTTCATGTTGTGGATATATGCTAATCAGAAGAAGTGAGGTTGCCTTTAAGGTTATAAAGAGCCCTTAAGTCAGTGCTGGTCTGTGTTAGTCACTGTCTGTCCGTGTTTTATTAAGAAGTAAAACTATTTCAGAAAAATACAGGTAACCGGCAAGTGGTTTACTAAATAAAGAGGGGTTCGATTACTCTTATATATATATGTATTATTATAAGAGCATAGATTCCGGCAAAGACATCATCAAACATGATGCCCCATCCCTCTTTCAGCTTCTTGTCAGCTGTGGAAACCGGTGGAGGTTTGAGAATATCAAAAGCTCTGAAAAGAATAAAAGCGATCAGGTAATATTTAATCTGATGGGGAACAAGTATCAGAGCAATCATCTGGCCTGCAACTTCATCAATAATTACTTCCCCGGGGTCTTCTTTTTTGAGGTATCTTTCAGTTATTGTGGATATTGGAACTCCGATTCCTGTAACAATAGCTATGAGACCCAGAAAAAGCCATAAATTATCTATAGGGTAGTACCAGAGTAGAGTTACTGTAGCCAGTGCTCCCAGTGTGCCAGGGGCAATGGGAGATTTACCAATAAAAAACAGGGTGGAAAGGAGGTGACAGATTCTATTCATATCTTTTCGCCATAAAGAATTTCGTTTTCAAAGCTGGTAATTTTAACCTCTGTAATAGAGTCCATCTCTTCAAAAGGAGTATTTACAACAGTCAGACCGTCAACTTCAGGGGCCTGGGAAGAGATTCTTCCTATTGTAGAACCGCTGTCCCATGGACAGGGGCCCAGAGGCAGAAATTCAGTAGTTGTATCTTTAATTCTTTTATTATATTTCTCAATATTTATGTCAGAAATATCCATAATGAATTCCCTGCGGTCAATGCTGAGTTCGGGATCCACTTTGGGTTCCATTTCAAAAGCAGTGGTGTTCTCTTCATCTGAATATGCAAAAGCTCCGATTCTCTCAATTTCGCTCTCTTCGGCAAAACGTCTGAGTTCATCAAAATCTGTCTCCTGTTCACCAGGGAATCCGGTTATAAAGGTTGCTCTGATTACTGCATTGTCGAAGTTACTGCGTATTCTCTGTACCAGGTGAAGTTTTTCGGAAAGAGATCCTCTCCGGTTCATCTTTTCCAGTATTCTCTCTGAAACATGCTGAAACGGAAGATCAAAATAGGGGAGCACTCCGGGAAGTTTAAAGATAGAGAGCATCTCTTCACTTACATCTTCCGGCATAAGGTAGAGAATTCTTATCCATTTAAATCCAATAGAAGATATCTCCTGCATAAGTTCCGGTAGCAGTGAACTACCTTCAATATCTGTGCCATACCAGGAGGTGTTCTGGGATATAATGATGAGCTCTTCAACACCTCTGGCAAAGAGCTGTTCTGCTTCATCTACAATAGAGTATATCTCTCTCGATCTGTAGTGCCCTCTTATATAGGGAATAGCGCAGAAGCTGCAACTCATATTACACCCTTCTGCTATTTTAAGGTAGGCTGATTTTTCGCCTCCAATATTGAATCTTGCATCTTCGTGATCATAAAGAAACGGATGATGGTCAGCTTTTCTGTACTCTTCTCCGGCATCAGCTTCTATCTGATCACACAGTTCATTGAGGCCATTAACTCCCCAAAGGATATCTACATCCCTGAACTCTTCTCTGATATCCTCAACATATCTTTCAATAAGACAGCCAAATACTGCTACTTTTCTTATTTCACCAGTCTCTTTTCTTTCCAGGCCTTCAAAAATTGTGTCGATGGATTCTTCTTTTGAATCTCTTATAAAACCGCATGTGTTTATTATAAGCCAGTCAGCATCTTCTGAATCCGGCACTATTTCAAAACCTCTTTTCTGAAGATTCCCAAGAACAACTTCTGTATCTACATCATTCTTAAAGCAGCCAAGGCTTCTATATGTAACTGTAATATTTTTCTTTTTAGTCATAACAGGTGGGATTCTACCAGAATAATCGCAACTTGGCAAAAACAGTGCAAATGTAAAGATGAGGTTAAAAGCTACCGGTGAGGTTTAAAATATGAATATTAGTGGATATAATCTTTTAAAAGGAGGTGTCAGGGTGAAATGTAAGACTAAAATCGGGGTACTGTTTTCAGGTGGCCCGGCTCCTTCAGCCAACTCTGTAATATCATCAGTAGCATTAAATTTTATAGATAACGGAATAGAGGTAACGGGTTTTTTACAGGGTTTTGAGTTCCTTCAGAAATATGATGAGAAAACATTTCTTATGGAGGAGGGTAAACACTATATAAATATAGGGCAGAATATATCAGCAATAAGAAACAGAGGCGGAGTTTATCTTAAAACCTCCAGAGCCAATCCCGGGAAAGATATTGCTACACTGGAAGATCTGAAAGATCCTGTTAAAAACAGGAAGCTGATGAATATAGTAGAGGCTCTGAGTAGCATGGGAATAGGAATATTAATAACAATTGGAGGCGATGATACTCTTAAAACTGCAAATTTTCTTAACCATCTGGGGCTTACTGTTATTCATATTCCCAAAACTATAGATAACGACTATTACGGTATTCCATGGACATTTGGTTACTGGAGTGCGGTGCAGACTTCCAAAGAACTGCTGCTTAATCTGAAAGCAGATGCAGAGAGTACAAACTCCTATTTTATTGCAGAGCTAATGGGAAGAAAGGCCGGATGGCTTACTTATGCTGCAGGTATAGCGGGAGAAACGGTGATGATGCTCTCTTCAGAAGATTTTGAAGATAAAGATGTTGTTGATCCGTCAGAAATTGCGGAAAGAGTTGTTGACCTTATAATGAGCAGGGAAAGAGCCGGGAAGCATTACGGAGTTGTTGCAGTAGCTGAGGGACTGGCAGATAAGTTACCTGAAAAGCTTAGATCAAAAGAGGTCGATAAGCACGGAAATGAGATATATGGTGCAGCAAAAATAGGGGATCTGATAAGACAGAGGGTTGAAAAAGCATTCATCAGGAGAACCGGAAGAAAGAAGAAGGTTGTATATAAACAGATCGGTTATGAAACACGAACTGCAAGACCTGTAAGTTTTGATGTGGTAATGGGGAGTATGCTTGGGTATGGAGCCTGGGCTCTGTTTAAAAAAGGAATTGGAGGGGTTATGGTTTCAGTATCAGACAACTTTTCCGTAATTGGTATTCCTTTCGGGGATCTTATAGATAAAGACAGTCTTAAAACCAGATTGAGAAATGTGCCGGTAGGAAGTGATTTCTACAATCTTAAAGAAGCTCTGTCATTCATGAAATAAGCCTGCAGATGGGTGGTCTGCAGGCCCATTTCATAAATGTGCCTCTTAAACCCCCAATTGTTTGGCAGATATGAAGTTATCTGCCGTAAGCGATTCGGTGTATCTCTCTTTTAGGAGAAGATGTTTATTCCCTGTAAAACGATAGAGTTTAACAGAACTTCTGTTACTGTACTCTTCCGTCTCAATGTATGTGTGGTTATTAATGCCGTTTATCCACGCGCCTGTATTGGCATAGATATATTTACAGGGAAGGGTTTCGGAGAAGCTGTCGGGGAAAGTATCAGAGTGTATAAAACCCTGAAGCTCAGCTTCATGTGTGTGTCCCATAATAACGATATTAGAATCTCCTTTTCCGAAATATACTTTATGAGCAGCTTCAGAAAGACCAATTGTATCTGTAATCAGACCAGTGAAGGCATCAACCTCTTTTGAGTTGTCAAGATGCCACTGTCTGAACAGATTATGAAATTTTCTGGCAATGTCTGTTGCAGTAACAGATGTAGAATCGTGTTTTTCTCTTATTTTAATTGGGGTATCTTCAGATATTCTGCAGAACTGCAGAATTGAATTGAATGTATCTTCTACCATATCTCTTCTTTTGAAATTCTTTTTTACATATGCAGATATGGTTTGGGGAAGTTTTAGTGCTTTACCTGTTTTTGTACGGCTTTCTGCAAGAATTCTTGCAATGTAGTAGCCCGGAGGATAAGGTTCACGGGAAGCTGTGTCTGAACAGAAAAGACTGAAACGGCTACCATGTTCGGCAGATATATTTTCAAAACTGTACTTGGGAGTACCCGATGCTGATGCAAGTATGTTAATACCAGGAAACGTATCTATTACAAATCCCGGATTTATTTCTGAATCGTGGCATCCGGGGAGATAGGTTAATTTAATGTCCCGGGATTCAGCTATCTGCTTCAACCTCTCTACTATCCCCAGATTATGTTTTGCTTCAGTTATAGTACTGTAATCTTTAACAGGTTCTATTGATGCGGGGCAGGTCCAGGTGTCAAAGAGATCTCCCAGAATAACCAGTTCTGCTATATCTTTGCTACTGTATATATAATCCAGGAATTTTTCGAGAATTGTAGTTGAAGGAGGAGTGAGAAGGCTGTAGGGAAAGTCACTGTTTCCCGGGCAAACACTTCGTGAATCACTCATATGGATATCACTTATAAAAACTCTTTTTTGTTTCATGATATCAGGAGTATAGTTGTGTTCTGAATTTGCGACTATAAGATATGTTACAATGTTTGTAACATATGTTTCATTGGTGTAAAAGTCCCTGTTAAAGGGTGTTTATGGTGACTATCCAATCCTGTTTGTTATGATTTCTGCTATAGATTCTGCACCATTTGTCACATCGGATGCAGGGAAATCCGGCAAATCTGTGAGGCTTCTGAGTGATGAAATCCATTCGCCCTTTTCAAAATTGTCCAGTTTAACTGAAGGAATATTGTTATCTATAAAATTTTCAAGAACCGGAGCTTCCCGGAAACCAGGTCTGGGAAAGTAGCCAAACTTTTTTTTTGTATTGTAAACTTCTGCAATTGTGCTGTAACCAGGTTTGCCTACTACAATGTCTGATGCATTAACGAGGTCCGGATGAAAGAAGGGGGAGTCTTTGGGAAGAGTTATAATATTATCTCTTCTGGTGTGAGCCTGTTGTCCTGTTATGATGAAGTTATAATTATGTGACTCCTTAAGAGCTTCAGGTAATGCTGATGTGCCTGAAAATCCTCCCATAGTTATGAGTACAACAGGTTTCTCTGTAGATATGTTTAGTTCCGATTTTACTACTTCTGATGATTTTCTGATTTTTCTGCTTACCGGAGCTATCTCAACTGAGCCTGAAACTTTCCGGCAGACAGGGGGTAGCTGGACTCTTATGTCTGCTGAGTTAAAAACCGGAGCAAGGTAGTTGCTGAATGTCTCGAACCTGCTGTTATATTTTATAAGATCTTCGTATATCCAGTCCCAGGTGAAATTTTCCTGAAGAATTGATGGGATTTTGTATTTGTCAGCGAACACAAGTCCCATAGGAGATATATCTGAGATAATTATATCCGGCAGAGTATCCATTAAAGAGCGGATCTCTTCCAGCCTGTTATCAGAAAAAGGAAGGATGCTATCAATTATTTCCACTGTTCTGCAGATGTCTATCTCAAGAGGGGTATGCTGAATAAGGCCGGCATCGTTCATAAAGTTATGATATCTCAGGTTTTCTGATGGAAGTGAGTCACAAAAGAAAAATTGAGGTACTGTTGTAAAAATTTCAAAAATTACAGATTTATCTTTCTCATGGAGTGCTTCCATAACAGCACAACATCTTGCAGCATGGCCAAAACCGTGGGAGGAGATAAAAAAAGCAACTTTTTTCATTAATATATTTTACCATTTGATATGAATTGAGCAAAATTTCCCGGCTCTGTGCCGGGCATGGCAGTATGATTCTTAAAGGCCTCTTGACTGGGGATTTGATATCTGATATATCTGATGTCTGGCGATAAATTCAAAAATCCGAAATTGAAGTGCCTCAAAAGTTTATAAAAAATTTTGATATAGATTATACTTTCATAAAACTGGAGGATAGTATGGTTTTAAGAGGTCTATTGGTAGTAGTGCTTATGTTATCAGCTTTTACCATTTATGGTACTGACAAGACACCTGACTGGGAAAATCTGAAGGTTCTTTCAAAGAACCGGGAGAAAGCAAGAGCCTGGTTTGTTCCCTTCCTGAGTAAAGAAAGGGCTTTGAAGAATAATCCTGTAAAATCTGTTAATTACAGATCATTAAATGGTAAATGGAAATTCAGGTTCTCACGTAAACCTGCTGACAGACCTGTGGAGTTTTACAAACCCTCCTTCAGTGTTAAAGAGTGGGATCTTATAGATGTTCCCGGAAACTGGGAATTACTCGGACACGGTGTACCAATATACACTAATACTAAATACCCTTTTCCTGAAAACCCGCCTCATATACCTCATGAATACAATCCTGTAGGTTCATACAGAAAAGATTTCAATGTTCCTGCTGAATGGAAAGGCCGGGAAATCTACATACATTTTGGTGGAGTAAGATCTGCTATGTATCTGTGGATTAATGGTAAGAAAGTCGGATACAGTCAGGGTAGCAAAACTCCTGCGGAATTCAGAATAACACCTTATCTGAAGAAAGGCAGAAACAGCCTGGCTGTTGAAGTTTATCGCTGGAGTGATGGCTCATATCTTGAAGGTCAGGACTACTGGAAAATAAGTGGTATTGAAAGAGATGTTTTCCTGTATTCAACTCCAAAGGTGAGAATCAGGGACTTCTATGCCAAACCTCTTCTTGATGCAGTTTATAAGAATGGAACTCTTGAGATTGATGTGGAACTTGAGAAACTGAATAAGAGAAAGTCCGGTAAACACCAGGTAGAATTTGTTCTTTACAGAAAAGGGAAAGCTGTTGCAAGAAAAGGCCTCAAAGCTGTTAATTTTAAAGAGAGTAAGTTTAAATTAAGTACAAAAATTGATATTGCTGCTCCTGCTAAGTGGAGTGCCGAAACCCCTGAACTCTATAAACTTCTCATTAATCTTAGTAAAAACGGAAAGGTAGTTGAAAGGGTTTCCACAGATATCGGATTCAGAACTGTTGAGATAAAAGACGGACAGCTTCTTGTTAATGGAATGCCAATAACTATAAAAGGTGTCAACCGTCACGAGCACGAACCAGTAACCTGTAGAGTTGTTACTGAAAAGTATATGCTCAAAGATATTGAACTTATGAAAAAGTACAATATTAATGCTGTAAGAACCAGTCACTACCCAAATGTTCCCAGATGGTATGAACTCTGTAATAAATATGGAATATATCTGGTTGATGAAGCAAATATAGAGTCCCACGGTATGGGATATAAACCCAACAAAGCTCTGGCGAACCAGCCTGAATGGGAATCTGCATTTGTTGACAGAACAGAGAGAATGTTTGAAAGAGATAAAAACCAGCCATCAGTTATCATATGGTCTCTTGGAAATGAGTCTGGTAAAGGACCAAATTTCAAGGCTACCTACAAGTGGCTTAAGAGCAGAGATAAATATCGCCCTGTTCAGTCAGAAGATGCAGGACTCGAAGAGTATACAGATATATACTGCCCAATGTATGCACGTATCGGGAAGATGACTGAATATGCAAGACGCAAACAGAAAAGACCTCTTATTCTTTGCGAATATGCTCATGCAATGGGTAATAGTATAGGTAATCTGCAGGAATACTGGGATGAGATCTATGGTTATAAGTATCTTCAGGGAGGCTTTATCTGGGACTGGGTTGATCAGGGACTTCTTAAAAAAGATAAAAACGGTAAAAACTTCTGGGCTTATGGTGGTGATTATAAAGGAACAGAGCTGAGTGATAAAAATTTCTGTATTAACGGGCTTGTGGCACCAGACAGAAAACCAAACCCTCATATCGAAGAGGTTAAGAAGGTATACCAGCCGGTTCACTTTAAACTTACAGATCCTTCAGAACTTGTTGTGGAAATCAGAAACCGTTACGATTTTATAAACCTTTCAGGCTTCAGTTTTACATGGAAAATTGAAGGTAACGGTAAAACTGTATATAAAGGACTACTTAAAAAAATAAAGACTAAAGCTCATCACGCAGATTTTGTTACAATTCCTACCGGCAATATCGTATACAAACCAGGTACTGAGTACTTCCTGACTATAGAGATGAGATGTGCTTCAGATAAACCTTTCTTAAAAAAAGGCCATCTGATTGCAAGAGAACAGTTCCGCCTGCCTCCATTCATGCCTGTTGCTGATAAAGCAGTATCTGATTCAGTTATTAAAGTGAAGGAAGATAGTGGTGCTCTTAATATTAAAGGAAAGGCTTTCTCTGCTGCTTTTGATATAAAAAGAGGTGTTCTGACATCATACACTATTAATGGTAGTAATATTCTTAAAGAGGGAATCAAGCCAAATTTCTGGCGTGCTCCAAATGATAACGATTTTGGTAATAAGATGCCTGTAAGATGCAAGGTCTGGAGACATGCCGGAGAGAGAATTTCATATATAGGCTTCAATTATAAAAAAATAAATAAAAACAGAGTTGATGTTGCTGTTAAGATGTTTGAAACAGTAATTTCTGCAAAATGTAGTATTCTGTACTCTTTCTATGGAGATGGCAGAGTGGATGTGAGCTACAGATTTAATCCTGAAAAGTTTGATCTGCCTGAAATGCCAAGACTTGGTGTGAAATTCAGAATTGCTAAACAGTTCGATAATGTTACATGGTTTGGCCGTGGACCTGGTGAAAACTATGTAGACAGAAAAAGTGCTGCTTTTGTAGGTAAGTACAGCATGAAGGCCGGTGAGATGGTATTCCCTTATATTCGTCCTCAGGAAACCGGGAACCGCTGTGATGTGAGATGGGCAGAACTGAGAGATAAGAAGGGAAATGGTATCCGTATTACAGGATCTCCTGTTTTTGATTTCACAGCTCACCATTATGAAATATCTGACCTCGATCCCGGGGAAAAGAAGGCACAGCGTCATGCTACAGATCTTAAAGAACGTGATTTTGTGAACATTTTTGTTGACTATATGCAGATGGGAGTAGGTGGTGACACAAGCTGGGGTGCAAGACCTCATCCACCTTATCAGCTGGATATTAAAGACTATATTTTCAATTTCAGTATAGAACCGATTAGTAAATAAAGCAGGAGTAAAGATATGAGTTTTTCCTCATTTGATTTAACGGTATTCTTCGGATACATAATTTTTATTGTTGTACTTGGTCTCTGGGTTTCCAGAGAGAAGAAAGGTCATGAAAAAAATTCCCAGGACTATTTTCTTGCAGGCAGAATGTTACCCTGGTGGGCTGTTGGTGCTTCACTTATAGCCTCAAATATTTCCGCCGAGCAGGTTATCGGTATGTCCGGATCAGGTTATGCAATAGGTCTTGCGATAGCATCTTATGAATGGATGGCTGCAATTACCCTTATTATTGTTGCCAAATACTTCCTGCCAATTTTTCTTGATAAGAAAATATATACAATGCCCCAGTTTCTGGAGATAAGATTTGACAGTAGAGTAAGAACAAGTCTTGCGGTTTTCTGGCTTGGTGTCTATATATTTGTAAATCTTACTTCTGTTCTATATCTTGGAGCTCTGGCTCTGAAAACAATAATGGGCGTTGAACTCATATACGGAATTATCGGCCTGGCTCTTTTCTCAGGGCTCTATACAATATATGGTGGTCTGAAAGCTGTTGCATGGACAGATGTAGTTCAGATTGTTGTTCTTGTAGGGGGTGGTCTGGTAACCAGTTTTCTTGCACTTGATGCAGTTAGTGGAGGTGCCGGAGTAATTGAAGGGCTGACAACTCTTGTTAACAGTGTTCCCGATAAGTTCGATATGATTCTTGATTCCTCAAATAAGTACTATAAAGACCTTCCTGGTATAAGTGTTCTGATTGGTGGTATGTGGATTGCCAATCTGTTCTACTGGGGCTGTAATCAGTATATTACCCAGAGAGCTCTTGCTGCAAAGAATCTTAAGGAAGCGCAGAGAGGACTCGTATTTGCAGGTTATCTTAAAATATTGATGCCTCTTATCGTTGTTATTCCCGGAATTGCAGCTTTCTTTCTTAAAGCACAGATTGCGAAACCTGATGAGTCTTATCCCTGGCTTCTGAGTAATTTTGTACCAGCAGGTCTTAAAGGCCTTGCTTTTGCTGCACTGATTGCTGCAATCGTATCTTCACTCAGTTCAATGGTAAACAGTACTGCTACAATCTTCTCAATGGATATATACAGACAGATGATTAAGAAAGATGCTTCAGAAAAGCAGCTTGTCAGAACCGGTCGTATTGTCAGTTTTATAGCACTTATAATTGCTGTAATGATTGCTCCTCTGCTTCAGACTCTGGAACAGGCTTTTCAATTCATCCAGGAGTTTACAGGCTTCATAAGTCCGGGGGTATTCCTGATTTTTATTCTGGGACTCTTCTGGAAAAAGGCTACAGCAAATTCAGCGTTATGGGCTGCTGTATTAACTATACCTCTGTCTGCAGGATTTAAATATTTTGCACCGGGAATACCATTTATGGACAGAATGGGAATTGTATTCCTTCTGCTTGGTGTTCTGGTTGTTATTATGTCCCTTAAAGAGAATAGTGGGAAAAATGATGCAAAAGCTATTACTTTATCATCATCCCTGTTTAAAACAGATGGAGTTTTCCTTGCTGGCTCAATAGGCATCTGTATAATTCTCTCAGTCCTTTATATAATGTTCTGGTAGTAGAATGAGCAGACCTCACAGACGTTTCAATCCTCTGAGTGGCGAGTGGGTACTTGTTTCACCTCACAGGGCAAAACGCCCCTGGCAGGGTAAAAAGGAAGAAGTTGCCACCTCTTTAAGAGAGAGTTATGACTCTGAATGTTATCTTTGCCCCGGTAATACAAGAGCCGGGGGAAAAGTGAACGATAAATACGAGTCAACATTTGCCTTTAGTAACGATTTTGCAGCTCTTCTTAATGGTGGAGTTGAAAACAGCAATAGTGGAGATGATCCACTGTTCAGAAGTTCAGAGGTGAAGGGTGAGTGCCGGGTGATATGTTTCTCACCAGATCACAGTCTATCTCTGGCTGAAATGGAAACCGTTGATATTGAAAGTGTTGTAAGATGCTGGAAGAGAGAAGCTGAGGAGCTGGGTAAAAAATACAGATGGGTTCAGATCTTTGAGAACAAAGGGGCTATAATGGGTTGCTCAAACCCCCATCCCCATGGTCAGATATGGGCTTCTGATTTTTTACCTAATGAAGTGTCTGCTGAAGAGAGACGTCAGAAAGAGTGGCTGGAAAAAGAGGGAACCTGTCTTCTTGAGGAGTACAGGAACAGGGAACTGACTGCAAAAGAGCGGATTGTTGCAGAAAACGACAGCTGGGTGGTTCTTGTTCCTTTCTGGGCAGTGTGGCCTTATGAAACTATACTTCTTCCAAAAAAACCTTATAGAAGAGTCACAGATATAGCAGCAGGAGAGGAGTCAGGTCTGGCAGATATTATGAAACAGCTTCTTGTAAAATATGATAATCTGTTTGAAACCTCTTTTCCTTATACAATGGGCTGGCATGGAGCACCTTTTAATGGTGAAGATGCGAAACACTGGCTACTTCACGCTCATTTTTACCCGCCACTTTTAAGATCTGCAACTGTTAAAAAATTTATGGTAGGATATGAGATGCTGGCAGAGGCTCAGAGAGATATTACAGCTGAATCAGCAGCTGAAACTCTTGGAGCACTTCCGGTAGAACATTTCAGGAGTAGATAACTTGTACAGAATAGATATTATTGAAACAAATGGTTTTGAAGAGATTATAATCTCTGATTCGGACAGAGGAGATTACTGTTCTATTGTTCCTGCATTTGGTGGTAATATAAGAGAGCTTATTTTAAATAATGAGAGTGTTATCTCCGGTTATGCAACACTGGAACAGTTCAGAGTAAATGAGAGTTACAGAAGTACTTTTCTGATTCCTTTTCCCAACAGAATCAGTGGTGGCAGATACAGCTTTAAGAAAGAGGAGTACCGACTTCCAAAAAACTGCGTACCCAATGCTTTACACGGTTTTTTTCATAACCGGGAAATGGTTGTTAAAGAGAAACTGGTAGGGGAGAAGGGTGCTTCACTTATTCTGGGGTATGATTATAAAGGAACATATGAAGGCTATCCATTCTGTTTTGAAACTGAGATAACTGTAATTCTTAATGTTGGTGGCTTCAGATGTCTCATCGATATAACTGGAGAAGAAGAGGGGAGTCTCCCTGCAGGTGCAGGATGGCATCCCTATTTCAAATTTGGAAATGAACCGGTAGACAGATTACAGATGAGACTCCCTGCTTGTGATATTCTGGAACTGGATGACAATAAAATACCAACAGGCAAAGTGATGCCTTATGGTTTTTACGAAGATTTTGATTATCTTAATCGTGAACACTTTGATACAGGGTTCACCGTTCCTTCAACTCACTGTATGGTTGAACTCTACTCAGACACCAGGAAAAAAGGTATAAGAGTTGAGCAGGAGAGGGTTAGAGGTGGAAACTGCTATTTCCAGATATATACACCACCTGACAGAAGATCTATTGCTATTGAGCCAATGACCTGTGCTGCCAATGCATTTAATAATACCATGGGACTGCAGATTCTGGAGAAAGGCGAAAAACTGAGCTCATCTATAAAGGTAGCTCTATTTGATAAGGTTGAATAATGAACTACTACACAGTTGAAGAACTGAGACACGATAAAAAGCATATTTTAAAAGAGATATATGGTGAAGAAACCGACTATACTCTAAAAAGAGTAGAAACTCTTGGAAAGAGTCTTCTGGATCTCACAGGTAAAGAGCGTTTCTGTCTGTTCTCTTCTCCAGGTAGAACTGAGGTTTGCGGAAACCACACTGACCATAACAGAGGGCAGGTGCTTGCAGCCTCAATTAATCTTGATATTCTTGGAGCAGCGGTTCCTGAAGAGACTGGATCTGTGCGTATAATATCTGATGGTTACGAGAAAACCTTTGAAATTGATCTTAATAATCTTATTCCTGTAGAAGGAGAAAAAGGCACTACCGAATCCCTTGTAAGAGGAGTTGCTTCGGGCTTTGTAAATGCAGGGTACAATATCGGTGGTTTCTCAGCAGCTATTACAAGTGATGTGCTTCAGGGTTCGGGGCTGAGTTCATCAGCTTCAATTGAAGTACTTATTGGTATGATATTTAATACCCTTTTTAACGAAGATGCTATTTCAGCTGTAGAGCTTGCAAAAATAGGGCAGTATGCAGAAAATGTTTTTTTTATGAAAGCCTGTGGTCTTATGGACCAGGTAGCCTGTGCTGTTGGATCAGGAGTTACAATTGATTTCAGGAACCCTTCAAAGCCGATTATAAATAATGTGGATCTGGATCTTGAACGCTACGGATATTCTCTTGTGATTGTAGATACCGGAGGCTGTCATGACGATCTTGTTCCTGAATATGAATCAATTCCCGAAGAGATGATAAGAGTTGCCCGTTTTATGGGATATGAGTACTGCTCTGACCTTACCCCGGCAAGACTTATTCAGAGAGCTGTTGATATAAGAGAAGTTTGTGGTGACAGAGCATTTCTCAGAGCAATGCATTTTGTTGAGGAGAATATAAGAGTCAAAAGATCAATAGAAGCTCTTAACAGAGAGGATATTGATGAGTTCCTTGAAATACTTAATCAGTCAGGTCTCTCATCACTTTTGAAATTGCAGAACTGTGCTGTACCTGATTCCTCATATCATCAGGAGCTCCTGCTGGCTCTTGAAATGACCAGAAGCTTCATAGAAGAGAAAAAATGCAAAGGCGCCTGCAGGGTTCATGGGGGTGGTTTTGCAGGAACAATGCAGGTTATTATTCCTGCAACTGATGTAGACTCATACAGAGATTATATGAGCAGAATAACCGGGGAGAATTCAGTAATGGTTCTGAATGTAAGATCCCGCGGAGTTATGAGCTTCTGAATTTCACACTTCCTGTCTGAGTAACGTCACTATTCTGTTTCACAAAAAACTGTTGTGGGAGCAGAATATTATGATAGTAATTCAGAATGGGAATAAAAAAAAAGAGCAGAGAGAGGTAAGAGCTTCTGATCTGTATATCATTAAGGGTGGTAAAGAACCGGACTCTTCAATCAAACATCTGAAACATGAAGGGGGTAGTACAGATGAAAAAGGTACCAATGGGGAGTAGAAGATGCTTGATGCTGGTACCTGGGAATACAGGCGGAGGAACTTAAATCTATCAGATGATCCCCGCGATCTCTCTATTGCTATAGCAGTGTGCTGGTATCAGACAATGTTCCGGCGCTATCCCGGAACAGCTTCTGAACTATTTATTACAAGAGAGAGACAGCTGTTTCTCAGGAGATTTTTTCTCTTCGCAGCACACCTGGGTATATCGGAAGAGACTAAAAAGGGATCTGCTGCAGATCTCTATAAACCATTTTGCCAATATATTTCTGATGGGTTCCCTGTAAGATTTCTACTAAGAGATAATATAAAAGCAGAAGACATTCTGAATCTTCTTACCGGAGGAGTATATGGTGAATGCAGCCAGGCAGAATGGTCTTCTCAATTCAGCAGGGCCCCGGTAAAAAGGTTTAGTTTTAACAAAAAAAACAGGTATTACCGGAATCTTTCACGTAGTGGGGACCTTTTTGTATCACCAATCTCATATGGAGGCGTAGGTCTGCCATCTGAAGAACCAGGGGAGATTGTTACTCATAAAGGAGATAAGTGGGGCCGTTTTTATATCAATATAACTGGTAGCAGGGAGATTAACTGCTGGTTTGATGAGGGGAGTAATGGGGAGATTAAAGAGAGAGCTTTTATATCCAGTATAGATACAACAGCTTTCAGAGAACTGGAATCTATAGATTTTACCAGATCACTCATTGGAGAGACAGCAGAGAGTGAAGTGCTGAAAAAGGTTCTCTCTTCAACAAATAATGATGAAATGTTTAATGCTCTGAACAGTTTAAGGTGCAGTGACTATTTCAGAGAAGGCCGGACTCTTATAATCAGATGATTTTCACAACAGATTCTCGTTAACGTCAATATCATGTGTGCAGGTTCTATAGGATGTTATTACCTGTACCTGATATACAAGGAGAAATTATGGGAGTTAAAGTTGCGGAGTGGAGAAGTATCAGATGTAGTGATCTTATAATTAAGAGTTTCATGGATATGGTTGATAACCCGGTTTATCCATCAAAGATAAAATTTGAAATTTCTCTGGAAAGTGAACCTGGGGAGATTAAAGCTCTTGAGGTTGAAGAGGTTGGTAAAACGGTAAATTTTGATTTAAAATTCAACAACAGGGCATCTTTAAGAGGGCATTTTGAAACCTGGGTAAGTGATGGGGACAGAAAAACCGGAAGATTCAGAATATGGGGAGTATTTAACTTTGGGAGCATCTGTTTTAATGAAGCAGTATACGACTCTTTCTCTTCAGGTGTGGGAGTTACAGATACAGAAAAAGAGGAAATATACCCTGATAGTCTAACAGATAATGACAAAACCGGTACTGAAGATATCTGTAGCGAAGTCTGTGAAGAGGTATCAGTACCTGTAGTTACTACTTCAGGTTATGAAGAGCTCTTATCATTTCTTATTCCTGTAGACAGCTCAGGTTACGTAAAAAATCAGATATTTATTGAACTGAGCCATCTACTGAGTAGTGATTCTGTTCTTGTCAGGGGTGAAGATGGTAACCCGCCGGATACAGAATATATTAAAGATTTACCGGAAGTAAATTACCCTGTAACAGACTCAGTAAAAGAACTAAAATCTCCCTTTGACAGACTCTTCTCAGCTTATGAAAATCTTATCAGTTTTTCAGAAAAGAGTGGATCTGCAGCAGACAACGATATTGTTGCTACTGTAAGAACCTTAAAAGAGGACGTTAATACAGAGAGTGAAGAGTATAAAAAAGCTCTCTCTTTTTATGCAGAAAACTATATTTTTTCAGCCTTCAAAGGACGTATCACATCTTTGATTACTCTTGGAAAAGTACTTTTAATTGCATGGCTTATTGAGAAAGAATGTTCAGATGAAGAATTAATCAGCACTTTTTTCAGGGGGATGTTTCTGCTTCCCGGTGAAATTGCTGTGAAGCTGCCTGAAAATATCGAATCCTGCAGAGTCTCAGGGCTTGTTAGTATGGAACATAAATTCCATAGTTACAAAAGAGGTGACCTGGCAGCAGTTGAAAACCTGGTTGCAGGGGAGAGACTTGTTTTAACCAGGAGTACAGGAGAATCCACTTCAGAAGCTCTTTTTGAATCAGCAGGATCTGTTGAAGAGGAGTCAGATGTACTTGATTCGGACCTTAAAAAAATAGTAGAGAGCAGTCAGGTAAGCGGGCAGCTTGATAGTATAAAAACCAGTTACGATAATTTTAAAAGCAATTATGGTCCTCCTGTAACGGTAACAATGGATGGCAGTTGTATAGCAAGCAGGGAAATAGAAGCTCCTGGTAAAAAGGATGGGGAATCTTTTGCAAGAACTATTGTTGAAAAGAGTCTGAGAAAAGCAGGGAAAATACAAAAAGAGGCCAGAAGGCGGGTGCTTGGAAGCTGGAAGCGAAGAGGCTCAACAAGGGTTATTGATAATCGCAAAAGCGAAGATCGCTCCACCAGTTACTACTGGATTGATAAAATTTATAAAGTAAGAAACCGGTTTCTGGGGCGTCGTCTGGTAATAGATCTTGTTATCAGTAAACCTTTTGATGAGCTTAAGAAGAGCCTAAGGAGCCTTCTTACTGATGGAGTTCCCGGAGGCAACGGCTGGGAAAATATGCCTGAAGGTGTTTCAGATTTAACTATAGCCCTTATGCCGGAGAAAACAGAAACTATATACGAAACCATACTTCCTGGTGAGCTTAAGAGAATAAAGGCACCGGAAGGATACGCTTTTAAAGAGGCTGAACTGAAATGCTGTTCTGCAGATTCTGAAGGGACTTTAAAAGGGACTCTGGGAGGAGACTCTTTTAGTCTTGCTAATGGTACATCAGTTAAGGTTCAACTGGAAACAGCAGCTGAGGTGCCTGTATATGTCGTTCCTGAAGAAGACAGAGCTGACTCTGCTGTTTCAGTTAGTTTCAGAGCTGAAATGACGGGGAGTCTCTTCTTTGAAGAACTTAAGAGAAGTATTGCAGAAAACAGCCTGAGATCTCTGATGGAAAAATGTATTATCGGGAAGACTGGCAGAGATGACCTGAAAGAGTTTCTGATGGACAAAATCAGAGAAAGTTTCAGAAAAGATAGTTCCCGGACAATCTCAGAATTCATGAATTGCAGTATTGACTGGAGTGCCGTTGAGCTAACTCTTTTTGATGAAAAAGCTTTTCCTGTTTCTGAAGCTTCTGTTGTATCAGCTATTAGAACCGTTGAAAGTGTCAGAATATCTCTTCCTGTGTATAGAGGTGTAACTGCAGATTTCCTGTTTTATATAAAAACCGGAACTCTCTGCAGAGGCAGTGGAAGGTTCATACCTGTTGTATCAGATGATAGAGATACTATTCAGTTACTGGAAGCTCAGACAGTGGAGGATGAAGCAAATGAAGAGTGGGAGGCCAGTGTGCCTACCCGCCTTATTAAGATAGATGGCGGAAACAGAGAGGTGGAGCATGCTTCCTGATGCTCTGTTTCCTCCGGTTTTTTCTGCAGATACTATCCCGGTTGGAACAGTAGTTGCTTTTGCCGGTAAAATCGGTGAAAGTGAACCGGAATGTTTTACTACTCCAGTTACAGAACTGGGCTGGTTTCCCTGTGATGGAAGAGAGTTACTAAAGGGTGAATACCCTCAGCTGTTTTCTGTTCTGGGAACGGTTTATGGGGAAAATGGGGATAAGTTTTGTCTACCTGACTACAGAGGGATGTTTCTGCGGTGTGTTGGAAAAGGAGATGCTGAACTTGAAAACAGAAAAGCAGCAGCAGGAGGAGAAGCTGAAGATGTGGGTTCTGTTCAGCAGGACGGGGTAATGGTACACGAACATGACTACTCTTCAATTGCAGCTCAATCAGAGCCTGTTCCTGCAGAACAGGCTACTGCTGCAGGTTCGGCATCTCCTCCTCAAAGTGTTTCCACTTCTACCGGGAAGGGGCTGGTTAGTTCGGAAAAATCCGGAGCATCAGAAATTAAAACAAGCCTTCTTGAAACAAGACCTTCCAATGTTTTTGTTCACTATCTTATTAAGTTCAGATATATAAACGGAGGATTAAGATGAGATCAAAAATGGTGCAGTTTATGTTACTGATTACTCTTCTGTGGGGAGGACTTGAAGGAGTAGTCCTTATTATGAAGCCGGAGGCAGAGGAGCCTCTTACACTTGGGAGAGCTGCAAGATACCTTTCAGTGTATCAGGGGCAGAAGATGCTTATTTATGAGAAGAGGAGAGAGAAGTACAGGCTCAGACCTGGTGAACCCGTCTTTATTATTGGTACCGGAGCGGGTGAAGAGACTGGTATAGAAAGTATAATTGATTTCAGAGATGTTACTGCTGTTAATGTACGGATATATGGCTCCTGTATGCAGAAGTTTGGAAAAACAGTGTTTACAGATCTGACCTGTATTTCATCATTAAGAAAGGTTGATCTGGTATATATTGAAGGGGAGAGTATTACAGATATTTCTGATAACAGATCAGAAAAAATTTACTGGGAAAGAATTTTAAAAGAGGGGGTATCTTCTGCTTTCTATTCCAACCTCTGGGATCTGAAGGGAGAAGCTGTTAACAGAGCTTATGGGGAAAGCCTGAAAAACTTCACTGAAGATTCCTGCGAAGATATTGCCCGGGAAATTCTCTCTTCTGAGCTGTTTGAACAGTTTATGGCTTCCATTTTCAGTGATGAGAACTTAAAGGAATATTTTGTTGAAAAGAATAGAGAAAATGAGTTTGTAGTAAATCTTAAAAAGTAGATTGATTTACGTGTTTTAAGGGGTTTATGGGGATTAAATCACGATGAAACGATACTGATAATCTTTGATACAGTAGTAGTATACCGCAAATTGCAAGGCTACTATAATAATGTATTAATTAATAAAAATAAAATTAATTATTGTTTTGTATTCACAACTAAAGAGGTCAACTCGTCAAGTTAAATAACATTAATCCAGAAAATAGAAGAGAGATTAATAAAAAGAAATTTTGCTTGAGGGGGCAATATGAGTGATTACAGTAGTTGTGTTGTTGACAGCGTTTGCGAGAATGAGTTCTGGGGCATCTGGGAAGATAACCGGGGGGATCTTTACAGAAAATGCCTCAGTATGATGAACTGGGATCGGGATGATGCCGAAGATGCTCTTAGTGTTGCGATGATAAGGGCATTTGAAAAGAGTCGCATCCAGGAAGAAGAGATCAGAAATTACAGAGCATGGTTCTTCAGAATAACTCACAATGTATGTATCGACATAATCAGAAAAAAGAAAGTTCACCTTAAACTATCTACAGATTCAGAGGAGTTTTCCAGGGAAGAGAGTCAGGTACAGATCGAAGAGCCGGTTGATTCTGCAGGTAGTGTTTGTGAATACTCTGAAATATTTGAATATCTTAGTAATACTATTATGGAACTACCTGAGAGATTGCAGCAACCACTGCTTCTTACAACTTTTACCGGTATGACTTCAGACGAAGTTTCAGCAAAATTAAAAATAAGCAATGCAAATCTAAGAAAGCGGGTTCAGCTTGCGAGAAACAGAATAGCCGGAGAAATGAAAGGAAAAACCCAGTGCCCTGATGGTATGCATATTCCTATGAATACTGAGGGATTCAGGCTGTTTGAACCAATAAGAGATAAAGCCAGTTTTTTTCTCAGTTTTACTCCCAGAGAGGTAGAGCCGGATTATAACAGAGCTGTCCTTGTAAAAGCGCAGGGAAAATATACACAGACTCTCTGCTTTACTTCTTCACCTGCATATAACCTGGATGAGGTAAATATTATTAAAGACTATATTAACAAGTATCCGGGAGGGTGGAAAAAGAGGCTGGAGCTGGCTGAATACTACTACTCTGTAGGAAGTTTTGATCAGGCTCTTTTTGAACTGAATGGAGTTAACAGAAGACACAGTCTTTCTGTTAAAGCATATAAAAGAGTCGGAGATATATACAGAATCAGTGGAATTACTAATAAATCTGTGGAAGCATATAGTGAAGCCCGGAAGATTGTACAGCGTGATTCTTCGAAACATTTTTTTCAGGGATTAATTGAGTGTTCCTGTAATAGAGGGGATAAGGCTATTGAGTGTCTTGAGTATGCTATTCTGAAAGAGCCGGATAATCAGGTTTTCTATGCTACTGCCGGGGAAATTGCCATGGGGGAAGGGAGGCACAGTTATGCAGGGCGAATGTTTCGAAGAGCTCTGGATATAGATGGAAATGACCTTAAGTCAACTATATATCTCTATATACTATCACATATAAACTGCTCTGAAAGAAAAGATATTTTTAACTACGCTTCCAGAATAAGGGAATTGAACAGAGGTATCAGTATAAGACAACTCAATAGTCTCTGTCGCAATATCTTCAGAGGAAGAGGTAGTGAAAAAATATCCTGAAAACTTCACACAGAATAGAGAGTAGCGTCTTAATCATGAAGGCAGGGTAAACTGTCTTGAATCTAAAAAAACAAAGGAGAATAAAATGAGTTCAGATGTAAAAATCAGGTATTTTAATGAGTCAGGAAATGTTGATAATCCAACAATTTTTGTTTTTGTGAGCAATGAAATTCCAACTTTTGATGCTCTTAAAGATGGTGTTGCATGGAGAGTTATGCCGGATATAGGTAAAGGTTCATACAGTGAGTTTATGTATCCTGTTGAAACAACTGTACAGGCAATGTGGGGTGGATATAACAAAACTGAAAAACTGAAATCATCAATCGGTAAGAGATATACCTGCGCCAAAGATAATACCGGTATCGTTCTTAAACCAGACGGAAATGCACTTCAGAATACAGCAATCGAAGTTAAAAACAGTGTTAATGTAACTGGTGGTATCCAGGCTCAGCTATGCAAAGATGGCAAGATTATGATGACAAAGAATATTGTTGCTTATGATCAGAAAGCTACATTTGTTCTTCATCCAAAACTCTACTGGGGCGTTGCTTCAGAAATTCAGGAAGGACAGGAACTGAGTTCTGCAGTACTTAATTCTGATCAGTTTACTCCTATCTCCCTCGAAGGACTATCTGAGGTGGAAGTTGTACTGCGTGGTAATGCCAAAGAAGGTTACAGATTTGATGTAAGAGACCAGAAATAAGACTGGTTGTAAACAATAAGGGCAGGGTAAATCCTGTCCCTTTTACACAGAGAAATTCAGATTAGACTGGTACTGTGAAAAACTTAACACGGACTGTTACAGACTAACACGGACAAACACAGGCGACATTATGATTAAAATGCCTGTGTCAGTCTTTGTTTGTCGCTGACTGTCAAGGCGAAGCCGGGTGCTTGTCACGGCATAGCGCTAGCGAAGACTGGTTCTTTGTGTGCCTTTTTTAAATTTATTATGAAGCTTTTTCTAACTGGCCTGTTTCACCCCTCCTCTTTTTGTAGAGGGCTGCTGCATTTCCTGCAAGTATGAGAGCTACTCCGGTAAAGGAGTCTGTCCCCCAGGTAAAGCCTTCAAAAAGTGTGGACAGAACCATAGCAATAACGGGAGTTGACATTGCAACGTAGGCTGCTTTATCTGCACCAATTCTGCCAACAAGAGTCAGGAAGTTTGTAAAGGCTACAATTGAGCCAAAGATTATGAGATACCCCATTGAGGCAATATATGGAAAGGAGGTATCAAAATTGAAATCCTTATTCTGGAAAAGAGCAACCAGGAACATTGAAATTGAACCATAAAGCATGGACCAGGCGGTAGTAGGAACTACAGGAAGATCTTTTTTCTGGTTTCTTGCTGAGATGATGTTTCCCAGAGAAGCCATAAATACTGCTCCCAGAGCAAGAAGAATTGCCGTAGAGTTATTGTTATCAAGGCTAAATCCTGTAAGTTCTTTCTGAAAAATAACAAATGTACCGGTAATACCCATGAAACCACCAGCCACAACTCTGAGGCTTACAGGTGATTTAAGGAAAACAGCTGCATTAAAGATATTCATGAAAATAATAAGTGAAAAAATTATGGAAACAAGACCACTGGTCAGATGGATTTCCGCCATATATACGCACCAGTAGTTGAAGCCAAAAAGAAAGATACCGTGGAGAAACATGAATCTGTGGGCAGCAAAGGAGAACTTCAGTTTATGCTTTCTGAAGTAGCAGTAGATAAGAAGCAGTATGCCGGAGATGAAGAACCGGTAAGCTACAGAAACCAGAGGGTCAACTGTACCCAGCTGGAATTTAATAACAAGCCATGTTGATCCCCATATAATTGAAGGAATAAGAAATAGTAGAAAATTGGGCATAAGTTCTCCTTTTGTTCGTAGCTGATTTTATAGTATTACTACGCAAATGGCAAGCAGAAGGGTTACTATTTTATGTGCCTGTGACAAAAGGTGAAAAATGGAAAATCAGTTCGGAAAAACCTGGAAGCTTGTACTTGCAATACATATGTTTCTGTTTGTTCTTACAAGTTTCCTTACCTTCTTTAATCATATGTTTCATACTCAGCAGGAGTCAATTGATTCATATATCGAAATACTTCAGAATATTCAGAAACTGGATGTGAAATCTGCTGATTTAACAGAAAAAGCTGTAAGAGAGTTTATGAAATCCTCTTTTGACAGAACTCAGGATAAACAGGAGCTTGCATCTCAGGCTTTTCACATAATTCTGGGGGCAATTCTCTCTTTCCTCTCTACAACAGCTGCAAGAATCTTTGATAATAAAAAGAGTAATCTGGAATAAAAGATCCGGGAAATATTGTTTTAGCTGGTGAGAGCGTTTAACTCTTTTCTTTTTGTAAGTTTTACAGCTGTTTTTCTGATCCTGTCCAGTAGTTCATCATCATATTCTGAATCATTTGGCCCTCTGAGGGAAGTACCTCTGATTACATGGACATCATCAAAATCGTAGAGTCCGGCATACTCTCTGATATACATGGGGATATTTCTGAAAAGAGTACCATCAGAGCTCTGGGTCAGTATGAATACCAGAGATTTACCACCTGGAATTCTGGATCTTACAGGCCCCGTCATAAAGCGGGGAGTTAACAGTGAAAATGTTCTGTCTATAAAACACTTCATCTGACCTGTAACATGGCCATAGTAGTTTGGAGAAGCCATAACAATTATGTCTGCATCATAGATCTCGTCCAGAACCGGTGTAAGATCGTCTTCAAGTATGCAGTATTCCAGCTCTTTTTTACATGCCATACATCCCTGGCAGCCTTTAAACTCCATTTCGTTAAGGTGGTATGTAACTGTTTCTGCACCGTTTTTTATTGCTTCATCGTCAAAATACTGAGTAAGTGTAACGCTGTTACCGTTTAATCTGGGACTGCCTGAAATAGTAAGTACTTTCATAAAATCTCCTGTTGTCTCTGGAATAAGTGGTTGAGTTGACTGTATTTCAATTTTTTTATATTCCGTTAAGCTGAATCGAATGTGAATTAACCTCTGAGGTTCTTCTTTTCTGCCTGCTGTATATTTCTATAGATCCAGGTACTTGAGTTCTAAGTGGCTCAGAATTCTGCATCTTAGAATTTATGATGATAGCTTTTAAAAGTCAAGCTACTTCGTTTTTCTCTTCAGGCAGTTTTTCAATTGTTATGCCGGTATAACCATAGAAGATTGATATAAGGGGAGTAAGAAGATTCAGAAAAGCATAAGGCAGATAGATTAGCGGACTTATTCCAAGAGTAGCCATCATAAAGGCTCCACAGGTATTCCATGGTATCAGGGGAGCAAAAAGGGTGGCTGAATCTTCAAGACACCGGGAGAGGTTCTTGGGATGCAATCTTCTCTCTTCATAAGCTTTACGGTACATTCTGCCGGGAATAACAATAGCCAGGTACTGATCCGGAGCTATTGCATCCATAACAAGACCACTTCCAACAGTAGCTGTTATGAGGGTTCCGGTTCTCTTAACTCTTTTAAGAAGAGCAGCTGCAAGAGTTTTAAGCATTCCGGTTTTTTCCATTACTCCACCCATAGTAAGAGCACAGATAATAAGTGCAACAGTTTCCATCATATTCATCAGTCCCCCGCGGGTAAGGAGATTGTCTACCATCTGAACTCCTGTTTCAGATGTATAACCCGACTGCATAGCTCCAATAACTTCTCCTGCTGAAGAGGACTGGAATATAAATGCAGCAGCAGCCCCGAGAAGAGTACCTCCAAGGAGAGCCGGTAGGGCGGGTATCTTTTTAACAACCATAACAATAACCAGAAGCGGGGGAATCAGAAGAAAGATGTTGATATTGAAGTTTTTACCTAGAGTTGACACAATTGTATCTATCTTATCTGAAGAGATATCACCAGAACCTGAAGTGTAACCTATAATTGAATAGAGTATAAGAGAAATCAGATAAGCCGGAGTTGTGGTGTATACCATATGGCGTATATGGGTAAAAATATCTGTTCCTGAAACTGCGGGAGCAAGATTGGTTGTATCTGATAAAGGAGACATTTTGTCCCCGAAGTAGGCACCGGAAATTATTGCTCCTGCAACCATTGGTACGGGAATATCGAGGCCTTTACCAACACCAATCAGAGCAACTCCTACTGTACCAGCTGTAGCCCAGGATGAACCTGTACCCAGTGCCACAATAGAGCAGATAATCAGAGTAGCCGGGAGGAAAATTGAAGGGGATAATATCTTCAGACCGTAGAAGATCATTGCAGGTACAATACCTCCTTCAATCCAGGCTCCAATCATTGTACCTATAACCATAAGGATAATTACTGCATCAAGAGCCAGAGTAACACCGTGAACCATTCCGTTCTGAATCTCTCTCCATTTGAATCCATATTTCAGTGCTACCAGTGATGAAACAGCAGTAGCCATTATCAGCGGTATGTGGGGAGATTGATTGTATATAACAATTACACAACCAAGGGAGATAACAAGAAAGAAGACCGGAATAAGAGAAGCAAAGACTGGTATATCCTTTTTTGAAACAGGTTCCATTAAATTCTCCTGATAGAAATAGTTTCCTGATTCATTATATAGAAACAGAAAAATAATATCAAAAGTATCTTAAGTCATGTTTTGGTATCATTCATATTCCGATGGTAACTGATGGAAAATTTCCTTGAAGCATTTTGTAAAATATGCAGAGCTGGAAAAACCTGTCATAAAGGCTATTTCAGTAATAGTACCTGCTTTTGCCTTAATAAGCTGTGCTCCTCTCCTGATTCTGAAAGCTCTGACAAACTGCGTAGGAGTTTCCCCGGTAAGAGCCTGTATTTTACGATAAACCGTAGTTCTGCTCATATAGAGTTTTTTACAGAGCTGCTCTACATTGAATTCCGGGTCAGAAAGGTTCTGTTCAATGATATTATGCACCTCTTTAAGGAACTCATCATCCATTGAAGAGACCTCAATTTCAGCAGGCTGCATCAGCATCTCATTTTTCAGTTTTCTGTGTAGTTCAGATCTGAGTCTGATCAGGTTGAGGCATTTGGTTTTAAGTATATCTGCGTTAAAAGGTTTTCTTACATAATCTTCTGCTCCTGTGGAGAGGCCTTCCATTTCGCTCTCTTCAGAAGCTTTTGCTGTAAGCATTATTACCGGAATATGGCAGGTGTTCTTACTCTTCTTTATTGAAGAAACAAACTGATAACCATCCATAACCGGCATCATTACATCACTTATAATAATGTCGGGTATAATGTTGTTCGCAGTTTCAACACCCTTCTCTCCATTTTCAGCTTCAACAATTCTGAAATCACTGGATAGGGAAGATTTAATAAAGTTTCTTATATCCTTATTGTCATCCACTACCAGCAGAAGCGGTAAGTTATTGGTATCTGTACTGTCGGTATCTTCTGCATCATGCTCTATTTCCGGAAGATCTGCTGAGAACTCCTCCTCTTCCACAGTTTTATCTACAGGCTGTACACCTGAAGTTGTGACAGGAAGAATAACTGTAAATAGTGAACCTTTGCCTTTTTGGGATTCGACACTTATGTCTCCTCCGTGGAGTCTTGCAAGTTCTCTTGAAAGAGCAAGACCAATTCCGGTGCCACCAAAATCCTTTCCGTTCTCAGATTGGTAGAAACGATCAAAGATTCTTTCAAGATCATTTTCATCTATTCCTGTTCCTGTATCTTCAACCTCTATTTTTACAAAGTTCTCCTGAAGAAGACCTATTCTTGCAGAAATAGTGGCTCCGGTTTCTGTAAACTTCATAGCATTGGAGAGGAGGTTAACAATAATCTGGCGAAGCTTCTCCCTGTCAAAGGCGAATCTCAGGTTCTCATCCTCTGTTTTCAAACTGAGGGTTTTTCCTGAAATATCTGCTGAAGCTCTGAAAGTGTTCATAATATCTCTTACAAATCTGGTAATATTCTCAACAGAAGGGGATAAGCCCAGAGTTGAATTTTCCAGTTTTGAGAGATCCAGAAGCTGGTTAATAAGACTCAGAAGCTGTCTGGAGTTTCTGAGAATCATCTGCATTGTTTCCTGCTCTTTTGAAGATCTCTTTGATTTGAGAAGCTCCTCCATAGGCCCTGTTATAAGGGTAAGAGGAGTTCTGAACTCATGGGATATATTTGCAAAGAAGGAAGATTTTATTCTGTCCATCTCCATTAGCTGGTCTGCCTGATTTTCCAGAAGCAGGTTCTTTTCCCTCACCTCTGTGGTTCTCTCTTTTACAATCTCTTCAAGAGCCTCTTTCTCTTTGAGCAGTTTAAGGGATCTTAGTCTGATAAGGAGGTATACAAAACCCATGAAAATAAGAGTCCAGATAGACCAGGCCCACCATGTCCGATACCAGGGAGGCAGGATTCTGAACCTGAATTTAGCAGTTTTTCCTATGGTTTCATAGACATTTCTACCTCTTGCTTCCAGAATATATCTGCCGGGATCAAGATTTGAGAACTCTTTCTTTGTTTTCCTCTCCCAGGGTGACCACTCTTCATTGGATGAACCTGTAAGGCGATACTGGTATGTGGTTTTCTCTTCATGTTCAAAGTAGGGGGAGGCGTAGGTGAACCAGAGGTCACGCTTCTCCCAAGGTAAAGAGACCTCTTCTTTATTGTCCATGGTGTAACCCAGGAAAAGCTCCTCTTCACCTGAAGCCATTCGGGTTATTAATGTATTGAATGATTTATTGTAGTCTTTTTTAACTGTAGTGTCGTATCTGATTAGGCCTTCATTTGTTCCAAACCAGATAATGTCTCCATCTGGGTATATGACGTTGGTTTGAACCCTTGGAAAAGCCTTAAAAGGTTTTGAGATGATCTTATATTTCCCGTTACCAAGAGGCTCAGCCTTAAAATACTCCCTTTCAGAATATATCCAGATATTACCTTTTTTATCTTCAGCTAATCTGAAAACATTCCGTGACCCATCACAAAATTCTTTTCCAAGAGTATCATCTGGAACAAATCGTTCACTCTTCTCATCAAATTTATAGATACCTTTTCTTGTAGCAAAAATAATGTGGTTAGCAATATTATAAACGTTAATTTCACCTTTAGGAAGGCCAGAGCTTGATCGGAACCTTTTAACTGAGTATGTTTTATAGTCAATCTTATCATTCTTTATCTTAAATTTTAATCTGTATATACCACTTGTTAGCGTGCCTAACCACAGAGTGTCATGCGATTCTTCAACAATTGTACGAACTGGAATTGTTATTTCTTTATAACTGTGCTCTAACCTTATGCCATTGTAATTATAAACGAATGAGGTAAATTCGTTTCTTGAACTACACCAAATCCTTTTACAGAAAGATGATGGTGTAATGTTAAAAATAGCTCTGTCATGTATTAATTTTTTAGTTTCTTTATCAATTAAACCATTTTCTGTACCAATAATTGTTTGGTCGTTGATCGTTTTTATACTCCAGCAGTTCTCTTCAATATTGTTCGTTTTATTGTTGTTTTTAATTTGTCTAATTTCGCTTTGTTCAATGAACCCCTTTGTTGTGCCGAATTGTAGATTGCCATCATTCTTGTTGATATCTAAAATTTTATAAGTTGTGGGGTAGAAATTTAATGAAGGCTGAGTGTCAATTGTAGTTATACCGCTGTTAAGCGATGCCCATATTTTTTTTTCATGGTCTATATATAAATGCTTTACGTTGTTGTCGGAAAGACCAGTTTGTTCATTTATTATCTCTGTTGAATGATCAGATAAATTTAGAAGAGTAATTCCGTTTCTTAGTGTTGCTATTGCAAGTAAGTTGTCTGATAATGTTGTGCTAAAGTACAATTTATTATGTGCAAGGGATGTTGAGATTTTGGGGCATGTTAATTCAGAATTTTTATCTGATACCTGATATAGTCCTTTACTTTTAATTCCCAGTATGAAACTATTTGTTGCAAGTTTATTAATAAAATATATTTTATCGTTTAGTAGAGATTCATCTATCCAAAATGTTTTATGTTCAAAGTTCTCTATTTTAAATAGTCCAATTGACCTTTCATGATATAGGGCGTTTTCACCGACATTGTATAAACCATTAATCGAAGTCTTGGGGATATATGTATGTAATTTTTTATTTATATATTTAAAAAGATATTTGGATGTTCTGAAATAGATATTATCATTTTTATCTTTAATTGTTTGCCATACATAAGAGAAGTTTCTTAACTCTTTACTTAAACTTTTAGAAAGAGATACATACGTTAAGTCTTCGGCCAGATAACCAAATTCATTTCTACCACCTATGTAGAGACGACCACTTTTTGTTAGAACAAGTGATCTAACTGATTTATTGGGAATAGCTATTTTTCTCCACTCAATTCCATCATATATCAATAGCCCTGTTTGATTAGCAATAAAAACAAGGTTATATTTATTTTTTACAATACACCAATTCTGGTGATTATTTGATGAAGCATTATACTCATATGGTGATTTAATATTATGTTCTTTTATTGTGTAGTTAGGATATTTATATGAATACCCTAAGATAGGTAATAGAAGAATTAAGATACCCCATATGAGAGGCATCTTAATTAGAATTCTCGAAAAATTCTGTTGCTTATGGCTTTGAGTTGCCGTCATCTTCTCCAACTGTTACGTCATCATCGTCGTCGCTATTATATGGAACAAATTCCTCATTATATTCGAAAAAAGCTTTTGGAGCACTAATATTTAAATCCCAGTTTGGTTTTGTTTCACCAGGGAAACCAATATGAGTTGATAACTCTTTTCTGTAGAAATCGGTGTTGAGATCTGAAACTATATTAAAATCAGCAACATCTGGAAGTTTAATATTGCAGTTATTGATTGCTATTGACTGATCAGCAATAGATACAGTTATTGAATGCCCCTGTGTTACAAAGAAACCAAGTTTATCCTGAGGCTGAATATGATAAGTTTCACCGTTGGTCTGAACAACTTTCAACTCAATATTGCTGCCTTTCGGGAATCTGTTCCTTACTGATACTTTAAATTCGGTCATGAATTCCTCCATTATTATTTTTTGAATTTTTAATTAACCCAGCTGCAGGTCTCCATTGCGAAAAGATTTGAAACTCTCCTGAAAGTCGACATTTAGAAATGTGGTAACCAATTGTAAATATGTCAACCAATCTCTTAAATTACCTACTGCTTTTAAATTGAACATGTTTATTAAAAATAAACATTAATATTGGAATAAAGAAAAGTCAAGAATTATCGGGAACTTTTAAATTTTTTGGTCATAATCTTAATAGAGGGCTTAAAATTGACTCATTAATCTAAACAAATTAATGTAATTCATTCAATATAGAGGTGCTTAGATTACTGTTCGTTCTGTAGAGCTGGCAGAATATTGCCTGAAAAAAATGGAATTTTAACTTACTGTTCCGCATTACCTGCAAAAAATACACAATGACAAAATAGGGGGGTGGGATTGCTTGCCTTAAAGCTTAGTGGATTTTCAAGTTACTTGTAAGTTCCAGGGCTTGTTGGACTCGTAAATACCACCCCGCCTGGAGTACCAGGCACCCCTCCTCCGATTTTAAGTAATTCCTATGGAATACTTAAAAAAGGTGAAAAGCTGACGCTTTCTCCCATCTCCGCCATTAGTCGGTTTTCACTTCGTTACAACCTTCCTGCGGAGAAGGAGGGGATTTCTGTTTGTCTTAATAAATCTTGATTTAAACAATAAGAACTGAGCTTTTTTTTCATCTTAAGTAAAATTTAAATCCAGGTAACAGAAAGTTCCTCATTTTATGAACAAGGTGAAAAGCTGGCGCTTTCTTCCATCTCCGCCATTAGTCGGTTTCCACTTCGTTACAACCTTCCTGCAGAGAAGGAGGGGGGGCAGCAAGCTGTTTTTATGTAATAAAAAAACAGCGTAGCTGACGGGGTGGTATCAGAAAGTCCACCAAGCCTTAAGGTGGTTATCTTTTTAGCAGAATTTTTTAGTCACCAGGACTTATGGTTTTGTGTAAGGAAAACTGAATTATGATTGTGTAGGGGCAAGGCATGCCTTGCCCAATCACATTATTAATACTCTAAAAAAAGACGCACTCAATGCACGTCCTTTTCTATATTGCTTTGTTATTTATGCTTCTCAATCCTCCAGGATTTGCATGATGAATTCTGTGGCTTTGGGATCTTTCATCTGCCCCATCCAGAAGAGTATGTTCTTTTTGAGTGCCAGATTATCTGTTAGTTTATAGAGACTCTTCATTGCTTCAGCTTTATTATCCAGTCTCATCTGGGAGATTGAGAATACTATTTTCTTCTGTAATTTGAGATTGTCACTGTTTTTAAAGAGCTCAACCATCTCTTTAAGGAGTCTCTGGCTTTTAAAGTTACTCTGGCTCAGCCAGAACACAGCCTCTTCTCTCAATTTATTGTCTTTATCATTCTTTGCAACATAGAGAAGCAGGTCAAGAACTCTGGGATCTCTCTTCTGACTTACAATAAATATTGCTTTTTTACGGAGTGCTCTGTGTTTACTTGTTTTTATGATTTTCTCAAGAATAGGGAAGGCTTTCTTTGAGTTCATATTCATCATTGCACTGAGAGCTGCAACCTTAAGTTCTATATTCTTTTTACTTCTTGCTCCCGCATCAACATAGTTCTTATATCTGGATAAACCCAGAGTCGCCAGATCCCCTGCAATATTTACTGTCAGCACTTTTGCGTCATCCATCCATCTGTGTCCCGGATGGTTTGTTATGAGATCTTCAAGGGATTCAAGAGCCTCTTTTTTAAGATCAATCTGAGTGTCCCGGCTCTTATTTGTACTCATCTTATTAAGACTGTAGCCTTTCCAGTAGAGAGCTTCACCAGCTTTATACTCGCTGCTGCTGTCTATGAGACGGTCAAAAAGTTTTACTGCTTTTTTCCACTCTTTACTGTGAACATGCTTTTTGGCCTTTTTAAATGTTATCTCCTGTTTCTCTTCAGATGCTCCTGTAAGCAGGGAGCCCATCATAATAAGTATCAGTATGAAATTTAATGCTTTTCTCATAATATTTCTCCTTTGGATCAGAGTGAAACACTCTTTTTTGTGAGAGTTTTCATCTTCATGATTATACCGCTCTCTTTAACTATATTCCCAGCCTCTTCGGGGCTACTGTTTGAAAGTTCCATTAAAATTATCTCCAGCTCTTCAAGGAGCTGCTTTTCAGTCATATTATTCTGTTTTGCAACAATCTGCTTTAAAATTCTGTTTTCCAGCAGAAGACTTCTTACATCCTTACGTTCAAGAGTTATATCACCTTTACTCTGATAGTTAGCACACTCCAGAAGAAGAGGTGTCAGGCTGTCAAAATGCCTTGAGACTGCAGGGGTAACTTCTGCTTTCTGATTACTATCTGCCATAGCCAGTGGAAGAGGTGATGGGGGTTGATTCCTGTCAACCGACATGTACTGGCCGATATAGATTCCAAACATTACCAGAGCTGCAGCTGTCAGGGGATAGAAGGTTCTCTTAAGAGTTATAACTTTTCCACTGCTCTTCTCTTCTTCTTTATCCAGTTTATCATCCAGTTTATCAGAGAACTCTTCCCAGTAGTCATCACTCATAAGGGGTTTCTCTCTCTGGTCTATAAACAGCTTCATATTCTCAAGTTCTTTAAGCTCTTTACGGCAGGAATCACACTCTTCTATGTGTTTCAGAACCTCTTCTATCTCTCTATCGTCACTGTCCGGGTAGAGGGCCAGTGGCAGAAGTTCTTTATACTCATTACAATTTTTCATTATCCCACCTCCTTATTAAATATGTCCTTGTAGATTACAAGCTCTTTCTGAAGTTTTCTCACAGCTCTTGAAAGAAGACTCTTTACAGAACCTTCAGAGATATTTATCGCCTCTCCGGTGTTTCTTGTGGACATTCCTTCAAAATGTCTCATTACAAACACCGATCTCTCTCTTGGGGAGAGTACATCCAGAGCCTTGTTAATATCTTCAATAGCCCTTGAGGTTTCAGCCTCTTTAACCGGCGACATACTATGAGAATCAGCCTCTTTTGATCTTGCAGCAGTGAGCTCATTAAGTTCGTCTCTGTCTCTCTCTTTCTTCTCAGAGAGTTTCCTCTTCTGATCTATGAAAGTATTAAGAGTTATCCGGTAAAGCCACGAGGAGACCGAAGCATCTCCTTTAAACTTCTCAATATTCCTGTATGCTTTGAGAAAAACCTCCTGAGCAAGATCTTCTGCATCCTGCACAGAGCCTGTAAGATCGTAAGCGTGGTAGAAGACCTTTTTACGGTTATCTTCTACAACCTGCCTGAACTCTTTTCGACTAAAGGTTTTCCTCAACTTCATCTCTTCATCATTTTCCAGTAATCTCAAGCTCATGAAACTTTTGACGGTACATGAACAAAGGGGGTTTACAAAAGAATTGTAATATAAATGAGAAGGTGAAACAAATTTGTGACTTTGTACGACGTTATGACGAAATGCCGGTTAATTTAGTTGTAGGGGCAAGGCATGCCTTGCCCATGTGATTGTTATATAAAGGTAGCAGGGGCGTGCCATGGCAAGCCCCTACATTTTAATTTATTTCCCCATGAGTTTTTTGTAGAGGTAAGCATACTCAAGAGCAGCCATATAAGCTCTCTGCTTATTATTTGCGGCTCCTGCGTGACCACCTTCTGTATTCTCATAGTAGTAGATTTTATGTCCCTGCTCTTTCATTCTTGCAACCATTTTACGTGCATGAGCAGGATGGACGCGGTCGTCCTTTGTTGAAGTTGTAAATAGAACTTCAGGATATTTTACGCCTTTTTTTACATTCTGATATGGTGAATATGTTTTGATGTAGTTCCACATATCAGGTTTATCAGGATCACCATACTCATCAGCCCAGCTTGCGCCAGCCAGAAGTTTAGTGTATCTCTTCATATCAAGAAGTGGAACCTGACATACTACAGCATTAAAAAGGTCAGGTCTCAGAACAAATGTAGCTCCTACAAGGAGACCACCATTACTGCCACCCTGAATACCAAGCTTAGCAGGTTTGGTTATTTTTCTTCTGATAAGATCTTCTGCAACTGCAATAAAATCTTCATAACACTTCATCCTGTTTTTCTTCAGAGCAACCTGGTGCCAGCGTGGACCATACTCTCCGCCACCACGGATATTTGCAAGAACAAATACTCCGCCTTTTTCCAGCCAGTTAATACCTTTACCAGCTGAATAGAATGGGCGCATTGAAACCATGAAACCACCGTAACCGTAGAGAAGAGTCGGGTTATGACCATCTTTCTTCATATCTTTTCTTCTGATTACAAAGTATGGAATATTTGTACCATCTTTTGATTTCACAAGAAACTGGTCAACGATGAAAGGTTTTGCATTAAATTTTGCAGGAGCACTCTTAAGTGCAGAAACTTTTCCGCTTGTTCCATCAACCATGTAGAGTGTACCTGGGGTGAGGAAGCCATTGTAGTTTACAAAGTAGTCGTTATTATTATCTGAAGTATTGAATACTGAAACAGTTCCATTTAAACCAACTTTAACCTCTTTTCTTGCCCATTTGCCGCTCTTATCCATTCTGTACTGGTAGAGTCTGCTTACAACATCTTCCATCATATTAACAAGAAGGGTGTCTTTAGTAGTTGAAACGGATGCGATTGAGCTGTTTTTAGTAGGTTTTGCAATAAGTTTGTACTGAGCTTTCCCAGCTCTGATTTTTGCAAGTGACTCTATAAGAACTGATCCCGGAGGATATACTTCTGAGCCCTGTTTAAAAGGTTTTTTCAGTTTAATAATCAGCTGTTTTTTAAAATAGCCTGTTATATCTGCACTTTTTGGAAGGTTGATCTTAACATTACCTTTGCTGGAATCCTGAATGTAGAAATCACTGTCAAAGAATGTAACTGCATCTGCTACGTAATCTACGTAATCTTTTCCACTGTACATTCTGCCTGCACCTGTAGAGATAGAAGTGGCTTTGGCTTCATAGATGGTTTTTGCATCTTTAAGAGCTGTTCCTCTTTTCCACAGTTTTGCTATTCGTGGATACCCTGATTTAGTTAGTGATCCAGGGCCAAAATTGGTACCAACATAGATAGAGTTTTTATCTTTCCATGAAACTCTGCTCTTTGCGTTTGGAAGTTCGAAGCCGCCTTTTACAAAAGATTTTGATTCAATATCAAACTCTTTTACAACAACAGCATCAGCACCACCAATTGAGAGCTGCATCAGACCTCTGTCATAAGCAGGATAACGAACAGACATGCCTTTCCAGACATAGTTCTTACCTGTTTTCTTAGCATATGCATCAAGATCAAAAACTATCTCCCATTTCGGGTTCTTTTTCTTATACTCTTCCAGAGTAGTTCTGCGATAAATACCTCTTGGGTTCTTTGCATCTCTCCAGTAGTTATAGAAGAATTTACCCATTTTACCTGCATAGGGAATTCTATCCCTTGAGTTGAGGAGCTTAAGGGTTGATTCATAGACTGATTTAAAACCTTCAACTTTTTCCAGTACAGCTGTACTTGAAGCATTCTGCTTCTTTACCCAGTCAAGAGCTTTTGGGCTCTGAACCTTTTCCAGCCATAAATATGGATCTTCCTGCGCTGCAAGACCTGCGGTAAAAATCAGCAGAAAGACTAAAACTGTCATTTTGACTTTATTCACTTTTCCTCCTTGAGATCAGAATACAATTCATATAAATATACCTGTATCCGTTAAACAGTATACGTAACATCAATAATACCGGTTTTAATTTTTTTAAGAAAGTAGGGAAGTTCCTTCATTAAGGACTTTAAAACAGCTGTTTGTAAATAAATTTAATTGCCTGTAACTCCTTTATTAATTAGCAAAAAATAGTGTATTATGTTCTTTATAATATAAAGGCGGGAGGAAATATGATTCTTGTTACAGGTGGAGCCGGTTTTATTGGCAGTAACATTGTAAAGGGCCTCAATGATATGGGAATTGAGGATATTATTCTTTCAGATAATCTTTCAAATGGTTATAAGTGCAGAAATATGAATGCTCTGAAATTCAGAGACTATATAGATAAAGAGGAGCTGTTTGATAAACTACAGAATGGTTCCATTGGTAAACCAGAGGCGATTATTCATCAGGGAGCCTGCTCAAGTACTACAGAGTGGAATGGCAAATATATGATGGATAATAATTACGAATACAGTAAAAGACTCCTTACTTATGCAAAAGCCAATGGCGCAGGGTTCATCTATGCATCATCAGCGTCAGTATATGGCAACGGGGATAACGGCTTTGCTGAAAAGAGAGAAAATGAGAACCCACTCAATGTATACGCCTTTTCAAAATATCTCTTTGATCAATGGGTAAGAAGAGAGATGGAAGATTCCGGCATTCAGATTGTGGGGTTAAGGTATTTTAATGTCTACGGTCCTCAGGAGAATCATAAAGGAAAGATGGCTTCAACAGCATGGCATTTTTACCATCAGTTGAAAAAAGAGGGGAAAACAAGGCTTTTTGAAGGAAGTGATAAGTTTATAAGGGACTTTATCTACATTGATGATCTTGTTGAAGTGGTAAAGTTTTTCATAGAACACCCTGAGAAAAGCGGTATTTACAATTGCGGAACAGGTAAGGCAGAGAGCTTCCTTGAAATAGCTAAAACTCTTATCGAAATAGAGGGAAAAGGGGGAGTTGAATACATTCCTTTTCCTGATGAACTTAAAGGGAAGTATCAGGCTTTTACAGAAGCAGATACCAGTAAGTTAAGAGAAGCCGGGTTTGACAAACCCTTTCGTCCTGTAAAAGAAGGGGTAAGAGATTATTACAGATATCTTGCTGAAAATGAAGGTTACCTCTTTAACAGAGGAGGTGAAGTGTGAAAAAAGTGCTACTAATCCTTCTTATTGCAGTATTTACGCTGATATCCTGTACTACAGATTCCGGTGATGATAAATCAGGAGCCACTCCTGAATATCTGATATCTTATGAGAAACTGACACCTGAACCGGTAAGTACAGACGCCCTTGGGCTTCTACTGAAACTTGCAGGGGATGTGGCTCAGGGTTTTGATTCAAATCTTCTGAAGTACAGAGTAGATATCTATAAGGTTGTATATAAGACAAAATATAAAGGTAAAGAGATAGAGGCTTCAGGTGCATGCCTGATTCCGGTGGCAGATAAAGCTCTTCCGCTGCTCAGTTATCAGCACGGAACTATCTTTGAGAATAAAGATGCTCCTTCTGAGTATAAGAGAATCAGTGAAGCTACAGCAGAAACCTGGCTGAATCTTGTTTTTGCTTCTTCAGGATACATCTGTTCGATGCCTGACTATATTGGATACGGTGTCAGTAAAGATATAATGCATCCTTATCTGGTGGAAGAGTATACAGCGTCGGCTTCAATAGATATGATGAGAGCAGTAAAAGAGCTCTGTACTGAACTGGATGTCGATAGGGAAGAGAAGTACTTCCTCACAGGGTATTCTGAAGGTGGGTATGCAACTCTGGCACTTATGAAGAAACTTGAGGCAGAACATGGAAGTGAGTTTCCTCTTACAGCTGTAGCAGCAGGTTCAGGTGCTTACGATATCGACTATACTGCAAGAGCTTTTATGGATATGGAAGTTATAGATCCTCCTCACTTTACCTGTTATGTCTATCTTGGTCACAATGAAGCCAACAGCTGGAACAGGGATATGGGAACAATTTTTCAATCTCCCTATAAAGAGAAGATTGAAGAAGGTCTATTTAACGGCGAAAATAGTGGTAGTGAAATAAAGAGACAGCTTACTGTTAACAGGGATGAGCTATTTACTAAAGACTTCGTTTCAGCTTTTAATGGTTCAGGTGAAGCTGATGTTAAAAATTCACTCTTCAATAATTCTGTTCATACAGGATGGGTTCCTAAAACAAGATTAAAACTGTTTCACGGACTTGCAGATAAAACTGTTCCTCCATATAACTCTCAGAGAGCTTACGATAATTTTGTAGCAGGTGGGGCAAAAGATATAGATCTTATAATGAAACCCGGTCTGGATCACTCAGGGGGTATCTTTATCTGGGTAATCGGAACAATAGAGTGGTTCGAATCATTGTAATTCTGAAGCCCGGAAGAGGCTATCTGCAGCCTGAAGGATTTTATTCTTCAGGTTTCCCGGGTAATCAGGTCTTTTTGCAAGAAAGTTTCTTACAATATCGGCAGCCTCTTTTGAGTTGTGATTTTTAAGAGTGTAGTTTGTCCAGTTAATAGGGAAGAATATGTCACCTGTTTTCTGGATCTCTTCAAGAAGTTCAAGGGAAGGCTCAATGAAATCCAGGGATTCAGCTCTTCTGAGAGGGTGATGCAGATAGTGTAGTGCACTATTTACCCAGGGTTCTCTTTCCCTGTTTTTACTACTCTTCAGGGACTCAAAGAAGATCTCTCTGGTAGCACGATCAGAAGAGACAGCTCTGGATATAAATGCCATTTTATCCCTCTTCTCCTGATCCTTCAGCTTCTGCTGCTGTTTATATAATATCATACTGTGGTTTGGAACAGATCTTACAGAAAGCTCATATGCAAGAGTAGTCATATCTTCACGGGATACTTTGAATCTTTTGAGTTCAGTTTTACCACTCCATATATTCTCCATTCTTTTAACAGCATGGTAACTCTCTGCAACTCTCATCCATGTTCTGAAAAACTGCGTCTTTACACCAGGATTTTCAGCTGTAGTAAAGCGTTTCCATAAAATTTTATCAATGGATTCTGAATATTTACGTCTGTTCTCTTCAGTTAAGAAGTTCCAGTAGAAGTTTATTGTATGTGAAAGCATGTGGCTCAGTATAATCTGATTCTTTTCTTTCCTGAGATTTACCAGGAGGCAGTTTGCCATTTTTGAAGATTCAATTTTACCATTCAGAAAATTTTCCCATAAATTCAGCCACGCTGTTCCCCGGAGAAGAGGCGGGTTAACTGTATGAAGGTTTTTAAGAAGCCAGTCTGCCGAGGAGGTGGAATATATAAAAGTACCATATCCTGATGAACTACCATTAAGAAGAATAAAATCAGGGGATTTACCTTTAAGTGCTTTTGTAAGGTCCAGTTCGGGCTTATTAAAATCTATCTTAAGATTCTCTGTTTTTCCATTTCTGTATATTGATAGCAGGAGTTTCTGTTTCCAGACTCTTTTTCTGTTAAAAGGATCTGTCTGGGAGATTGTAAAGGAGTCGATTTTACCACTATTAAGTTTCAGGTTATTTTTTATAAGAGGCATTCCGGGACTGTCAAGCCAGATCCGGCTCCACTCTTCCAGGTTTTCTCCCGAAATTTCTGAGAGTATTTTAATAAGGTCTTTGTAGGTTGAATTGCCATATGAGTACTGTTTCAGGTATTTCTGAAGCCCTTTCTGCATTGCTTCTTTTCCTATGAACTGTTCAAGATGATCCATAACTATAGGGGATTTGTGATATATAATCTGTCCGTAGAGAGTACCGGCATTACTCATATTATCCAGTTTCTGTGCAATGGGGTTTGCCCCGGAGGTTCTGTCTATAGACCAGGCTTTGGGGTAGTGGGCATAGAGAAATTTTAGTTTGTGATCTATATCTTTAAACCATGGATTTACTATCTTGTCTGCCATAAAATTTGCAAAAACCTCTTTCATCCAGACATCGTCAAACCATTTCATAGTTACAAGATCCCCAAACCACATGTGAGCAGTTTCATGGGCAATGAGATTTGCCCGGGCAAGTTTCTGTGTTATTGTGGCACCATCTTCTAAGAAGAGTTTTGATGCTCTGTAGAGAGTTGCTCCTGTATGTTCCATGCCGCCGTATTGAAAAGATGGTATGGCTATGAGGTCATATTTGGCAAAAGGGTAAGGAATATCTGTGTAGTTCTCCATCCAGTTGAGGGAATCAAAAAGAGTTTTAAATATTGTATCTACATTGCTCTCTATTCTCTGTTTATCAGACTCCCTGTGATACAGAGACATCTCTCTGCCTTTAAACTCCCGGGTAATTTTCTGAAACTTTCCGGCTACAAAAGAGAAGAGGTATGTACTCAAAGGTTTGGTTTCTGAGAAAGTACACTGCTTTCTGCTGTTTTTTACAGTTTTACTTTTCAAAACTCCATTGGCTACAGCTACCCACTCTTCAGGTATTTCAAGACTCAGGGTATATAAAGCTTTTATGTCCGGCTGGTCAAAACAGGGAAATGCAGTAGATGCTCTGTCCGGTACAAAGAGGGTGTAGAGATACTCCTGATTTCTGTTAAGTGACAGATCTCCTGCTATAAAATCTATATTTATGGTATTTGTGCCTTTAGTCAGATAGCGGGAGGGTATAATTATGTGTCCGTTTGAGAAATGGTACTCTGTGTCACGGTTGTTTGTTTTTACACTTTTAACAGAGCTTTTCTTCTCTTTAAAATCGAGTATTAAGGGGGATTTATTATCGGATATTGAGACAGATATCTCTACAGTTGAATCTATAGGATCTGATTTACCGGAGGGAATGGAGAAGTGGAGTCTGTATTTAACATCTGAGAGCTGTGCAGCCCTTTTTATAGCAAGCTTTTGGGAAACTCCCTTTTCAATTTTTGTAAAGCCAGCTTTACTACAGGAGGTTAAAAGAGTTAATATTGAAATAGCATAGACCGCAATAGTTCTGTAACTTATAGATTTCATTTGCTTATGGTAAGTAAAGATAAGAATTAAATCAAGGGAGGGGAAATAACATGGGTTTTCAGGAATGCCTTGTAAACGGTAAAATATTAACTCCCTACAGATTCTTACCGCTGTCTATAGAAATAAAGTCTGTATTTAAGTTGTACTATATAAGGGCTGAAGAATGCTATTATATATGGGCTCGGGATTTCGAACCCATTGTGTAATCTGTGATCTGGTTTTTATTTAACTATTTTGCAGCCTTTACTACTCCAGTCAGAGATGCCTCCACTTAAATTATAGACCTCTTTGAAACCAAGGCGATCCATAACAGACATCGCACTACTACTTCTGCCACCGGATAGGCAATAGATAAAGATCTTCTTCTCTTTATCAACCTTATCTATATTTGTTCTGAATGATGGGGAAAAGAAGTTTATATTAACTGCTCCATCAATATGACCGCCACTGAATTCTGCAGGAGATCTTACATCTATAATCATGAACTTATCACTGCTCTTGTTCTTTTCACAAAGCTCTACCGCTTCTGCTACACTTATATCTTTAAAGTTTTCGTTATTCACTCTGCCTCCTCTTAAATAGTTCCTGAAAAAATAGACCGCCAGAACTATCAACGCAATTATCAGTAAATTTTTCATATTTAATACTCCCTGAGTAATCGTTAAATTATAACATGTGGCTCCGGCATCGTGCAATATATATAACTGGATCTATTAGCGTGTATTAGTGGTAAGATATAGTCAGGCTATAATGATCTGTTAATCTTTTATAAATTTTCCTTATAAAACCGGTTTTCATTAATTTTCGTATCATCTAAAATGAGACTTAACTACCAATTATGAGGAGGATTAATGCAACGGTTTATTCTACTGTTTCTATTTATTGGTTCTTTAATTTATGCATCTCCGGATAATATATCTGATTTCTCAAAGAAAGCAGATAAGTATAAGGGGAAATTTGCAAGAGTTGTTCTTTACGACTACGCTGATGTTCACGTAAAGAAAACGGGTATGAACATCAGAGAGGAGGAAACCGCAATTAAGGTACTCTCCAGAAGAGGGTGTAATCAGTATCACACTGTAAGCCTCTTCTACGATCCACTGACAATGGTAATGGAAGTTGCTGAAGCTGAAGTTATCAGAAAAAATGGTGAAAGAGAGAAAGTTGATCTTAAGGATATTAAAAAGTATCCTCAGCCTGCAAGAGCAATCTACTGGCCCAACATCAGAGTATCAATTCCTTTTGGTCTTCTGGAGCCCGGAGATATTGTTCGCTACAAACTGAAAAAGAAAGGTTTCTCATATGCTCTTCTTGCAGATGAAGCAGGAGATTCACGTTATACCCCTCCAATGAAAGGCCACTTCTACGATATCGTTAATTTTCAGGAGTATGTTCCTGTTCTTCATAAAAGATATGCCGTTGAGTTCCCTTCAGGTAAGCCTGTTCAGTATAAATTCTATCGTGGTGATGTGAGTTCAGCTGCTGAATTTACAGATTATGGAAGAAAGTATATTTTTGAAAAAAAGGATATTCCTGCAATTAAGAGAGAACCCCATATGCTGGGTCAGGATGATACCGCATACAGACTGCTTATCTCTACAACTGTGAAGTGGGAAGATAAGTCGGAGTGGTTCTACAAGGTTAATGAAAACTACAGCTTTAATATTACAGACGAAGTTAAAGCTAAAGTTAAGGAACTTATTGCAAAATGTAAAAATGATGAAGAGAAGATAGATGTTCTGAATCACTGGGTTGCTCACTATATCAGATACTCAGGTATATCAATGGGTAAAGGTGAAGGATTTACTCTGCACTCTTCAGAAATGATAATGAAAGACAGAACCGGAGTTTGTAAGGATAAAGCCAGTCTTCTGGTAACTTTCCTGAGAGCTGCAGGTTTTGATGCTTATCCTGCAATGACAATGGCAGGAGCAAAAATAGAAAATTTCCCTGCTGATCACTTCAACCACTGTGTTGTTGCTTTAAGAGAGAAAGACGGGAAATTCAGAATGCTTGACCCTACATGGATTCCATGGGTAAGAGAGCAGTGGTCTTCAGCAGAACAGGAACAGCAGTATCTGGTAGGTTATAAAGAGGGACAGACTCTCATGACCACTCCATACTCACCACCTGAGAAGCACTTCTACAATCTGGATGTTAACTGTCGTATCGATAAAAACGGAACTCTCACAGGAACTTTTGCTGTAGAGTGTGAAGGTCAGACTGATTCAAGAATGAGACGTTACCTCAGACGTAACCATAAAGCTGAGAGTACTGCCTATCTTGTTAATCTTATTAAGAGTGCATGGCCACAGGCTCAGATTAAAAGCATGAACTACCATAATCCATGGGACCTTTCCAGAAGAATGACTGTAAACATAAAAGTAGTTATTCCGGGGTACGGTATTAAAGATGGTAAAAAGCTCTATTTCAGATCTCCGGCTCTCTGGTACACAAAAGCTGACAGAATAAACAGGGATCTGGGTATGAGACTGAGTGGTAAGAAGAGAACCTGGGGTATCAGAAGCGGTTGCACCAAAATGTATCGCATTAAAGAGGTTGTGAGGTTTGATGGAAAACCTGCTTTGGGTAAGAAGGATCTGCTTAAGTCTGAGTCCCATAAGGGTAAATTTGCAGACTTTATTCTTAAATCAAAACTGTCAGGTAAGATTCTGAGAACAGATCTTACAATGAAGATGAAGAAGAGAATCTATCCTAAAGAGGCTTTTGGTGATCTGAAAGAGGTAATCTCCTCCTTTAAGGATGCAGAAGAGAAGATTCTCTCTGTGGAGCTATGAGGTGCAGCAAATGAAAACAGTAATAGTATTATTAACACTTCTTATGTGTACAGCACTGTTTGCAGACAGTAGTGCGACAATATTGAAAGAAGAGGTAACAATAGATGTTAAAGCTGATGGATCTGTAGTTCAGGAGATCTATCAGAAAGTAAGAATGGAGAATGCCAATGGCTACAATCTCTTTGGAGAGTGGTTCTATCCATACAACCCTGCTCTTGAAGAGGTCAAGATTCTTAAGTCAGACACTTACCAGAAAGGAGGAGCTGTTGTTTCCACACCGGAAAATGGTTATCTCACACAGAGCCCTTTCAGTACTCAGAATGCACCGGATTTCTCTTTTATGAGAGAACAGATGGTTTCTCATACAGGTCTTGAACCAGGTTCTGTAATTGAATTCAGATATGTAATTAAGGACAAAAAGCCTTTCAGAGCTGTACTTGTTCAGAAAATGGGTGGATATGTTCCTGTTTTAAGCAAGAAGGTAACTATTAAAGGTGTTCCTGCTGATCGTATTATGGTTAATGGTAATGTGTCAGTTAATGGTAATGTTTACACTATTAAGAATGTAAAACCAATTCTTGCTTCCCGTTACTTCAGAAAATCTTCAGGTATGCCTTTTGTATATGTTGAGCTGAAGAGTCCTGCAGAAACAATTAAGAAGAATTTTGATAAAGTCTATGATGATGTCTGTGCATCTGAATTTGCTGACTACCTTAAACTTACTGCAATGTCAGATGAGTGTGAAATTGTAGACAGTGTGAAGTCTTTTGTAAATAAAAAGCTTACAGATGTGAGACTTAGTGGGGAGAAGTACAGCTTTACTCCAAGAAAAGCGTCAGCAATCTGGAGATCCGGTTATGCCACAAAGCTTGAGAAGGTATTTCTTATCCACACTCTTCTTAAGTATTTTAAAATAGACCACTCTGCTGGTTATACTGTAGAGAAGTTTAAAGGCAAACCTCTCTTCGAAACTCCGGGATATTATATTTTCTCATCTGTTCAGATCTATCCTTCAACTATCTTTACTGCTGGTAAAACAGCTGTTCCGGTTATTGGTAAACCTCTGGCTATTGTAAATACTCCTTCTGTCTATTCAGTATCACTCCGCCTTAAAGAGGGTAAACCCGGAGAGTTTTCCGGTACAGCAATGGCAGATATCAGAAACGGTATGGCAAATCCTCCTATGGCATCTCTAATGCCTCTAAAAGGTGTATCAGTTAAATCTGTAAAAGATATGGTTAAGAGTGGTTCCAGAACTGTATCCAAAGGTAAGGCTACATTTAAAACAGGTAAAAAGAAGGTTCTTAATATGGCAGGCTCTTCAATAGCCCGTAATTTCCATCTGGGAGATATTTTCAACTGGACTAAACAGAGTAGCAGAATTGAACTTCCTGTGCCACTGAAAATCAGACTTCACATGGTTCTGGAAACTGGTAAAAAGTTTGTTACCAGTAAAGGTGGAGATGTTAAAAACAGTAGCGGAAGCAGCAGCTGGAAATGGGTTAAAAAGAAAGATTCTGTAGAGTTTCTTGGAGAACTTAATATCAAAAAGAGAGTTTTTACTAAAGCTGAATTCTCCCAGCTTGAAGCTCTTATTTCTCCATTCCTCAATACCAGTAATAATACTGTAATTCTTAAATAGAGAAGATAAAGTCCGCCGGACTCCGGTATCCGGCGGACCCAATCCGTTAAGAGACAAGTTCTTCTTTCTTCAATTCCCTGAGTTCAGATTTTCTTTCCTGGTATTTAGCTGAACCCAGTTTGATTGTCTGATACTTAAGGGATTCTGTGTCCACAACAACTCCCTGAAACTCCCCGAGAGAGCAGGAACCACAGTTTAAGTATCTCTTTTTATTATTAAGGTAGTAGACTTTATGCGCTTCTACTTTATGGGTATGTGCCAGAACAACCATGTCATATTTAGTCAGAAGCTTCAGTGCATATTTCAGATATTTTGCAGTACTGTATCTTCTGGGAATATGGTTAATCTGACTATCCAGTTCCACAAGCTTAAAATAGAGCCTGTTCAGAGGCTCATACCTGGTCAGTTGTTTAAGGATCTTAAAAACAAGCCTTGAAATAGCCTGCCCTGGTGCAGAACCATCAAAAAAATCAGCATTATGGCCATGCTCAATATGTATCTTCTGGCCTTTGCTGTTTTCAATATCCAGCTCTGTTTCACCAAAATCATTTATCATATCGTGGTTTCCCCTGATATAGTAGAAGTTTCTTAATCTGAAGTAGTTCACAAGATCTCTGTGATTGGCTTCTATTTCTGAGTAGTTGAACTTGTAGAGTTCATAGATGTCTCCATTAAGAACTACTCTGTCTATTGAGTACTGACTAATAACATGTTCTACAGTCTCAATAAATTCTCCGGTATCCCATCCGAAAGTATCGGTATGGTGTCCGGCTCCAAGATGCAGATCAGAAATAACCAGAAGTTTCATTTTTTCTCCTATTTACCCATCGGTTTTACACCTGAGTCAAATACTCCTTTTAAAACCAGTTCTTCTATTTTGTAAGTGCCAAGAGTTCTGGCATTTATAAATCCATTCCATGCAGATTGAGCAAGTCTGCCTCTGCTTATTAGGTGATCCAGCCATTCAGCACAGGATGAAGCAGGCCCTGGCTGGGATATTCCTGCATGTATCTCTCTGAGCCATCGGCGGTTGAGCTTTTCGTGGTGTCCTACGGGGGATGAGATGATTATTGGTAATCCCAGACCACAGTAGAAAGAGAGTTCACTTGGTTTAGTCCAGAGAACATCTGTTTCCCTCAGCATTGAGTTGAAGAGTCTGAAATACTCCATTACATCATTATGAAATGCTATTTTTACAGATTTCCCAAGATACTCCTCCAGCCCTGCAGACTTAAGTTCATCAAGGAGAAACGAGTATATACTCTCATTTATTCCGGCGGAGAAGTAGAGGGATATTTCACTGTCTGCAATCTTTTCCTTCAGACTCAGAATAATATCCCGGGTCATCTTATACTGAACCCCCGAACCACCTATGGCAAACATCAGTGTAAATTTCCCTGGTGGTGAAGCTTCAGAGAAACTTCGGTTCAGATAGCGCCTGATTGAATCCTGGTGAACAGGGAGGAATCTTTTCCTCGGATCGAGCCTGAGTAATCTCTTAAAGAGATCCTCCTTAATTGTATCCATCTCATATCTGTTTCCTATATTTTCCACAGGAAGGGGAAAGCCTGTAATAAAGACGTTACTTTTTCTTATGCCGTAGCTTATGAGTCTTCTTCTTGCCTGATGACATGGTACCAGATATTTTATATTACTTGATTCCGGGTCTTTGGGAACCCATACCCGGTTTATATCTGTATCTGTAACAACAAGATAGTTGTGCTCAAAGTCAGGTATATAGCTGTCTATCTCAAGAGCTGTTGCATAGAATGTATTTATTACCGGCAGACCTTTAAGTTCAATCTCTTTTATCAGTTGTGAGCAAAGCCCATGTTTTCTGATAATCCTGTGAAGCCATAAGGCACCTATTGTAGGTTTTGAGAGATCCCGGACTGGATAGTATGGAGGTATTCGCAGTACAGCATCCATTATGCTGAAAAGGGGAGCTCCTATAAGAGGAAGATTGTGGAGTCGTGACATAAAGTAGTAGATCCGCTTTGTTCTCTCCCAGACTCTCTTCTCTTTATCTGTTGCTGAGGGGTTGTCTGTGGAGTTGTATATTACTATTCCGTCTTTAGTAAGATCCTCAAGAGGAGCTGCTGCTCTGGCATGTCCAAGCCCCATAAGAGCAGTAACTACAGTGGCATTTTCGTAGTTACCCTGATAGATGGTTTTAAGAAGTCCCACTTTTTTTCCGTCCTCATAGTTCATGTTTCTATTCCAGCCCTGAAGGGGAGTACTTTATCTCTGAATATCTGACTATTCTGATCTTTCTGCCTCTCCAGTTAACACTTCCTGTAAAGAAGGGGCGTATTGCTGCTTCAAAGAGAATAAGATCTTTTAAGAGGGTTGTAAAAGGTACCATAAGGAGCTTTGTAAATCTGAAGTTGTTCATAAAAACATAAGCCAGGGATTCAGTTGCTATCTTTGCTGCTGATATAGTAAGAAACAGTTCCAGGGGGATAACACCTGCAATTGCTGCTATTAATGAGAAGAGTATGGGGTTCATGAACATAGTCTCTATTACAGCAGCTGTTCTGTTGATTTTATGCCTCATTACAGACCATCTTATAACTCTGCCTCTGAAAGCTTTTACTGAACCAGAGGCGTTGTGGTTGTTTACCCAGACCTGATTGGTTGAAATTCCAAGTTTTCTGTCTGTATAGTGTTTACCCATCATATAGTCCTCTGCCAGATAGTTGATAAAGAATCTGAAACCACCAAATTCACGTCTGAGAGTCTCTTTTTCAAGAAGAATGGATTTACCAACAGTTAACTGATGCCGGAACATCATCCATGAACCGAGAATGTTGCCTGAAACATACAGCCCCAGATAGTTACTCTCAATAAGAGAACCTGGGGAATCAATTCTTCCTCCTCTAATGGGAGAAAAAACCATTTTTGAATCTTTGAGAATATACTCTTCTGAAAGTTTTTTAAGAGTTCCCTGATCTATTCTGATATTTGCATCCGCAACCCATAAGAGAGTTCCTTCGGCGATCTTTTCCAGTGCATCAAGATTATCAATTTTAGGGTTTTTATCCTTTTTTGTTCCGGTAAATACGAGTCTCGTTCTTATTGCGGGATATTTTGCTGCAACAGCCTCTATTACTGGTGTTGCTTCATCCTCCGGGGTTTCCAGGGCAAAGAGCATCTCAAAATCCGGGTAATTCTGCTCATAAAAGGAGACGATGTTTGCTTCAAAACCATTATCTGCACCTTTAACGGGTTTAAGAACAGATACCTTCGGATATTGCAGATCCTTTGGCACTCTTCTTCTGTTTCTGTAGAATGATGCTGTTGTAAGAAAAAGATAGATAAAATAGAGTATAGTACCAGCTATGGGTATTATAGTTATAAATGTCTTCATCTCTTGTCTCTCCAGAGATGAAGTTTATCTGTTAAGGGTTAAATAGAGATGTTATATAGGTTAATTACCTGTTAATTTTTGAAGTTATTCTGATATCCAGGTTGATGCATACTGATATTCTGCAGGTGTATCTATCTGTGGAGGAGTTCTCTCCCACTTTCCTGTTATACCTTTCTCCGCAAGAGTTGTTTCAAAGTGACTCATTGCAATTCCAATATCTGAAGCAGGAAGGTCAGCCAGCTTCATGATTTTAAGAGTCTTGTTATAACTCTTTATTCTGTTAATAAAGAAGTGAAATGAATTCCCATCTTTCAGAACTCTCCAGGGCTGGCGGTTTGAGGCAGATGGAGCAGCTCTTACCATCTCTAAAGGAATTGCAAAATCCCCGGCACCACTCTTATTGAGAGGAGTTTCAAAGTCTTTATTAAAAAAGAGTTTTCTGAAAGATATTCTTTTTCTTGCTCCTGCACTGAGCCTTACAATCTTATCAACGGTTCCACGACGGTTCCCCATATTACCCGCAGCAATTACAAAAGGAAGTATCTCATTACCTGAACAGTTCATCGCTCGGTTGAAGCTGCTTTTTGTAAAACTGCCTCCAAGCCAGCAGGAACCAAGCCCGAGATCTGTAAGTTTAAGAACAACCAGCTCTGTAAGATAACCGGTATCAATTATCGACTCAATATCTTTATTACAGCAGACTGCAATATATACAGATGGGTTTTTAATAAAGCCGTAAGTACCGTGGTTTTTGAAATCTGAAGGTTTTTCAGTTGAACCTGAAACAATCCCGAACCTGCATATGTTACCAAAAGGAGATGATGAAAGGGAATCAATGAAGTTCTGTAATTCCTCAAACTGTGCCTGTGTAACCGGCTCTTTTGTAAACTTTCTCCATGAGGTTCTTGTGTCTATAAGCTCTTCTGCAGATCTGTTAAAAAGTTTCATAGCAATCTCCTTTATCGGGATGGGTATTTGATCTATAATGATATCATGAAAAAGGTTATTTTGAGACTATCTCAAAAACGGAGGAAATAATGGATAATGATCTGTTCAGAACAGAGCTGGAAGTAAGGGATTATGAGTGCGATATTCAGGGGATAGTAAATAACTCGGTTTATCAGAACTATATGGAACATGCGAGGCATAAGTTTCTTAAAACCCGTGATGTGGATTTTAATGCTCTTGCTCTGAAGGGAATAAATCTGGTGGTTATAAAAGCTGAAATAGAATATAAAGATTCTCTCCGTGGAGGAGATCTCTTCTATGTTACTGTTAATATGGTTAAAGATTCAAGAATAAAGCTTGCATTTATGCAGGAAGTAAGAAGAGTTGCAGATGATAAGCTCATGGCAAAGGGTAAGATAACAGGTGTTGCCCTCAATGAGAGAGGGCGTCCTTCAATACCAGCTGAAATTGAACATTTACTGAAATAGGAACAGGTAGTAAAAATGAATATGGTGCTGCTTTTTAAAGAAGATTTTGTCTCTTCTGATCTGGTGAGACTGAAAGGAAGACGTCTTAAACATATAACCAGTGTAATATCTCCGGTAACAGGAGATTCCCTGTTGGTAGGACTTCTGAATGGAAATATGGGAAGAGGCACCATAATCAAAGCTGATAAAGATTTTATAGAACTAAAGGTTTGTCTGAACAATGAACCTCCGGCTCCTGTAGAGATAAATCTTATTCTTGCTCTGCCAAGACCCAAGATGTTTAAGAGGGTTCTTGAAAGTGTGACGTCTCTGGGTATTAAAAACATATGGCTTATTAATTCCTGGAAAGTTGAGAAAAGTTTCTGGTTGTCACCAGTACTTTCTGAAGATTCTGTAAGATCACATCTTGAACTTGGACTGGAGCAGGCAGTTGATACTGTAATGCCGAAGGTGGAATTTAAAAAGTTGTTTAAACCTTTTGTTGAAGATGAACTTCCTGAAATAGTGAAAGGAACCAGAGGAATTGTAGCTCACCCCGGGAGAGGGTTACTATGTCCGGTACAGCCAAAAGGGCCTCTGACTCTGGCTATTGGCCCTGAAGGTGGGTTTACACCATATGAAGTGGATAAGCTGGAAGAAGCCGGGTTTGAAGCTGTAAACATTGGGAAACGAATTCTCCGGGTGGAAACTGCAGTTCCGTTTCTTATTTCAAGACTTAAAGGCAGTTTGTGACATCTACTTGAATAATCACTTCCTACATTGTATATTTCTCTTTGAACAATGGAAGAAGAAAAGAGAAGCAGTACTTTCCGTAAACATTTTCTGAAAAGCTATGCTCTTACAACTGTTTTGATCATCATATCAATAATTGTAATCAGATATTTTCAGTTTCATTCAGGTAGAAATATTCTGGCTATGAACCTCTATAATACTCTGCAGATAGAGAAAGAGGTTGTGCAAAATACTCTTAAAAATGTGTCTGCAGCGATGTTATCAATTAAGCACAGGTATGATATCTCAGAATTTATGAGAACTCCTGCCAGCAGAGAGGATCTTGAAGAGCAGGTGGTGAATGATTTTTCAAATTTTCTCCATTTCAATCCTTCGTACTACCAGTTGAGGCTGATTGGAGCCGATGGTCAGGAACTTCTTAAAGTAGTAAGGCGGGGAGGAGAGATAGAGGCACTTAAGAGTGAGTTGCAGAATAAGGCACACCGTGGGTATTTTAAAAAAGCTCTGACTCTTCAGGGAGATGAGTGCAACTTCTCGGCTCTTAATCTTAATATGGAGTTTGGAAAGCCGGAAGTACCTTTTAATCCGGTTATAAGAGTTGTTTCTGCAGTACATAATGATGAAGGTGCAGCACTTGGATTTATTGCCCTCAACTACTCAGGTAAGAATATCATAGAGTCTGCAGCCCGGGCTGTAGGTAAAGCAGATGTCCATGGCAGGTTTATGATTATTAATCCTGAAGGCTTTTATATATATGATAGTAAAGACAGTAATCGTATCTTTGGAAACCAGATCAAAGAGAGGTCTGAAGAGAACTTTTTCAGTCATTTCCCGGATATAGCCGGACAGAAAGCACGTGATGGGTATTTTGTAAAAAATGGTGATCTCTTTGTTTTTACTACTGTAGCTGGAGATATACTGGAGAGTAGTAATAATTACTTCAGGTTTGTAGTGAGAGTTTCCTATATGGATATCCTTGAGAAATCTCTCTCTTTTAAAGGTACTGTTACAGTGCCTCTGCTCATAATTGTTGCAGCCGGAATATTTCTCTACTATTTTCTGCGGAACAAGAGGGATAATATGGAGCTTCAGAGGGAAGTTGCAGAGTATAACAGGTTTATTGAAAAAATATTCAGTACAATTCCCTTTGGTATAGAGATAGTAAAGCCCGATGGCACCATAATGTATCAGAATA
>CBDDBX010000009.1:0-170486 GCA_965225955.1 Candidatus Aminicenantia bacterium
TTACATCGGGGGTGGCAGGAAGCTTAATGTAAAAGAGGCTTTTAAAATATCCCTGATGTTTTCTGTTGGTATTCTGGTAACTATTGGCCTTATTGGAGTTATTACTTCAATGATGGGGCGTATGCTTGGAGATACCGGAACCTGGGGAACAATAGTTGTGGGCCTTGTATTTGTTCTGGTAGGTGTATATCTGATGGAGCTGTTTCCCATACATATACCTGGAATCGGTGGTGTAAAAACTGGTAAAAGAGGTTTGTGGGGAGCATTTGTTATGGGGCTTATTTTTGGTATCGCACTTGGTCCCTGTACATTTGCCTTCATGGCCCCGGTTCTTATGGTATCACTACAGAAAGCTTCAACTGAACTGCTCTTCAGTATTCTGCTGCTGTTCATCTATGGAGTGGGACACTGTATTGTTATTGCCGTAGCCGGTGCTTCCACAAAGGCTATTCAGAGATATCTTAACTGGTCAGAGGAGTCAAAAGGAACTCTCATTATAAAAAGAATCTGTGGCGTTCTGGTAATAGTTGCAGGTATATATATAATGACACAGTGAGATTTCACTTTTAAGGGTGGTGGTTGAAGTCATAAAACCACCTTAACCTGGAGTGTGTTAGAAAAAGGTTTGTTAAAAAAGAATAAAATAGTAGAAATTTTCACTATTTTTTTAACATTTTCTGGTGTTTTTCCTGAGCTTGTGGAAGGTCTATTCGTGTGTATTCGTGGTTCAGAAAATTTTGAAGCATGCTCAAAACTATTTAAGCCCCCGGGTGTACTGGGCTCTGGTGACTTTTCTCAGCATTGAGTCGAGAGTTTTACGGGCTTGCTGATCACCTGCAACCATTCTTTCAAATAGTCCTGTGAATTTCCTCAGATCTATTCTCTCAGTTTCAGTTTCAATATTTCTCAGATCTGCAGTAAAACATGTGAACCTGTTACCCAGATCCTCAACAATTGATGGATTAAACATATGGATGCCGTTATAGACCTGATTGAAGTATCCGGGTCTCTTATATATGTAAAAGGGCTTCTTTCTTTCGTCATATATGATTGTTCTGCGACTGCATGATGGGATGCAGCTATCGTCCATAGAGTCTTTACTGCAACCTTCGCTGTTTCTGATCAGACACTGCCTTGTATTCATAAGGAGAAGGGGAGATAGCACCTTATACCATAAACCGCATCCTTTGGGAGGGGTTATTGAGGCAATCTGTTCACGACTGAGTTCTCCTGATATAAAAGCCCCACTGCAATGTCCCTTTTCACTGAAACTTCTTACACCCATTGAGTTGGTTATATTAAGCTGTTCCCCGGCTATCCATTTTATACCGGCTTTACCTGCTTCAAAACCTATTCCACTGTTGTCGCTTATAATCAGTTCAGGCCTGAGGTCTTTAAGAAATCTCAAAGCCTCTTCATAGTGCTTGCCTATCAGAATCGGCTGAAACCAGGGGATAAGAGCAGGGTTATTTCTGAAAATACCCATATACTCAGCTTTTTTTCTCTCCAGATCCAGAGGTAATTCCAGGATGAATCTGGAGTCCGGGAACTGAGCAAAGTCTACGTCTTCCGGTGAATCTATTATAAATGCTGCAAAGGGTTTCTCATTCAGAGGCTTCCAGGGATTGTAATTAACTTCTAGAGGCTCTGTTTCAATTGTAGTTTTACTGAGAAAATCCTGTTTAAGGTTACCGATAACACTTCTGGGGATAAAAAGATCTTTCTGCAGGTCTGTAAAATCTATAGATTCAAGAACAAAATCTGTGTTTCCCAGTTTTCCCAGTTGTTCAGTAATGGATTTTTCGTCAATTCCACGACTCTTTGCTTTTTCAAGATGTATTTCTGATTCTGTAGTTACTATTTTATCATTGAACCTGAAAGAGATGGTTAGTTTGCTATTCTCTCTGCCTTCAAGGTTTATCTTAAGAGGGATGGAAGCGGGCTTTATGGTTTCAAGCTGCTTCTTTAGTTCGTCACTATTATTAAGATCTGCCAGACCGTAAAGTATGTCACCTTTCTTAATGTGATCCATCAGTTTATGTTCTATTGTGAAGTGATAATCTGATGACCCTGCATTGTTACCAACTGTTCCCCGGCACACAAAGGTGAAATCGGGTTTATAAATTATTACCTCTTTACCAGGTTTCAGCTTAACTCTCTCGTCAAGATGAAGGATTTTTCTGTTAGCTGAATAGCCGGAAATAGTTGTGATCTCTTCAAGTGACTGGTCTCTGGAGGTATCTATAAACATCTCTCTGTCAACTTTTCCATTGAGGTATCCAGCAGAGAATTTTCTGTTAAAGACTTGTGAAAGTTCAGGCGCTTCAGGTTTTATATGACTTGTATTAAACCACTGGTTTACCTGTTTTTTCCATGCTTTAACTGTTGTATAGACATAGAGATGGTTTTTGATACGACCTTCAATTTTCAGAGAATCCACGCCTGCGCTTAATAGTGCATCAGCATGGGAAAATGCAGAGTTATCTTTAAGATTCATAGGAGCTATTGCTCTTCTGCTGTTCTCTGTTGTGTAGAGTCTGCGACAGGGCTGTACACAGGCGCCACGATTACCTGACTGACCGCACATAGCGCTACTCATATAGCACTGGCCTGAAAAAGAGATACAGTAGGCTCCGTGAACAAATACTTCTGTTTTTATTTTACTGTGATGGGCTATTTCAGTTAGTTCGCTTATTTCAGGTAAAGATAGTTCCCGGGCAAGGTTAACCTGGGAAACAGGGAAGTTTGAAAGGAACTCAATCTGCCCCCGGTTGTGGGTGGTCATCTGGGTTGATGCATGAACTTCAAGGTCCGGGAAGTATCTCTCAATAAAAAGAAGAAGCCCCGGATCCTGAACGATAACGGCGTCAGCTCCAATTTCCCTTACCTTATTTATAAGTTCTGTTACTTCACCGAATTCTGAATCTGTTATAAGAACATTCAGGGTAAGATAGATTTTACAGTTATTCTGATGAGCCAGTTTAATCAGATCTTTTAGTGCTTCAGTAGTGAGGTTTGTAGCTCTTTTCCTGGCGTTAAAGGCTGTTGAGCCACAATAGACAGCATCTGCTCCTGCAATAATAGCAGCCTTTATTGCTTCAGAATCTCCACCTGGTGCAAGTATCTCTACAGTGTTGTGATCAGAATTCATGAAGCTTTTCTCAGAATACTATTTCTCTAACCTGTTCTACTTTGAAAACCAGTACAGAGGTCATTGTGTTACATATTCTGGAGTACTTTTCTGAATTAAGATTCTCTTTAACCCTGGCCATGATATCACTGTCTTCTGTTTCTTCAACAAATGAGCAGTAGTAGCGGTAACCTGCACAGAATTCACGTTCACCTGTCTGATGATACTTCTGCCAGTACTCAGGTGTTTTAGGAGATTCCACCAGAAATGAAGCCCTCTTTGTTTTTACAATATTTTTGTAGGTCTTCTCCATTCTACAATGCCCGATGTAGATCTGCTCACTGTCCGGCATAAAAGCTGAGCCGCAGAGAGTAAGATTAGGTTCACCGGATTCGTTTGTTGTAGCAATTGTTTTTATTGGTACAGAATTGAAAAATTGTGTGTGATTCATATTAGATCCTCGCTGAAGGGATTATATAACAAAAGAAGAATTAATTAAAATTTTAAATTTTCCTGATTTTAGGGGGATATTTTATGTGTGTTCTCTTTTTTCTCTGCAGTATCTTATCTGCTCTATCCCACATAGCAGAGTGGGATAGAGCCTTATTTGTTTTCTATTTTTTTAAACTCATTGAGTAGGGAAGATCTCTCTTTTTTGTTCCTCTTCTCTTATTTGGAACCGGAGACATAGTATATACAAGTTCTCCACCTTCCATTATTTCTGAATGCCTTATATAGTTACGGCTGATGACTTTACCATTAAGTGTTATCTTTTTAATATATATGTTTTTATCAGAAAGATTTCTGGTAACTATTCTGAACTTCTTTCCATTCTCAAGTTTCATTGTTACTTCAGGAAGTGAAGGTTTACCAAATACATATTCACCGGAGCCGGGACATACAGGATAGAAGCCCATTGAACTGAAGATATACCATGCTGACATCTGGCCACAGTCCTCATTACCGCAGATACCATCAGGAGTGTTGTTGAAAAGCCCATTCATTATCTGGTGAATCTTCTCCTGGGTTTTCCATGGTTTTGCTGCGTAGTTGTAGAGATAAGCTATATGCTGACTTGGTTCATTACCATGAGCATACTGACCAATGAGCCCTGAGATATCTTCCACTTCGTGATATTTGGCATCTTTTGCTTCAATGGTAAAGAGTCTATCCAGTTTTTTAATAAAGCCTCTTCTGCCTCCCATTAATCTGATGAGCCCCTCTACATCGTGAGGAACATACCAGGTGTACTGCCATGCATTACCTTCTGTATAGTCTCCACCATATTTTGAATAGAGAGGATCAAAAGGAGTACGCCATTGACCATTACTCAGCTTTGCTCTCATGAAACCAGTTTTATTATCGTAGATATTCTTATAGAAACCGGCTCTTTTTATATATCTGTTGTAGATATCTGTTTTACCCATCTTTTTAGCCATCATGGCTATTGTCCAGTCATCATAGGCGTATTCGAGGGTTTTGGAAGCTCCTTCGTTACTTTTATCGATAGGCACATATCCCATCTTCATATATTCAGCAAGACCGTCATACTGCCCTGTTTCAGCAGTCTGTACCATTGCTTTTAAGGCCTTTTCTGTATCGTATTCCCTTATTTTATTGAGATATGCATCTGCAATAACCGGCACAGAGTGATAACCGATCATGCACCAGTTCTCATTATTATGGAATGACCATACAGGAAGCATTTTCCATGGATTCTGCTTCTGGTGAGCCATCATACTTTTAATAAAACAGCTGGTACGATCCCTTTCAATAAGTGGTAAAAAGAGGGTGGGTAGCTCTATAGGTGTCCCATAATGAGAAGGTTGTATAATTTGTAAAATCTTCTGCTTTGTGAATGTTGTTATCCAGACCTCTGTATCTTTTATCAACGTCCATGTAGACAGAAGGAGCAATCATAAGGTGATAAAGGGCTGTAAAGAAGATCTCTTTCTCTTTAAGAGGAGCTTTCAGGCTGAATTTCTGCAACTCTTTAGCCCATAGATTTTTTGCATCTTTTCTTACTGAGTCAAAATCTTTGTTCTCTGCCTCTGCCATGAGGTTTTTCATTGCTCCTTCAGGACTTACAGCAGAGATTCCCACTTTAATAATAAGCTGCTCTCCTTTCCGGGTTCTGAACTTAACAAAAGCCCGTATTTTTTTACCATTTACTTCCGGCTGATTAAGAACGATTTTTTTGTTCTCTCTGTAACCGTAAGTTGACTCATCATATTTCCTGTATCCAAATTGCTCAAAATCTTTTGAGAACTGAATAACAAAGAAAAGGTGGCGGTCCTTTGCCCAGCCATGAGTCCGGCGGTAACCTGACAGAGTCCGGGAATCAACCTTTCTGAGATGAGTCTGAAGAACTTTGTTTTTATGATTATGAATTGAGTGAATAAGATCAATAATAATATTGGATTCACCCCCATCATTGAATGTGTATCTGTGGAAACCTGTTCTCATAGTTGCTGTCAGTTCCGCCTTAATGTTGTAATCTTTCAGAAGAACTGAGTAGTAGCCTGGTTCAGCTGACTCGTTGTTATGAGAGTAGGCTGATCTGTAACCTGTAGATGTATCCTCTTTCTTACCGGACTCAAGATTCAGAGGACCTGTGGTTGGCATAATAAGCAGATCTCCAAGATCAGAGTGACCGGTTCCACTGAAGTGGGTGTGGGAGAAACCCAGTATGGATTTGTCTTCATATCTGTAGCCTGCACACCAGTCAAAGCCTTTTTTGTAATCAGCCATGTTGGTGTCAGGACTGAGCTGAACCATACCCCAGGGAACAACAGCTCCGGGGAAGGTATGGCCTTCACCTCCGGTACCAATAAAGGGGTTAACGAATTTTGTGTTATCTTCTGCAATGGATAGTGTTGAGAAGATAAGCACTAAAAGTGGAATAAGTGCGATTTTAATTATTGAACCATTCTTTTTCATCATAAATTTATACTTCTTTATGAATGAAGCTTCAACATTTATTCTTTTTTTTGTATCATTATGATGAGGACTTATTTCCTGTTAAGTTTCAGAAACAGGGATTCCAATTTTTTTCATAAGTACAAGGGCATTAAAACTTTTACATATTCCGTCTTTAAGTTTATAGTCAAACTCCAGCTCTTCACCTTTTACAATACTGTCAAAGTGGGTATTTATTACTCTGGAGTCCTTCACTTCTGCAAGAGTAAGGTCGTGGGTGGCAATAATACCGCTTACTTTAAGATCCAGAAGCTGATTCATCAGAGCAAGAGATCCTTTTCTCCGGTCTATTACATTGGTTCCTTTAAGCATTTCATCTATCAGAAAGAGAACCGGAAGCCCCGCTTTTGGATGCATCTGTAATATCTTTCAGACGTCTCAGTTCTGCATAGAATAAAGAAATACCCTTATCAAGTGAGTCACTTATTTTCATGCTTGAGTGAATATCCATAATTGATAGCTCAAGATTTTCTGCAGTTACTACTGATCCTGCCATTGCAAGAATAGCATTTATGCCTACAGTACGAAGGAAGGTGCTTTTACCCGCCATGTTGGGCCCGGTTATAACTATAACCCGTCCTTCGTTCTCCATATTAAAATCGTTACACACCCTCTCTTCCTGTTTAAGCAGGGGATGCCCCATCTCTTTTGCCCTGTAGTGGTATCTCTTCTCTGAAACAGAAGGGAAAGTTGCAGATGGAGTATTGAAGGAGAAGGTTGCTAAGCTGCTGAGACTTTCGATTTCCCCACAGGCTTTGAGCCAGTCAGTAATCTGCCCGCCGGACTGTTCAAGCCACTTCTCTGACCTGAAGATATTATTAAGGTCCCAGAAGAGTATATTGTTAACCAGTCCGTGAAGAGTACTTCTTCTTAATTCCAGATTGTCTATATAACCTGATAGTTTACTGATTTTTTTCCCTGCATTACCAGATTCACCTATAAATCTTTCTCTTATATTTTTCAGAAGATCTGAATTGAAGCTTTCTTTCTCGGATATATCTATAATTCCTGTGTATATGGATATACCTGATACAACTTTTCCGGTTTTCTCAAAAAACTTTTTTACTCCGGAAGAGTAGCGCATATTTATAAGCATCTGCAGAACAATCAGCCCAAGAAACCAGAGATAGTTGACTCCTGCAAAAATAGCTGCAAAAGCTCCAATTGTCATAAGTGGTACAATGTGTATTACAGATTTCAGGAAAGGAGAATTACTGACAAAAGGTTCATGGGATAAAAGATTATCCAGATCCTCTTCAGATGCAGCTTTGCCTCTCTTTCTTAAATCTGCCTGAATCATTACTGACTGTCTGAACTCAGACTTTTCTGCAAGCTCTCTTATACTCTCCTGGCGCCTGTATATCTCTTTTCCCGTGGTACTTCTCTTTAGCCACTCTGCCAGAGTATCCATACCGGATTTGGTATTACCTCTGTTTATAAAATGGAAAAGTGAGTGGTAACCAAAAATATCCAGATCTGAACTGTAGGGATGATCCCTGGTCTGTATATAGTGATCCATCAGTATCATAAGGGAACTGATACTCTATTGCTTTGAGTTCATTCTGGTTGACTCTTTTTCTCGCTTCAAAGGTTTTACGTTCTTTAATAACTCTTTCGTGAACTCTGATAACTACAATAACGTGTATTGCCATTACTATGGCTGTTTCTATACGGTCAACATAGAGAAACCATACTAAAAGTCCAAGAAATTTGAGCTTCATGATTCCCATAATAAACTCTTTTCTTTTCTTCTTCTTTATTTCTCTATTGTAATCTTCTATTCCCTTGTTATAAAAACTCTTCAACTTATCCATCGGGGAATTATAAAATAATGGTAATTAAAATGCCATCAGAAATAACAGGAAAGAGGACGAGCCACATTAGTCACTCTTCGCAGAAATCCAATTTATTGACTTTCTGTTGGTTTTGTTGTCTTATTTTTACTGTTAAGGAGTGTTATGAAGAAAATTAATGTATTTGCAGTTTTTCTGGTCTTTTTTGTTATGGGGTTTGGTGATGTTGTTGGGACTCTTGTAAGTTTTGCTGAAAAAGAGTTCAGTTTATCCAGTACTATGAGTGGTCTGTTACCATTCTGTGGGTTCATCGCTTTTGGACTTCTATCAGTACCTGCTGGAATTCTTCAGGCAAGAAAGGGTAAGAAGTTTGTTCTGGTTCTGGGACTGGGAATTGTTCTTATAGGTCTCTTAATTCCTGTTATCGATATATCCCGTTATATATTCCTTCTTATTGCAATTCTGCTTATTGGTTCGGGAATGGCAATACTTCAGGTTGCAGGTAACCCAATGATGAAAGATGTATCAGCTGAAGGTAAATATGCGAGAAATCTCTCTTTTGCTCAGTTTATTAAAGCCATAGGTTCAAATACAGGGCCTTATGTTACGCCTCTTATTATCTCTCTTGGATTTGTCTGGCACTCAATTTTTCCGATTTTCTTCAGTGTAGTGCTTGTAACATTTATCGGTATTATTATGCTTAAAACCAGTGAGGAAATATCTGAGGAAGGAGCAACGGCTTCTGTGTCAAGCTGCCTGAAACTTCTTGGTGACCCATATGTTCTTATAATGACTCTGGGAATCTTTTTCTATGTTGGTGCTGAAGTAGGTATCAGTTCAAGAGTAGCTGGTTATCTGGAGAAGGCTCACAATTATGATATAAACTCAATGGCTACATTAGGTATAGGTTTTTTCTTTCTGGCACTCATGGTTGGGCGTCTTCTTGGTTCAGCTATTCTCAACTGGATTGAAGCAAAAAAGTTCTTTGTAATCACATCAATTATATCTATAGCCGGACTTGCAGGCATTATGCTTGGTACCAAAACAGTAGTTCTTGCTTCGATTTTTGTAACAGGCTTCGGTTTTGCCAACATATTCCCTCTGATCTTCTCTATTCTTATAGAGTATAAACCTGAGAGAAGTAACGAATTGTCAGGCCTCCTCGTTATGGCAATTGTTGGTGGAGCTGTAATGCCGTTGCTTATGGGAGTTGTAGCTGATACTTTTGATATAAGAACATCTTTTGTAGTACCTCTTTTATCAATGCTTTTTATTGGAGTTATATCTCTCTATTCAAAGAAAAGAGCTGATTAAGCTTCTGAATCTGATCTGTTTTTAAGCAGCCAGAATATTGAAACTACAAGAATAAGAAACAGAAGTATAAAAATTACAGATACAAGCCCGGGTTCTTCAAACACCCGGGTTAACAGCAGACGGTTTTTAAAAGGGAAACTCCAGTGGGCTGTTACAGGGGAATAGACCGGGTCCCATAAAAGAAGATCGTAATAGTCTTCTATTCCTTCCTTAAGAAAAGCTTTGTGGAAGGCAAGATATTTCAGCATCAGATATTTACTGTAATCTGCGTAATTGACTATAACTCCACTGATGGATATTACAAAACCCGCAGATATAGTGAAGATTTTTATAAGCTTCATAAGAAATGATCGGGGAGTATTGTCAAACAGATAGACAGCAGGTAGCAGAAGAACCGGAAGTACCGGCATAAGGAATCTGGGGCCCCAGCACCATCCTCCTTCCCACATATACCATTTAGCATAGAAGGCTACAAAAACAGTGATGGACAGGAGACCAAAAATAGTTGTGCTCCGACTCTTTTTAAGAGCAAAACCCAGGCCTGCCATTGTGAGAATAACCATTGGAACATATATAAAAAGTCCCCTTCCGTTACTGAATAGAAGCCCCCAGGCTCCTTTTGAGAAAGGTGTTGTCCAGTAAGCAACATGCTTGCCATAGCCGGTGTCAAAAGGATTGCCAAATCTGAAAAAGTTATAAAGAGGGTATAGTAAACCTATTGAGAGGGAAGCGATACCAAATCCTGCAACAGGCTTCAGTTTATCCTTAATATTACCTGAAAGATCTGTCAGAACTATAACTGCGTAGGGAATGAGCAGAATAATATGGGCTGCTTTTGTCAGAAATGAAAGACCAAACAGAGCACCTGCAATAGAGTAGTTCAGTAAGGTTCTGCTGGTTCTGCCTCTCATTAAAAAATATATACTCCATATAATTGCAGCTGCAGCCAGAGGTTCAGAGAAGAACTCTCCGGCGTAATGCCATAGAGGAGTTGTGAGACCACAAACTGTAGTGAACATAATGGCAGATACTCTGCCAGCTCCCATAAGAAGAGTAATCAGGAACATTGCAGTAAGAATCCCCGCAGTAATAAAACTATTTGTCCATGAAATAATATAAAAATTCCAGCACTGCTCAAAATCCCTCTCCTGATGGTTGGGATAGTATGGTGTGTTAAGTAACATTGTTTTCGGTTTCCCGTCTTCGTCTGGGATGGAGATTTTTACTCCGCTGTTCAGAAGAAGACGCCTATCTCCTTCTCCTGTTAAAGGATAGAGAGCTTTAGCTGCAATAGCTGCGGGAACAGATATAAGAGAGGTACCCGGTGCAAACCATGGATAGAGTCGGGAGACTCCTGTTTTGTGATCAGTAACAGTTTTGCCTCCAAAATCCTTTCTCTGGGCTATGGGTTCAACATCCAGTCTGAAAGAGAGGAAACTGTTAGCGAGTTTAGCCATTATTACTCCGTCCGGTGTGTTTATAAATGCCGGTGTAGTAATGATATAGAGTGAAGAGAACATAAAGAACAAGATGATAGCTGTTTTAAGATTCTTACTGGATACTTTCATTAGTTACTTCCCTGAACCAGAGGCGGTTTCACTAAATTCTATTTTAAGGAGCCATATAAGTCAAATTACCAGGAAAAATTATTTTTTAAGTAAACCTTTTCATAGTTAAGGCTGTCTTAGTAAGTGTAAATCGGAGGATGAAATGATTAAATATATAAAAACAGTAGCAAGGCTCCTGATTCTTCTTATCCTCATGTGTCTGGGTTAGACAGGAGGAATCGGGTACAGCCTGGTATTCAGCTCTCTTAAAAATATTGGAAAACGGGAAATATTGTTTACGGAAATTCTACAGATTCTCCTCTCTGGAGAGTCTGATAATATAGATAAACGCCTCCGGGACACCGGAGGCGCTGTATTCTTCTTTTACTTCATGTTCTGCTTATAAAGTTCATCTGCTTCCCTGTAACACTGACGTAACTGCTCAGGTGTTAACAGGTAGACCTGTGAAAATGGAGATTTTTTGTCTGAATAGGACACTATTTTATCTCTATTCTTTTTAATCCATTCTATAGCTGTTTCTGCAATTTTAATATTAGCCTGATCGTGTCCGCTTTTACTGTTTTTGCTTATTGTTCCTATCATCTGGGCCAGTTCCATTCGTGGAGCAGTTGCAAAAGTGATTTGGGAAAGTTTCGCTCTGAACTCCCTTTCAGTATTACTCCAGCTTTTAAAATCTTTTGCAAAGTACTTCTGATCAATAGCGTGTCTGCCTTCATGGGCAAAAATTGAAGCCTCTACTCTGCAACGGGCATATTCCTGTAGAAATGCAAGTTTAAGAGCAGAACCGGTAAGTCCGTGTGACTTCAATTTTACATAGATTGAATTAATTCCATCATTCCACAGCTTTTTTGATAACCCTGCAGCAGTTGCGTAGATATCAGTATCAGCGGGTAGTGCAAGGAATTTTTCTATATCTCTCCTGTTTTCTTCTATCTCTTCAGGATTGGTAATGGAAGTCCAGGCTTCAAAAGGGCCATCAAGATATGCGCTTCTTACTCTTATTATCTCATTGGCAGTAGCTGTGCCTCCTATACCACGACCCCAGAACCAGGTTGAGTATCCAATGGATTCCATCATATCCACCTGAGTGTAGGTGAAATCTGCTTCATATTTGTACTGCTCTATCTTCTTAACTTCCTGATTTACAATTAAGCCCAAACCAAGTACATAACCGCTGTAATTACCTGTACCTCCGGTAAATTCGAAGGCTCCAAAGAGTTTACGCATTTCCATCATATAGTTCAGCTCGCTATATTCTTTACCTTTAACGGCAGAGAGACTGTTCCACATCTTTTTTCTTCTGTTCTCCAGCCATTTTTTGTACTTATCAACATTCTCATTTTTAAGAGAGATCTGCCTGTAATACTCATCTGTTGTTTTTTTTGCATCAATCAGGTACTGTGCAAACTCCAGAATATCTGCTGTTTCAGAATCATACCTGCTTTTATCACAGTGAGCCTGACTGTATCTGTAAGCCATTCTATACAATCTTGAAGCTCCAAGAGCTTTTATTAATTCATTCTGCTCATCTGCTGAAGGAGAAGCGCCTTTAAGATAAGTGATAGCTTTCTTCAGTTTCTCTGAAGCATTTTTAAAATATGGGTAGGGATAATCCATACTGGAAATATGAAAATATGATTGCCAGGCTTTCTGGAAATTTTCACCATTATTAAGAAGGAGTGACAGCCCCATAAGTAATCTGGAAGGAGCAGGAGCACCTGAATCAGCTTCCAGAATTTTAAGAAGAACTGTTTCTGCTTTTTTCATATTATCTATATTGAGAGGTTCATTCTTTTCTATATTAACAAGAGACATCTTATAAATAGTTGAAGCAAACTCCAGATCAGCTTCACGCTTTTCCTGTTCGTTAGTTGCAAAACCCTTAGCCTTTTCTGAAGCTTCAAGGGATTTCAGGTAGTTGCGGGCTTTTCTTTCTATAATACTTATATCAATCCATACTGATGACCTGTTAAGACCAAGAGAATCAGCTTCCATTAACCTGACAATTGCTGAGGGATAATTGTGATGGAATTTCCAGTCCCTCCAGGCAAGGGTTTTTAAGATCTTGTATCTCAGTTTTTTATTTAAAGACTTACTTTTAAGCATCCCTTTAAGGATCAGCTCAGATTTCTGGAGATCCAGCTTCTGAAAAGCTCTGGCAGCAGATTCGTAACTGAGTTCTTTCTTATTGTTACTGCACCCAGTGAGAAATAGAAATGATGAAATTAGAAAAAATAGAATAAACGATTTACGCATCTTTATACTCCTTATACTCCTTGTTTTTTTATAACTCTGTTCCACATATTCCTGTTACCAAGATAGTTGAGATCCTTTCTGTTAAGTTGATATACAACCTTAAAAACATCCGGTGCACTCTGCTCCTCTTCTGTCAGCTGTGACCATACCCTTGGAGTGAATAGCAGGGGAGTTGTACCATCTGATTTGTGTATCAGTTCATTAGCCTCATTAACTATTGCTGTTTTTATCCCATATTTTTCCTGAGAAAATATCTGCCTCAGATCAGCATGGATAGCAAGAGACTGCTCTTCACTCTGATCACAGACCGTAATAGTTATTTTTCCTTTATCCGAACAGAATCTCTCTATATCATCTCTTATCTTTAATGATGGAGAAATAGATACAAAAGTAATTCTGTGAAACTGCTCTGGCCATTTTGACCTGATATCGTTAAAGTGAAAATATGTCGAAAATAATATTCCCTTCAGGTAAAAGCCCCTCATGACTAAGCAACAGAGGATTAATATTTGCATCCCAGGAAGCAGAGATCTGTGCAATATGATCGTTAATCTGGGAACTGTTACACTCAATAAACCAGTTAGGCTGCTCAGTTAAGGTTGTTAGACCAGCTCCTCTCTCTATCAGTGAAACAATCTCTTCAGGAGAAAGATTAAAACGATTCTTAGCTTCAGAAACAGTAGACCTTATAAAAGAATCAATCTCCTCAGCATCATGAAGAGTAACCTCAGACAAATTACTCGTAACAATAGCCCCAAGAGGGCGTCGGATCTCAATAAGACCAAGAAGCTCAAGCTCCTTATAAGCATGTCTGATAGTATGCATATGAATATTTCCACTCATCAGCCAGAGCTCTGATAGAAGGAAGGCGCTCACCCTCCTTAATATTACCTGTAGCAATCTGGTACTTAATAATCTCCATAACCTGAATATAAAGAGGGAATATTGCTCTCTTTCCTGAAATCTTCAAATTTTATCTTCATGACTCTATGTTATATAACATTGTAACATAAGTCAATAGAGTGATGGGGACGGTACCTAAAAATATATAATTTTTTTATTTTCGGTAAGAAGATTTTGTAATTGAGGTTAGATGGGATAATTACAAAACTGATGCGCCTGATAAGCCTGTAAATATATAAAATAATCTTCAAATATCCATAATCTGATTATTTAAAAACCAGTTATGTTGATAATCTGGCCCCTTATCTAATAAGGGTAAGCCTATTTCAGAATTGCTTACATTTACTCCATTTTCTCTTTAAACCCTCTCAATACGGACTTTCGGGATATTTCCGAAAAAAAACTCTTTGAGGTGATTTCAGAGTTAATTCAAAAAAATTATATATTTTTAGGTACCGTCCCTCTATATAAAATTTTGTTTCTACTTGACATAACGTGGTGACTGTTTTAAAATCCCTGACAATAAGTCGAAAGGAGGCTACAAATGGTCATTAATAACGTCAAAATTAAAATTACAGGAATTATTTCAATTATTATCGTCGTTATTCTAAGTCTATCTGTCAGTCTACCTGGAAACGATCTATCATTAGCTGGTTCTGGTCTGCAATCCCGATCTCAAGCGGATACGGCACTGCAATAATCCATGAACTGCATTAAAAACATTTAGAGTTTTCCTGAGCACTACCGGTCTGTTCTTTTTTCCGGTGGTGTTGTGACTATATCTATATGCTTTTTTTCTGCAGTGCAGTTAAAGACGCAGACTCATGAATGAATCAGTAAAAAAACTTCTCTGTGGCTACTGGTCTGCACTTTTTCTGTACTGCTTTTTCAAACCATTGAAACTAAGTCAGATGAGGTGAATCAATGAAATTGAATGGTGCTGAAATTGTTGTTGAATGTTTAAAGAAGGAGAAGGTAGATACACTCTTCTGTTACATAGGAGGAGCTGTAATTCCTGTTTTTGATCAGCTTCTCGTCAGGGGTAAGGAGATACGTCAGATCCGTCCTGTTCATGAGCAGGGTGGAGTTCACGGGGCTGATGGTTATGCCAGGGCTACTGGTAAAACCGGGGTTATGCTTGTTACTTCAGGGCCTGGGGCGACTAATACTGTTACTGGTATTGCAACTGCTTTTATGGATTCTGTGCCTCTGGTTGTTATTTCAGGTCAGATTGCGAGATCCAGAATTGGAAGTGACGCTTTTCAGGAAGCTGATGTTATGGGAATGACTCTTCCTTTTACAAAAGAGTCTATTTTTATTGAAGATGTATCTGAGGTTGAGGAGGCTGTGCACAGAGCTTTCAGAATTGCTTCTGCCGGCAGGCCCGGGCCTGTAGTTGTGGATATTCCTGTTGATGTTCAGGTGCAGGAAACTGAGTATTATGGAAAAGGTAGTGATTGGGAGGAGTCTTCTGTTCCTTTGATTAGTGAGGAAGATATTGAGAAGGTTGCTTCAATGCTTGAAAACTCAAGACGTCCACTACTGCTTACAGGAGGCGGAGTTTCCTTTACCGGGGCTTCTGATGTGGTACAGAGGTTTATCGAAAAGTACAGAATCCCTGTGGTAACTACTGTAATGGGGCGGGGTATATGCTCTGATTCTTCTCTTTACTTTGGTGGCGTTGGTATGCACGGCCTTATGGAGGCAAATTTTGGAGTTCAGAATTGTGATCTTCTGATTGCTCTGGGAGTCAGGTTCAGTGACCGTATAACAGGAGATAAGATCTCTTTTGCCAGAAGTGCGTCGGTTATTCATGTGGATATCGATGAAGCTGAGCTTGATAAGAATGTTGTTGCTGATCTGGCTGTTAAAGGTTATGCGGGGGAGTTTATTGAGGCTCTTATGGAGAGAAAGCCTGATGTAGGCAAGCTTGATAGCTGGATTGCTGAGCTTGAAGAGTGTAGAAAAGCTCACTCGAAAGATTTTTCAAGTGGTGAATTTATAAGACCTGAAGCTGCTGTTATGGAGCTTGGTGAAGTTTTTGGAAAAGATAGTCTTGTGGTTTCAGATGTTGGACAGAACCAGATGTGGGTTGCTCAATACTATCCTTTTGGGAAACCCGGGAGGTTTCTGACTTCGGGAGGCCTTGGAACGATGGGGTATGCGTTGCCTGCAGCTGCAGGAGCAGCACTATCTGGTGAGGCTGTGCTGATGGTTGCGGGGGACGGTGGCTTTCAGATGAATATTCAGGAACTGGCTACAGTTTCGGGATATAAGCTCCCGGTAAAGATGGTTATTTTTGATAATGGGCGTCTCGGAATGGTAAGGCAGTGGCAGGATCTTATGTGTGAAGGACGACACGCAGGAACGGTGCTTAACGATAATCCCGATTTTGTTGCCATAACAAGAGCTTATGGGATTCCTGCAATCAGGGTTACTACTGCTGATGAGTTCAGAAGTGGGGTCAGGTGGCTGGCAGATCAGGGAGGAGCAGCACTTCTTCAGGTTGTTGTTGAATCTGAAGAGAATGTACTGCCGATGGTGCCTTCGGGCAAATCTCTGGATGATGTATTAACGAAAATATAAAGGAGGCCTGAAATGGCAGATAAGATGGAAAAACAGATTCTTCTTGTTGTGATGAGAGACCGGCCTGGAGCATTACAGAAGGTTACGGGGCTTATTGCAAGGAGAGGTTACAGGGTTGATAGTATGAATTTTAACAGAGTTCAGGAGAAAGGAACTATAAAACTATCTGCTCTTGTTCATGCAAATGAGGCTGAAGCTGAGCAGTTGAGAAGGCAGGTGTCCAAAATTATCGATACTCTTGAAGTGGAAGTACTTGGAGAGGGGCACAGAGCCACAGCAGATATGGCACTCATCAGAATTGCACTGTGCAATGGTGATCAGAATAGTCTTATGGGACTGATTAACGGGTTTGAAGCAAGGATTGTAGGTTCAACTGGTAAGGATATTACTGTAAGGATGGCAGATGCCCCTGACAGAATCGATTCGTTTATAAGTCTGGTACCTGGTGAAAGAATTGTCGAACTTTCCAGAACAGGTGTTACAGCACTGAAACAGATATAAAAAAGGAGAAAGAAAATGGCAGAAATCTATTATGAAAAGGATATGAATATGGAGCTTTTGAAAGAGCGTAAGATAGCGGTTATTGGCTATGGTAGCCAGGGACATGCCCATGCACTGAATCTTAAGGATAATGGTTTTGATGTAAGAGTTGGTCTTAAAAGCAGCAGTTTCAGTGTTGAAAAAGCAGAAGAAGCCGGGCTTAAGGTGTCAGGAGTTGCAGAAGCTGTCAGGGAATCTGATGTTGTTATGATTCTTGTACCGGATGAGGCTCAGAAGGATGTATTTGAAAAAGAGGTAGAACCAGGTCTTACTGAAGGGAATCTGTTGCTTTTTGCTCACGGTTTTGCTGTGCACTTCGGACAGATTGTACCACCGGAAAATGTTGATGTAGCTCTGGTTGCTCCTAAAAGTCCGGGTCATATGGTTAGAAGACAGTTTGAAAAAGGAGCAGGGGTTCCGGCTCTTGTTGCAGTTCATCAGAACTATACGGGCAAAGCTCTGGAGTTATCTCTCTCTTATGCAGCAGGAATAGGTTCAGGTAGATCCGGTGTTTTAAAAACCACTTTCCCTGAAGAGACAGAAACAGATCTCTTTGGTGAACAGGCAGTTCTCTGTGGTGGGGTGACTTCATTGATGAAAGCTGGTTATGAGACTCTTGTGGAAGCGGGGTATCAGCCGGAGATGGCATATTTCGAATGCATAAATGAGATGAAGCTAATCGTTGATATGATTTATGAGGGTGGTTTTGCTCATATGAGAGACTCTATCAGTAATACAGCTGAATATGGAGACTATATTACCCAGGAGAAGGTAATCGGAGAAGAAGCTAAAGCTGGAATGAGGGCTGTTCTTAAAGATATTCAGAATGGTACTTTTGCTACTAACTGGGTTATGGAGAATTTAACCGGAAAAATCGGTTATACAAGAATGAAGGCTATGGAGCAGGATCACTCTCTGGAAACTGTGGGAGGTAAACTGAGAGAGATGATGACGGTTGCAAGGAGTGAAGAATGAGAAGTGATGTATTAAAGAAAGGAATAAACCGGGCCCCCCACAGGGCCCTTCTTAAAGCTCTGGGGCTTAAAGACGAAGAGATTGAGCGACCTCTTATTGGTATAGCCTGTCCGGCAAATGAGATTGTGCCGGGACATATGCACCTGAACGATATAAGTGAGGCTGTTAAAGAAGGAATCAGAGCTGCAGGTGGTACACCTATGCAGTTTGGAACTATAGCTATTTGTGATGGTTTGGCAATGGGACATGAAGGAATGAGATTCTCCCTCCCTTCAAGAGATCTTATTGCGGATTCAGTGGAATTGACTGCCAGAGCCACTCCTTTTGACGGTATGGTTATGATTGGGGGATGTGACAAAATATCTCCCGGAATGATGATGGCAATGGGACGACTGAATCTGCCTTCAGCATTTGTGAGCAGTGGCCCAATGGATTCCGGCGAGTTCCGTGGTGAGAAGGTTGATCTGGTTTCAGTTTTTGAAGGAGTTGGAAAGGTTGGTAAAGACGGATTTACAGAAGAGGATCTTAGAGAGCTGGAAGATTGTGCCTGCCCTGGTCCTGGTTCCTGTGCCGGTATGTTTACTGCAAACTCCATGAACTGTCTCAGTGAAGCCCTTGGCTTATCTCTGAAGGGTAATGGAACTGCTCCTGCCCTTAGTGAGGAGCGCAGGAATCTTGCTATGGAAACCGGAATGAAAGTTGTTCAGATGGTAAATGATGTGGTCAATATAAGAGAGATGGTCAGGGAGAAGGCTTTCTATAATGCTGTCGCAGTAGATCTTGCAATGGGGGGATCTACTAATACTGTTCTCCATCTTCCGGCTATTGCTGAAAGTTTTGGTTATGAACTGGGGCTCTCTGTATTTGATGATATGAGTCGTAAAGTTCCAAATATCTGCCGTCTCTCTCCTATGGGGAATAACAGGATGGAAGACCTTCACAGAGCCGGAGGCATATATGGGATTATGGGACGTCTCTATGAAGCGGGAATACTGGATGGCTCTGTTATGCATGTAGCAGGAAGTAATACAAGAAATCTGCTCAGATACTGCAAAGTTTCTGATGATAGTGTTGTTAAACCTTTTGCTGAGCCTTATGTCTCAGAAGGGGGCGTTGGTATTTTCTATGGAAACCTCGCTGAAGGAGGAGCTGTAGCAAAAATTGCAGGAGTTCCTGATGAGATGAGAATGCATACAGGGCCTGCAAGAGTTTTTAATGACGGAGATGTTGCTGCTGAGGCAATTTTAGAGGGGCGTATAGTTGAGGGTGATGTTGTTGTTATAAGATATGAGGGTGTTGCAGGAGGTCCCGGGATGAGAGAAATGCTGGCTCCAACAGCAGCTCTTGTGGGAGCGGGATTGGGAAAAAGCGTTGCTCTTGTAACTGATGGAAGATTTTCCGGTGGTTCAGCAGGTTGTGCAATTGGTCATGTTACACCTGAAGCAGAAGATGGAGGAAATATTGCTCTTGTTGAAGAGGGTGACAAAATAAGGATAGATGTTGAGGAGAGAGTTCTTGAATTACTTGTTGAGCAGGGAGAACTTAATCGGAGGCGTCGTAGTTTTAATGATTATCTGAACGGGAGAGAGGCTCATGGACAGTGAGGTCAGGTACTATCCGTCAATGGATCGGATTGAGGCGGCTATGGACCGCCTCAGGCCTCTGGTCAGAAGGACTCCTCTGGAATACAGCCACAATCTGAGTGAAAAATATGGTGCAGAGGTGTGGCTTAAAAGAGAGGACATGCAGATTGTAAGGTCTTATAAAATGCGGGGAGCTTACAACAGAATTGCCACTCTTGATGCAGATAGTCTGACCAGTGGAATTGTGTGTGCCAGTGCAGGAAATCATGCTCAGGGAGTAGCCTGGTCCTGTAGCAGACTCAACTGCTATGGGAAAATTTTCATGCCTGTTACAACTCCAAAACAGAAGATCAGACAGGTAGAGATGTTTGGTGGTGAGTTCATAGAAATCGTACTTACAGGAGACACTTTTGATGGTGCCAATGCAGCAGCTGTTGAGGAGGCAGAGTTGAAAGGAATGGCTTTTATCCATCCCTTTGATGATCCCGGGATAATTGAGGGGCAGGCAACAGTCGGTATAGAGATCCTTGAGGATAGTGAGGAGGATTTTGATATTATATTTCTGCCTGTAGGAGGAGGGGGACTGGCTTCAGGTACAGGCTCTGTTTTTAAAGCCCTATCTCCCAAAACATCTATTGTGGGGGTTGAACCTTCGGGAGCAGCTTCAATGAAAACATCTCTCGAAAAAGGAGAGAATACATCTCTTGCAATTATTGACCGCTTTGTAGATGGTGCAGCTGTTAAGAGAGTGGGGGATTATACTTTTTCAATCTGTCAGAAAGTACTGGACGATATGGTGGTTCTGCCTGAAGGGCTTATCTGTTCTACAATTCTGAGTCTATATAACCAGGATGCGATTATTGCTGAGCCTGCAGGAGCAATGTCTGTTGCAGCTCTGGAACTTAACAGGCATAAAATAAGGGGGAAACGGGTTGTCTGTGTTATAAGCGGAAGTAATAATGATATTACCCGGACAGATGAGATCAGAGAGCGATCCCTTCTCTATGAGGGAATCAAGCACTATTTCATTGTAAGGTTTCCACAGAGAGCCGGGGCTTTGCGCGAGTTTGTTAATAAGGTACTTGGACCTGATGATGATATTACCCGTTTTGAATATTACAAGAAAAACAGTCGTGAGAAGGGGCCCGCACTTATTGGAATAGAACTTAGCCAGCCCGGGGACCTCTCTTCTCTTCAGCAGAGAATGAGGGAGTATAATTTTGGCGGTGAATATATAAACAATAAACCTGATTTTTTTAACTTTATTATCTGAACTAAAATATTAGAGTTCCTTAATGCCCATTTGTGATTTAAAAAGGTTATCATTAAATTGGTAGAAATTTTTTTTATTTTAACGCAACCCTTTTTAATCTGATCCGGTTTCTCTCATATTGGAAACGATGAAGAGCTGAATTTATGAAGAACTTAGACGACAACAGACTGATGGCAATGGTAATCAGGAAAGACCCCAGAGCTTTCAGAATTATATATGAGAGGTATGAAGTGAGGATATTTAACTTTATTTATCGCAGTACCGGAAGCAGGGAACTTGCTCAGGAACTACTTCAGGAAACCTTTGTAAAAGTCTGGAAGTCAGCTGAGATGTTCAGTCAGCAGAAGGGCCGTTTTAAAGGCTGGCTCTATACTGTGGCTCTGAATCTTACCCGATCAGAGATGTCTAAAAAAGAGTACTCCTGCCGTTATAGTGAAATTGATGATAACTATTCCGGTGATGAAGATATGAGAGTGATTGAGCCCCACTCAGAACTTGAGAAGGAAGAGATGAAACTGAAGGTTATGAGAGCTCTTAAAGAGCTTCCACCTTTCCAGCGTGAAGTTGTAGTAATGAAGCTGTTTGAACATCTTAAGTTCCGCGAAATTGCAGAAATCACCGAGACTCCGGTAGGAACTCTTAAAGCCCGTTTCCACAGAGCTGTGGAGACTTTGAAATCCCATTTTGAGGAAGGGGAGGTAGCAGATTATGTGTCATGACAATAAAAACAGACTTGTTGATCTTCATTTCAGAGAAGATTCAGGATTAAGATTGAGAAAAACAGCTAAGCACGTAAGTAGTTGCGACAGCTGCAATGATTACCTGAAAAGTCTTATTGAAACTGAAGAAATCGTGAAAAGCTGGGAAGATGAGACTCCCATGGAAAACAGTTTTGCAATGATAATGGCAGAGATACCAGATGAGAAACCGGAAAAATCTCCGGTTATTTCAGAAAAAATAACTCTTAAACAGGCTGTTTCATGGGTAAGTTTTTCACTGACTATAGTCTTTTCACTGGTTTTTGCATTTCACAAAAAACTTACTCTGCTCCCTTTCTGGAAAGATATTGAGCATTTAAAAGTAATTGAGATGCTGGGTAGTTTCGGGGTATCACTTGTTCTTCTTCTCTTACTTGGAGGACTGGTGGTAATGTCTCTGGCTCCTGTAATATTTTTTGAAAGCAGGAGACCGGGGTTCTATGTTAAGAAAAAGTTAGGAGGAGCGCTATGAGCAAAAAAAGATTAATACAGAGGCTGATACTTGGTGCGGTATCAATGCTTATTCTGTCGGTAACTATGACTATAATTCAGCAGTATGAAGAGGTGGATTTCAGGGAGGAGAGAATTGAACGCCTCAATATTCATATGAATAAGATTACAGATGAGAATCTTAAGTATCTTCAGGGTATAAAAAAAGATATAAAAGATCTCAGTATAAGCCCGGCACTTCTGGAAAGAGTTGCTCTGGATCTTGAAAGAAGGAAATTAAAATCCATTGCAGTTGTCTGGGTTAGTGATAAAGATGGCAAATTTGTTGTAGGTGTGCCGGAAGAGAAATTCACAAAACTTAATAAGGTGTATGACAAATATAGAGACCTCATTGAGAATAAAGGCTATTTTGTAGATAGAAATGACTATCTGGGGAAAGTTGCTGCCAAAGTAAATGAGAGAAGCCTGAGGCGTGCGGTTTTTGGTAATAGTGATGCTCTGGATCTAAGTGATAATCTTTCAGATATTATTTCCCAGGATCACAGATCTTACTACTATTTTGCCTCGTGGATCTCTTCTATTTCAGTTCAGCTTTATGATGCTGAGAAGAATCCCATTGGTAAACTCCATATTGCTGTAAACGACTCTGCAAATAGTGATATGTACAGAAGGCATGCCAGAGAGAGTGAATCATTCCTTATGGGCTATATGTTTCCTTTCTTTAATGTAACAGCAATACTATCCCTGATCTTTACATGGCTGCTTCTTCCGGCTTTCGTATATGTTGATGCAACATCAAGAGGTATGCGGAATGTGCTGGCAGTAGTTCTGCTTACAGGAATCTCTTTTGTAATCGGTTTTACAATATATATGATAGTGAGACCTTCAAGAGGTGGAAGCCTGAACTGTCCTGCCTGTGATAAAGAACTTGATGGCACTCACTCTTTCTGCCCGTATTGTGGTCACGATCTGTCAGGGGACTTCTGTCCTGATTGTCAGTACCCTATTGAAAAGGGCTGGGAGTTCTGTCCTGGATGCCGAGGCAAACTTGGACATAGTGCAGTAGAAGAGAGTAGTGAAGAGTAGTTACCACAATTATAGATAAATAACCGGCACTCATTCAGGAGTGCCGGATCATATCTGAAACTGCTTTGAAATGTAATTTTCAAACAATTAATTTTTGTATAATTTATAATCAAATTTCTCCAGTCATTTTTTGAATTACTTGAATATTTTCACCCATAATGTTACTTAATTAAGGTCTTGATCTTAAATAAGCAGGTATTATGAATAGTAAAAAATATGGAATGTTTCAGGCGGTTTTCACTCCGTCAATTCTGACAATTCTTGGTGTTATAATGTACCAGCGTCTGGGCTGGGTGGTTGGTCATGCAGGACTGGGAATGGCAATTCTCATTATCCTTCTGGCTCATGTTATATCAATAACCACAGGTTTATCAATTGCCTCTATAGCTACAAACAGAACAACCGGAGCCGGAGGTAACTACTACATAATAAGCAGGTCCCTTGGACTCTCAATAGGCGGTGCAATCGGTATTGCTTTCTACTTCTCCCTTGCAATAAGTATAGCTCTCTATCTAATAGGTTTTGCCGAAAGTTTTAATGATATTCTCGGGTTGGGGTCTGATATATGGAATGTTCGTATAACAGCACTGGTTGCCCTTGTGGTTCTTACAATTATTACATATATAAGTACATCTTTTGCTCTTAAAACCCAGTATGTGATTCTTGTGGCAATAGTTCTGTCTATAATTTCACTATTTATGGGAACACCTACAACCCAGGTTTCAGCAGAAGCAGTGCCGGTACAGGATCCAGGGCACTCTTTTGAATTTCTTTTTGCTATTTTCTTTCCTGCTGTTACAGGTTTTACAGCAGGTGTAAATATGAGTGGAGATCTTAAAGATCCACGAAAATCGATACCTCTGGGAACAATACTGGCTATTGTTGCAGGTATGATTGTATATGTTTCTCTTGCTATATTCTTTGCAACGAAAATCGGAGTAAATGAGCTGATAAATGACAGAATGTTGTGGGCCAATATAGCACGCTGGCCTGAACTGGTTGCAGCAGGAGTATGGGGGGCAACAGCCTCTTCAGCTCTGGGTTGTATTCTTGGGGGCCCCAGAACACTTCAGGCTCTTGCAAAAGATGGTGTAGTACCACGAATTTTTGAAAAAGGCAGAGGAGAGATGAATGAGCCAACTTATTCACTCTTTTTTACTGTAGCTATTGCTGCAGTGGCAATTGTTGTAGGGGATCTGAACTTTCTGGCCCGGATATTATCAATGGCATTCCTAACAGTTTACGGGACAATTTCACTATCATATGCTCTTGAAAAGTGGACAAACAATCCGGCTTTCAGACCAACCTTTAAAGTCTCCCATCTCTATGGTTTCATTGGAGCAGTTGTTGCGTTCCTCCTTATGTTTAAACTGGATACTCTTGCAATGGTAGCAGCTCTGATTATTATGTTCATTATTTTTGCGATGCTCAGAAAAAGACGGCTGAAGAGTAGTTCAGGTGATGCCTGGGGAGGTGTCTGGAGTGCATTGGTAAGAACAGGACTTTTGAAACTCAAAGTCAGCGACAGTAACGGCAGAAACTGGCGTCCCAACATGGTTATTATGGGGGGAATTCCAACAGAAAGGGGTTATATGATCGATTTCGCGGAGTGGATTGTTCAGGATAGCGGGATAATTACATATTTCTTCCTTATTCAGGGGAAAATTCGCGATAATCTGGGTGAAAGAAAGCAACTGGTAGGCAGAATGAAGGACTATATGTCAGATAATCATCCTGAAATGTTTACAAGGGTTGATGTATGTGATGATCTCTATAAAGGAATAACTACTGTTGCCCAGTCATATGGTCTGGCTGAAATGGAATCCAATACAGTACTCCTTGGATGGCCCAAAAACTCTGAAAACCAGAAAGGTTTTCTGGAAATGTTCCTTGATATGGTACATCTGGAAAAGAATATACTCTTTCTTGATTACGACCCTGTTAAAGGTTATGGTAACCACTCAACCATCGACGTATGGTGGGGGGGGCTTGATAAAAACGGTTCTCTCATGCTTATACTTGCAGGACTTATCTCAGCAAGTGATAAGTGGAACAAATCCAAAGTAAGAGTTCTAATGATTGTTGATAAGAAATATAAAGAAGAGAGAGTTTCAAAAAAACTTGAGAAAATTCTTGATAAATCCCATATAAACGCAGAACAGAAAATAATCTGCACAGAGGGGCTGAAAGACAGCATCCCTTCAGTAATTCAGGATGTATCTGAAAATACTGACCTGGTTATCATGGGGATGAGACATCCCAAAAATGAGAGTGTTGATCTCTTTACAGAAGTCAGTGGAAGAACCAGAGCTTTAGGATCAGTTCTTCATGTATCAGCATCCAAAGCACTTGACGCAGAAGAGATACTCTTTGTAGGAGATGAAGTAGCTCTCTCTGAAAATGAGTAAATTTAATTGGGGGACGGTACCTAAAAATATATAAAATTTGCCTTTTGTCGGGTGAATTTTATGTTTTAAATCATGTTTGTATTTCGTAAATCCTTATAAACAGGGGATTTGTGCAGGAAAAAAATTATATATTTTTAGGTACCGTCCCCGATGCCTGATTGAAAAAAAAATAGTTTGGTTATAATCTGTATGATTGGTGTGATTTATGGATATTAAAGATATGAATGTGATGATAACCGGGGCGGGGCGGAGAATTGGAAGAGCACTGGCGGAAGCTTTTGCTGACAGAGGGGCAGGTCTTATTCTTCACTGTAACAGTTCGGAGGGTGAACTTTTTGAGTTGCAGGACTCTTTTGATCGGAAAGGGGTGAAGAGTTATGTTTTTAAGCACGATTTTTCTGATACTGCGGGAATTCCCGGTTTTGTTAAAAAAATAAGGGAAAAGGCTGGTAATATAGATCTTCTTATTAATTCTGCGTCGGTTTTTCCTGAGGATAATTTTATGGATGCTGATGAGGCATCAATGATTATGAATATGAAGGTTAACTCTTTTGCTCCTATGTTTCTCTGTCGTGAGATTGTCAGGGGTCAGGATGAGGGTGCTTTTATTAATATTCTTGACACAAAGATTGTGGAGTACGATGCTGATCATTTTTCTTACCATCTCAGTAAGAGGAATCTCTATACTCTGACTCAGATAATGGCTCTTGAACTTGCTCCCGGATTCAGGGTAAATGGTATTGCACCGGGGCCGGTTCTGGCTCCTGAGGGTAAAGGTGATGATTATCTTGATATGAGGCTGAAGGAGACTCCTCTGCAAACTGGAGGAGGTCTTGACAGTCTGATCAGTACAGCTCTGTTTCTTGCTGATAACCGGTTTATTACCGGGCAGGTAATATATGTTGATGGTGGTTACCATCTAAAAAGGAGGGTTTATGGAATTTGACAGGATTTTTATTAAGGATCTAACTGTAAGATGTATTCTGGGTATTAATCAGGAGGAGCGTGAGAAGAAGCAGGATATTGTTATAAATGTAGTTATCCATGCTGATCTTGGGAAGGCAGGTCTTTCTGATGATCTGGGAGATACTGTTGATTATAAGAGTATAAAGAAGGATATTCTGAGAATGGCTGAGTCTTCGAGGTTCTATCTTATTGAGAAACTTGCTCAGGAGATTGCAGATATCTGTCTGGAGAGACGGCGGGTAGAGGTTGTTACTGTACATATTGATAAGCCGGGAGCTTTAAGGTTTGCAAAGAGTGCTGCTCTGGAGATAACAAGACGTAGAGAAGATGCATAAAATATTTATTGCTGCAGGTTCCAATATTGAACCTGCGGAGAATATTGTAAAGGCTTTTGATCTCTTAAGGAAACAGGTGAAGATTCTTGCTGTATCTGATCACTATATTACAGCTCCCATTGGAACCGGTGGTGGTGATTTTATAAATGGTGTATGGCAGATAGAAGCCGATATTGAGCCTGAAGATCTTAAATATAATGTTCTTAGAGATGTGGAAAAGAGCCTTGGGAGAGTAAGAAGTGATGATAAGTTTATTCCAAGGGAAATAGATCTGGATCTTATTATCTATGGAGATAGAGTAATTAACAGGGATTACCTGATTTTACCGGACTCTGACATACTGAAACGTAACTTTATTGCTTTTCCTCTGTTTCAGCTATGTGAAAATCTTGTGATTCCGGGTTATAATAGGTCGTTGAAAACAGTAGTTTGTAATCTTGACTTTTCCGGTATGAAGCTCTGTGAAGAGGTTACCGGTATTTTGAAAAGGAGGTTAAGTAATGAATCGTGAAAGAGTTGAATATCTTATAAAAGAGCTGCTTATTGAACTGGGTGAAGATCCTGAAAGAGATGGATTAAAGAAGACACCACACAGAGTGGCAAAAGCCTATGAGTTTCTTACCAGAGGCTATCATATGAACGCAAAAGAGATAATAAACGGTGCTATTTTTGAATCTCGTTCAGATAATATGGTGCTGTGTAAAAATATAGAGGTTTACAGTCTTTGTGAACACCATATGCTGCCATTTTTCGGGCAGTGCCATGTCGGTTATATTGGTACAGGAAAAGTGCTTGGAGTCAGTAAACTGGCAAGAATAGTCGATTTTTATGGCAGAAGGCTGCAGATCCAGGAGAATATGACAGCACAGATTGCTCAGGAAGTTATGGATGCTGTTGGTGCTGAAGGTGTTGGAGTTGTTATGGAGTGCAAACATCTCTGCATGATGATGAGAGGTGTTGAAAAACAGAATTCTGTAATGCTGACATCCTCACTGCTTGGTTCTTTCAGAGATGAACTCTCTACACGCCAGGAGTTCCTGAACCTCGTTAATTATCATAAACCAAATATTTAATATGGAATTCAGTGAACGGGTAATTTTCATTTTACACAGTGTTCCTAAAGGAAAGGTTGTAACTTACGGGCAGGTTGCTGCAATGTGTGGCAATCCCCGGGCTGCACGGCAGGTTGCAAGAATACTTCACTCTTCATCTGAGAAGTTCGATCTCCCCTGGTACAGAGTTATAAATAGTGCAGGGAAAATTTCCCTTCCGGGAGATAGCGGTAAAAGGCAGCAGGGGCTTTTGGAATCTGAAGGTATTGAGTTTGCTGAAGAGAGAAAAGTAGATCTGAAAGAGTATCTGTGGAATCCTGCTGAAGGTTAAAGACCGGAAAATTAATCTCTAATCCAGTATCCCTGTGAAATTAAAGGGAAAACTCTACATTCTCATTAGTATGAAGATGAGAGCAAAATATATTATTCCTTTAATACTGGTTTTAACTGTTAGTGTAGCGGGTCTGATAACTATTAATACAATTCACGAAGAAACTCTTATTGATTTCCGTGATCTTATGAACCGTACTCTTGAGATGTACAAAAAAGCTTTTGCTGTGTTAAAGCAGAGGCATCAGGAGACTGTGAAGGTTTATGTTGGTTCAGGGGAGTTTGTTGAGAATTCTGTCAGACTGATTGAGATGAGCAGAAGCGGAATAGAGTTTAAACATAGTGAAGCCCATAAGTATATTATGAGAATGCTTGTAGAGCTACTGGATGAGAAGCAGGGTGCAAAAGGGTTTTATCTTATTTCCAGTGATTTCACTATTCTTGCTGCACATAATGTTGAGTTTAGTGGTCAGGTAGTACCTGTGAAAGTAAGGGATGAACCTTTGATTAAGAAGGCTTTCAGAGGAGAGGCCGGATTTGCTGCTCTTCACGAAATTGATGGAGAGGAAAAAGAGAAATCAACTATTTACAGTGAACTCAGGTTTCATCAGCTGGTGCCTGTTAAAAGAGGAGGGGAGGTTATTGCGATTCTCGTTGTAAATGCTGAATTGTCAGGTATTATAACTGAATTTATTAATGCCGGATGGTTTGGAAAAACAGCTGAAATATATATTCTGGACAAAAATGGCGTCATGATAACTGAAAGCAGATTTACCTATGAACTGGTAAATACAGGTCTATTAGGGCCGGAGATGAAATCTGCATTCAATCTTAAAGTAACCAATCCAGGAGTTAATGTACTGAAAAATCTTGTAAAAATGAGTCCGGGAAGTCAGAAAGATAAACCTCTCACTGAGATGGCAGCTGATATTGTAAAAGGGAATTCAGGATTCAATCTTAAGGGGTACCGGAACTATCTTGGAACTGAGGTTATAGGAGTGTGGCAGTGGAGTGAAGAGCTGAAAGCAGGAATGGCCTTTGAGATAAGAAAAGAGGAAGCTTATGCAGATTACTATGCAATAAGAGATGTTGTGCTTCTGCTATTTGCTTTTATGTTTATAGTGTTTCTGATTCTGATATATCTTTTTTATACTTCCCAGAAAAGAAGTGCAGACGAGTTACAGAGAGCTTATGATGATCTGGCAATAGTTATTAATGAGAGAACCCGTGAACTGAGAGATGCAAAATCTGATCTTGAGGATGTAAACAGAGAGCTTGCAGAAATGGCAACAATAGATAAACTTACAGGTCTTGATAACAGAAGAAGTCTTACGATGAAACTTGAAAAGAGTGGAGGCGGTGCCTCAGAAATGGAGAGGAGATCTCTGTAGCAATGATAGATGTCGATTATTTCAAGAAATATAACGATTTTTACGGGCATTTGAAAGGAGATGAGTGTCTGAGCAGAGTCGGAGCTGTACTGGCTGATAACAGATTCGCCTCCAGATCAGGGGATATTATTGCCCGTTATGGTGGAGAAGAGTTTTCAATTGTTATGAGTGGAACTTCTGAACTGATGCAGAATTTATATGTAGAAGAGTTGTTGAAGCAATAAGAGCAGAAGAGATTCCGCATGAACAGACAGGGGTTGACGGTGTATCTTATGTAACTGTCAGTATTGGAGTTGCATCAATTGTGCCTGAGAGGTTTGTAAAAAGTGAAGATCTTTTTGAGAGAGCTGATCAGGCTCTTTATGAAGCTAAAAGCAGTGGAAGAAACCGGGTAAGGGTTTTTAGTTCAATAGAGTAGCTCATGATATAATGCCTCTGAGTTTTGTATGATGAGTAGTGAATATTTTGATCTTATTGTTGTTGGTGCCGGTTCCTGCCGGTCTTTTTGGTTCTCTTACTGCTGCAGGCAGAGGTAAGAGAGTGCTTCTTATAGATAAGATGCCTGATCCAGGAAGAAAACTTCTTATTACAGGTTCAGGTCAATGTAATCTTACTCATGAAGGAGAGCCGGAAGAACTACTGCATCGCTACAATAAAAGCCGGTTTCTTAAGAGAGCCGTCTACTCATTTAATAGTAAAGAACTTCAGTCCTTCTTCATTAAAAACGGAGTGCCTCTTAAAACCACTGAAAAAGGTAAGGTTTTTCCAGTTTCAGGAAAAGCTTTTGATATTCTTAATACTCTTCTGAAAGTATGCAGAAACAGAGGGTTAAATTTGAGTTTGCTACAACAATAGGTACTATAAAAAATGCCGGGAACAGGTATCAGATTAACTGCTCAGATGGTAAAGCCTATAACTCTTCAGCTCTTCTTATTGCTACCGGTGGAATGTCATACCCCAAAACCGGATCTACAGGTGATGGATATGCTTTTGCAGAGAGTCTGGGTCATAAGATTGTCTCTCCAAAGCCAGCATTAACAGACATCAGGGTAAGTAATCACTATCTGAAAAGAATTATCAGGTATCTCTTTTGAAAAGATCTGTATGGAGATCCGGCGTGACTCCAGAAAGCTTTTTACTCATACAGATGACCTCCTTATAACTCATCACGGTTTTTCAGGCCCTGTTGGTGCTGGACCGGTCGGGAAGAATTGAGAAAGATGATGTGGCAGTTTTTGATTTTTCCGGTTATGGTGAAGATTTTGGAAGAATGTTGCGTAGTCAGATCAGAATTCGGGGAACTCAGAATATATCCAACCTTCTTAAGAGCTTCTCTCTGCCATCAAGGTTTATTAAACTTCAACTGGAACATCTTGGTATAGATCAATCTTCCAGATCTTCAGAGCTTAATAAGAAAAGTATACAGAGTCTGATTCGTGGTTTTTCTGAAACCCCATTCAGAATCTATGCTACCGGAGGCTTTAATATGGCTATGGTTACTGCCGGCGGTATCGATACCAGAGAGATAAGGTCTTCAACTATGGAGTCTGTTATCGCTGAGAATCTCTTTTTTGCTGGAGAAGTTATAGATATTGATGGAGATACAGGGGGATATAATCTTCAGGCTGCATTCTCAACAGCTTACCTTGCAGGCATGAATGCCTGATTCAGAAAAATAGCAGATTCCTGATTCACAACATGGAATAGAGTGTTATCAACAAAAACTTTCTGTTCTCTTAAATTCACTTTTTTATAAATTTATATATTTTGCAGTTTTTAAATGTATTGTTTTGCTATAATTTTATTAAAACGCATAATTACTGTTTATTTGTCTAAAATATTTAAAAATCATTGAAAATACGGTATTTTTATGAAATAATTTTTAGGAATTTTATAATCTGGAGAAAGTTATGAAAACTAAACTTAATCTACTTGAAACAGAAGAGGCATTATCCTTTGTGAAGAGTAGTTTCGCAAATCATCTATCATCCATCCTTAGCCTTACCAAAGTATCTGCACCACTATTTGTAGATAAAGATTCAGGGTTTCAGGATAATCTTAATGGTACTGAGGAGGCTGTTGCATTCAGAGTCAAGGAGATTGAGGGTAGGATTTTTGAAGTGGTTCATTCTCTGGCTAAATGGAAGAGGTGTGCTCTTGCAAAATTCGGCATTGCTTCAGAGGAGGGAATATATACAGATATGAATGCCATCAGACCTGATGAACCATCTCTTCGGACGGGCTTACATTCCGTTCTTGTTGATCAGTGGGACTGGGAGATGGTTATCGATTCAGAAAAACGTGATATTGAAACTCTTTACGAAGTGGTTGAAAAGATCTATGAAGCATTGAAAGCTGTTGAAGCAGAAGTGGAAAAAAGATACGGTATTGATGCAGTTTTACCGGACCAGATTACCTTTGTGCATTCAGAAGAACTTATCAGGAAGTATCCGGGTATATCCTCTGCAGAGAGAGAATATGAGATTTGCAGAAAACATGGTGCTGTATTTATCACAGGTATAGGTGGAGAACTATCTGATGGAACAAAACATGACGGAAGAGCACCTGATTATGATGACTGGATAAGCGATACCACAGAAGGAAGGAGAGGATTAAATGGAGATATTCTTCTGTGGAATCCTGTTATAGAACAGGTTTGTGAAATATCTTCAATGGGAATCAGAGTAGATAGTTACTCTCTTATGCAGCAGTTGAAAATATGTGGTTGTGAAGAACGGGCACTTCTGCCATGGCACTCAATGGTACTTAAAGATGAGTTACCCGCAAGTATTGGTGGAGGTATCGGGCAATCCAGACTCTGTATGTTTCTTTTGAGGAAAAAACATATAGGAGAAGTGCAGGCAGCTGTGTGGCCTGAAAATGTCATAAATGATTGCAGGCACATAGGGGTTGAACTTCTGTAGATTCAGGTATTTACATATTGTCAGAGACTCATGGTTGGAGAATAGTACATAAAGTACAATTCATGTATTGAAAACCGGAAGCAGGTATAATGGGGAAAGTGCCTGCTTCCGGTCAAATATGGCCTGGGTTTGACATGAACTTCTATATATTGGAGAATATAGAGGGAATTATTAGAAGGGTTATGAGAATGTACCTTGAAAATTCCTCTGAGGTAAATAGAAGGTTTGTGTTTTAAATGTGTTAAAGATTAACACTTTGTCGAAGCTTCTTTACTGACCTGATTAACAGGGAGGGTTAATGGTAAAACAGGTTATATCTGGGTTTTTGTTTTTAATTTTTATGATGCCTGGGGTGGCTGATAAAAAAAGGGAAACAGCTGGGTTTGTTGCTATCTACAGCAGGAAGAGCATTGGGTGGTATGAGTGGTGTCTCACTTTTCAGAGCGTAAAAGGAGCTCCTTTTATAAGTCCTCTGCAGCTTTTACAGAAAAACTGGTTGTATAAACCCGGTAAAGGAGAGATCAGTAGTTATCCAATCAGGGAGTATGAGCCTAATGATAGTTTTGCTCTTGCTACAGGGCCTCTTGTTATGGGAATAGATATTTATGGAGAAGTTTCAGGTACAGACTGTAATGACTATTTCTTCTTTATAGCAGACAGGAACTGCAGAGTTAATATTGAACTAAGATCTCCAGAGGCAAAGGAACTTAACTGGGTTTTGTATGATTGTGCTGAACCAGAAGATGTAATGGCATGGGGGGAGAGTTCCGGGGAATCTGTTAACGGAAGCTGTTGTATTAAGAAAGGAATATATCTGATTAATGTATATACCTGGGGAAAAGGGGGGGAATACAGTCTTAAGGTTACGAATTGATTTTAAGCCTCAGCAAAACTGTTAAGCTTCTGTATTATTTATATTTTTTTTCTGTTTTTCTATTGACCTTGTTGTTTTTTATGATAGTATTCAAACGAACGTTTGATTGAGAATTTTAAATTTTATCTCAGGGGAAAGACAGACCGGCCGTAGGGAAATTTCCAATCTTTTCCTGGAGAACAACAGGAGGGATTTATGTCATGCCGGAAGTTTAAAGTGAGGAGTCTGGATTGTGATCCAGTGATTGTCAGAGGTTCCGGGAAACCGGAAATAACAAGAGGGGTTCTGGATTTTCTGAAATACAGTAAATACACAGATTGTGATAAGAAACTTTTTATGAATAGCGTATTTCCATCTTTTGATAATGGTGCATGGGACCGCTTCATAGATAGTTCCATGAAGATAAGTTACGGAGCACGAATACCTTTATGGATGGATGTTGCTGTAACAGGTAAATGCCACTGTGATTGCTGGCACTGTTTCAGGTCAAAATTCAGTGATAAATCTGATATTCCTCTCAGAAATCTTGAAAAACTTTTTAATAGTGCAGCAGAAATGGGTACTACTATAATGGGAATAACCGGTGGGGAGCCTATGTTGCGCAGAGATATAGCTCAGGTTATAGGGCTGGTGCCAAAAGGAGTTGAGGTTCAGCTTTACACTACAGGTTATAGGGTTGATGAACAGTTTCTGAAAGATGTTGAGGGAACACAGTTTACCAGAGCTGTTGTAAGTCTGGATCACTACCTCTCTGATGTTGTAAATCGCAGAAGAAACAGAAAAGAGGCTTATGATGAAGTTATTAAATCTCTGGAGCTTTTCAGAAACAGTGGCATCTACTGCACAGTTACTCTTTGTGTAACAGAAGATCTGTGCAGCGAAGAAGAGATCTACAGATATATAAATTTTGTAACTGAACTGGGAGTTGATGAGATAAGAGTTGTACTTCCTGTACCTCAGGGAAAAGTTGAGGGAGTTAATCATATTAAGCTCTATATAAACGCAAGAAAGCTTATGAGGCGAATCAGAGATGAGATGGCTGAGGATCTTACAGCTCCCTCAATTTTTCTTTTTTCAGATATCGAAAGTTTCTCTTTCCTTGGATGCGGAGCAGGTAGTAACTATATTTCAGTAAATAATGATGGCAGTGTTACACCCTGCGTAAGTGTGCCTCTGACATTTGGCAACATCTATGAAGAGGAGCTGAGAGATGTCTATTCAGTAATGGGGGATTATTATAAAGTGTCAGGGAATACCTGCTATGGAAAAAGACTGGCGAAGCTTATGAAAGACAAGGTGCCCGAAGGTACGCCTTATCCTTTTGATAAAGAGCTTTCTGAACAACTGGCAGGGAACTGCAGAGTGGAAGGAAGAAATGGGAACTTTTTTCAGAATCTAAAAAATTATAGCTATGCAGGAATAGGCAATCAGCCTGCGTAGGATGGAGTAAAAATGAGTATCAGAGCTACAATTACAGGTGTTGGTGGGTTTATTCCCGGAGTAATAACTAATGAGGAGTTTATAGAAACCTTTGGAAGAAAGGCAGAAATTGTGGATAGTAAAATCCCGCATAAATCCAGATATAGTGCACTGAAACTGCCGGAAGGAGAAAAAGTTATATCAAATAGTGATATGGGATTCTATGCAGCTAAGGATGCCCTGCAGATGTCAGGAACTGCTCCTGAAGAACTTGATATGATTATCTATGCTTCAGGAACTCCGGATTACCCTTTACCTCCGTGCTTTACTATATTGCAGGAAAAACTGGGAACCGGAACCTGTATGGGAATGGATATAAGATCCGGTTGTTCAGGATTTGGTACAGCTATGATAACAGCTACTCAGTATATTGAGAGTGGGGCGGCGGAGAAAGTACTGGTAGTAGGAGCAGATCTTATCTCTTCAAGAAGTTCCCATATGTTCGATAAGCCGGAAGCATTTCCTCTCAAAGGCTTGTTTAATCTTATGCTCTTTGGTGATGCAGCAGGAGCTGTTGTTATTGAGAAATGTGATGATCAGAATGGGATTTTTGGCTGGATAATGGGGTCTTCGAAAAGTAACAGGGATTTCGGCTCAATTATAGAGGTCGGTGGTTCAGAAGTTCCATATCCATCTTCAGGAATAAAACCTGAAGACTGGGTTATTAAGCAGAATGGTCCACTTAATGATGAGCTGATACCACAGGTTCTTATCGAGGCAACTGCAGGTTTTCTTAATAAATTTGAAATGAAAATTACAGATTTCGATTATGTAGTTCTGCCAGTGGAATCTGAGAAGCTTCTGATACATTTTCTGGATCACTATCCTGATCTTGAAAGAAGAAAAATCGTAAGTATCGGTTCTGAAGGTGGAAGCCTTGCAAATGCAGCTGTTCCGTTATCGATTCTCAGGGGGTGCCGGGATAATCTCTTTAAGAGAGGAGACAGGATTCTTCTGTACACTTCAGAAAATACACGCTGGCAGCATGCTGCACTGGGAATGATATGGAGTCTCTGATGGATACTTTGCAAAGGCGGATTGGTATAGTATATTTTTCTGGCACCGGCAATACAGAGTTTGGTTTAAAAATTCTTAGAGATAAGCTGATTGAAACCGGAATTGGGTGCGACCTTTTTTCCCTTGGACACAATTCAGAGATCCCTGATTTAAGGGCTTATGACCTGGTAGGTTTTGGGGCTCCTGTATATCACGGTTATCCTGCTCAGAAAATGATAGAGTTCATCGAAGAACTCAAAAGGGAGAATACTCCCACAAAAGCTTTTACTGTTCTCAGCTGCTGTTTCAAACCTTTTGATATTGGTGTATGGGGAGCAAAAGAGCATTTTATAGATATGCTTGAAGAGAGAGGCATAGAAGTTATAAGTCAGTTACGCTTTTTTGGTGAAGCCAGCCACCCATTCATTCGTAAACTCTTTATGGATAGCGCAGCAGGAATATTTATGTCCGGTATGTTTGGTAAAGGATGCCCCGATAGGAAGGAGGAGAAGCGGATAGTGAAGTTTGCCTCATATCTGAGTGAATATATGGATAACCATATGAAAAGAAGATTACCTGACAGCAATATCAGAAGATGGCTTTCAACTAAATTTATAAGGCCTTTTGTGGAGGCAAGGAATGAAACTATTCTTATTAAAAGTGTTGATAAGGAGCGCTGTTCACAGTGTGGGCTCTGTGTCGATATGTGCCCCGCAGGAGCTATATCCATGTCTGAATATCCAGTGTTTGACAGGGATTTATGTATAGAGTGCCAGAAGTGTATAAATCTCTGCTTAAAGAATGCAACAGTGTACAAAGTTACTGATAATCCCGGAAGATACAGAGGCAAAAGAGAGGTGATATGTTGAAAGATCTGTCAGGGAGTCGTACAATAAAACAATGAATGGTTGTGGAGAGATGTATGAGTCCGGGTGATGCTACAGCAAAAGAGAAGATTTTTAATACAGCTGTAAAGCTTTTTGCAAGAAAAGGCTACACTGGAGTTGGATTAAGAGAGATTTCAAAAGAAGCCGGAGTAAATATCTCGATGACTTCTTACTACTATAATGGTAAAGCTGGTATTTTACGGGAAATATTTGAGCGCTTCTATGAGCTTTTTCATAAAGTTGTTGAAGACTCTCTTAATTCAGAAAGATCTATTGAGGACAATATAAAAGAGTATGTAAGAAACAGTGTCAGGTTCTATATAAATGAACCTGATCTGGTTAAGGTTGTATACAGAGAACTGCCTATAGATATGCCGGAGCTTTCCGAACTTAAAGTTGAGAAGATGAAAAGACTTCAGGGAGTTGCAAGGAAATTTGTACTGGGAGAGGGAACTTCCAGTGTAACTCCCTATTTTTATCTTGTTTTCCCGGCTTTAACCAATATGCTTCTATCCAGTTTCCAGCTGCATCCGGTATTCAGAAAGATTTATAATATACCTTATGATGAAAATTTTATAGAGAACTATTCGGAGACTCTATCATCTCTCTTTCTTTATGGTTTCATGAATTTCCATAATAACCTGTCAGATTCTGTATCAGATGAATCTCCAGAAGGATAGCAGAGTAGTATCAGGAAGAACTTTTGTATGAATCTCTTTTTTAAATCTGCTATTATGATTAATGAGATTCATAAAACTTATATTTATCGCTATAACTCTTTTAACTTTCAACTTAAGCTCAGAAGTTAATGAAGAGAGTGAGTATTTCGGGCAGAAAAGGCCCTGGATTAAACCTGAACTTTTTATGCCAGGTGTTGTTTCCACAGGAATGTCAGAACTTAATGCAGTTTTTTCACCTGACCATAATCTGTTCTACTACTCAATCAGAATGCCTTCAGGGCAGATTGTTATTATGGAGATGAAACGGAAGAGTGGTAAATGGTCTTCACCTGAAGTGGCTCATTTTTCAGGAAAGTACTCTGATGCAGACCCTTTTATTACCAGAGATGGGAAATGGATGTATTTTATTTCCAGAAGACCAGTATCAAAAGGAGCTGATCCAAAAAGAGACTGGGATATATGGCGTATGAAGCGTAAGAAAAATCGCTGGGGAAAGGCAGAACGGCTGGCAGAACCTGTAAACTCAGATAAAGATGATCTCTATCCGGGATTAACAAAAGACGGTACTCTCTATTTTGGCTCCAGAAGAGATGGCGCGGTGAGAGGTGGTGACCTCTTTTATGCAAAAAAGAGTGGAAAAGGATTTGGTAATCCTGTAGCTCTTAATAGTATGATTAATAGTGGAAGTGAAGGTGACCTCTATGTTGCAGCGGATGAGACCTATCTTATCTTTGTTTCAAGAGGAAGATCTGAAGGAAGTGGTCTCTATATAAGTTTCAGAACCAATGGTGACTGGGGAAAACCCGTCAATATGGGGCCTGACATAAATGCCACAGGTGGAGAGTATTGCCCAATGGTTTCCCAGGATGGGAGATATCTGTTTTTTACCTCTTCCCGAAGGGAACCCTCATCAATTAAGTATGAGAAATTAAACATGAATACTATAAGAAAGGTGTTTGATGAGTCTGTTAAGAAACCTGCACGTGGAAGAGGGGATATTTACTGGGTTGATGCAGGTGTAATTGAAAGATACAGGAATTAAGTTATAGAGAAGAGGAGAGTCAGGTTTGACTCTCCTTTTATTAATAATTTACTATTTTGCGATATATTTCATAAACTGAACTCTTTCATAAAGGAAAGGGTTATCAACAGTTGAAGCTTTTAATTTCCCTTTTACTGAATTCAGTGAAGAGATATTTTTTTCCTGCATCCATTTCTCAATACCTGCAAGAATCTCTTTGATGTAATCAGGACCTTTTTTGTAAAGAACAGAAGCTATCTGAACAGCACTTGCTCCTGCAAGAATGTTCTTTATAACTGCTTCTGAAGTGTGAATACCTGTTGTTGCAGCAAGATCACATTTAGCCTCACCAGCCAGCATACCGATCCATCTGAGAGTCATATGGTAGTCTTCAGAGGATGTAAGGAATGGTGCAGGGCAAACTTCCATAGTATTTATATCAATGTCTGGTTTGTAGTATCTGTTAAACAGAACAAGTCCTTTCAGATCAGTCAGTGAAAGTCTGAACAGAATATTAGCCATACTTGAGAAGTAGAAACCTGTTTTAAAGGAGACAGGAATTGATATTTTACTCTTAACCATCTCTATAATATCGAAATAGATCTTCTCAATTTCTTCAGAACTCTTTGACTTGTCACCGGGAAGTACAAAGATATTAAGTTCAAGAGCGTCAGCTCCGGCTTCTTCAATAGCTGATGCAAAGTCGACCCATTCAGACGCTGATACACAACTGATACTTGCAATTACAGGAATTGAAGTAGCTTTTTTTGCTTCTTTAATCAGGTTGATATAGTCACTGAGTGTTTTCTGTCTTGTGTATTGCAGAAGATACTCAGATGCCTCTGCATGTTCAAGGTGGTCTGACTGCATTGAGTCGCTTTCAATAAGAATCTGTTCTTCAAAGATAGATTTGAGAACCACTGCACCTGCTCCTGCCTGATCCAGTTTTACAATTCCCTCAACATCTTTAGTAAGGTCGCTACTGGCTACGATAATAGGGTTTCTCAGCTTCAGGCCCATGTAAGTAGTTGATAAATCTGTCATTTTGCCTCCTTTAAAGCAATTTAAAAGGTATTAAAAAAAATATCACAGGGGGAAATGATAGTCAATCAGAGAGGGCAATCAGAGTTGTTGTTTAAAATTTTTTTTACTTTTAATACAATAATATTCATGAAAAACTGCGGGAGGTTCTAAATGAAGAAAGAACTGTTTGGAATTTATACTATTTTACTTATGTTTGGATTGGTTTTCTCAGGTTGTTCTGAAGCAGATCAGAAGAGAGCTGAGGAAAGTGCTGAAAAAAACTCCATGAAAGTGGTTGGGTTTAGTGCAGAAGATGGTCTGGAGATAACAGCTGACCTTTATAGTGATGGAAATAGCAGTAAACCTTTTATTATTCTTTTTCATCAGGCGGGCTGGAGTAGAGGTGAGTACAGAGAAACTGCACCGATACTTAATTCAATGGGATTTAACTGTATTGCTGTGGATCAGAGGTCAGGCAGAGAAGTTAATGGTATTGTGAATGAAACAGCAAAAAGAGCTGTTGCAGCAGATAAAGGAACAGATTATATAGATGCATACCAGGATATGGTAGCTGCCCTCAGATACGTGAAAGAAAATGGGCTTGCAAAAGGAAAGCTTCTGGTTATCGGGAGTTCATACTCCTCAGCTCTGGGGTTCAGGCTGGCTTCAGAGTTTCATGAAGATATTTCAGCTCTCCTCTCTTATGCACCAGGTGAATATTTTGAGAAAAGCACAGGGAATCCTGCATATATTTCAGAATTTGCTGCAAAGGTAAAATGTCCTGTGTTTATTACTTCAGCTGCCAGTGAGAAGAAGTACTGGGAAAAAATATATGAAGCTGTTAAAACAGAGAAGAGTTCCTATCTTCCATCTACAGAAGGAAATCATGGATCAAGAGCTCTCTGGAAGAAGTTTGAGGATAGTGATGGTTACTGGGTTGCAACCAGAGGTTTTTTAAAAAAATTTGTAAAATAGGTGAAAGGGAATGAGAAAAGTTTCCCGGAGGCAGGGCATATACAAAATCTGTATTAGAGATAAAGTATCACGATTATAAGTTTTTTGGTGTTGATGCTGAAGTAAAGAATACAGGGGCTGTTAAATAGAGGTAGAACTGCAGAGGGAAATCTGATAAGCTTTTCTGAAAGTCATGAAAAAACTATATACCATAATTGCTTTAGCTATTCTTATTCTTATTGTTGTTGCTATATTTATATCCCGGGATCTTTTTTTTCAGACTAAAGTGAGGTTAACAGAAGCTGAAAACTACTGGCTGGAAGAGAAGGATATAAGAGTCGGTGTAATAGGGAAGCATAACCATTATGATTATAAAAACGGCTATAATGGTATTATTGCAGACCATATAAAACTGATTCAGAAAAAGCTGAATAAGAGATTTATACTTGTTGAGATGTCAGATGAAGAGGAAGCTCTGAGGTTGCTGGAAAATGGTGAGATCGATGTTACAGCTTCAATATATATACCACCGGAACAGAGAAAGAACTATATAAACTCTTTTCCGGTTTTTAATACCTTCATTTTTGTAGCAAGTACGGACAAAGATACAGAAGCCTTTAACTCCGGTGACCTGAGTAATAGTAATGTAGGGGTAATTGAAGGGAGTATTTCAGAGAAGGTGTTACGTGGTCAGATCAGTCCTGATATGAGTTACAGAACCTTTGTGAATCCTGAAGCCGGTTTTGAATGGGTAAGCAGAAATGAAAAATCTTATCTTCTGGTGGACGATTTCAGTTATATGGGACTTACCAGTGTGCCGGATTTTGTTAATCTTGCGGTTCTGAACGTCCGTTACAGTATTACTCTGGCTACTGTTAAACATAAACCTCTTTTAAACTCTATTCTTAATAAAGGTTTTGGAATGATAAGTAAAGAGGAGTACAGGGAGATTGTTCACAGATGGACAGGATTTCTGAAGAGAAATTTCTGGCAGACAAAGGATTTTGGATACCTTATTATTACTCTTCTGGGAGCTGCAGCTCTGGTTTTCCTGATGATTCTGATCTGGAATTTCTCTCTTAAGAAGAGGGTTACTCTGCAGACAAGTGTTTTAAGAAAAGAGTATGAAGCCAGAATTGCGGCTCAGCATGAGAGTCAGGAGAAAGAGAAGCAGCTGCTTCATGCAGACAGAATGGTATCTCTGGGAACTCTCGTTTCCGGTGTGGCTCATGAGATCAACAATCCCAACAACTATATCAGAATAAATGCCCGGCTGGTTAAAGATATATTCAGGGAAACTATGCCTGTACTGGACAGTTATGCTGAAGAGAACCCGGGTTATTCTATTATCAATATACCTTATGAGGATATGAAACAGGAGATAGCTAATATTACAGCAGGACTTACTGAGGGTTCTTCAAAAATTGAGGATATTGTAAAGAGTCTGAAAGAGTTTGCCCGTCCCGATTCCCACGACTGGAATATGGAAGTTGATATAAAAAAAGCTGTTGAAAGTGCAGTTAAGATTACAGCTAATACTATTAAGAACAGAAATATAGAGCTTTCTGTTGAACTGGCTGATTCCATAACACCGGTTTGTGGTAATAGCGGAAGACTTGAACAGGTAATTATCAACCTTCTTACAAATGCCAGTGAAGCTATTGTAAGCTCCAATGGGAAAATAGAGCTAAAAGCCTATATGAGTGAAGAGGATGTTGTGGTTATGGTCAAAGATAATGGTAAAGGAATCAGAAAAGAGGACCTTCCCAGAGTTGCTGACCCATTCTTCACAACCAGAAGTGATGATGGGGGAGTGGGACTTGGGTTGTCTATTTCCATGTCTATTATAAGACGATTCAGAGGCCGAATGGAGTATAAATCTGCTGTTGGCGCAGGTACAGAAGTAAGAATAGTTATTCCGGTGGATTTACCGGAACCGGAGGTGGAACATGAGCAGGGTTAAGTTTCCTGAAGCTCCGATTCTGATTGTAGATGATGAGATACATTTTCTGAAAAGTGCAGAAATTCTGCTTAGATCAGAAGGAATTAATAATATAGAGCTGTGTAATGACAGCAGGGAAGTTATGGGAAGAATGGAGAAGGGCAGTTATTCCATGGTTCTGCTGGACCTGATGATGCCCGGAATAAGAGGGCAGGAGTTACTTGACCTTTTATCAGGTGAATATCCCGATATTCCAGTTGTTATTCTGACAGCTTCAGATGATTCAGAAACTGTTGTTGAGTGTATGAAAGCCGGAGCTTATGACTATCTGGTGAAACCAGTTGATGATTCCAGACTGCTGACTATAATCAGAAATGGTGTGCAGCTTCAGGAGATGAGACAGGAGAGACGCTATCTGAGAGAGAGTCTCTCGGGGAAACCTTTAAAAAACCCATCTCTTTTTGATTCTATAGTAACTATTAATGAGAAGATGCATGGTAATTTTCAGTATGCAGAAGCTATAAGTGTTACAGGGTTTCCTGTGCTTATTACAGGGGAAACCGGAACCGGTAAGCAGCTTATGGCAGAGATCGTTCACAAACTGAGCGGAAGAACCGGAGCCTTTGTTGAGTTAAACATAGCTGCTGAAGATCCAGCTCTTATCAGAGATAATCTCTTTGGTCATGAGAAAGGTGGCTTTACCAGTGCGCATAAAGAGAGAAAAGGACTTATTGAAACTGCTTCTGAAGGAACAATTTTTCTGGATGAAATAGGGGATTTAACTCTGGATATGCAGGTAACCCTTCTGAAACTCATACAGGATAAGAGATACTTCTCAATAGGTTCAGACAGAGAGAAACTCTGTAATGCAAGATTTATCTTTGCTACTAACTGTGATCTTGAAAAGATGAAAGATGAGGGTACCTTCAGAAAAGATTTGTACTACAGACTCTGTTCCCACCATATACATCTTCCCCCCTTAAGAGATAGAAGAGAAGATATACCTTATATATTTGAGCACTATATTAACAGCTATTCTGAAGAACTTCAGATTGAACCTCCCGGCTATTCTGAAGATATCAGGAAAGCCCTTATAAAATGGAATTTTCCCGGAAATATCAGAGAGCTGCAGGGAATGGTTGCTGATGCAGTGAGCAGGAGCAGTAATGGTATGTTATCAGAGATTCCTTTTGAAAAACTGGTGGAATCCGGTGTTAACAGAGAGCAGATGGAAGTGGGGGATACGCCTTTTGAAGAGTGGGGTTGGGATATGGAAACATTTCCAACTCTTAAAAAAGCAGAAGAGTATCTTATTAAAGAGGCTCTCAGAAGATGCGAAAACAACCAGACCAGAGCTGCTGAAATGCTTGGAGTATCAAGAAAAACAATAAATCAGAAACTCAAAACCTTCAAATAGAGTTCTTTAAGTTAATTCAAACTCTGTATAACCATTTTCGTGAGGTCACGAAAATGGTCAGGATTCTCTGTTTTTTCTATGGTTTCTGTAGAGGGTGAAAACTACTGCTGCTATTATCATCAGAAGCAGGGTAACAGTGATAATATAGATGGAGATTTTTTGATTATATCTGCTGCTTCTCTATTTCAGCCTCATTAATCATAGGGAATAGAAAGATAATTAATAACAGAGAAGAGAGGGAACTTTTTCTGATTAACCGGAATCCATCGCCTTTAATATTGAACATCCTGTATTTAATATGCATATTTTAATTTTTTCAGACAAATAATCACTTAGCTATCTGTTTGCTGTAACCTTTCGTTACACTGTTACTTTTAGTTACTTTTTATCCCGAAATCCCTTTAATAAAGGGTATACGGTGAAACAGGGAAAAAAAGTTACACTTTTGAAGATATTTGATATGAAAGTGGAAATGTTGTGTAAACCTCCGATATAACAAGGTTTTCTGAGGTTTTCTGAAGTTGGCATATCTTTTGCATTAGTGTAGGGAAACTACTGTTACGGAGGGTGGTGTTGAAAAGAGTGTTTTTATTATCAACTGTTTTGATTCTGGCAATATGCCTGAATATGGTTGCAGGAACTGAATATGATAAGGCTTCTCCTTTTTCAGCAATCAGCTGGAATAAGAGTGGAGACGTACCAGTTGTTAAAGTAAATGGTAAATCTTATGAATTGCTTGGAATAAACGGAGAATCAGTATCTGTTATTCTGAGTTTCTGTAAAAAAAACTATGGCAGTAAAGCTTATAAAAGATTCAATGAAGATCTGCCTGAAGTTTTTCATAAAATGGGCAAACCTCTTGGTAAGAACACGGAACTTTTTGTGAGGGATATCGGATCAGATAAGAAGTTTCACATGCATGGAGTACCTGTAACAAGAGAGAACAGAGACGCAGTTACAGGTAATAGAACAGGAGAGGCTTCTATTAAGCCAACACCTGAATTTCTCTCTTCTGATGAAGCCACAGAAGATCTTAATCAGCTTCAGGTAGCTCTGGAAGAGAGATTTGCATATCTCAAAGTAGGTAATCCTGATTATAGAAAAGCTATTACAGATCTTAAAAATGAGTCTGCAGAGGGAATCGCCTCTGTGGAGTTTGAAAAGGAGCTTAATAAGATTATGGGAATGTTTATTGACGGACACTCTGCTGTAATGGGGCTATATGCAAATAAGATAGTTGAGAAACGTAGTATTCTGCCTTTTCATCTCAGATATGCAGGAGGTAGAGTTGTAGCAATAAAAGAGGATGGATCAGATTTTCTGATTCATAACTATCCATATATAACAAAACTGGATGGAATAAGTATTGAAAAATGGGTTGCTCTGGGTAAGAAATTCAGAGCTGAAGGCTCGATTCAGTATCAGAGAAGGCAGGGGCTTCGGGGACTGAGGAATTTTAACAGAGTCAGAAATGAGATGGGGCTTAAAAGAAAGGGTGAGTTGGTTGTGGAACTTCTTAGTGAAGATCTGCTTATGAGACGTAAAGTAACTCTGGATCTGAGATCCGGTAAACTGCACAGATTGAGAAAGCCTGGCAGGGAGTGCGGTATCCTTGCTGATAATATAGGCTATCTGAGAATCTCCAGTTTCAGCCGTAAAGGGCCTGCTGTTAAACTTATTGGTAAATGGATGCCTGAGTTTAAAGACACCAGAGCCCTCATTGTTGACGTAAGGGGTAATGGCGGTGGTTCCAGAGAGGGGTTACTTGCGCTCTATCCTTATCTGATGAGTTCAAAAGAGTCTCCCAGAGTAGCCAATGTATGTGCTTACCGGCTCTTTGACCGATTTGGAGAGGATCATCTGGCAAACAGGTATGTCTATCCTGCTGATTCGCCGGAATGGAGTGCTAAAGAGAAGAGTGCGATAGCTGATTTTATGAAAACCTTTACTCCTCAGTGGAAACCTGAAGCCGGAGAATTCAGTAAATGGCATTTTCTGGTAATGTCCAGGAAGGAAGGAGATAAGAGGTACCATTATAAAAAACCGGTTATTATTCTTCACGATTCCGGCTGTTTCAGTGCTACAGATATATTTCTGGGAGCTCTGAAAAGCTGGAAAGATAATGTGGTATTAATGGGAACTCCAAGTGGAGGTGGAAGCGCCAGAAGTCAGCGTTTCATTCTTAAGAACTCAAGTATGGTTGTAAGATGTGCTTCGATGATATCTTTTCAGCCTGATGGTTTTCTCTACGATACCAACGGGATTAATCCGGATATTCTGGTAGATGTTATGCCCGACTCCTTCAGAGAGGGAGGAAGGGATAATGTACTGGAACATGCGGTTAAATTTATAAACAAGGGGAAGTTCCAGCTGTAGGGTCATGACAGCGGTATCTTCATTTATGACGGCAGTCCGGTGAATGCCGGACTGCTAAAGTTGGGCTTATTACAGGGAGGTAAGATTGTGAAACAGGTTATTAAAGCATTTGCTATTGTGCTGGTTGCTCTTCTATATGCAGAGCTGTCAGCAGGAGATTTTGAAAAGAGAGCTCCTTTCTCAGACATTAAATGGACAGCTAACGGTACTGTGCCAATAGTTAAGGTAGGAGAGAAGAGTTATGAACTTCAGGAGATCAACGGTATCTCTGTTAAGAAGATTCTTCAGTTCTGTAAGAGAAATTACGGTGTAAAGGCTTACAGAAGGTTTAATGAAGATCTTCCTGAAGTGTTCCACAATATGGGTCTTAAACTGGAAGATAAAGTGGAACTTATGCTCAAAGAGCAGGATTCAGGAAGAGTTGTTATTAAAAGGGGAGTATCTATGACTGAAGAGAACAGGAGACTGATTCTTCAGAAGAGAAAAAGCAGTAATAAGACGTAATAACCCCACCCCCATGGGAGTTAAATTGCCTGAGGGCATAAACCTTTATTAATCGCAGTAGCCCGGCTCTTTATAGCCGGGCTGCTTAAAATGGTAATGTTTCTGGTCAGATAGTCCTGACAGAGCTTATATAACACTTCGTCATTCACTCACAGCAGTCCGGCTATCGCCGGACTGTTTATTTTTTTAAATTCTTCTTTTTTATAGATTCGCTGAAATCCTTTTCAGTCAGATTCCCTATTCCTGTTACATACCATTTCCAGGATTTATCAATAGATGACGGTGACTGAACATAGTAGTATTTAAGATAAGTTTTGAGATATGGACTTCCTTCTTTCATATTTTTATAAATTTTTGAGAGATTTTCTGCGCTTACAGATGTCTGATAAACATCGCTGAATCTGTACTCAACTTTCCATGCAGGTGTCTTATCTTTGAGGTTCAGGTAGTTTGTTGTGTAGTTATAAGGCTCTTTAGTTGAGTTACTGTAGGCTATTGACTGAAAAGCCGGATTATTACCAAATACCGGTGAAACTGCAGGGGCAATATGTACATAATCTACAGGCTTCTTCTTTTTATAGATAATTCTGATATCATCCATGTGGGTATGTCCAGTGAAGAACAGGGCTATCTGATCTGAGTATTTTCTTACTATCTCCAGATATCTGTTATTGAATTTCTTCTTCCACATGAGTTTAATGTTCAACTCTCCATTACTGCTGCCTTTTTCTGAACTGTATACATTGATTCCCGGTGGGATATGCATTACAACCCACACTTTTTCATCAGATATTTTAGCTCTCTCCAGCTCTCTCTCAATCCAGTCAAGCTCAACATCTCCGGGATGAGGACCATCCTGTTCAGGATAGTTATCTGAGAAGTAGACTGTATTTATATTCATAATGCGGAGTCCGGGGTTTTCAGCTGACCTGATGCTGTAGTAACCGTGAGGTTTATAGTCTTTCATAAATACAGCTCTGGTTTTGGGATTTCTGATCCACTTATCAAAAAATACCGGAGCTGTAAGTTTCAGAAATCTTCCTTTATCTTTTAATGCATAGTCTCCACTGAAAGAGTCGTTGTTACCAAGAGTAAAGTAGATAGATTTGCCAGGAAACTCTTCAGAAAGATGTGATACAAAATAATCGATGGTTTTCAGAATAAAGGCTTCACTCTTTTTCTGATCTTTTGTTCCTGAAAGTTTCTGATATGTTTCGATGAAATCGTGACAGAGGATATCTCCTCCAAACATTATAAATTCAGACTCTTTAACATAAGGTTTAAGGCCTTTTGTTAAGGATTTAAGCAGAGAGGGGGAAGACTCTTTGCCATATTCTGCCACTTTTACTGAGGGGTATTTTGCAAAAACAGTGTCCCACTCTTTTGCAGGGGTTTTGTCAAGAAGTTGTACAGCTTCAGCACTTATGAAAGGTGTAAAATGGATGTCTGTTATTACCAGGCAGGTTTTTTTATCAGTTACACTGCTACTCAGTGGTAAAGTGAGTAGAATAAGTATAATTGTTGACAGTACAACATTAAGTTTTTTCTGTTTCATCTTAATCCTCCAGATTGTTTTAAAACTAATTCTATTATGTTTAATATAAATTTTCTACAATTAAAAGGAAGAGGCCTGATTGGTACGGACTATCACTGTTTCTTTCAAAACTGTCTTAACAATAAAACGGGAGAATACTCCGTTATGGTAAAAACAATTTGATAACTTGTTAAATAAAGATAACGCTGACGCGTTTCCCATCTTCGACATTATCCGGGTTCCACTTCATTCCTCCCTTCATTCGAAGACCCCTACATTTCGTGTTTCTTATTCCTGAGTTTAGTACAATTTATTAAAGATACCCATCTTATTTACTCACACCTGTGCATGTTTCTGTTTATCTTTGTCTGTCACTGTTTTTTGTTCTGTCTTGTTAATAGGAGCTTCTTTATGATATTTTTTATATTCAGGAGGTTGTTATGGAGAACAGATATATACCGGATATTAAGGATATAAAAAATGCACACGAAAGGATCAGACCACATATAAACAGAACCCCGGTTCTTACATCTTCAGCAGTTGACACTATTGCAGGAGCGCAGCTTTTCTTTAAATGTGAAAATTTCCAGAAGGTAGGGGCTTTTAAGTTCAGAGGTGCTACCAATGCTGTAATGAATCTTGAGGAATCTCTACTGAAAAAAGGTGTTGCAACCCACTCTTCAGGCAACCATGCTGCTGCTCTTGCCAGAGCCGCATCTATAAGAAATGCTCCGGCATATATTGTGATGCCTGAGAATGCACCGGAGATAAAAAAGAGAGCTGTAGAAGGATATGGGGGAGAGATTACTTTCTGTAAACCTACTCTTGAAGCCAGAGAAACAACACTACAGAAAATAGTTGATAGTAATGGTGCTGTTTTTATTCACCCTTATGATGATAGTCGTATAGTTGCGGGTCAGGGAACAGCAGCAGTTGAACTACTTGAAGATATTGAAACTGCAGATATAGTTATGGCTCCTGTTGGGGGTGGGGGACTGTTAAGCGGAACATCTATTACCACCAAAGCTCTTGCACCGGATACTGAAGTTATTGCAGCAGAGCCGGAAAGAGCTGATGATGCATTCAGATCCTTTAAAAGCGGGGAATTTATACCATCGGTTAAACCTGATACTATTGCTGACGGGCTTCTCACATCTCTGAGTGACCTCACATTCAGTATAATACAGAAAAATGTTGACGATATTATAACTGTTTCTGAAGAGTCTATAGTTAAAGCTATGAGGATAATCTGGGAAAGAATGAAGATAATTATTGAGCCCTCATCAGCTGTACCTCTTGCTGCTGTACTGGATAATCCCGGAAGATTTAAAAATAAGAGAGTCGGTATAATTATTTCCGGTGGAAACGTAGATCTGGAAAAACTGCCTTTTTAAAATCTATTTCCGTCTTAAATTTCTCTCTTCAAAAATCCCTTTGGGAACAGGTATATCGAAGGTGATTTTTTTGAAAATTATCTCTGTTTTTGAATTTTTTCTGAGTTTATCTTCCAGCTCTATTTTTACCGGATAGTAGCGGTTATCCTGTTTGTATATTTTCATGATTCTGGATACTTTAAGCAGTTTACCGCTCTTTGCATAGAGCTCCTCTTTAAGAGCCAGATATCTCTTTTTGTCCACCCATATTTTCCTGGTAAAATAGGTCTGCTTTTTCTTTACAGATGTTAAGGTAAGCAGATAGCAGGAGGTGCCGTTAAAATCTGATGTACCGGTAATCTCTGCTCTATACTCCTCTTTAAGTTTTGTGGCTCTTTCAGTCATGTCTTCATAGGAGAAATCTGACCCCATCATGCTTCTTTTCAGCATATGCCCTGACAATCTCACTACTCTCTCTGCTGAGGGGTAGTATATTCTTATAATTCCATCCTTTTTGAGCATTTTTGTCCCTTTATCTCTTGCAGGATATGTAAAATGCATGAATGATCTTTCATTACCTTCTGAAAAACTCGTAAATCTTTTGGTAATAACTCTGTTCTTAATTGTGATTATCATCTCAAGTTCTGATTCAGCAGTTGTAAAAACCATATTTCTATCAATATTTTTCAGTACATATTCTGCTGAGGGAAGCTCTTCTGCATCAACAGTTATGGCAAGTAAAAGGGCCATTATAAATATAAAAATCGTCTTGTTCATAATTTTCTCCTTAAAGATTCAGTTTTGTTCTGAAAGCATCAACAGGCTTCATCTTTATAGTTTTAAATGCAGGCCATAATACAGCTGCGAGAGTAAGGGCAATGCCAAATAGTATGGAGCCTGCCAGTATCTCAGGTGTAATGTCAGGATATACAATTTTACTTACAACAGGAATAGGTATATCTATTTTGTCCCAGGTATCACCTTTCATTGTAGCAGCGATGTTTATACCATTTATTTCTGTGTATAGTGAGAGAAGTCCTCCGATTATTCCTCCTGCTACTGAACCAATAGTTCCGATAATTGATGCTTCGGTAAAGATCATCAGAATAATTTCGCGGTTTTTCATTCCCATAGCTTTCAGAATGCCTATTTCGTGAAACCTCTCCATAACACTCATAAGCATAGTGTTGAGAATAACAAGGCCGGTAATAAGCATGATTATGCCTAAAATTTTCCCCCACATAGCTTTTGCAACAGGAAGAAAGCCGGATATGATCTTATCTTCAGTCCAGGAGAGAACTTTGATATCTTTACTGAAAAGAGAAGTTACCATTCCGGCTACCTCTTCAGCTCTGTTTCTGTCATCAAGGTAGAGAAGTAACTCGTGAGCAGAGTTATCAGCATCTATCATTTCAGCAGCTTTTGTTAGTGGTATATAAATAAGGTGCTTATCCATTGATGAGAAACCTGATTCAAAAATCCCTTTAACTATGAATGGCAGAGCATAAGTAGAGTAGTTAATGTCTGTTGTTACAATCAGAAGTTCATCTCCTGTAACTATATTGAGTTTATCAGCAAGGCCCTTACCAATAATAAGCTCTTTTGCTCCGGGCTTTATATATTCTCCCTCTTTTATCATAGAGGATAGTTTTATGGTTTTGTCAGCTTTAACAGGATCAATTCCTATAGCCAGACAGCCTTCGCTCTCGTTTCTGATGCTTATTAGTACCGGAAACCTGATACGGGGATCTACAAGCTGTACACCTTCAGTCTGTTTAATTGCAGGAAGTTTCTCTTCTACATTACTAATCAGAAACTCTTTGGGCATAAGCCTCTCTTTTTTCAGATACTCATTATGGACGACTCTTACATGCCCTATGTTTGTATTAATAAGTGAATCTGTGGCATTTGCCAGAAGTCCGTTTATATAACTCCTTACAAAAACAAACAGAATCATTGAAAACATAATTGCAAGAAGGGTAAACAGAGTTCTCTTTCTGTTTCGCCAGATATTTTTCCATGCAAACTTAAATACTTTTGACATATCTCCTCCTTACAGTTTCCTTATTGCATCAACCGGATTGAGTGTAGTTGCTTTCAGAGCAGGATAGATTGTTGCAATAATTGCAAATATAGTACCCAGAGCAATTGCCAGTAACATGTGATCAAAACTGAAGAGTCCATAGAAGACATCTTTTACCGGATATGTTGCTGAAGATAGTTTTTTCATGGTTTCACCCATTATGTTAAGGTTAAGGCCGTACTTTTCAAGCCAGAGTGATAGAGCTCCACCAATGATCGATCCACAGAGTGAGCCTGCAAGTCCTATTATTCCGCCTTCAGCCATAAACAGAAATAGAAGTTCTCTCTTTTTCATACCCATTGCCATTAATGTGCCTATTTCAGAAGTTCTTTCCAGAACAGCCATAAGCATTGTATTTATTATTCCTATTGAAGATATAAACAGAAGTATCAGAGTAATAACAGCTGAGTTCATCTTTTTCGTTTCGTTAATTGCAAGAAAAGTCCCTGCCAGATCTTTCCAGGTATAGACCTCCAGTTCTTCTGTATTCAGGTGTTCTCTTATTTTGCCAGCTGCTATTTCAGGGTCAATTCCATCTTTTAGTCTTATGCAGATCTCAGTGGCTTCATTCTGCATAGTAAGACTTTCATTACCAATGTCTTTGGGTATGTATACCATTGCGGAATCCACTTCAGGGTTGCCGGATTCAAAAATACCTCCAATTTCAAAATCCACTGCATTCCAGCTGAAATTGTCTTCATTATCAGAAGATACCATTCTTATTGTTACTGAGTCTCCGGTTTTAAGATCTGTATCTGCTGCAAGATCACTACCTATAAGGCAGGTATATTCACCTCTCTTAAGCCACTCGCCTTTCTGAACTGTCTCTTTTATGTTGAACAGATCCGGTGAGCTGACAGGATCTGTGGATACACCAATACATGGTAGTTCATCCATACCCACAATAAGCCCGGCTCTGAATACTGTTCTTGCTTCAGTGGCTCTGATAAAGTCCAGGACAGCTATTTTGTCTATAACTTCAGATGGTTTTTTAATGGTTCTCTCAACACTAAGTTTATCTCTTACTTCAAAATATCCTTTAGCAACAATGTTAAGGTGAGAAGTTCTGCTATAAATAATGTTGTTCTCAGACTGAAGATCCAGACCTTCTATAAGGCTCATGCTTACCATCATAAGTGTCAGCCCCAGAGCAATTGTTGAGAAGGTGATAATAGTCCTTCTGCCGGATCTGAAAATATTTCTGAAAGCAATTTTCAGAAGCATTAACATCAAAAATCTCCTTTGGTATCTTTAACAATTTCTCCGTCTTTCAGAAGGATCAGGCGACGGGCATAGTCCATTACCATCTGGTCGTGGGTGGAGAATATGAATGTAGTTTCAGTTGTGCTGTTAAGATCCACCATCAGATCGAGAATCTCTTTTCCCGTTTTTGAATCCAGATTTGCTGTAGGCTCATCTGCAAGAATCATGGCTGGTTTTTTAACAAGTGCCCTTGCTATAGCAACCCGCTGCTGCTGGCCTCCACTCATTTCTGCAGGTTTCCGGTTCATAAAATCTGAGAGACCAACTTTTGCAAAGATCTCTTCAACTATTTCTCTTCTCTCTGTTTCAGAAATATCCCCACAGAGAATAAGAGGAAACTCAACATTTTCAAAAGCTGTAAGAATAGGTATCAGGTTGAAAGTCTGAAATATAAATCCTATCTCTTTGCGTCTGATATCAGCCAGGTTGTCTGATGAGTATCTGTTAACATTACTACCTTTTATAAGAACTTCTCCCGAGGTTTGTCTATCAAGGCAGCCTGTAATGTTGAGTATAGTGGTTTTACCTGAACCTGATGGGCCGGCTATAGATATAAACTCTCCCTGATCTGCCTCAAAAGAGATTCCGTTAAGAGCCTGAAAAGAGACTCCATTGGTATTATAGATTTTGGTTACATTATCAAACTTAACAATTGACATTTTACCTCCTAAAAACTGGCTTTAAGCCATAGATAGAAAACATTCTTCTTCTGTAGAGAGAATTCTCCACTTTTACTGCCGGCATTTATATAGAGTCCTGTAGATAGTGATACATTTTCAAAAATGTCGTACTGAACTGCAGGATTGATTATTGTTGAGTGATCATACCAGTTTCTGATAACACTGAATGAACATGATACAAGGGGAGAGAAGGGATAACGTAACATGGTCATAATATAGGCTCTCCCAAGAGTAGTCCTTTTTCCCTGAATCAGATCTGTGAGATTATAATTCTCCGGGTCTTTAAATCCTGAAGAATCATAATGAAACTCTCCCATAATATATAACCCATTGCCTATTGCAAATGTATAGTCTGTACCAAGGGTATATTTGTATTTACTGCTACTGTCTATTCTGAACAAACCTCCTTCCACCCACCATCCTACGATACTTTCACCTCTTATATCGAACCCATAGATATCTGTATCTCTTATACCGTCTCTTATGAAGGTAAGGGCAATATCTGTTACTCCGAAGGTTCTTTTAACTCTGACTGCATATCTTGAGCTTCCAAACTTCTCTTCTGGTGAAAGTATCAGTGTCAGATCGTAATGTGAAGCCAGAGTGAGAGAGAGACGGGCTCCATTGGCTCCGGGCTTCTCTTCATTTGGTTCCAGTGGATTGATTCTGTTAAAAATATCGAGAGGAGACCATAACCAGGCAACACCCAGAGGAAAACGCTGCTTACCAATTGTAAGATCTCCGTTTTTAAAAAAGAGATTAATGTATGCTCTGTCAAGATTTATCTTTGTACTTTTCTCCACTCCCTTCAGGCCTGGTGCAGAAGGGGAGAGTGATGTGGCTCCGTGAAGAGAAAAAAAGTCCACAGCCAGATTGAGGTTGACTCTTTTTGAAGGTGAGTTTCTCAGAACAAGGCGCAATCTGTTGTAGTCTGCAAGATTGAACTTATCTTCCGGGTTGTCAAAATTGTTGTGGAGAAGATAGAATCTGTTTTCATAGTAGCCTGAAAGATCTGTTTTCAGATCCACTGCATGAAGTGGGAGGGACATAAGTAGTACTGTCAGAAGAAGGATTCTGACTGAATTAACCATTTCCGGCTCCTCTGAAGGCTTCTATAAAACCTGGCTCTATTATTTTCAGATGTTTTTTATCAATTCCCAGTAGTCGTGCAAAAGATGATTCGTAAGCCAGGAGTTTTTTTTCAATTACATCAATCAGTTCCGGCTCTTCTGCTATTCTCATCATCAGAGGCCCTGTAGAATCCAGATATGTAGTTCCTATACTGATAAGTATTTCTGCTGTCTCTTCAGGATCATCCATGTTAAATATATTCTCAGCAGCTCCCTGTTTCAGGATTTTAAGAAACTCCGGCAGAATTTTCTCAACTCCTGTTTTATGCATCTTGTGCCTGAACAGAATATTACTGTTGTTGTGCATGGCTTTAAGGAATATCATCATAAGTTCAGGATTGGACTTTTTTATCTCACGATTTATTCTGAAGTATGAGTTCAGTTTTTCCAGAGAGTTCAGATCTTCTCTGTTAACAAGTTCAGCAACTTTATCTCTGAACTGATCTGTAAAATCACTTATTAATGCATCAAGTAGTGCCTCTTTTGAAGGAAAGTAGTGGTAAAAAGTGCCTTTGGCAACTCCAAGTTCATCTATGATATTTTTAACTGAGGTATTTTCATAGCCCCGTTCCAGAAACATTCTGCGGGCAGTTCTGAGGTATTCTATAACTTTAATACTATATTTATCATTATTAGCTTTTTTCATTTTCTCCTCTGATCAGACCGTTGGTCTAGACCGACGGTCGGTCTAATTTTTGCATGTACCGGAAATTTTGTCAAATAGTATGAATCCGAAGGCAAAAAGGGCAGAGATTAACACCTGTATTTACATCTCTTTTCTGAATTTCAGGATAAATGTTGCTCCTCTGTTTATACCCTCACTTTCAGCATAGATGTCTCCTCCCATATCTGACATATAGGTGGCGCAGCTGTGAAGCCCGAAGCCATGACCATCTTTTCTGGTGGTATAACCGTGGTGAAAGATCTTTTTTAAAAGCTCTTTCTCTATACCTTTCCCATTATCGGTTATTCTCAGAAAAACATTGTGGTTGTTACTGTCAAGACTTATAGAGAGCGAGCGCCTGTTAACAGGAAGAGAACTCATTGCTTCACTGGCATTCTTTATGAGATTAATAATAATCTGAATCAGTTTGCTTTTTTGTATAACTACTTCAGGTACTGGATCAAACTGCTTCTTTATTTTATTGCCTAGAGATTTCAGCGGAATGATATCCAGCCTGAGAGCATCCTCTATTATGGTTCTGAGGTCAGCTTTCTCTTTCATTGCGTAGTTTGTTGCTGCATTTGTCTGTTGGGCAGTTATGACTTCAGATATAGTATTTATCTTATTGTGGAGCCTTTTTCTGTTCTCTTCTATTACTCCGAATTCATCCTCAATATGTTTTATTGAGATAATCAGGTATTTAAGCAGTTTAATACCTTTGGAACTCTGCAGGAACTCTTCAATATTTTCCATGTTCTCTTCAAGAAGATCTGCTCCTTTTTTAAGATTCTTTATACTGGAACTTCTGAGGGCTATCTCAATTGTATGGCTTGATGTTTTAACATTGGTTAGTACGTTGCCTATATTGTGCAGAACGTCGGTTACAATCTCAGCCATTCCCGCTTTATGAGCGTTGTGGAGAGCTTCCTGCTGCAGGTCTTCAAGAGCTCTTGTTCTTTCTTTTACAAGCTCTTCCAGATCTACCTGATACTTTTTCAGCTCCCGGGTTGCCTGTTTGCTGGCTGATATATCGTTACTGATACCACAAACCGCCATGATTTTGTCATCTACATCAAAAACCGGAAATTTTACAGAAAGATAGGTAAAGAACCTGCCATTAATTCCAATCTCTTCTTCATATTCAAGATGATCTTTACCATAAATTGCCTGCAGGTCATGTTGAATGAAACTATCTGCAGTTTCCGGTGGAAACAACTCCCTGTCTGTTTTACCAATAACCTCTTCTTTATTTAGTTTAAAGAACTCTTCAAAACGGCGGTTAATCATAAGATATTTGCCATCAGTAGATTTGATGAACAGTATTGAGGGAGTGTTGTCGTAAAAAGAGTTTAGCAGATTTTCACTATTCTGGAGTGCTGCCTGAACCTTTTTTCTTTTACCAATCTCCTGCTTAAGTAGCAGATTCCTCTTCTTTTCAGCATTAAGAAGTAACTGAAAAACCAGATATACAAGGTAAAGAGCTATTAGTGTTGCTAAAGATATAAACCACCAGGTTTCATAGAATAGCGGCTTTATTGTGAAACTTAATTTATCTTCTCTCTTATTCCATATTCCCGGGCGGTTTGAGGCAGAAACATGAAATGTGTAATTTCCTGGAGGTATATTGGTATAATAGGCAATACGCCTTGTGCCGGCATTGATCCACTCACTGTCGTATCCTTCAAGTCTGTATCGGAAACGGATACTTCCGGGATTCTTATAATCCAGAGCGGTATAGTGAAACTCTATATGTCCTGTATCCGGTGTGGACAATATTTCTGAGTCTGGAGATACAGGCTTTCTGTTTATCATTAATTTCCTGATATAGACAGGAAACTCTGAGGAAGGTTTCACATTTTTCAGAGGATCAATCATTACTACTCCTTTAAGAGTGGAGTAGACAAAAAAACGGCTTCTTTTTCTTGTTACAACAGAATTCTGAGCTCCAACAAACTCAGCAGATTTTAATCCGTCAGATTCTCTGAAGATAGTTGAGTATACCTTCTCTGTTTTTCCCTCAAACCAGGCTTCAGCATCACTTCTCTTAATGTAGAAGAGGCCTCTGTCACAACTCATCCATAAATTGTTTCTGCTATCTGGTTTTACTGAAAATATTATGTCGTCAGGAAGCCCTTTGTCAGTGGTGATATTTTCAAAAATACCATTTTTGTATCTTGAAAGACCGTTACCTGATGTAGCAAGCCAGATTGTTCCTTCACTGTCAAAAGTGATGTAATTTATTCTGGTTATGGATTTCCTGTTTACAATACTCTCGTGAGTACTGTTTTTCAGATTGTATTTTATCAGCCCGTTACCGGTTCCCAACCATAATATGTTGCTGTTAAGATGATCCTCTGCTGCGGAATAGATACTTAAACTTGTCTGTTTAAGGGGGAGATGAGTTAGCTCTCCGTTTTTCACTATATATGCTCCGTTCAGACGGGTTGCTATGATCAGTTCCCCGGGACGGGAGGGGAGTTCGTATATTACATTTATTCTTATACCATTAAGCTTTTCATATAACTTTATTTTTCCTTTTCGGTTTATGGATACAAGTCCTGAATTCGTTCCCAGCCAGAATCCGGTTTCCGGACTGTGGTAAATTGTATATATGATGTTAATTTCTCTGTTGATACCGGCACTCCTTAACCTTTCGGGAAGATCCAGATACCTTTTTGCAGAGGAGTTATCTATTTTGTAAATAATTCCCTTATCTGAGGCACCCCATAAGGCTCCTGCGGAATCTTCATGGAGTCCCCAGAGAAAACTACTGTTTTCTATACTGAGTACTTCAATGGAACTGGTTTTAAACTGATTAAGGCCTCCTGAATAGGTGCCAACCCAGATATTACCTGTTCTGTCTTCATAAACAGAACGAACTCTGTTGTCGCTGAGTCCATCTCTAACTCTAAAGTTCTCTATGCCATGTTTTCCTATTCTTGAGATACCTTCGTTGTTGAACCAGATATCCCCATTACTGTCACAGTAAAGTACCCGCTCATCCCCGGCTTTGGTAATAAAGCTAAAATTATCCCCTTCTTTTTTATATATTTTTCCTGACTCTGTAAGAAGCCATATAAAACCGTTTTTATCACATTTTACTTTACTAAGGTCGGATAGATAAGTATTGGCGGTTCTGGAAAAAGGAGTAACAGAATTTCTGTAGCTGTAATACAGACCATTACCATTTGTAGCCATCCAGACTTCGCCTTTTTTATTGCTGGAAATAGATATGACTTCCTGTTTTAACCCGGGGAGAGTGGTTTTTTTGAAACTGTTGTTCTTAAATGTAATAACCCCATGAGTGCAGCCAATCCATAACTTACCACTCTTATCAATATGTAGGCATCTCATTTTGGTTAAAACAGGATCTATAGGTGGAGAGTATCTGTTAAACTGCCCATTCTCATATTTAAGCAGAATATTATCAGCAGTAAGAATCCACAGACCTTTCACAGGATCTTTCTGAATATCAGCAATTTTATTGTTTTTTAAAGCTTCTGTATTACTTCTGTTAAAGATTGTGAATTTAATGCCATCAAACTGTATCAATCCATTAAAGGTACCAAGCCACAGATAGCCATCTTTTGTCTGGGTGATGCTCCAGATGGAAGGAGAATCCAGTCCATCTTTCTGACCCCATATCTCATGTACATACTGCTTAAGAGTCTGATTCCTGTTAATAGATTCCGGATATGCGGTATAAGTTGTTGCAAAAAAAACACATAGAATCAGTGAGATGTAAATGTTAAATACTGGAGCTATGTTCTTTTCCCTGATATGTCGGTTAAAAGAGGCCATCAACTTACTGCTATCCTGATATTCTTTCCTTAAACAATACTTAAATCAGAAGTATAGTAAGTATTGTTCTGATAGCAGGAATATATAATCCTTTTCCTCTCTTTTCTACTTTGATTTATTAAGATGCCATATTATGAATCAGGCCTGGTCAAGGTTCTATAGTCCAAGGGCATCCATCTCTTCTTTTTCATACCTGCTGTCTTCTGCAGGGTATCTAAGGATTTTCTCAAATCTCCCTGACTCTTTTGCAAGACTCCATATAAGACTCTCACCAGCAGGGATAGTGTCTGGCTCCCTTTTATATACAGGATCATTATACGCCTCTTCTGCATCAATTATATTCCAGCCTCTATTCCTGAAATGCTTTATAAGGTCATCAAGAAAGAGAGCGGCAGCAAAATTGTGATGAAGCAGGATGTTGTGTTTTACTCTTCTACCGGTTAATCTGTAAGCCAGATTGTCATAAAACTCCGCTCTGGCATAGAGATGTTTTATATAGAACTTTCTGAAACCTTCAATATCTGAATTTTTATCTTTCTTCAATCTTTTAAGGAGTCTGCTGTTAACGTACCAATCAGAAGCATCGATGGTGACATATCCGTTTCTGTAGTTGTGTCTTTTCAGGAATTTTCTGAATCCATCCCTTTTTTCTATACTGTTGCCCTCTTTAAGATATGGGAACCTGAAGATCTTTGTGTAAGTACTGAATTTACTGATGAACCGATCATTTTTCAGAAAATCAGCCTTAAAGGAATCAATTGATACCTTTTTGCTATTGTAGTAGTAGTGTGAGTAGGTATGGTTACCTATCAGGTGTCCGGCACGGCTCCAGGATTCTATTATAGCTTTTCCCTTCTTATTATCCATTCCTGACCCTTTAATAAAGAGAACAGCTTTGACTCTGTTTTTTTCAAGAGCAGCAAGGATCAGTCTGTTCCAGGTTCTGACATTATAGCCCGGCATATCCTTAATTGAGCCATCGTCAAAAGTAAAAGATATCGAGGGTTTGGGGGCAGTATCTGAATCAGTTGCAGAGATATAACCTGAGAAAACTAATAGAAGAATAACGGGAATTATCAAAACTTTCATAATTCATTCTACCATTAATAACAGATCCATGCAGTACAGAGTTATCTACGAATTGTCATTGTCGGATGGTTTACTACTAAGCATGCGCTCAAAAAACTCTTCACTCTCTGAAATAATGAAACTGTTAAGAAACTCACTCTCTTTTGCACAGTCTACATTCTTCGGGTCTGTGGTTTTAAACTTATCGTAAGCCGCCTGAAGTTTTAACTGGGCAAGAGTCATGTCCCTCCATGCAGGTCCCCAGTGAAAAATCTGGGTTAAACCGGCAATTACGGTAAGAATAAATGAAGTTACAGGTACCCCGATAACAAAAATAAGAGTAGGCCAGTTTTCAAGAGCTTTTGAAGATGAGAGAGAAGAGAGGAGAGTTACAAAAGCACTCAATACAACTGCAATAAGAGTTGTTCTTCGATACCAGTTCTTATTTTTACGGCTGGAATTTTTGTAATAAGCTATTGCTTCCTCATACCTTTTTTTAATAAGCTCAACGGAACTATTCTGATCACTCATAAAATCCTCCAATCCAAATGTTTTAAAGCAGATTATAACTGATGCCGGAAAAAAAATCAGGAGCAGTGAGGGTGTCATAGAAGTGTCTGCAAAGGCTTCTATCCACATGGATTTCCTGTTTAATTCAAAAAATAGAAAAAAAATTTGAATCAATAACTCTTATTTAATAGAATCATTGCATGGAACTTAAATTTGTTAAATTAAATTTTCTTATTTTATTGCTTTCACTAAGTCTTGTACTTATTGCCTGTTCAGGTGAAAAGGCTGTTAAGGCTCCTGTGAAAGAAGCGGTAAATCCTTTCTTTGCTGATTACGGTACTCCTCATGAAGTACCTGCTTTTGATAAAATCAAAGCTGAGCACTACATGCCTGCTTTCAAAAAAGGTATGGAAGAGCAGAAGAAAGAGATAGAGGCAATTGTAAACAAAACTGAAGAACCAGACTTTGAAAACACAATCGAAGCGATGGAACTTACAGGTGCTCTGCTGACAAAAGTTGAAAGCGTTTTCTTCAATCTTACATCAGCTGAAACAAACGATGAACTTCAGAAGATTCAGAAAGATGTAACTCCACTTCTTTCAAAACATTCTGATGATATCAATCTTAATGCTAAGCTGTTTGCAAGAGTTAAAGCTGTTTATGATAAGAGAGATAAACTCAATCTTAATCAGGAACAGCAGATGGTTCTCAAAAAGTACTACCAGGGTTTTGTAAGAGGTGGTGCTGAACTGAAACCTGAAGATCAGGACAAACTGAGAAAACTCAATGCAGAGCTATCAATGCTGGCACTTAAGTTTGGTGAAAACCTTCTTAATGAAGTTAAAACTTTTGAAATGGTTCTTGATAAAAAAGAAGATCTTGCTGGTCTTCCTGAATCAGTAATTGCCGGAGCAGCTGAAACTGCAAAAGCAAGAGGCCATGAAGGCAAATGGGCATTCACTCTGGATAAGCCAAGCTGGATTCCTTTCCTTCAGTACTCAACAAGACGTGATCTGAGAGAGAAACTTTACAAAGGTTATATTAATAAAGGTAACAACAATAACGAACTTGATAATAAGAAAGTTATTTCAAAAATGGCTGCTCTGAGAGTTGAAAAAGCAAACCTTCTTGGTTTTAAAACTTATGCAGCATATATTGTTGATAAAAACATGGCAAAAACTCCTGCCAATGTTTATAAACTTCTGAATCAGCTGTGGAAAGCGGCTCTGCCTATAGCTAAGAAAGAGGCTGCTGAACTACAGAAAATGATCAATAAAGAAGGCGGTAAATTCAAACTGGCTTCATGGGACTGGTGGTACTATGCTGAGAAACTCAGAAAAGAGAAGTACAATCTTGATGAAAATCAGCTGAGACCATATTTCAAACTTGATAATGTAAGAGATGGAGCTTTCCACGTTGCAAAACAGCTCTTTGGTATTGAGTTTGTCGAGAGAACCGATATTCCAAAATATCACAAAGATGTACAGACTTTTGAAGTAAAAGATAAAGATGGTAAATTCATCGGTATCTTCCTTATGGACTTCCATCCAAGACCTGGTAAAAGAGGTGGCGCATGGATGAACAGTTACAGAAAACAGGTTAGAATTAAAGGTAAACAGGTTTATCCTGTTATCGTAAATGTATGTAATTTCTCAAAACCAGTTGGAGACAAACCAGCTCTTATCAGTTTTGATGAAGTTGAAACTCTTTTCCATGAATTTGGTCACGGACTTCACGGTCTGCTTTCAAACTGCACATACAACTCAGTTTCAGGTACATCTGTACCAAGAGACTTTGTAGAACTTCCATCACAGCTTATGGAACACTGGGCATCACAGCCTGAAGTTCTTAAAGTATATGCAAAGCATTACAAAACCGGAGAAGTTATTCCTCAGGAACTTATTAAAAAGCTCGAAAACAGCAGTCACTTCAACCAGGGCTTTGGTACAACAGAATATCTGGCAGCAGCACTGCTTGATATGAACTGGCATACTCTTACTGAAGCAAAAGAAGTTGATACAACAAGTTTTGAGAACGACTATCTGAAAAAGATCGGTCTCATTCCTGAAATTATCTCAAGATACAGAAGTACATACTTCAGCCACATTACCGGTGGTTATGCTGCAGGTTACTATGTATACATCTGGGCAGCAGTTCTTGATAACGATGCATTTGAAGCATTTAAGGAAAAAGGTAATATCTACGATCAGGAAACAGCTACTAAACTGAGAAAGTTCATCTATGGTAGTGGTGGAAGCGATGAAGCTATGAAACTTTACAAGAGTTTCAGAGGTGCAGATCCAAAAATCGAACCACTTCTTAAGAACAGAGGACTTAAATAGAGTTAAAACACTTTTTTAAGCAATAGAAGGGGAGGCTAAGCCTCCCTTTTTTTTTATATATAACTATGGAAATAGATCTTAAAAGCAGAGCCGGGTTTATAGATATTTATCTTCTTGATCAGATTATGAAAGGACGCTTTCATGATAAAATGAAAATACTTGATGCAGGTTGTGGAAGAGGACGTAATTCTATACCTCTCATCAGGAATGGCGCTGAAGTATATTGTATGGATCGCGATGATATAGCTATTGGTGATCTTAACAGATATGTTTTTGATATAGACAGGAACTATCCTTCAGAAAGATTCATTTCTGGAGATCTTGAGGAACTCCCATTTGAAACTGGGAGTTTTGACGGGGTTATATCCAATGCTGTTCTGCATTTCGCCAGTAATAGAGATAATTTTGAAAAGATGTTTTCCGAACTTGTAAGAGTTCTCAGAAAGGGAGGAGTGCTGTTCTGCAGAACAGCTACTGATACAGGACTCAGTTCTCTTCTGTCCCCACCGGATATTGATGGATGGAGTAGTCTTCCTGATGGAACCAGACGCTTTCTTACTTCAGGGGATGACATGAAAATATTGGCAGAAAAGAATGGCTGCTGCTGGTTTGAGCCTTTTAAAACAGTTGTTGTGGACAAGCTGAGAGCAATGTCAACTATAGTTCTCAAAAAAGAGATATAGCTGGATTCCTGAATTAAGGACTCTTTCTATGAGCTGAATATCTCTGATTTTCTTTGTGTTACCGATTAATAAGTTCAGACTGACCTGTTGAGGTTTTAACCAGCTGCCACAGATCACCACCAGTATTTACCTTCTTTCTGGTACTTACAGCAAGGCCTATTGGTACATGAATGAATCTGTTGTTCCAGGTAGATATTATCATATTGGTTTTACCAGCCATAGCTGCGTGGACAGCATATTGACCCAGAGCAAGGCAGAAACCGGAATCCTCAGCATTGGCCTGCTGACTCCTTATCATATAGCCGGGATCGATATATTTGATATTGAAACTGAGATCTTTCTGATCTGAGAAATCCTTTATCTTTTCACAGAGGTATCTTCCTATATCTTTATGAATAGTATTGCCGGATGCATCCTTTTTTACAGGTTTATCTTTAAAGAACTTCTGACCTGCCCCTTCTGCAACAACTATAACAGCATGATTTCTTCTCTCAATGCGTCTTCTCAGATCCTCCAGCAGGCCATTATTACCATAGAGGTCAAAATCTATTTCAGGAATAAGACAGTAGTTGGCACTACTGTTTGAGAGACATGAGCAGGCAGCAATATAACCTGAATCCCTGCCCATAAGTTTTACAACTCCTACTCCTGCAGGATGGCTTTCAACTTCATTGTGTACTGAAGCGATAGCTTTTCTGGCCTCTTCAACTGCAGTGTTGTATCCAAATGTTCTGGCTACATAGGCTATATCGTTATCTATTGTTTTGGGTATACCTATTACAGAAATGCTGTTGCCTCTTCTTTTACACTCTTCAGCTATTGCCTGGGCACCTTTAAGAGTTCCATCGCCTCCAATGGGAAAGAATACGTTTACTCCGTGCTTTTCAAGCTGGTCAACTATCTTTTCTGCTCCGGGAGTACCTCTGGAAGTACCAAGTAGTGATCCGCCCAGATTGTGTATAGAGGTTACTTTTTCAGGAGAGAGGTGAAGTGGGGGATAAGTGCCGTCTTCCACCAGTCCGGTGTAACCATATCTGAAGCCGATAATATTCTTAACATTGTAGTGATAATGCAGAGACATGACTATTGATCTTATAACATCATTGATACCGGGGCAGAGTCCGCCACAGGTTACAATTGCAGCTTTAACACTGCCGGAATTGAAGAAGATTTTTTCCCGGGGACCGGCTTTTTCAAAAGATGGTGGTTCTTTGCCCTCTTCGATGTATTTTTTTACCTTATTCAGACTTGTAATGAAGAGCTCTTTACCTTCATCATCTGTATAGTGATTGAGAATATGGGGGGTAGGTATTGTGCACTCTCCCAGAGTCTCAATTGTATTGTGGAATTTATCACTTTCAAAATAACTTATTCTCATCTGCACTTCTCCTGAGCTTTAAAAAGGTTATTATTTTCTATAATACAACGAAAATGTTATTTTACAAAGAATTTTTGTAAAACATCTGATATCAGGGGTGAGGCAAAAAAAAAGCCGTTCCCGGTTAAGGAACGGCTCTCTATATTATTATTTAATATTATCTTAAGCAGCTACTGAAGGCTCATCAAGGTTGTAACCCTGTTTTTCACTTGCTTTCTTAAGCATGAAAGCGAGGAAGATAGAGATAACACCAAGACCAACAAGCATCAGAATTGAGATTGTGTAGTCATAAGTACCTGCTGCTGTTGTTTTGAAAGCGTTAATCTGCTCAGCAATCTGTTCTGTACTCATACCTGCACCAGTCAGAGCTTCTCTTTTTTCTGCAATAGCTTTTACAACTTCAGGGTTAGTCCAGTCTACAACCTGACCAATACCTTTGAAGAAAAGAAGAAGGCCCCAGTTCTGGAATGTGAACATTGAAGCATAAGCTGTACCGAGGCGATACTCAGGAACGATTCTTGCAACTGATGGCCACATTGCTGCAGGAACCAGTGAGAATGCAATACCCAGAGCAAGAAGACCCATGTAGCAGAGAATATGACTGCTACCAAGTGATAGTGACAGGTGAGCAAAGATCAGAAGGAAGGCACCAAGCATCATAAGAGATGAAGCTTTACCTTTTCTGTCAACAATTCTTCCGAAAATCGGGGTAAACAGAATTGTACCCATAGGAAGCATTGAAGCTGCTTTAGGACCGTTTGTCAGCCAGCCGGAGAGAGTATCTTTAAGTGAGAAGATAAAAGCTCCGAAAAGAACTGCTGTAATAGCCAGTGCTACAACTTTCATTTTTTTATCTTTAATGTATGAAGGAAGAAGAGGGAATGCAAGGCCAAATACGAAGAGAACTACGTAGATAGCTACGTCCCCAACTGTTTTACTTCCAAAAAGAATAAAAGATGGTACTGAAGATGGAAGTTCCAGAGTGAATTTGAATTTATTAACCAGCAGATCCGGTGCATACTGCATGAATGGGAAAACTGCTGAGTAGAAAGCAACACAGAGAGCTGCAATCAGAAGGAATGACTTATCTGTAACCAGTTTAAGAAGGTCAGACATTTTAAATTTTTCATCATCAGAAGCTTCTTCCTTAACTTCCTGATTTGCAAGCTGTTTATCTATTTTGATATCAAAGATCAGATATGCCAGAATACAGATGAACCCAACACCCATGAGAGTGGCTGCAAAAACAACACCAGCTGAGAAAGCTTCTCTGCCGATATCCGGTGAAATCGCAGTACCGATTGCAGAACCAAGTCTTCCGATACCCATGTTGATCGCCATTGCAAGAGCCATCTCATAACCGGAGAACCATTTAACAATAGTACGGGTTATAAGAACACATGTTATTTCAAGACCAATACCAAAAATAACACGACCGATAGTCATGTATGTGAGCATGGTTCCCGGATCGTTTGATAGGAAGCCGGTTGCACCAAGTGCAGAAATCAGGCCACCAAGAACAGCAACAGAACCAAATACTATTGTTGTAAGTCTGATGCCCCATTTATCAAGAATGATACCACCAATGATAATCATACCGAAAACATTGGCTATTGTAGTCATACTGATCATATCGCCAAACTGTGATGAAGTGATTCCCAGCTGGGCTTCCATCAGTGGTTTCAGGCCTGAATAAAAATCCTGAAACCAGTAAGTGGCAAACATAAGACCACTTACCATGAAAAGAACGATCCAGCGCATAAGAGCTGAATCTCTTAAGGTGTTCTTAATTCTTTCTGTCATTTTAAAATCCTTTAATATTTAATTTTTTTACTTACTAGCTGATACGGTGAAACAACCACTCTCGTTTAAAGAGAAAAGCATTCACCATTATATAGAAAGCTGTATGAAAAATCAAAATTGTGGTTTTTTCAGAACCCTGTAAACCCGGAGTTGTAGCTTATAGAGAGTATAAACAGGTAAGAATAAAGTAGTAGACGCAGTAATAGCTTTACTGACAGAACACCATGTGGAAAGGAAAAGGGCAGTTTTTATTACTGCCCTTTAAATTTTATCAGGCTGCTATTGATGGCTCATCAAGATTGTAGCCCTGTTTTTTACTTGTTTTCTTAAGCATGAATGCAAGGAAAATCGATATGATACCTAAAGCAACCAGCATTAATATAGGAATTGTGTAGTCGTAGGAGTAACCTTCAGCAGTCATTTTCAGTTCACTGATTTTTTCTGAAATCTCAGCTGCTGTTAGGCCCTGAGCTTCAAGTGTTTTTCTTGTATCTGCAATTTTTGCCAGTACTTCAGGGTTTACCCAGTCAAGAACAGTACCGATACCTGTAAAGAATAATCCGAGGCCCCAGTTCTGTATGGTGAACATTGCTGCAAAAGCAGTACCGAGTCTGAACTCAGGAACAATCTTTGCAACTGAAGGCCACATTGCTGCAGGAACAAGAGAGAATGCAACACCCAGTGAAAGAAGACCCATGTAGCATAAAAGCGTACTGTTGAATACTGACAGGGACAGATGTGCAAAAATAAGAAGCCCGGCTCCAAGCATCATAATTGATGCTGCTTTACCTTTTTTATCAACCATTCTACCAAAAATAGGAGTAAACAGAATTGTTCCCATCGGTATCATTGATGCAGCCTTCGGCCCGTTTGTAAGCCAGCCTGCAAGAGTATCTTTAAGTGTAAAAATAAAGAGACCAAACAGAAGTGATGTAACTGCCAGTGCCACAACTTTCATCTTTTTATCTTTAATATATGATGGAAGAAGAGGAAAGGCGAGACCAAATATAAACAGAACGACATATATAGATACGTCTCCTGCTGTACTACTGCCAAAAATAGTAAATGATGGTACTGACTCGGGTAACTTCAGAGTAAATTTGAACTTATTTATAAGAAGATCCGGCGCATATACCATAAAAGGAAAAACTGCTGAATAGAAAGCAACGCAGAGGGCTGCAATAAGCATGAAAGATTTATCAGTAGCAAGTTTCAGAAGATCTGACATTTTAAATTTTTCATCTTCAGATGAACCTGATTCTGCTTTACCCTGTTTCTTTAACTGCTTATCGATTTTTATATCAACAATAAGATACGAGAGAATACAGATGAACCCTACACCAAGTACTGTAGCTGCAAATACTACTGCTGATGAGAAATTACTTCCACCAATATCAGGTGATATTGCTGTACCGATTGCTGTACCAAGTCTTCCGATGCCAACGTTTATTGCCATCGCCAGAGCCAGTTCATATCCGGCAAACCATTTAACTACAGCTCTGTTAATAAGTACACATGTAGTTTCAAGACCTATACCAAAGACTACACGACCAATAGTCATGTATTTGAGCATTGTAGCCGGGTCATCACCAAAAAATCCTGATGCTCCAAGGGCTGATATAGCTCCTCCGAGTACAGCTATTGCACCAAATACAATTGCTGTTAACCTGATGCCCCATTTGTCCAGAATAATACCACCAATCATTATCATACCAAAAGCGTTGGCTACAGTCGTCATGCCAACCATGGCACTAAACTGGGTTGAGGTTATTCCGGCCTGGGCTTCCATCAGGGTCTTTAGTCCTGAATAGAAGTCCTGGAACCAGTAGGTTCCAAACATTAATCCACTAACCATAAAAAGAACGACCCAGCGCATAAAGGCTGAATCTCTTAAAGTCTCTTTAATTCTTTCTGTCATTTTCACCCTCATTAATTTATTACCACAGAATATTGCCTTTCTGTGAAGTAGTTTTTCTGCCGGTTAAACAAAACAAATACTCCCTCAAAGGGGTAATAAAGCAGTTTATGATGGTGGCTGCACTCTATGTGCAACTTTATATGCCTCCTGCAGTAAACAGTAATAAGTTTACTGACTGGTTTTAAAGATGTATCAGATATCATTCTACAGGAGGATAAAAAAAATTTACAGAAAAACCTGAAAAAATGTGATGAAAGTTGTTTTTTGAGTTCCGGTGTTGAGGTTAGGTAAGCTCTCCCTGAGCTTACCTTTTATTTATATGGTTATTTTTTCCGGTATTTCACCAGTACTGAATTCAGCTTCTTTATTGAAGCAGGTAGCTGGTTAATGAGATAGTTTCCGGGTTTCATCTTTTTCATAACCGGGAACTCCTTTTCTGACCAGTTAATAACTTCCTGCAGTTCAGTTGATAGTTTATTCTCTTTCATGCATTGTATGAGCTGTTCAGTGTCCGCAATCATCGCCTTTGACGCAGGAGTCTCTTCCTCACTGCCAAAAATTGCAGCAAACCCCTGATGACTTACTGAAGAGAAGATACGATCGCTAAGCTTCCTGACTCTTGAATCCTGATTTCTAAGGTTCTCAAATTCGTCAGCATGAGCGTAATAGAGGTGGGTAAGTGCAGCTGCTGAAGGAGATAGTGCTACCATCTCATCTCTGAAGTTATAGAGACTTCCTACAAAAAGATTTTTTTGCTCTTCAGGCATATGCTGTGCAGATTTCTTTACGGGACATTTTTTATCATCCTTGTCGTCGTCTCCGTCGTCAAGCTGATCATCATATTTGCCGGCAATGAAATCTTTATATATTGTATAAGCTGGTTTCTCTGTAAGATCTGTCTTTATAATGCCCCATGGTGGATTACCATTGTTCAGATCGTCTGCAATTTCGTAGAAGAATATCTTGTCGGGATACTGTTTTTTCTTCATGGATTTCAGCATTGCAAGATATTTTTCACCCTGGCTCTGTTCGCTGTAATCGTAGGTGTTCCAGCCGGTTTCTGTTATCCAGAAAGGTTTCTGACTGCATCCGGCATCTTCAATAATCTTTTTAACAGATGGAATAAGAATATCCCCGTCTTCAAGAGATCTGTATATGTAAGATGCTCCACGCTTATCGTAGATATGGTGGGAAATAACATCAATTCTGTCTTTCGTATTTGAAAGTATATACTTGAGCCAGAAGTACCATTCTACTCCTGTACTTGTGAGGTGGGCAAGATCCGGTCCCACAACAAAAGCTGAAGGATCTTCTGCTTTCACTGCATCAGCGCCGGGGTTGAAGATTCTGTCAAGGAACCTCTCTTTTGATTCGGCGTTGAAGTGCTGCAGATTAGGCTCGTTCCATATGGCCCAGCACTTAACTCTGGATTTGTATCTTCTGACTGTAGCCTGTACAAATCTCTGCCAGTAGGCAACATTATCGGCTGAATAGTTGCCTCCTTTTCCTCCGTTTGCCCAGGATGGAGTCGTTCCAAAACCTACCAGTACTGAAACTCCGCGACTGGTAACATAGTTTATTACCCTGTCCATATTGCTCCAGTGGAATGTGCCGGGTGTTACTTCTATATCACGCCATACTGCATCCACTCTTACCCACTTGATTCCAGCATCAATCGCCTTCTGAAGAACAGCATCTGTCTGAACGTGAACATTGATACCGTAAGGTGAAGGTGATACCTGCTGACCGAAACATAAAAACCCGCAAAAAAGTATAGTTATAAGCATTCTGATTATCATACCTGAATTATAGAAACTAGCTGTTTCAAAGTCAATTGAAAGAGCAGAGGAAGACTTATGCAGATCTTTTGCAGAAGAAATACTTGACAGTGGTGAGTTATTATATTAAATTTATTGCGAACGTAATGCGAACAAAATGAATTTTGTAAATGAAAAATATATCGGAGGTGCTCCTGTTTTGCTCACCTGTGTACCTGCAGGTTTTCCTTCACCTGCAGATGACTATCTTGAAGAGCGCCTTGATCTTAATGAACTTCTGATTGATCATCCTGCAGCAACCTTCTTTGTAAAGGTGGTGGGGGATTCCATGAGGGACGCCGGTATAATTTCAGGAGATATTCTGGTAGTAGATCGCTCTCTTGAACCAGGGGATGGAAAAGTAGTTGTTGCTGTACTGAATGGGGAGTTTACGGTAAAAAGAATCCGTTCTACAAAAGAGGGGGTTTTTCTTGTGCCTGAAAATCCTGACTATCCTTTAAAACAGGTCAGTGGAGAAGACAGTTTTGAGGTGTGGGGCGTTGTTACCTCTGCAATTCACAGAATTACATAGTATGAGTGCTTTAAATTTTGCTCTTGTGGATTGTAATAGTTTCTACTCCTCATGTGAAAGAGTATTCAATCCTTCCTTAAAAAATAAGCCTGTTATTGTTCTGTCAAATAATGACGGTTGTGCAATATCTATGTCAGCTGAAGCAAAAGCTTTTGGGGTAACTCTGGGGGAACCTTTCTATAAATTCCGTGATAAGGCTGTTGAGAAGGGTGCAGGAATTCTATCCTCAAACTACTCTCTTTACGGGGATATGTCAGCCAGGGTAATGGAGATACTTCAGGAGTATCCCGGAGATGTGGAGATCTACTCTATTGATGAAGCTTTTATTCTTTTTCGGAATATCGACTCTGCAGAAGTAACTGAAATGTGCAGGGATATGAAAAACAGAATATTGAAATATACCGGCCTTCCTGTATCTGTTGGTACCGGCGCAACCAGAACTATAGCAAAACTTGCAAGTTACTATGCCAAAAAGAGGGACGGGTTTGATGGAGTTGCGGGGTTCGGGGAGCTGGATTTCAGCAGCCTTAAAGAGTATTACAATATTACAGATGTTCAGAATGTCTGGGGAATAGGCCGTAAAAACTCTGCCAGACTAAAGGAAAACGGAGTCGAAAATGTAGCGGATCTGGTGGATCTGGACAACTCTCTGGTGCGTAAGTTTATGGGAGGGGTAACAGGACTCAGAACTGTTGAGGAACTTAGAGGTCTCTCCTGTATTGGCTCCATGGACCTTTCATCAGATAAACAGGGGATTCTCAGTTCCAGATCTTTTGGAAGGAAAACCGGGAACATAAAAGATCTGGAAGAGTCAGTTTCTACATATATAGGGCGTGCAGCCCTTAAATTGAGGGAACAGAATTCTGTTGCCGGGGTTGTGGGGGTCTATCTTACTACAGGAAGCCATACAAAACAGGGAGCAGGGGTATATAGTCGATGGCTTACGGCTGAACTTAAAACACCTACATCTTTTACGCCGGATCTGGTGAGAAAGGCAGAAGAGCTTGTACGGAAACTCTATAAACCTGGCTACATATATAAAAAAACCGGAGTAATGCTCCTTGATATAATGCCTGCAGGAGTCCGGCAGAAAAGTCTCTTTGGTGATACTGAGGTTAGCAGAGATAAAAATATGGCACTTATTGAGGCAGCAGATCTGATAAACCGTAAATGGAAGAACACTCTGCTGTTTCCTGCAAGTGATGGGATTAAGAAAAGCTGGCGTATGAAAAGGGAGATGTTATCTCCCCGATACACGACCAGCTGGAAGGGGATTTTGCGTATAAATATTTGACAGAAGCCTCTCTATCATTGATTCTTACTGCTTTTTGTGTAAAACTGTAGATGGAATTTTAAAAGAAGATGGAGGAGTAATGAGACATCTTATCTTGACAATTATGGTTCTTATGTCTGTTTCAGCAACCCTTTTATTCAGCTCAGAAGGAGCAGACTACTACATAAAAGCTCAGAAAGCCGCAGGACAGGGAGAGATCAAACAGGCTGTCAGGTTAATGAAAATTGCGGTGGAAAATGAGCCTGATAATTCTGAATATCTCTGTTATCTTGGAGATATGTGTGGCGTTATGGCTCAGAAAGCATCGGTTTTCTCAAAATTCTCATGGGCTAAAAAATGTAAAAAAGCCTATATTAAAGCTGTTGAGGTTAATGGTAACAGTGTCAGGGCACGTATGTCACTTATGAGATTCCTTGTTATGGCTCCTGGTATTGCCGGAGGTGATGATGAGGAAGGTGCCAGACAGGCAGAAGCGGTACTGAAACTTTCACCTGTTATGGGTAAGATCTCATTTGCTTTTATTGCAAATAATGATAAGAAACTTAATGATGCTATCCGGTATATTAACGACTCCGTTAATCTGCTGGAAAAAGGGGAAGAATTTTCTGCAAGATGGTATCGTCGTTTTGCTATGAAAGTTATTCGCAATACCGGTCATAATCTTGGTAAAAAGAAGTTTTATGATGCCTCTGACAAAGTATTTGCTATAGGGTTCTCAATCTTTCCTGAAGAGTTTTCACTTCATCACTATATGAGTGTTGTAGCTGAGAAGAAAGGGGACAAGAGAAAAGCTCTTAAGCATATGCAGAAAGCTCTGGAACTTAATAAAAGAAGAAATCTGAAAGAACAGAAATATTTCGAATATGACAGTAAAGCAGTAAATCGCCTTAAAAAAGAGGTGAATGTGTGAGTACCAGCCTCATAGTTTCTATTGCTGTTTCAGTAGCAACAGTACTCATACTTGTGGTTGTGGCTGTGGTTACAAGAGTAAGAAAAAACAAGCCGGGAAGCAGGAGAAACAGTGGTTCCGGTACCTTTAACGGAGTGGATTACAGTTTCTCCAGCTATGCAGGAGGTAAAAATAATCCTCCTTCCCTTCTTATAACTATTGAATCAGAATCCAGTGGAAGTTTTCATATAAGAAAAGAAACAGGGTTTGATCGATTCTGGAAAAAGAGGGGACTGGTTAAGGAGATCACCACTTATGATCAGATCTTTGATAACCGTTTCTTCATAGATACAGAGAATGTGCATTTTACAGAAGCTGTTCTGAAAAGACAGAAAACCAGGGAACTTATTACATATCTGTTTGATAAAGGGTTTTCCAGAATTCAGCAGAAAAAAAAGAAGCTGATTGTACTTTTCAGCCCATACAAGAAGGCTGACAGACTTGAAAATGAAGAGATCAGGGAGATTTCTGAAAAGGTTGCTGAACTGAGTCTGCAGGTTAAGAGCTGTGACTCAATGGTTCAGGAAGAGGCTGCGGAATGGAGAAAGAAGAAATTAATGCTGCTTCTGGTACCAGGTGTGGTTCTGGTTGCAGGAGTTGTTCTGCTGGTTACTGGTGGTACAAATTATACTCCTCTGGATGGAGGGGATCTGTTTCTTGATTCTCTGATTCCGGGACTTGCTGCTGCAGTAATAATGACATGGTTTGCTGTTAAGGTGTTTAGAGAGAGATCGTCTTCGCACTACGTAATTATGGTGGTACTTATTACGTCTCTTTTTGCATGGCCAGCCTCTTTTACCGGGGGTAAAATGTTTCTTAACGGATATCTGGATGATTCCCCGGGGATGAGTCATAAAGTCAGAATTATAGGAAAGTATAAGAGAAAAACCAAAAGCTCATATGCCTACTATCTAAGCTATAACAGCTGGAGAAATGAGAAGATAGAAACTCTTAGGGTTAACCGCTCCACTTACAACAATACAATTATAAAGAGGGATTGGGCAGATATTGTAACCCATACAGGCTTCTATGGTTATGAGTGGATGGAATATTTTGAAATACTTGAGCGATAGTAACTGTTTCAAAACTAATAAAGAATAATTTAACGCGAAAACACGCTAATAATCGTTCAGGGCGAACATCACAAAAATGTTAAAAAGTTCGGGAAAAATTATGGGCTTTTCTTTTTCCTCATTTTTTAACGGATCTTTTTTAATACACGCTAAATTAAGGCTATATTGATAGTAGCTGTTTAAATGCTGAACTGAAAAGAGTTTTGTTCCCATCAGGCAGTAGTTGCTTTCTGTGATTTTGCTGTTCCCCAGACTCCGGTAATAATCATAATGCTGCCTGCAATCTGAATCGGTGTAAACGTCTCGTGCAGAATTACTACTCCGGCTACAATGGAAACCACTGTTGTAAGGTTAGTAAGAATGGTAGCTCTGGAGGCTTCAATTTTAGATAAGACATAGTTGAGAGCAAAAAAGGCTATTACAGAAGACAGAACTCCAAGGTATAAAAGTCCCTGTAGAGATTCCGGATCAGTAAGTGGAGAAAAATATGAAATCGCAGTTTCTGTAATCCTGTATTCCAGCACTGCTATTATATTGAAGACTACTGCTCCGGCCCACATCATTATCCAGGTTATTTCAACGGGAGTAAAATCTGTAGAATACTTTCTGGAAAGAATTGTATAGGAGGCACCGGATATAACAGCTCCAAGCAGGAAAAATATTCCCGTCATACTTCCTGAATCACTTAATCCGTAACTGTTTACGGTGATTACCCCGGCAACAGAGAGAACAATGAAGCCAAGTTGAGTTGCAGTAGGGCGTTCCTTAAGAAACAGAGTTGCAAGAATTACTACTGCAATAGGAATAAAGGCTACCATAATACCTGCCTGGGAGGATGAAGCGTATTTTATTCCAAATGTTTCAAAGATAAAGTATAAGAATGGCTGAAAGATAGATAAAAGAAGTATTGGGGTTATCTTTTTACCTCTAAGTCTCACCTTCAGAACTCCTGTTAATACAAGGAGACTCATTGAGATTACTGCAAAGTTGAAACGGTGTGCAAGAAGATGGAAACCACTGTTAAAGCTATCCAGAAGAGAGCTTGTAAACATAAAAGAGAAACCAAAAATTATTGAAGGTATAGTTCCTATAAATAGTGGGTGAATTTTTATCTTTGCCATAATACTACCTGTTTCTCTGTATAGAGAACGAAATGTGATTATATAGGCAAAGTCAGCTTCTGTCCATAGCCGGATTAATTGACAACAGTCAGATAAATTCTGGTAGTTAACTGGTTATCTCATATCTGTTCTGTATTTAATTTAAGTTCTGGAGAAAAAATTGAATATTTGCGTAAATAGATTAGTAGTTCACCTGTACGCTCTCTTATCAGTATGTTTCAGTACTGATGGGTCAAAAAAATCTTTTTTGTTGACATGCGAGTTTTAGTGTACTATTATGGTGGTACGGAGGGTTAAATGAAAAAAATATTTATCTTTGTGATTGTTATTTTACTGGCGCTGGTTGGAAAGGTAAGTGCAGAAACTGTAGAACTTGAAGGACTTAATAATCCCACTTTTATGACTGTGGATTCAAAAAATATCTATGTTGTTGACGGTATTAAGATTAAGATCTATTCACTCAAAGATTACAGTAAAGTCGGTGAATTTGGAAAAGCAGGAACCGGGCCTGGTGAATTCAGACAGAATCCTGTTGTGGCAAGAGCTTCAATGCAGATTACAACAAGTGGTAATCATATTCTTGTAAACAATATGGACCGATTGTTTCTGTTCACTAAAGATGGAAAGTATGTTAAAGAACAGAAACTTGCAAACATGAGAACCTCATTTTTCAGAGATATGGGTGATAAATATGCCGCAGTAGCGGTAAAGGTGGAAGGGACTGAAGTGTACAGAGGTATTGCCATCTGTAATAAATCAGATCTTAAGGAGGTAAAGCTTCTTGCTAAGAGTAAAGTCGAGGGTGGAGCTTCATCACAGAATCCTCTTCCAAGTACAGTAGAGCACGCTCTGATAGATAACTGCCTCTATGTATCAGCTTCAGATGGAATGGGAGTATTTAAGTTTGATTCAAAAGGAAATCCACTGGGAAAGGTTGATATCAAAGATTACAAATTCAGAAAAGTTACTGATGCTGATAAGCAGAATGTTCTGGATACTGTAAAAAAGATGATACCGGCTAATCTCTTTGAGAGAGTAAAAAAAATGTTGAAATTTCCGGAACATTTTCCTGCAATTCAGAGAATGCTTTCTGATGGTAAGAATATAATAGTTCAGACCTGGAAGAATAATGGCAAAGGTGAGAGGGAAATTTATATTTTTGATAAAGATCTTAAAACTCACAAAGTAGTGTATGCTCCATTCTTTATGGAAGATGCTGTTGTGCCTTATCCATCAGATGTAATTAATGGGAAAATGTATCAGGTTGTGGAAAATGAAGATACTGAAGAGTGGGATCTTCATATAACTAAATTAATTTAATTGCCTTTAAAAGTAACATTTGATTAATATTTATGTGTTTCAGCTTCTATGGACAGAGAGGCTGAAACACAGATACCGGATCTGAAAAACAGGGTTAACTCAGAGAATTATTCCCAACTGAATTCCTTTCAATTATATGTTTTAGGGAAATTATGGCATAAGCATATTAATCGGGCTGTAATAATGCGCACAGTCCCGGGATATGGTGTTAAGGTACTTTCCGCCCTGTTTCGTAATATTTCCTTTCTTTCTTATATTGCACCTCTCCTCAGAAATGTTGTGATGACTCTTATACCAGAGTGGCAAATTGCTATATCCCTCCCTGTATATGGTGATATATGGGCTCTTGGTAAATTGATTCTCTGGTGTGAAATCCTTGAAGAGGAAGAGGAGTATATTCAGGCTTTGAAGCAGGTCAGAAGAGCTCTTCGTTCACTTCCTCCCCGTAAAGTTGCAGAAATTATAGAAGATGCTGCAGACAGGCGCAGTAGTTCTGGATGGTCAACTGAACAGGCTGTATTTTCCTGATACTATTCAAAATCTTTATTATCACTGATTAAACTCTTTTACTGTACCTCAGGTTTTGTTAAAATGAGCTTTAATTTCTGCTGTACTCCAGCAGCTTTCGATATTATCTACAAGGAGAGATTTAAAAATGAATTTACCTGAAATGTCAGAGCACTTTAAGTCCAGAAAGCCATCGGCAATCAGACTGTCTCAGATTGAATTTATGAAAAGAGATGATAATGTTAAGGCTATCAATACTGCCATTGGTAATGTATCCCTGCCTTCCCACCCATCAATGCAGAAAAGGATGTTTGAACTTAACAGTGATAACAGCCCTTTTAGAGACGGAGTAATTAAGTATACCGCTACAGCAGGTATGGAGGAGACTAATAAGGCTTTTCTGAACATAATCGCTTCCAGTGGTTTTGGTACAGATAATCTCTATTCCCAGATTACAGATGGTGGTAGCCAGGCTATGGAACTTGTAGTTGTAGGGCTTTGTGGTGATGCAGGGTCTGATGATCGCCCTCTTCTTCTGATTGATGCTGCTTATACAAATTACAATGCAATGGCAGCAAGGGTAGGACGTAAAACTGTTTCAGTTACAAGAGAACTGCGCAGTAATGGTAAATTCACGTTACCTGATGTTGAAGAGATTGAAGCTGTAATAGAAAAGTACAATCCTTCTGCAATGGTGGTTATTCCTTACGACAATCCAACAGGCCACTACTATAACAAAGAGTCAATGGTAGCTCTGGCAGAACTGTGTGTGAAACACAATATGTGGATTGTTAGTGATGAGGCTTACAGAGAACTCTTTTACACAGATGATGATGTCGCCAGTATCTGGGGGGTAACAGATAAAGATGTGAAAGGTATTGAAGGAAGAAGAATAAGTATTGAAACAGCTTCAAAGGTATGGAATGCCTGCGGTCTGAGAATTGGCGCTCTTGTAACTGACAGTAGCTCTTTTCATGAAAAAGCTGTGGCTGAAAATACAGCAAATCTCTGCTCAAACGCTATTGGTCAGTATATTTTTGGTTCACTGGCTGAAGAGAGCCATGAAGATCTGAGAGAGTGGTATGGTAAATTAAGAGACTATTACAGACCGATGCTTACAAACCTTTCCCAGGAGCTTAAGGACAGATTGCCAGGGGTAATTGTTTCGAGCCCGGATGCTTCAATATACTCAGTTGTGGATGTGAGAAATATTGCACCTGAAGGTTTTGATGCCCAGGATTTTGTAATGTTCTGTTCCAGAAAGGGGAAAGTAGTAGTTGATGCAGAAAATTATACTCTTCTGGTTTCTCCAATGGCTGGTTTTTACAGTATGGAAGAGGGAGAAAAAAACCCGGGAACTACTCAGATGAGAATTTCATATGTAGCTCCACCTGAAGAGATGGCTCTGGTGCCTCAACTTTTCGAGAAACTGTTTAAAGAGTATCTGAATACAGTAAAATAGTGAAAATATAATTTTTAAAAGCCGGGGGTTACTCCGGCTTCTCATCTTTATCAACAACCGGAATGTCACGGTTAATAGGGGTATCAAGACATATGAGGGTTTCAGTTGACTGAATATATGGAATTTCCTGCAGTCTTTCTGTAAGAAACATCTGGAGTCCTCTGGTTGAGGTGGCAATAGCTTTTATAAAGATGTTGTATTTGCCGGTTGTGTAGTGAGCTTCAAGAATTTCGGGTATTCTTCTTAACTCTTCAAGAACAGGCTTGTAATCCCTTGCATTATGCAGGTTTATTCCAACATATGCGCATACATCAAAGCCCATTTTGTCTCTGTTAACAGCTATTTTACTGCCTTCAATGAGGCCGGCTTCAACCATTTTGTTGTATCTGATATGAATTGTACCACCCGATACATCAAGCTCTTTAGCCAGTAGCTGAAAGGGGTATCGGGCATTTTTCTGAAGTCTGTCCAGGATTTTTCTATCCAGTTTGTCAGGATTATAGCTCATTGGGTATTCCTTTATGATTTATAGAATCTATTCTAAATACTATATTATTGTAAAGAGCTTTCTGACAAATTGCAAATCAATAATCAATCTTTTTCTCTTAAATTTTCTTTACATTTGATTGGTATAAAAGAAATTACCTGATTTTTGTTTCCCCTTTTATAGTAGGGGTTCTGAAATCAAAAATATCAGAGATGTAATTAAATTATATAATTAAACATGTACAGTGTTTTGAAGGTAAATCACTATTTGAAACAAACATGAATTGCGTATATGGCTTAAAACAATAGTTTTTTGTGCTTAAAGTAAGAAAAATTATAGCTATACTCTATTTATTATATTAAAATGATAAAAAAGATAGAAAAGTATTGACAAAAAATATCTAATATATCAGACTCATTGTGAAAGTTTCTTTTTTGTAGTTGGGAACTTGTAGCTGGTGTAACAAATTCTGACAGAGTGGAACCGTTACAGGATAAGTGCATACAAAAACTCCTGAGGGGAATCAGGGGAAAAAGATAGGAGGACGTATGTCTGTAAAGTTTTTGTTTAGAATGTTGGTACTGTTGGTTTTATCAGGGGCTCTGATCGGTGGTCCTGGTAGTGGAAGAGCTTTTAAGGTTAAGCAGCCTGATGGAAGTCAGATCTGTCTGAAAGCTTATGGAGATGAGTTTCTTAGTTATGTAAGAACAGATGATGGGTATACTGTTGTTAAGCGTAGTGATGGCTGGTATGTTTATGCGGTTCCATCCAGAAGCGGATACCTGATGGCTTCAGATGTGAAAGTCAGTCCTCAGGGTATGAGAAGTACTCAGGAGCTTAAGTTTGCTGCTGCTCAGGGGAGAAACCTCATGCCTTCTGATGAGATAATCAGAAAATCGGAGAATAAGAGAAGAGTTTTTAATCAGGGATTAAGAACTGATAAGGGGCTTGTGCAGGCACTGAAAAAGAGCAGTGGTCCTGCGGAAGAAGCCTCCTCAACTGTAACATGGAATATTCTTGTAATATGTGTGGACTTCTCTGATGATCCATCAACTCTCACAACTCAGCAGATTGATAACTTTTTTAATCAGACAGGTTTTACAGGTGGTTTCGGATCTCCTGGCAGCTTTAATGACTATTTCAGGGATATCTCCTATGGAAAATTCGGAGTTGTTGCTGATGTAAAAGGATGGTATCGTGCGCCCCAGCCTCATAGTTACTATAACTGGACGCATTCCCAGAAATGGGCCAGGTCGCAGGAGCTGACTGTTTTTGCAATGGATCAGGCAGAAGCTGATGGTGTGGACTACTCAAAATACGATAATGATGGAGATGGTATTGTAGAGCAGGTGCTTATTGTTCATGCGGGACTTGGTGCTGCCCAGTGGGGAGAAAATCAGTATATCTGGCCTCATAAGAACAATATGTGGTCAAGTTTTGCCAGAACCTATGATGGCGTTTCGATTGCTGCCTATACTATGCAGGAAGAGATGCATCACAATACCTGGAGTGATGCAACTGAAAGGCAGGCGGGGCTGGGAATGTATGTTCATGAGTTTGGTCATGCTCTGGGATTACCGGATCTTTACGCTTACACATCCGGTACGTCATCTCTTGGGAACTGGAGTACTATGGCTTCAGGAAGCTGGCTGAATATTGGTAAGACTCCATCGCATTATGATGCATGGTGTAAAGAGCAGTTGGGATGGGTTGCTCCGACTGTGGTTACTTCAGGTCAGATGAATGTTAAATCTTTTGATGGTAATGCTGATAGTGTTAAGAGGATAAATATCAGCTCAACAGAGTATTTCCTCATAACCAACAGAACCCAGAGTGGATTTGATGCATATCTTCCGGGTGCTGGTATGAATATTCTTCATATTGATACAACAAAGGATGCTCAGGGAACCAATCCGAAAAAAGTCATGATGGAGCAGGCTGACGGGCTGAATGAACTGAATACTTCTGCAGACAGAGGGGATTCCGGCGACCTGTTTCCGGGAAGTGCAAATAACAGAAGTTTTACCAATACCACTAATCCTGATACAAAACTGAATAATGGTAATGCCTCAGGAGTTTCAATAACTTCTATAAGTAATGCGCAATCTGTAATGAGTGCTACAGTAAGCAGTGGTAATACTCCTCCTTCAGCTGAAGCAAATGGTCCCTATTCAGCTACAGTTAACAGTGCAATTCAGTTCTCTTCAAATGGCTCTTATGACCAGGATGGTTCAATAGTCTCTTATAGCTGGAATTTTGGTGATGGTACTACTTCTACTCTGACAAATCCATCTAAAACCTACTCTCAGTCAGGAAATTACACTGCAACATTAACTGTAACAGATAATGGTGGTGCTACAGGAACAGATAGTGCGGCAGTTACTGTTAATTCACAGGGAGGAAGCTTCATAACTACTGAAACTGAACCTAATGGGTCACCTGCTACGGCAAGTGGACCTGTTGGTAATAATATTTTAGTAAGTGGTGGATTGAGTTCCTCAGATTATAATGATTACTACTTCTTTAATTCCAATAATGGAACTGTAAATATTGAAGTTACTACTACATCCGGTGCACCTATAACCTGGGTTCTGTATAAGGCTTCAGATACTTCAACTTACGCTGCCTGGGGAACTGCTTCAAATGGGGTTATTTCAGGTAGTTATAATGTAACAACCAGTGGTAAGTATATAATCAATGTCTATACATGGTCTTCCGGTGCCAGCTATACTCTCAAGGTAACTGGTCCATTGTATTAAAAACTACTCCATAAATAATAACAGGGCGGGCTGAAAAGCCCGCTTCTATCGGATAACGCGTCTGGTATATCAGAAAAAAAACTTTTACCCTGTAATTCAGATCTTTGGATTGACTATGTGCTGTGTTGCTGTTATTTTTAATGCATAGAAAGTCTATGTATGTAGACTGCGGAGGTATTAAATGATTTCAAAAGCCCTTGCTGCAGCATCAACAAAACCGATGATTCTGGCAATATTAAAAGAGGAAGAGAGTTACGGTTATCAGATTGTTAAAAGAGTAAAGTCTGTTTCCGGCGGAGAACTGGAATGGGCTGAAGGTATGCTTTATCCAGTACTCCACAGAATGCAGAGGGAGGGGCTTGTTGAAACAGAATGGAAGATATCTGCTGAAGGAAGAAGAAGGAAATATTATAGAATAACAGAGGTCGGTATTGAAGAGCTTAATACTGAGATAGGTCAGTGGGGGAAAATAAATTCAATATTTCAAACTCTGCTTGAACCAGTGGAAATGGGGGAGTGTAATGTTTAATCTGGAAAAAGAGATAAAAAAGTGGAGGCGCAATCTCTATAAATACAGAGGTTTTGAAGATGGGCATGTTGAGGAGCTCACAGATCACCTTCGGGATCATGTTGAGGAGTCTGTTAAAACTGGTTTGAGTGAGGAGAAGGCATTCTCAAAAGCCTGTGCTGAAATGGGGACAGGTGAAGATATGAACCGGGATTTCAGAAGAGCCGGAATAAGTGGCGGACTGCTGGGAAACTATTTTCGTATAGCCTGGAGAAGCCTTGTAAATAATCGTATCTACTCAGTTATAAACATAGCCGGACTGGCTGTAGGTTTTATCTGCCTTATAATTATGGGGCTTCAGTTTCGCTGGGAATACAGCTATGACAAACATTTTAAACATTCAGGTCGCCTCTACAGAGTGTATGATAATCAGAAGAGAAACGGAGAAGTCTTTAGTGTAGCAACAGTTATGCTTCCATTAGGACCGGCTATTGAGAAAGAAGTTCCTGAAATTGAGAAAGCAGTAAGAATCAGTCACAACGGTGCTCTTTTTAAACTCGGAGACAAGAGATTTGTTGAGAGTATCTATTATGCAGATGATAAGTTTGTTGAAGTTATGGGGCTGGAGTTAGTAAAGGGAACTTCTGATTTCAGCTCTTCAGGTTCAATAGTTTTATCTGAATCCTTTGCAAAGAAGTATTTTGGTAAAACTGATCCTCTGGGGAAGGTAATGTATATGAATATTAATACTCCCCTTGTAGTTAGTGGCGTTATCGGGGATACCCCTCTTAATTCCCATCTGAGTTTTAACATGCTTGTGTCTATGAAGGTATATGAGAAGGTTAAATATAATACTCTTACTAATTGGAACTCAACGCGGAATGACTATACATACGTTTTGCTTAAACCAGAAAGTTCTGTGGAAAATGTCGAAAGAAGTATAGCTGGAGTACTGAAAAAGAACCTCTCTGAAAATGGTAGGAAAAGTCACGATATGAAGCTTCAGAAACTCACTGATATACACTTTATGCCTCTTGGGCATGATCATTCAAGATCAGTGCCGGAGAAGTACATAAAGATTTTTGGGCTTGTGGGAATTCTTATAATGATTATTGCTTGTATAAACTATGTTAATCTTGCAACAGCACGCTCATCCGGCAGAGCCAGGGAGTCCGGTATGAGAAAGGTTCTGGGAGCAGGAAAAGGTCAGCTTATGAGGCAGTTCCTGACTGAATCCCTCTTTACTTCAGCCGGTGGATTTCTGCTGGCTGTTTTTATGCTGGGGGCTATTATACCTTTTCTGCAGAGGACTTTTGGTATGGCAATAAGCTTCAGCGGTATGTTTGAACCGGATTTTCTTCTGTACATGATTCTTGTGGTTGCTGGGGTAGGTTTACTGTCGGGTTTCTATCCTGCTTTTATTATCTCATCTTTCTCACCGGTAAAGAATTTCAGAGAGAAGAAAAGTGGAGGAACAAGGTTGAGAGGTGTTCTGGTAACAGGGCAGTTCGCTGTATCCATTCTTCTTATTATTGCAAATATAATGGTTTACCGACAGGTGGATTTTATGAAGAAAAGAGATCCGGGATTTGAATCAGATAACATTATGGTTGTACGCACCGGTAAAGATAATGTAGGAAGAAAAATTGATGCTTTCAGGGATACTCTCATGAGATCTCCCTATGCCTCAGGTGTTACTGTATCCAGCGGTACTCCGGGATCAGGTAGCAGTAGTACAAGTAACTATACACCGGAAGGCAGAGAGAAAGATGTCTATATGAGAGATATAAGAGTGGATTATGATTTTATGAAGATATATGGAATAAAACTGCTTTCCGGCAGGTGGTTTTCTAAAAAAATGGGGGAAGACAGAAGTTCTACCTGTATTATTAATGAAGCTGCAGCAAGGAAGATAGGATGGGAAAAACCTGAAGGGAAGTTTATAACTGCTGGTGGAGGAGGCGATAAGTTCAGGGTAATAGGAGTTATTAAGGACTTTCAGTATGGATCTGCCAGAAAACAGATCTGGCCTACTATATACACTATTGGAACAGGAAGCTTTGTAACTGTCAGATTCAGAGAGAGTAATAAGAGTATTATTAAGGATGAAATAAAAAGAATATATCAGAGTTTTAATCCCGAATATCCTTTTTCAGGTTATCATGTGACTGTAAGAATGGAACGGTTTTTAAGAATGGAAAACATTATCTTTAAGCTTCTGAATATATCTACTATTGTGGCGCTTCTTATCAGCTGCCTTGGAATATACGGGCTTATCTCATTTACTGTGGAGCAGAAGTCAAAAGAGATAGGAATAAGAAAGGTACTTGGAGCGCCTTCTCCAACAATCTTTATTCAGTTACTTAAAGGTTTTGGCTTCTGGGTTGTGCTGGCGAATCTGGTAGCTTTTCCTTCAGGCTATTTTCTAATTAACCAGTGGCTTGGAAATTATGCCTATAAAGTAGATCTGCCATTATGGATTTTTCCTCTGTCCTCACTGTTTTCACTCATTATTGCAATTATGGCAGCAGGGTTAAAAGCCTGGGCTGCTGCCGGAGCAGATCCGGTAAAGAGCCTGAAGTATGAATGAGCTATTGATTTAAGATGAATTAGATCTATAATGGCTTTATGTACAGAAAGTTTTTGAAAAGTGCCGGAGATAACAGAGAGTACAAATATTCAGTTCTGATTCCTACATGGAATAATCTGGATTATCTGAAACTATGTATTGAGAGTATTGAAAAAAACTCTCAATACAAACACCAGATAATTATTCATATTAATGAAGGAACGGATGGTACAGTTGAGTGGGTTGAACAGAGTGGCTATGACTATGTACATAGTGATGAGAATATAGGTATCTGCTATGCACTTAATCTGGCACGCTCTCTGGTAAGAACAGACTATATCCTGTATATGAATGACGATATGTACGTTTGCCCGGACTGGGATACAGAACTTGGCAGAGCCGTTGAGAAATCTGAAAGTAAGTTCTTCTTCTATTCATCTACAATGATTGAACCTGAAGATACAGGAAATAGCTGTGTTATTGTTGGGGATTATGGTTCCGGCCCGGGAGATTTCAGGGAAAAAGAGCTGCTTAAAGAGTTTTCAGGTTATAAAAAAGATAACTGGCTGGGAGCAACATGGCCTCCTAATATAGTGCACAGGGATGTGTGGGATCTGGTAGGTGGTTACAGTACGGAATTTTCACCGGGAATGTACTCAGATCCTGATTTCACAATGAAGTTGTGGAATCTTGGAGTAAGGGATATCAGAGGTATTGCCTCTTCCAGAGTATACCATTTTGGTGGAAGATCTACTGGAAGACTTAAAAGAAAGAGTCAGGGTAAGAAGATCTTTTTAAATAAATGGGGAATGACTCCCGGGAATTTTGTGAGATATATTATAAAAAGAGGAGAGACGGGGGACTCTGTGCTTAGTGAACCTGCAAAATGTATCAGAAGCAGATTCAGAGCTCTGGCAGATAGAATAAGAAGGTATTGCTGAAGATTCATAATGCTGTTGACATAATGTTTTCTTTATGGGAAAATTAAAATTGGACGGTGTACGCTAATGCCTCAGATAAAGAAAGATGAAATAAGAAATGCACTGCTTGAAACTGCTGCTTCAGAGTTTATGAGCAAAGGGTTCAAGGATGCTTCGATAAGAAAAATCGGAGAAATTGCAGGAGTATCAAAGAGTAATCTGTATACATATTTCAGAAATAAGGATCACCTTTTTGAAGAACTGGTTAAGCCTGCAGTAATTGAGATAGAAGGCTGGTTCAAAGATATTGACCGACCTGAGAGGTTTGGGGAAGACACATGGGGACTGAATTACCATCTTGAACTAATAGAAGGACTTGCAGATTTTATAGATAGAAGAAGAATGGAATTGTATCTGATTGTATTCAAGTCTTTCGGTTCATCTTTTCAGAACTACTACAACAATTTCATTGGGCGTTGTACAGCTCTTAATATTAAAAACTTACCTTATTATGCTGAGAAGATGAATTTTAAGAACCGTAATGTATCAAAATTTTTTACTCATAATCTTGCAGCATCATATGCAGGGTTTATTAAAGAACTACTGATGCATAATGTCCAGAGAAAGGAAATACTTATATACGGAAAAGAGTTTATGACTTACTCTTATTGCGGTAGCGCGTCACTTTATGGTTATGAAGAGTGGTTGGATAGATAAAAAATTTAAATAAAAAAAGGACGCTGTCCTTTTATTGAGGAGAGGATAGATGAAAAAATTACCTGAAGTCAGGGGGTCCTGGAAAAGCTTTTATGAGCTTACAACATATTCTGTCAAAAGCACAGTCTTTATGGCTTCACTGAAACTGAAGATATACGACTATATGCAGAACTGGAGTACCCCTGAGGAGATTGCATGGGAAGCGGGTTGTAATAAACGTAATCTTGAGTTAATACTCAATGCTCTGGCAGGAATGGACATAGTAATCAAATCAAATGGAAAGTTTGTAAACAGCCCAGAATCACAGGAATTTCTCGTTTCTGACAAAGATACATGGATTGGTGATTTTCTGCTCCACGTATCAGCCTGGAACAACCTGACAGAAGAGGATTATGTTAAACTTGTAAAACAGGGCCCTCCTGCAGAGAGTCCCGATATCTCTGAAGCAGGCTTGTGGGCTAAGAGTGCAAAATTGTCTGCACCTTATCAATATACCGGAGCAGCCCAGAGAGTTGCAGGAATAATATCTTCTGTGTCTGATTTCAGAAATATGAAGAGAATGATGGATCTTGGTGGTGGTTCCGGTTTCTACTCCATGGCGGTTGCTGAATTGCATCCGGAAATACAGGTTGTTGTATTTGATCAGCCTGAAGTTACAGAGGTGGCAAAGGAGTTTATATGCCAGTATGATATGGAGCACAGGGTTTCTGTACTTCCTGGGGATTACATGACTGATTCATTTCAGAATACATATGATCTGATTCTTGCGAGTGCAACTCTCAATTTTGTCAAAAAAGATCTGAATGAAATAGTTCAGAAGATATACGATGCTCTGGAGCCTGGAGGATATTTTGTGAGTCATGCAGATGGTCTTCTTAAAGAGAGAACCCATCCTGTTAATTTTATATCAGAGTTTCTGGTTGGAGAACTTATGGGCAATGATTTTGGTTTCCCTTCAGGTATGATCGGTAATGCTATGGCGGAAACCGGGTTCATTCATATAAGAAGTTTCTTTGTGGATTCTGATTCAGGTGAAATGGAGATCACTATAGGAAGAAAAGGCAAGTAGATATAGAGATGAGGGTAATTGCCGTGTTTTGTTAAAGGAGGAGTTAAAATGAAAAAAATGCCTGAAATTAAAGGATCATGGAAGAGATTTTATGATCTTACAGGTTTTACAGTAAGAAGTACTCTGTTTAAGGCATCACTGGAATGGAAGATATATGATTATATGCAGAATAGAGTTTCAGCTTCAGACATTGCGTCAGATCTTGATTACAATAAACGTAATCTTGAGCTGGTTCTGAATGCACTTGCAGGTATGGGGATTATAGAAAAAAGTAACGGTCTTTTTATTAACAGCCCTGATGCACAGGAGTTTCTTGTATCAACGGGTAGTGCATATATAGGTGAATTTCTTCTCTATATATCCAAGTGGAATACACTGACTGAAGAAGATTATGGAAATCTTGTTAAGAATGGCCCCCCGGAAGAGCAACCTGACATGTCTGATGAGGCGTTCTGGGCTAAAGGTGCTGAATTATCAGCAGCTTATCAATATGCAGGTGACGCTCAGAAGGTGGCATCAATTATTGCGGGAATTCCTGAGTTTTCTTCAATAAAAACTATGCTTGATATGGGCGGAGGGCCTGGTTTCTATGCTATGGCCATGGTTAACAGGCACCCTGATATGAAAGCTGTGATCTTTGATCAGCCTGCTGTTACTGAAGTAGCAGCTGATTTTATAAAAAGCTATGAAATGGAAGACAGAATCTCTGTAAGAGCTGGTAACTATATGGAGGATTCTCTTGGTGGGAAGTACGATCTTATATTTGCCAGTGCTACTTTGAATTTTTTTAAGGGCAGACTGGACGAAATTATAGAGAAAATATACGAGTCACTTGAACCCGGGGGGAGTTTTATAAGTTATTCTGATGGAATGACTAAAGAGAAAACACACCCTGTAGAGTTTGCAACAGGTTTTCTGGCTGCAGAACTAGGGGGTAATGATTTTAGTTTCCACTCTGGTCTGGTAGGAGATATTATGCTGGAGAAAGGCTTCAATAGAGTAAGAAGTTTCTTTGTAAATGCCACTACAGGTGAGATGGAGATAACTATAGGAAGAAAAGGTAAGTAGATATAGAAATAAGGGTAGTACCGTTTCGCTGGTGACACAAAGAACAGAGATTTTTACGTACTGACAATGACAAACACAGGTGATTGCAGGATAAACTATTGTCGTGTACTCCTGTGTTTGTTTCTGTATGTCATTTCCTGGATTTAGCTGAGATATATTCCTGGCATATTTTAGTTTTGACAATAAGTCTCAATCAATTAAAATGGAAACAGGAGATTAGTATTGAGCAGAAAAAAACGGATTGCAGTTGACTGCCGTATGGTTGAACATTCTGGTATAGGAAGGTATATACAGATGATCATGCCGTTTCTGGCAGAAAATTTTAAAGTAACTACAATGGGGTGCGCTGAATTGTTGTCCGGGTATGACTGGTTTGATAAAGACAGGCATATAGAACTGAAAAGTAACATATACAACCCTCTTGAACAGATTGAATTATCTTTTAAGATTCCTGCTACAGATCTGTTCTGGTCTCCACATTTTACTGTTCCGGTGTTTTCCATAAGAGCAAGAAAGCGGGTTGTAACAGTTCATGATATGTTTCATCTGAGATATATTGAAGACTTTGGTGCTGCTGCAACCTGGTATCTGAAGCTGCTTTTCAGTAAGGTTTCAAAATCAGACAGAGTAATAACGGTGTCAGAGTTTTCCAAAAGAGAGATTGATGCTCTGACTGATACACCGCCAGATAAAATTGAAGTTATTCATAATGGCGTTGATACAGAAAAGTTTGGGAACTCTACAGTAGAACCGGAAATTCAGGGGCAGCAGATGCCGGAGCAATATCTTTTATATGTTGGAAATGTTAAGCCTCATAAGAATCTCAAAAGGCTTGTTAAGGCTTTCAGTGATATTTCCGATGAATTCCCTGATATGAAACTGGTTATAGCAGGAAAGATGGATGGCTTTATAAATGGTGATCCTGAACTCAGAAATATAATAGAAGAAAACTCTTCACTAAAAAGCAGAGTGATTTTTACAGGGTATGTAAAAGAAGAGATGCTGCCCGCTCTCTACAGAAAAAGCAGTGCTCTGGTTTTTCCTTCAATATATGAAGGGTTTGGGCTACCTCCACTCGAAGCAATGGCAGCAGAAGTACCGGTAATAGCGGCAGACTCAGCAAGTATCCCCGAGGTTTGTGGTGAAGGAGCTCTCTATTTTGACCCTGAAAGTGAAGGTGATATAGCAGAAAAGATCAGTAAGTTACTTAAAGATAAGAACCTTGCTTCTGAACTTGTTAAAACAGGGAGACTTGTAGTGAATGGATTCCGGTGGAGTGCTTCGGCATCAAAGCATGTTGAACTCTTTAAAGAATTACTTAAAGAGAGTTAACCGGAGTGATATGTTACACTCCGGTTTCTATTATTATTGGTTATAGGCTATTTTTGAAATCTACAAGAGCTTTATAGTGCTCTCTCTCTTCATTAATGAGGCTCTTAATCTGAAGTTCCTGAGACTCTGAAATAAAAGGTGAAATTTCCTGATAGAAGAGTATTGTGTCAAGTTCTCTTCTCATAGCAAATTTTACTGCATCAACAAGAGTTTCCACTTTGTCAGCTTCTTCCTGCTGAGCCTGCTCGTTGAACAGGTTATCTGCAAAGCTTCTAAGATACTCATCGTAAAATTCATAGTTTTCTATATCTGCAGTAAAGTCTCCTGCAGTTGTTTCCAGTCTTTCAAATAGTGCTGCATGGTTGACCTCTTCGTCAGCAAGGTGAGTGAAAAACTCTTTGTGTTTCGGATCATCTACTCTTTCAGCCCATTTACGGTAGAATACTTCTCCCATTTTCTCTATTCTTACAGCCTGTTTTATTACCTGTTTAAATCCCAGCATAGTTTACCTCCTAATTATCAATAAGTACTTCGTCTTCATAAAGTTTTTCGAAGTGTAGTTTATGTCTTGCCTCTTCCTCTGCAAGTCTGTAGAAGATTTTTCTGGTGTCTTCGCTTGTGGAGTTTTCAGCAAGGTATTTATAGAGATTAAGTGCTCTCTCTTCTCTTTTCATTGCGATGAGAACGATATCCTGAAAAGTCATCTCATCCTTCTGCTCAGGTTCTTCAAGGTAATCGGACATCTTCAGAGTATCAAGATTGATTGAAGGCCGTTTCTCTTCGAATGAATCCCTCATGGATTCAAGAAGTTTTGCATGACCTCTCTCCATGGCTTCATACTCTTTAAGCATCTCCAGCTGTCCCTTGAATGCTGCATGAAACTGAAGCTCTTTATAGAATTCAGCAGCTTCGTGCTCGCGATCTATGGCAAAAGAGATAATTTTATCAAGTTTCTCATCCATATCTATTTCTCCTGATTGATCAGCTCTTCCAGAAACCGTGCAGGTTACAGTATGCCCGGGCATAAATGTCAGCCCCCTCAACATTGAATACTGCTACAGGTTCTTCTCCCGGATTCAGATACTTCAGATGGCTTGTAGAACCTTCAACCAGTTCTATCCATTCAATATAGTGTCCGTCAGTCATTGGATGAAGTACTGATCCTACTTTTACTGTAACTCTGTTACCTTCTCTTTCAATTACAGGAACATGCTTTTCTGTTGCAGCATCTGTAGTATTTTCTGTTAATTTAACCATATCCTGTCCGCAACATACCATATGACCTTTTGCATCATGCAGTACGCTTGCTATAACTCCACATCTTTCGCACTTGTAAACATCCATCTTCTTGTATTCCATCATTTCCTCCTTAATGAAAAAATCGTATTAATCTATTTGACAATACCTCTGAAGGTTTTGAATAGATAGCGTGTATAATACAGAACAAGGGGAACACCAATAGCAGCAATTATCAGCATTACAGTCAGAGTCAGCTGGGATGATGAGGTGTTGTAAATAGTCATGTCCAGTTCAGTGCCGTTATTTGCTCTCACAAGCACTGGGAAGAGCATTGAGCCTACACAGCCCCATAGTCCTGTAATCATAATTGACGACATAATAAATGAGCTCTTTGCTTTTCCTGATGAGGTGCGGAACCATGCTGTCAGGGAAATCACTATTGAAACCCACAGAAGAGGTCTTGAATATATACCTTCCGGTAACTGCAGGAAACCTGTGATAAGCATCAGAGCGAAAACAGGTAGAAATACCATTCTGCTTAGTTTTTTTACCTTTTCAGCCCGTTCTTTTATCGGACCGTCGGTTTTAGTAGTTGTGTAGATACTGCCCTGCATGATAAAGGCAAGTAAACTTACCAGTCCCATCAGAAGAGGGAAGGGACGCAGGAGAGTAAAGAAGTTTCCGGTAAAGTTCATAGACTGATCAAGTGGAACTCCTACAATTATATTGCCAAGGGCGACACCAAAAAGCAGGGATGGCAAAAAACTGCCTATAGCAAAGCCTTTAAACCAGAACTCTTTCCCTTCTTCCAGATAGTGAATGAATTCTATGGAAACAGCTCTTATGATAAGGGCAAACAGTACCAGCATTATTGCCAGATAGAAACCACTGAAAACCGTTGCATAAACGTGAGGGAAAGATGCAAACAGGGCACCACCACCGGTTAAAAGCCATACCTCATTTCCGTCCCAGTAAGGGCCAATTGCTTTCATAAGTTTCAGTTTTTCTTTTTCATTCTTTGCAACAAAGGGATAAATTGTACCAACTCCCAAATCAAATCCTCCGAGAATAGAGTAGCCAAGAAGCAGTACCCCAACAAGAATAAACCATACAACTCTAAGTATATCTAATAGTTCCATTTTTTTCTCCTTAATAGTTTCCGCTTGTCAGGGATTCCGGTCCTTTTTTAACTATCTGTTTGAAGATTTTAAGGAAAATCACAAAAATCAATGAGTATACAATTACAAAAAAGTATCAGAGTAGCAAGAATCTGCCATGCCGGTACAGTAGGGGATACAGCTGCTGAAGTTTTCATGATATTGTAAACAACCCAGGGTTGCCTTCCTACCTCTGCAGCCATCCAGCCAATTTCATTGGCAATGTATGGAAGAGGTATAGCCCATAATAGTAGTTTCAGGAACCATGGAGTTTCAGCAAATTTATCTTTTCTCATCATGTATAAAGCAAGAAGCCCTATACCCATCATTGCAACTCCTGCAAAGATCATTATGTGATAAGAAACAAAGGAGAGTACCACCGGGGGTCTCTCATCTTTTGGAAAATCCTTTAAGCCGATTACTTTACCATCGGGATCAAAATGGATCATGTAGCTGAGCATTTTGGGAAGGCTGAACCAGACTGCAGTCTCTTCTTTCTCTTCGTCAGGCATACCAAGTACAGTATAGTCAACTCCTGTACCAGTTTCCCATACTCCTTCAAAGGCAGCCATCTTTGCAGGCTGGGTCAGAGCAACCTGAACTGCATGGAAATGACCTGCTCCCAGCTGGATAAAGCAGGATATTGCAAATACCGGAAGAGCTATCTTCATAAGAAGTTTTGCAGAGTCAAGGGCTCTTTTTTTAAGAATATACCAGCCACCTATTGCTGCAGCTACAAGTGAACCGGTTATCCAGCCACCTATTATTACATGTATATATCTTGGTATTGTAGAGTGATTAATGGCGGCTTCAAAAAAGTCAGTAAGAACAGCTCTGCCTTCTACAATTTTATAGCCTGCAGGTGTTTGCATAAATGAGTTGGCTATAATAATCCACAAACCTGACAGATGTGAGCCGAAACATACCATTATTGCTGCTACCAGATAAGCTTTTTTTGATACTTTATCTCTTCCAAAAATCAGAACTCCCAGGAAGATCGATTCCATAAAGAATGCGAAAAGTCCTTCAGCTGCAAGAGGGGCTCCAAAAATATCCCCAACCATTCTTGAGTATTCAGACCAGTTTGTTCCGAATGCAAACTCAAGAGTTATACCTGTAGCAACTCCAACTACAAAGACAAGACCCAGTAACTTTATCATTACTGTTGATATCTTTTTGTACTCTTCTTTGCCTGTTTTATAGAACATCGCCTCAAGAAGAACTATAACCAGAGTCAACCCAAGTGTTGTGGGTGGGAAAATGTAGTGAAAACCCGCTGCAAAAGCGAATTGTATCCTTGCAAGTAAAACTGCTTCCATTAATGCCTCCTGACTTTATTTATTACATTTATTGCATAAGCCTTTGAATATCATTCTCATACCTGTAACTGTAAATTCCCCTGTATCCAATTTTAACATAATATCTTTTTTATCTTTTGCATTCAATCGGATATCTTCAATAGAGTGGCATTTTACACAGACAGCATGTGAGTGAGGGGTAGGGTCCCAGTCGTATCTGGCGGGTCCATTCATGAAAGTCAGTTTGGATATATCTCCACTTTCACATAGTTGTTCAAGGTTACGATAAACTGTTGCAATACTTATTTTTGGAAAAAGATCTCTCATCTGCATGTATAGTTCATCGGCAGTAGGATGTAATCTGCTGCTTCTTATTAACTTAAGTATTTCGTTTCTTTGTTTTGAGTTTCTTCTTTTCATTTTTCAATAATAGTAATTATTATCAATTTAAATATAAATAGATTAGAAACGTTTGTCAATAGTAAAAAATTTATATAAATACTTTTTCATATTTTTTCTGCTACATGCTGAATAAAACGTTTTTATGTATATTCTAAATAGAGTGAGAGTGGGATCTGTAAGGGTGTTATGTGAAGTGGAAAATTTTTTCTTAAAAAAAAATTTTTTTTCTTGACAACACAAATTAGTTGGATTATCATGCTAATGATAACGATTATCATTAACAAAAAAATGGAGGAAAAGATGTTAAAGATTAATGAAAAAGTAGAAAGTTGTACAGTTAAAGCGTTTCATGATGGTGAATTAAAAGAGATTAATTTAAAAGAGTATGACGGTAAATGGAAAATCTTCTTCTTCTATCCTGCAGATTTTACTTTTGTATGCCCAACAGAACTGGGTGAAATGGCAGATTATTATGAAGAGTTTAAGAAAGAGGGAGCGGAAGTTTTCAGTGTAAGTACTGATACTGAATTTGTTCATCTGGCATGGCATAATGATTCTCCTACAATTAAAAAGATAAAATACCCAATGCTTGCAGATCCCGCAGGTAAACTTAGCCGTTACTTTGGTGTGCATATCGAAGATGCCGGTGTAGCACTCAGAGGAACATTTGTAGTTGATCCTGATGGTGTTCTGAAAATAGCAGAAATTCATGACCTGGGTATTGGAAGAAGTGCAAAAGAGCTTTTAAGAAAAGTAAGAGCTGCTAAGTTTGTACGTGAAAACGGAGAAGTTTGTCCTGCAAGCTGGGAACCTGGTGCAGATACACTGAAGCCTGGTGCTGATCTCGTAGGTAAAATATAGGATAACCTTAATTTGCCGGCAGATTTCTTCTGCCGGCATGTGTAGTAAAAAAACGTGTCCTGAAGTATAATTATAGACTTAAATAGTTCAAACGAAATAGGAGAAGATGATATGATATCAAAAAAGATCGAGCAGTTACTGAATGATCAGATGAATTTCGAGATTTTTTCAGCTTATGTATACAGAGCAATGGGAGCATATTGTGATGTAAGAGATCTCTCCGGTTTTTCCAACTGGTTCAAAGTGCAGGCTCAGGAAGAAGAGATGCATGCAGAAAAGATTTATAATTTTGTTCTGGACCGTGGTGGAGAACCTGTATATAAAGGTTTTGGTGACCCCGGACATGACTGGGAATCGGTTATTAAAGTATTTGAAGAAGCTCTCGGGCATGAGCAGGTTGTTACCGAAAGGTTTAACAATCTTATGACTGAAGCAGTTAAAGAAAATGATCACGCAACAAGATCTTTTCTGAACTGGTTTATTGACGAGCAGGTTGAAGAAGAAGCTACTGCTCAGTCAGTGGTAAATCAGCTGAAAATTTTAGGCGATAGTGGACACGGTATTCTGATGATGGACAGAGAAATGGCTGCCAGAAAGTTCGTGCCTGCTGCTGAGTAAATATATAAAAAAATCTGGAGTTGTAAATGGGTAAACTAGACGCTGTAAAGATATCCGAGTCAGTATACTGGGTCGGAGCAATAGACTGGAATGTAAGAAATTTTCATGGATACAGAACAGGAAGAGGAACTACATATAATGCTTTTCTGATTCTGGCTGATAAAATAACACTGATTGACACTGTAAAAAGCGGCTTTTTCAGTGAAATGAAGGCAAGAATTGCTTCACTTATCGATCCTGAAAAAATAGATTATATAGTATCAAACCATGCTGAACCTGATCATTCAGGATCAATGGTTGAGGCAATAGAGTGTTTTAAGCCTGAAAAGGTTTATGCTTCAAAAATGGGAGTGAAAGCTCTTAATCAGCACTACAATTTCCCAATTGATCTTGTAGCAGTTGCTGATAATGAAGTACTGGACCTTGGTAATATGAATCTGACTTGTATTGAAACAAGAATGCTTCACTGGCCGGATAGTATGTTTACCTATCTTAATGAAGAGAAAGTACTCTTTACTCAGGATGCATTTGGTATGCATCTGGCTTCAAGTGAGAGATTCGGGGATGAACTGCCATGGACTACACTTGAAAGATGGGCGAAGAGTTACTATGCAAATATTATAACTCTCTATTCACCTCATGTGAGACGATTACTGGAAAAGGTTGAACAATCCGGACTGGATTTCAGTATTGTTGCGCCTGACCATGGGCCTGTATGGAGAAATACCGGCAACTTCACCAAACTTCTCGGACTATATAAAAAATGGTCTGACAGGGTTATGGATAAAAAAGTTGTTGTACTTTATGACACAATGTGGAAGGCTACAGAGACTATGTCACGATACTTTGAAGATGGTCTGAGAAAGGGTGGTGTTCAGGTTGTGTCAATGTCAATGACTCACAGTGACAGAAGTGAAGTTGCAGACGAACTGCTTGAAGCTGCAGGTGTGGTTGTAGGTTCTCCTACACTCAATAACAACCTTCTGCCTTCAATAGCGGATATTCTTGTCTATATGAAAGGACTCAAGTTCGGAACTCCGTACTCAGCTGTTTTTGGTTCCTATGGATGGAGTGGTGAATCAATTAAACAGGTTAAAGAGAAGCTTGAGGAGATGGGGACTGAAGTTGTAGGCGAAGTAAAGTGCCAGTATACTCCTGATGAGGAGACCCTCAGAAAGTGCTACGATATAGGCCTTGAACTGGCTGAGAAAATTAATAAAAACTAACTAAATTTGGGAGGCTAATTATGAAAAAGTATGTATGTGATGTTTGTGGATATGTTTATGATGCTGAAACAGGGGATCCTGAAAATGGTGTAGAAGCAGGAACTGCTTTTGAAAATATTCCGGAAGGATGGCTCTGTCCTCTTTGTGGTGTTGGTGTTGATCAGTTTTCCGAGGATGAATAATGGCTGATACCGAAAAAGTACTTTCTGCTATGAAGGATGCCGGGAAACCTGTAAGACCTGGTGAAATAGCTGAAGCTACAGGTATTGATAAAAAAGATCTTACAAAAATTTTCAAATCATTAAAGGAAGAAGGAAAAATTATCTCACCTAAGAGATGTTTTTACTCTCTTCCGGAATAGAAAAAAATCTTAAATATAATTCGGGAGGCAATATCGCCTCCCGGATAGATTAATCTACTTGCAGAGTGACTCTTTTAGCTTCACAGCCGCTGATGAGATTCAGTTTTCTGCAGAACTCATCAAGTTTTGCTTCCTCTCCCATCATTTCAAGGATTATAAGACCAGTCTGGGTACAGTTGTCCATAACTCCATCGTGGATACCAAGGCGGGTTTTAATCATACAGCCCCAGCCAGTAAGAATTTTCTGAACATTTACTGCACTCTCTTTTCTTTCGTCCATAAGAATGGCTACAATCTCTCTTCTTTTCACTATGAATCCTCCATTAATTTTTGAAATAACTCCTTTTTTATAGTACAGATTCACTTTTTTTTCAAAGGCATTTGTTTGTGGATGAATCCGGTACACAGTCCGTTTATATTCAAAAAGTTGAATTTGTAGGGTATGAAGAGAAAAGGTAACTGTTTTGGTTAAAATTTGTGTACATAATTTTTCTTTCGTTTGACAAAATTATGACAAAACACGCATACTTATAACAGGACAACCATGAACTTGTTGAAAAAAATTTTCAGGAACAGGTATGTTACTTACGGGTTTATCTTTGGTGCGGTATTTGCTTTTGGAGTTGCTTATGCAATAAGCTCTGCAGTAAAGCATACCGGTGATGATAAGTTCTGCGGAACCTGCCATATAATGGATTTTGCTATTAATGCATATCATCAGGACGTGCATGGGGGAAACAATAAAAACGGATTCAAGGCAGAGTGTACTGACTGTCATCTTCCTCATGACACAATAGTCAATTTTATTCTTACAAAAGGGTATAAAGGGCTTCATGATCCTATCTCCCAGTTGATAAATGATGAAGAAAAACTGGATTGGGTAGGGATTCTGAAGGACCGGGAGAAGTTTACCTACTCTTCAGGTTGCCTGAAGTGCCACGATCTTGATGCAATAAAAATGGAAATTCCCAAAGCCTGGCAGGCTCACAGGGATTTTAAGCAGGGTAAGGTTAAAAGCTGTATTGAGTGCCATAAACATGTCGGTCATAAAGATATTCTGGTTCATATAAAAAAACGTTTTGGAGGTGACAGGTGAGAAGACTGAAATTAATATTTATCACCGCTGCGGTGATATTCAGTTTCACAGCACTATGGGCTTCTGTTAAAGGAGTTAAAGAGCTGAAGGTTAACCGGGGGTTAACAAAAGAGGCGGCAAAATGTATAGAGTGCCACTCAACTAAACAGCCGGGAATAGTTGCTGACTGGAAACAGAGCAGACATGGTCATGTAGGAGTTTCCTGCATAGATTGTCATAAGGTGGAGAAGGGTTCAAAGATGGCATCCCAGTTTTGTGAGGGGGTCAAAGGAACAGATACTTATCTCTCCTCTCTTGTTACTCCTGAAACCTGTGCCAAGTGCCACGCTCTTGAAGTTAAGCAGTTTAAAGCCAGTGGCCATTACAGAGCCAGGAAACAGTATGTAAATAAGAAAAATCTTAACGATCTTATTGCAGTTCACGAAGGGCAGAATATGCCGGAATTTGCAACTGCAGCAGAAGAGACTGGTTGCATGCAGTGTCATGGTTCTATTATTAAACTTGACAAGAATAATCGCCCGATAAAATCCACCTGGCCTACAGCAGGTATTGGTACAATGTATCCAAATGGTGATATTGGTAATTGTACCGTATGTCATACAAGACATACTTTCAGTATAGAAGAAGCAAGAAAACCTGATGCGTGCTCTTCATGCCATCTGGGACCTGATCATCCAAATATTGAGATATTTGAAAACAGTAAGCATGGTCATATTTATAAGACCCAGGGGCATAAATGGAACTACAGTAGTGCACCGGATGCCTGGGAACCTGGAGATTACAGAGCTCCAACCTGTGCTGTTTGCCACATGAGTGGAATTGGTGATCTTAAAACCACTCACAATATTTCTGAAAGATTAAAATGGAATCTCTGGGCTAAAGAATCAAAGATACGTAATTCCAAAGACCCAATGAGTCCTCTTACAGGCAATGGAATTGAAGGTAGAAAAAAGATGGAACGTGTGTGTAGTAATTGTCATTCAACTCAACACACTAAAGGATTCTTCTCAGCAGCAGATAAGCATATCCGTCTCTATAATGAGGGGTACTGGAAACCTGCCAAAAAGATGCATGATGAGCTTAAGGCAAAGAACCTCCTTAAGAAAAACCCATGGGAAGATGAGTTCCAGAAAATCTTCTATCATCTGTGGCATCACCAGGGAAGAAGAATGCGTCAGGGAGCTGCAATGGGAGCGCCTGATTACGCTCACTGGCATGGAGTCTTTGAATGTCAGCAGGATATTGCTGAGTTGAGACTGATTCATGCAAAACGTTTAAAAACAGGTAAAATAGAGCATTAACAGAATATAAACAGGAGCCGGTAACGGCTCCTGAATGTTTGGGTAAGGGGTGATTCATAGTTGCTGACAAGGGAAAAACAGTTGTCTATGATGGATACTGCAATCTTTGTAGTGGCCTGATAAACATCATCTATCAGAAAGCAGTAACAAAAGGTATTGTTTTCGTTCCTTCCGATTCAGAAGAGGGACTGGCTATATTGAGCCGACATAAAATAACTACTGTAAATATAGAAATTATCTACATTTCTGACAATAAAGTTCTCAGCGGAGCTGAAGCTGCGCTGCGTATAGCTGAAGATACTGGTGGTATACTGAAATTTTTTGCTGTTTTCAGGATATTTCCTTTAAAACTCAGAGAGTATATATATCGCTTTATTGCAGAGAGAAGATACCGGATTGCCGGAAAAAGAGATTCCTGTTATATGGTAGTAGATAAAAAAGAAAAGAGTAAAGACAAAACTTAATCTCCTTATGCTAAGATAGTGGCATATTTTGAAACAGGAGTAGTTATGAAGAGGATTTGTCTTTTATTTATACTGATAGTATGTCTGGGGAATGTCATAAAATCTGAAGTACCTGCCGGAAGATTTGTTCTGGAAGGAAGTGTTGGTTATTTTCAGCCAGCCAGTAATACATTGAAAGATATCTACAGTAACAGAATTTTTCTTGAATTTGCAGCTGAGTATGTAATTGATTCGAAGTTATCTGTATGGGGGAGTGCTGCATTATATAGCGGAAATGGTGAATTAACTTTTACAAAAGATAAAACGGAAATAAGTATTGTTCCTCTTATTGCAGGAATAAAATATAAGTTGCCTTTCATAGTTAAAGGGATGTATGTTGGTGCAGGAGCAGGTTTTTTCTCATTCAGGGAGAAGAATTTTCTGGGAACAGCTACATCTTTCAGTCCGGGAGTACAGGTCAAAGCTGGAGTAATGCTCCCCTTGTCAGGGGTTCTGGGACTGGATATTCAGGGACGATATGATTTTTGTACCACTGAGCCTGAAGATATAAAGGTGAAAGTTGGTGGCTTTAAAACATCAGCCGGACTATTTGTTCATCTATAGGAGAGGATAATGAAAAAGAAGCTAATATTAACCGGATTAATTATTCTTACTATGACCCTGGGTTCTGTTGTAATGGCTGACGATTACCTTAAAAAGGTAAAGCCTTTAAAGTGGATGGGGGAAAAATCTCCTGATACTTATGATCAGTATAAAAAAAGAAAAAGAATCATGCCTTTTTATATAGAATCGGTTCCCATTGAAGCGAAAGGGAAGAAGGATTCTATGGGAAAGATAATTGTTATGGTTCAGAAAGAACTTTATGGGGAACTTTCTGAATATATCAGCAGGTATCTGGGGCATATTGTTTCGGGGGGCTACAGCTCTGAATTGTATCTGGTACAGGGGGGAGTTGCTGAAGATCTTAAAAAATTCCTGATAGATTCCGGGAGCTCTCTCAGAGGATGCGTTATGATTGGTGAGTTTCCAATAGCGTGGTATGAAGTGGAAAATGATTATGATGAACATGGAAAGGCAGAATTTCCCTGTGATCTTTTTTTTATGGATCTGGATGGTAACTGGAAAGATAGCGATAATAACGGTCGCTATGATGAACACAGCAATGGTGCAGGTAATATGCTGCCTGAGATTTTTATTGCACGTATTGATACTACAGGAATGGCTGGAAATGAGGTTAGCTTACTGAAAAACTTCTTTGATAAAAACCATAAATTCTGGAAAGGAGATGTAAGTTTCAGTAACAGAGGACTCACTTATACTGATGATGACTGGGTGGATTTTACTGATATAACCGGAGGCATTGTAAGTCTTTATCCTGATACAGCAGATAGGATAAAAGCTCCCTCTACTCACAGGGATGACTATTATAACAGGCGCCTTGATAATCCGGTGTATTACCTTACCCAGCTGGCATGCCATTCCGGTCCGGAAACTCACTATTTTGAGAGAGGAGGGACACTGGGATACGAAAGTGTCGTAAATTCATCTCCAGGTGCTCTTGTTTACAATCTGTTCTGCTGTAGTGCTTTAAGATATAGTAATGGTAAATGTCTTGGAAAGGCATATCTATATAATGAAGGAAAAGGGCTTGCAGTGGTTGGAAGTACCAAAACAGGCAGTATGCTGAAGTTCAGATACTTTTATGAAAAACTTGGAAAAGGTGATTCCGTTGGAGCAGCCTTTCTGCACTGGTTCAGAAGTATAGGGGACTATGATATATGGGATGTTTACTGGCATTACGGCATGACAATTCTTGGAGATCCTATGGTATTTCCTGATAGAAAGCCTGACATGTCATCCAGTGGAGTTAAAGCTCCTGCTGAATTTAAAGGCAGAAGAGTTCTTAACAGATCTCTGGCTATTAAAGAGTATATTAATATACTTGAGTGGAAGAAGCCTGTGGAAATGGATGAATCAGAGATAGAAGGTTTTACAATCTGGTTTACTGTAAACAATGAAGAGAAGTTGATAAAACTTATCGACACAGAGGCTTCTGCTACAGGTTATATGCATAGAAAAACAGAAGGTAATAATATTTATCACTACTATATAAAGACCAGAGATAAGCAAGGTAATGAGAGTATTTCAGCAGAGGTAACCCTGCAGGAATATGTAGATTAGCATTTTTCTGTTTTTTTTTGTGGAACTATTTCTACTGAAAATCAGTATATATGATTGGAGGTTTAAATGGTACAAGTACTTACACTTTCTGAATCGATAATACTACTGACTATTCATAAGTTACAGCAAGAGGCTTATGGAGTAAAAATCAGACGATCAATAGAAGAAAATACAGGAATAGAATACTCTTACGGAGCTCTCTACAGCTCTCTGGAGCAGCTTACCAGGAAAGGGTATGCTGATAAAAAGGACGGAGATCCTACACCTGAGCGCGGAGGTCGCAGGAAATCCTTTTATACAGTTACTTCTGATGGCATAAAAGCTCTTGAAGCAGCCAGAGAGCTCAACAAAACAATCTGGAAAGATTTCTCATCTGTCAGAGCTGAAGGAGAGGAAGCATGAAGAACTTTTTTATTAAATTCCTTTCAAAAGAGAGCTTTGATGATCTTGCGGGAGATATTGCTGAAGAGTATAACCTTGTAAAAAAGGAGAGAGGAGCTGTACAGGGAATAGTGTGGCTTATGAAACAGCTTTTTACTACTTTAATTTCTCTTCTGAAATCAGAGGCAGGATGGCGATCAGGGCTTTTCAGGAGTTTTCTGAAATCAGCTTTCAGAACTCTTCTGAGACAGAAAGCATACTCTTTTGTAAATATAACAGGCCTTGCACTTGGTATATGTGCTGTTATTCTGATTATGGTCTATATTGGCTATGAATACAGTTATGAAAATATTCATGAAAAGAGAGAGTCAATCTACAGAATATGTATAAAAACATATAAAGGTGAGAGGCATATGGGGGATTCAACTTACTATCCTCCTCCCCTTGGAGAAGAGATGACACGGGTTGCTCCTGAAGTGAAGGATTTTGCAACTATGAGTGGAGAGAAGAAGAGGCATGTGGTTGTTGGTAAGAGGGGATTCATGGTTGATGGGATCAGATATACAACTTCGGGTATTCTAAGAGTTTTCTCTTTTGGTCTCAAAAATGGAGTTTATCCGGTTGATTTTGATAAACCCTTTAAGGTGATTCTAACCAGAAGCCTTGAAAAAAGATTGTTTGGAGATGAAACTTCTATTGGTAAATTAATAGGTATAAATGGAACGGGTAACTATCAGGTTGTATCTGTAATAGATGACCCTCCCGGGAATTCTCACCTTAAATTTGAGATGCTGGTCTCCTTTTCATCACTGGCAAAAGATAGAAACATCTATATACATAAGAATCCCGCCTCTTATCTTGGCTGGAATGGGGGACACCAGTATGTGTCTTACCTGCAGCTGCGAAAAGGTAGTTCTGCAGAAGCTGTTCAGAAGAGAGCACAGAGTATTGCAGATGATAAGGTAAACAGATCAAGTGGCCCCTGGTATATTAAACCTGTGCTGCAGAAACTTGGGGATATTCACCTTCATCATACATCGCCGGTGATTATGAGAAATATTAAGATATTCTCTCTGATTGCTGTTTTCATACTCCTGATAGCCTGTATAAATTTTGTTAATATGAGTACTGTCGGTGCTGTTAAAAGAGCAAAAGAGATTGGTGTGAGAAAAGTAATGGGAGCAGAGCGGCAGGGACTTATTAAACAGTTTCTTACAGAATCTTCAGTTCTGAGTAGTGCTGGATTTGCCGGAGGATTTATACTGGCATCTCTTGTAGGAGGGAGATTTTTCAGTCTCCTGGGAAGAGAACTGGATTTCTGGGGAGCAGTGCAGGTGCAGTATTTTGTACCAGGCATTCTGCTGGCTCTTACTGTAGGAGTTCTGGCAGGGTTATATCCTGCGTTTTATCTGTCTTCATGCAGTATAGATGGTAACTTTAAGAAAGGAGCCAGAAAGGGGAAGTTCTTCAGAAACGGGCTTGTGATACTTCAGTTTGCCATATCTATCGTTTTGATTGCAGCCACAATACTTGTAAACGGACAGATAAAGTTTATGAAAAACAGAGATCTGGGGTTTCAGAAGGAAAATATGCTCTATCTTCCTTTGTCCAGCAGAAACGCAGCTGTGAAATCCCATATAATAAAGAAGAAGATAATGGAAATTCCTGGCATAAAAGCCGTTGGTGGAGTTTCACAGCTACCTGGTAAAGGTTTTACAATGAATGGCTACCGGCCTCAGGGAAAAGATGAGTTTATGATGATAAATGTTGTGGATGTAGACTCAGATTTCTTCAGACTTTTTGGGATAACTGTTAAAGATGGAAGAGGATTTCTGCCTGATAATAGTGGGGACATGAACAGGTATGTTGTTAATGAAAAGTTTGCCGATGTAATGGGATGGAGCAGAGCCACGGGAAAGAGAGTGGAGAGAAACGGTATCCATGAAATTATCGGAGTTGTTAAGGATTTCAGTTTTGATAAAGGATATAAGGATATTGCTCCGCTTATTATTACAGCCAGACCATGGGATGGTAAATTTAACTATCTTGTTTTTCGGACATCCGGGAATATAGATGGTGCTGAGTTACTTAACAGAGTTGAAGCGGTGTGGAGAGATACAGCTCCGCTTACTCCTTTTGAGCCTGGGTTTCTGGAAGATGATATCGATAATCTTTATAGAAGTGAGGAGCGCTTTGAAGGCCTCTTTTTCTGGTTTTCCTGTATTGCATTGGGGATAGCTTTACTGGGAGTAATAAGTCTGGCTTCCTATTCTGTAGAACAGAGGCTCAGGGAAATTGGTGTCAGGAAGGTTCTTGGAGCTTCCGGTATGTCAATATTCGGAATGTTTTCCCTGGAGTTTGTGATACTTATTACTGTAGGTAATGTTCTGGCCCTTCCAATTGTATGGTATTGGGGGAACCTGTGGCTTGAAAATTTTGTGCACAGAATATCAGTTACTCCGGATATTTTTCTTCTCTCCCTTTTTATAAGTGTATTTATGGGAGTTCTGGTAGTATCTTTTCAGATAATAAGAGGTGTAAATTCCAACCCTGTAGAAGTGTTGAAATGTGATTAAGGGAACTTTTTTTTGTCTGAAGTATTTTTTTTCATATATACAGTTGATTTTTGCCTTGAGATGTGTGATATATTAGAAATGACTTGCGATTATTTAATTGTAGGTGATGTGTATTTTTTCTGATATATACGCTTAAAGTTCTTTGAAATTTCTGAATATGCCGGATCTGCACTGTTTTACGTAGCCAATACAGACTGTTTTTAAATTAAGTTTGAAGTAGAATGAATTTTTGATTCGTTATTTTGAATTTGGCTGAAGTTTCTGTGTTTAAACAAAAAATTGAAGTTGTATTTTATGTTTTTGAATTATGTAAATTTTATTTTGCATGAGTTTAGTTTTAATTCTTTGTCTGATTGTGTTATCATGTTATGTTTGCTGGAAGTTAAGTTTTGCATAGTTTGAGATGAGTTAAAGAGGAAATGAATTTATTTTCTATGGAACTTGCTTCATTCCGAATCGTATCAGGTATATTCAGTAACGATTTTAGATTATGTTTCTGAATAAGAAAATAGTAATGTGTGACCCGAAAGGGGAGCCTCTTTTTTAACAATTCCAACAGAAACGGGAACAGAGGGCAATCTGTTCCCGTTTTTGATTATCACTGAATATTCTTCAATAATATTCACAGTTTGTCTTTTAATATAGCCTGATATAATCTTATTATCCGGTATTAATAGTATTTTTGAGTAGCCATTGCAAAATCCAGGGATATCCATATAAGGAAATTCCTGTATACTGTACTGAGGAGATTAATAATGAAAATTGGTCATGTAGCATTATGGGTTAAGGATCTGGAGAAAATCAGAAATTTCTATGTTAAGTATTTTAACTGCTCATGTAATGCTAAATATATAAACAAGGAAAAAGGCTTCTCTTCATACTTCCTCTCTTTTAGTGAAGGCCCACGCATAGAAATAATGAACCGAACAGATATTACGGAAGAAATATTTAGTGAAGTAATGGGTTACACCCATATAGCAATCATTCTTGAAAACCGGAGTAAAGTGGATATATTTACAGATAAGCTGAAAGCAGAAGGTGTGAAAATTGTTTCCAGTCCCAGGGTAACAGGAGACGGATATTATGAGAGTGTTATTGCAGATCCGGAAGGCAATCTTATTGAACTGGTAAGCGGGACTTAGTGATTCTGATCTTTTCTACAATATTCAGGAAAATCTGCCGGATCTATACCCCGTAGATATAGAAGGTGCATCAGGCTGTTTTTGTAGATATTATGCAAAACCCCTCTTTCAGCCATTTTAATGGAGAAGTAATAACCGGAGAGATGAGTATCTTTAGTGGTTGACCAGGGTTTTTATATTTTCTGATAATATCTATATCTTCCTGGGGATATCGGAAAATCCACTACAGTTGATATGTTTATCATTGAGCCCCTCCTTTTACATCTCTTAAACCTCTTTGTATTTCTCATAAATTTCCCGTATTTCAGGTAAAGCTTCAAAGAAAGCTTTAACTATGTCGGGAGCAAAATGTGTACCTGAAGACTCTTCAATTATTTTGAGACTTTTTTCAATTGAAAAAGGCTCTTTATAAGGCCTTCTTGATGTAAGGGCATCAAAAACATCCGCAACAGCAACAATTTTTGCTGAAAGAGGAATTTCTTCACCTGAAACTCCTCCGGGGTAGCCTGAGCCATCATACTTTTCATGATGGTAATTGGCTATTTCTGCAGCCATAGAGAAATAGGTGATACCGTAACTTCTGAATCTTCTGTTAAGATTTGTAAGAATGACTCCTCCGGCTGTGGCATGCTCTTTCATGATTTTGAACTCATCTTCATTAAGGCGTCCCGGCTTAAGAAGTATATTGTCCGGTGTCGCAACTTTACCAATATCGTGCATTGGAGCAGAGATCCGCAGATCTGTTACATACTGACTGTCTATTATATCTTTGTATTCACCTTTTTCCATTAAACGCTGTGCAATTATTGCTGAATAACTGGACATTCTAACAAGATGCAAGCCGGTCTCCGGATCTTTTGCTTCAGCCATCTCAGCCAGAGATTCTGTGATTATTGAAAGAAGTGATTTAAATAGAATTCCTTTATAGAAGGCCATAGAGAGTTTTGCCTTAAAGAGTTCCAGAAAATTGATCCAGGTTTTATCTACTTCTCTGTCTTTAAATGAGAAGAATATGTAGCCAACATAAGTATTGTTAATTGTTATGGGAGTTATAAGGCTATTCTGTTCAATTACTGTTGTATCAAACTCTTCCAGATCATCTCCGTTATCTACTGTGCTTATTCTTCCTTCTTCGTCAAGTATAGTTGTAAGAATACTTTTCTGCATGTATCTGTACTTAAGACCCATAGTGCTGAAGGGTATAAACGTTTTGAAGTTCTGATGAATATATTGAAGTATCTGTTCAAGCTTCTCTTCAAGAATAATCGTATCTTCCAGAGCAAAAATGGTATTCAGATTATCTATGAAGTTGTTGAAGTTGCTGTAAAGTTCAGTAAATTCGTCATCTTTGGTTCTTTTGAAGCTCTGTTTTATTCTACCTCTGCTCATACTTCTGAATACCCTCTTTATCTCTTTTAGTGGAGTATAGAAGTTGACTGTTATGTGATAAATAAGAAACAGGAATACAGATAGTGCAAGAATAATGCTTACTAACTGAATGGTATTACTGGTATTTTTCCTTTTATGTGCATCATTTTCACAAAGCCTTACAACTTCAGAAGAACTCGTAAAGAGACTCTTGTTAAGTTTTCTGAAGCTTTTAAGCCTGGAAGTATACTGTTCCGGCATGCTTTCTGCTTTGCTGTCAATAAGATATAGAGCCAGCTTTTTAAGATTATCCCACTCTTCTATAGCTTTTTTAAGATTAAAATTGAAGTCATGTACTATATCTTCACTGAACTTCAGTGTAACCATATCGTTTTCATAAAAATATCTTTTTACAAGAAGTACGTTGAGTATTTTATCTATCTCTGTAATTGAATGCTGTATCTCTTTTTCGGACTCTTTTGTTCTGATTCTGTATATTGTGGGATTTGCAAATTTCAGATCAGAGTAACCAAGGGTTTTGCTCACTACTTTTGAGACATGATATCTCATGTTGTGTAGCAGGTTACTCAGGATTATATGCTGCTCCTGAGTGTCAGTGGCGATGAAGCCACTTATAATGGTAGAACCAAGGCCAATAAGAAGAAGTAAAAAAACTGCAAAAATCTTTGATGATATTCTTTTTAAAAACATCTGCTCTCCCTTTACAGAATAAAGTTAGTTCAGTTTTTATGAATATCAAACTATTTTTTTCTATCTTCTCCGGGAATAGTAACAGATACAATAAAAAGCAGTTCAGCCGTTACATATACAAAGAGAGGAATTGCTACTCCTGAAGTGAATCCGTATGAGTGCAGTCCTACTCCAAGAAGATTCACTCCGAACCAGGCCAGTGCAACCATTACAGCTCCTGCAACTGAGCCTGCAGCAAAGCCTTTTTCTTTTATCATACCAGCTTTTTTTGCATGGAAGAGAATGGCTGAGAAAATGAGAACTGCCAGAGCTCCGTTTTCTTTTGGATCCCACCCCCAGAAGCGTCCCCAGCTCTGATCAGCCCATACACCTCCCAGTACTGTACCAGTAAATGTAAATATAAGGCCAAACACCTGGGTTGAAAAAACAGCTTTAAAAAGGTTGCTGTCTTTTATTCCTCTCAGATTCTTAACCAGCCAGACATGGGCTGTAAAACCAGATAATATGATGCCTGCATATCCCAGAATTATGGTTATTACATGAGCTGCCAGCCAGAAGTTTGAATCAAGAACTGCAACAAGAACCCCCATAGTATCTCCATCAAGAGAGTATCGTCCGGCAATAAGCATCATTATAAGAGCCGTAACATTTCCCCCAATGAGAGAGGTGGTGTTGTTAAGTCTGAAATAGAGAAAGCCTCCCAGTACAACTGTAATAAGGCCTGTGAATATAAAGGTCTCATACAGATTTGTTACCGGAGGTCGTCCTGTTATTGTATATCTGATTGCTACTCCCCACAAGTGGAGAAGAAAACCACCTGATGTAAGTATCATCCCAGCTGTAAAAAGAGGTTTTTTGTTTCTGAAAAGAGAAGAGAGAAGGAGCAGGAGGGCAGCTATCCCATAAAAAAACTGAGCTTTGTAAAACGGATCAACAGAGTTATATAGAACTTCATTCCTTATTGTACTGCTGTCAGTTTGTATAATTGAATCTGTACTATCAATGAATTTAGTTACAATTCTGTTGAAATTATCTCCGTTACGGTATGCCAGAACAATCTGTTCCAGCTGCTTTATCAGTGGGGGAGCCCCGTTGCCGGTATTGTGCTCTGCAAGATAAGTCCATGGGGATTTCCAGTCTCCTGAAGCAGAAGGAATGAAGGGGGGAGTTGTAGCACCGTAAAACTCCGGGAAGCTTTTGAGTATTGCCAGAAGGCGTGATGCCTCTCTCAGTTCCCTGCTATCTTCTGGAGATTCATTGATAAAATTTTCAAGTATCTTCTGAGTCTTTCTGAATTGAAGATATGAGTGGACGCCGGATCTGGCTCCTGTAATTTTCTGTAATTCCGGTGACTCTATTTTCAGATGGGGAGATGGAATTGCAAACATCATGCAGTTTCTGAGATCTTTGTAGATAAGGAGCCTGTTGTAGAGAAGTATTATGTCTCTTTCAAGAAGTGAGCGGGATGCTTCACTTTTTGAAGAGATCTGCCTTACAAGCCTGTCTATATTTCCTGCACCATGGATCAGCTGGTTATAACTGTATCTGTCCCTGCCTTTTCCGGTTCCTTTTATCCCTATTGCTCCGGGAATATCAGGATTTGAAATAAGAAAGACTCTGTGATGGGCAGCTTTTTCCGGTTTAAACATTGTTTCCGCCAGCCATCTGGCTGCACTCATCTTCTCATATTTACTCTTCCCGGATAGTTGTCTCAGAATGTTTATCGCATAAGTATCAAGAGGCAGAGGTCGGCCTTTAAGAATTACCGGTATCTTTCGGAACTCTTCTATATCTGGTGCTGCATCTACTGGTAGTGTGCAGATAAGTAATAGTATAACCGGTATAATTCTAATCATTTTTTCTCCTGCGAAGCAGAGACTTCAATATAAAGTGAAGTGCCATACCCACAAAAATTATTGCGCTTGATATATATGGAATAAGCCGTCCTCTGTTCTTTACAACAGCTATTATTGAGTACTCTTCTCCATCACGGTTTTTGAAAAAAGATGATTGGTAAAGAGTGTAATCTTTGAAACGCAGAGGTTTGTTCATAGATATTTCTGCATCAAAGGTGTTGCCTTCAGGAGTGGAAACTTTAACTTTGCTTATGTAACTTCTGGGAATGTTTGAGTTGGGGTGAAACCCGGTAACGAAATCTTTCAGAAATACTTTAACCGGAAGAATTGCTACTTTTCTGCGGAGACTTAAAAAGCAGGTTCCGGTTCCGGTGTTAATAGTTGCCGGAGATCTGTCTTCTCCCCACAAAGTTATCAGGTGATCTTTTTTATCTGATGATTCTACAGATACGGTTGCTCCCGGAACTGCTGAAGAATGATCTTCAATAAGCTTTCTGTCTGTGCTCCCCATTTCTTTGATACTCACACTGTTTCTGATTAATTTACGTGGAACTATTCTCATATTAAGGTCTTTTAGTTGCAGAGGTTTACCTTCTGAGAGAGCTCCGTAGTCTACTGCCCGAGTAGTTAAGCCATCTTTCTCTTCTGTCTGTACTGCAAGTTCCCATTTATGGAGATGAAATACTTTTGAAGAGGCGGTTCCTTCTTTTATATTGAGTCTTGTATGTTCTGAATTAACAAAACTTATAAATGAACCTGTAAGCAGTACGGCTATTCCTGCATGGGTAATCAGGTTGCCGGAATTTTTTATAGAAAAGTCCATTCTGAATATTACAGAAAGAATTAAATTTATAAAAAGTACCAGAGATATGGTGAGAACCCCGGGAAATGGCAGAAACCCGAAAATAGTAAAGAACCATGAGTGAAAAAACTTAGCCTGTGAAGCGTAGAGCCCGTTACCTGCCTGAAAAAGTGTTCCCCAGAATACAACAACAAGAAGAAATATAAGTCCCCAGGTAGTTAGTTTCAGTGAACCTCCTTTTTTAAGAAGTTCAACTATTTTTTCTCTATTCATTTGTAATTGACTGGCAGAAGGTTATAAGGTCTGTTCTCTCTTTTTTAAGAGATTCAGGCTTTCCTTTGAGTTTTATGAACATTCTGCTGTCTCCTGTATTTACAATAGCAATCAGAAAAGAGGTCTCTTCCGGCGCAGATAGTGAGGAAAAATCGTATAGTTTGCCTTTTAATCTGCCAATTGTGCTGAACTCTTCAGCACCTTTTATTATAGATTCTATATTCTCTTTTGTATCCTCTTTTTTTAACTGTCTGAGCCATCTGGAGATATTTGCGTTTATAGTACCGGCTTCTCCGGGAATCATTATTATTGAACAGACAGACTGAAGAGGAGTATTGTATGTAGCCAGTCTTAAAGAAGATTTTGACTTTACCACAGACCAGTTTCCGGGAACTCCCCACAACGGAATTGCCGGCTTTTCTGTCTCTTTTTCTGTCACCCTGGCTCTGGTATTTTCAGATGCAGGTTCTTTATACTTTCTTACTTCATCTTCTTTACCGCAACTACTCACAGTCAGCAGGGAAAAGAGAAGTACCGCAACAAAAATTAGTAAATTATTTTTTCTACCCATACCTGAATATTAGCATTAATAGAAATTATTATCATTATTTTCCGGTTTTAAAAAAGGGAAAGCGTAATTACTCTCCCTTATAAATTTTTGCTGATCTTTTATTCAGAACTGGTTTGTACTGAGAAGAACCAGAGTACATGCTTCCACGCACTCAATGTCGTTCTCTTCAAACTTCTCTTTTATTGTAGAATCTTCAGTACCAGGATTAAAGATTATTCTTCTGGGTTTCAATGTAATGATCTTATTCAGCTCTTCAAGAACCCTCTGGGGCTTAATGTAAAGAGTCAGCGTGTCTATGGGACTTTTTATGTGTTCGAGGCTCCGGGTAACTTCCACACCGTCAATCTCTTTCAGAACCGGATTAACTGGTATTACATTATAATTTTTACCTTCAAGCATTTTTAAGGCTTTATATGAATATCGTTCTGGCTTATTGCTTGCTCCCAGAATAGCTACTGTATTTTTCATTTAAAACTCCTGTACTTAACTCTATATTCTTAAGTATAAATAATTATTGATTTTTTGAAAAAAACAAATTTATATTTTCTTTATTTTGTTAAGAACTGACGTTGTATCGGATGTTTTAAATGAAAATTCAACTCTTCCACTGCTATTACTGTTAAAATCCTCTGCATTAAAGGCAAGTTGAAGAAGCCCTCTGGAGGTCTCTTTAAACTGTGCTTTTTTTATAAACTGTTTTTTTAAAGGAAAATCAGCTATTCTGGTTGAGAAAGAGTAGGCAATGAACCTCTTCTTTGTAATTATTACCGAGCCGGCAAAAACGGATGTTTTTCTGACAAAATGTTTGCCTGGAGCTTTGTAATTTCTGAAATATACTTTTCCCCTAATACCTTCATCTAAGTATACAATCCCCTCAGCTTCAAGATTTTTTCTGTCTTTGCCGGGGATTTTTCCAATTCCAAACCATCTGAAAAGAATAGATTTTTTACTCATTGATTTCTCCGCTTCTGATTATGACACTATTTTTTTCCATTTTCTATTTAATTTATTTTTTTATGGAACTATTTAAACTTAAAAGTCGTTAATATATTTTCACGAAAAAGTAGTTAATACAGGAGGCGCTTGTGAAAATACTCACAATAAATGAAGAGATTCTTCTTATGGGAATCTGGAAACTAGGGGAAAATGCTTACGGTGTAAAAATTATGGAGTTCTATTCAGATGCTACGGGCCGGGAAGTAAGTTTTGGCACCCTTTATAATAATCTTGATCAGCTTGTTAAGAAAGAGTATGTTGTTTCGGTTAAAGGTGAACCAACTGCTGTAAGAGGTGGAAAGAGGAAAGTCTATTATACAATCACTGAAATAGGCCGGGAGGCTCTGGGAAGAGCCAGAGAGCTTCATCGGAAAATCTGGGAAGGTGTAGCAGAAACAAACTTCATAGCTGGAGATTCTGAATGAATCAGAAAAATTCACCTCCTTCATCAGCTAAATGGCTTGTATCAAGATTAAGTGAGTATGAGAACAGATACTCTCTCGAAGGGGATATGGCTGAAGTGTGGGAAAGTAAGTGTAAAAATCGTGGAAGACTCAGAGCCAATCACTGGTATATAAAAGAGACTGTTAAAAGCAGTTTTTCATATATGAAATTTATATCCGGCAGGAACTGCTCTCTTATATTGAATAGTTTTAAACCTGTACTGAGAAATATTGTAAAATTCAAAGGTTACTCACTTATTAATATTCTTGGACTGGCGATAGCTGTTACTGTTGCTCTGATGATAGCTTTCTTCATCAGAGGTGAAATGCAGATGGACAGTTTTCAGAAAAAAGGTGACAGGATTTACAGACTTGAAGCCGGTAACTGGGCCATTCTGGGAGCTCCTCACGGAAAGATTGTTAAAGAGAAATTTGCCGAAGTTGAAGAGTATGTTACTTTTAATAACATCTCATATACAGGAATGTATGTTAAGAAAAAGGACAATACCAATGTCTCTCTGAAACGAACTATGATGGCTACAGAGGCTTTTTTCAGAATTTTTAATGTGGATTTCATCCATGCCGTCCCAGAAGGTGCTCTGAAAGCTCCTTTTACGATAGTTCTTAATAGAAGTGAAGCAATGAAGATCTTTGGTACAGTTGATGTGGTGGGCCGGAACCTGGTTGTAAATAAGGTATATACATTTAAAGTCGTTGGTGTTATGGAGGATATGAAGAATGTTCACTTCAGAGTGGGGTCAGTCATGTCGTTTATAACTCTTAGCAAAATTATTGATGATAAAAGGTTTATGACCCGTCTCGGTTCCTGGAATCACGGTACTTTTCTCCTGTTAAAACCGGGAGTTAATTTACGAAACCTGGAAAAGAAGATTACCGCTCATTTTAGTGATCTCTATTTCAGCAGACATAATGAAAAAAGTGATGCTGTATTCTCTCTGAGAAATTACAGAAACATCTATTTCTGCAAAGATAAGTTTCATGAGTACAGTATGAAGCGGGGTAGTAGTGGTTTTCTGATGATTCTTGGAGGGATAGCAGTTTTTATAATTTTAATTGCATGTATGAACTATATAAATATATCGACTGCAATAGCTGGTTTACGGGCAAAAGAGATCGGTTTGAGGAAAACAGTAGGCGGAAGTCGGGGAAATCTTATAATGCAGTTTATGATGGAAACAGCTGTAATATGTTCAACAGGATTTGTTATTGCATCAGGATTGTTATGGTCTATTATGCCGGGGTTCAGTAAATTTCTTAACAGTGAGATGAGTTTTACTCTCTTTGATCCATGGGTTATTGGAATAATGGGAGGTGTCTGGTTAACAGTTACAATTATGGCAGGACTTTATCCTGCACTATATCTGACATCCTTTAAACCTGCAGAAGTACTGAAAGGAAGAAGTAGTAACAGACAGAAGGGAAGTTTAAGAAAAATACTTGTAGTTTTTCAGTTCGCAGTATCAGTTGGACTCTCTATTGCAACACTGATCATTTTTGATCAGATTAACTATATGAGAAATGCGGAAACCGGTTTTACTAAAGATCAGGTGATAAATTTTGCTTTGAGGGGTGATTTGAGAAAAAAGAAAGATATGGTTAAAGAGGAGCTGTTAAAGATGCCTGATATAAAAGGTGTTGCATACTCAAATACAATTCCCGGCAGAATAAGATGGACTGAAACATTTAAAGCAGAGGGCAGATTCTGTAGTGCAAGTTTTAATCCTGTTGATGAGGACTACCTTAAAGTTATGGATTTAAAGCTCCTTGAAGGACGCAACCTTATAAAGAGTGACTGTAGCTCAGAATCAGAAGGCTTTCTCTGTAATGAAACAGCTGTTAAAGCTCTTGATCTTAAAAAACCCTGGGCTGGTAAGAGAGTTGATAACGGCTATGCAAAAAATGCAAGAATAGTGGGAGTTGTTAAAGATTTTCATATAGACTCTCTCCATACAAAAATCAAGCCACTGTTTATGTCTATAAGAAATCATGGGTTGTCCTGCGCAAACGTAAGGGTTAGCGGAAAGAATGTTCCAGAAGTACTGAGTCATATTGAGAAACTATGGAAAAGATATGCCCCTGATTATCCATTCAGGTATGTTTTTCTAAATGAGTCCTTTGATAGTCAATACAGAAAAGAGGAAAAAATGGGTAATATGGTCGGTTATTTTGCTCTTATAGCTCTCTTTATTGCCGGAGCAGGGCTCACAGGTTTATCTTCATTTACAGCAAGACAGAAGAGAAAAGAGGTTAGTTTAAGGAAAGTTCTGGGAGCTTCAGTGCCGAAAGTTGTTCTGCTACTATCTGCTGATTTCATGAAATGGGTACTTCTGGCTAATATCATTGCATGGCCTCTTGCATGGAGCGGTATGAATACCTGGCTCAGCAATTTTGCATACAGAACAGACATTGACATTACTCTTTTTATCCTCTCAGGTTCAGTTGCATTTATAACAGCTTTTATAACTATATGTTTTCATTCAGTTAAAGCTGCTACAGAGAATCCTGCAGAGGTTTTGAGGTGTGATATCTGACTATTTATAAAAAGGGAGGCAGATTTCTGCCTCCGTTTACTTTTGTGTACATTTTGTACGGTTTTTTTGATGCAGGGGGCTTTTATTAAAAATAAAGAAATTTATCCCTTGACTTTGAATTTGCAATTAATTAAATTGTGTAAGTTGATACAAATTTAGAGATATTATGGAATCATCGGTATCTCATTATGGTTTATGAATTATCAGAATAAGATTGATTGTACAGGCAATCTCAAAGTTGAAGACTAACCTGACTACTCGTTTGTATCGATAGATTTTAAAGGATTGTTGTAAAATAATCTGCCAAAGGGATTTGTTTGTGACTGTTTGCAGTTCGGAATATTACTGGGTGTTTTTAAAACCTTATGTTAAGGTGTTTCGCAATAATGATAGGGCACTACTGTATAATACCAGCAACGGGGATCGACTGATTGTTGAAAGACCAGATCAGCTGAATGGTATAGATGAATTGAACAGAGACAGAAGCAGGCCTGTTTTAAAAGAATCCGGCGAACTTAATGTTTCAGATACAGACTCTTTAATAGAAGAACTAAAAAGCAGAGGTATGCTTGAAGTTCTTCAGGTTGCAGAAAACAGAAGCCCGTTGATAATAGGTGCTCCCATTGAGAAGGGAAGAGTAGGGCACGATGGTGAATTGATAGCTTCCGGGCTTCTGAATCATCTTAAAAAACTGAATATAAACATATATTCAGAAGCAGGTGTGTTTCCACAATCATTCAGGGAAGCGGGGAAACAGTTCCCTTTTTTTGAACATACTGAACATGGAGTTGCAGAAATAGAAACCTCTTTGCTGGAAAAGATATTCTGTGAGTTAAAGGGAAGAGGGGTATCTGAACTGTCTGTTTTCACTACTTCCCTTGGTAGACACAGGGATTTTGATATTATTACAGAGATGGCAGGAGATTATAGTGAGGATATTGTGTTCAATATACCTGCAACTGACCTTAGTCGTCAGCTGGAGAGCATAGGAAAGATTAATATTTACAGTAATATTTCTGTAAAAATACACTTTGCCTCTTCTATTCCTGAAACAGAACTTGATGCAGCACTTAAAGGTTTGAGATTGTCCTGGATACCTTTTGAGTTCAATTTTATTGTAAAAGGGGAGGAGGATCTTGACTACTATTCAGATCTTATTGAAGAGTTCAGCCCTGAATCTTACTGGATGCAGCCTTTTTTTGATGGAGGTAATCTGGGATTCTTCAAAGATAATGTGGTTGTTAAAAGTGCTGGATTTGAGAGAATAAGAAGCAGTGAAGATATATTTACTAATTCAATATTTAATACTGAAAATTACGGAAGTCTGACAGTGTCCACCGATGGCAGAGTGTATGGTAGTATGAATAAATCCTCTATCGGAGAGCTTACCCACTCCTCTCTTTTTGAAATAATCTATAAAGAGTTGAGAGAAGGGAACTCCTGGGGAGATGTGCGAACTAAACTGGAGTTTTGTAAAGACTGTGTGTATAACAGAATCTGCCCCCCGATTAAAGGTTATGAGCATGTAATAGGTACAGAACATGTATGTATGCTCAATGATAACCCCGAGAGTAGCTGAAAAAGGAAGGTGCTATAATGGAATCTATATATCATCAGGTCATAATTGATGCGGACGAAAAGGTGGTTTTGAAAGCAATTACTTCAACAGAAGGAGTCGCAGGCTGGTGGATTGCTGAATGTAAAATCGGAGAAAAAACTGGCGAGGAAAATGTATTCTATTACAATAATGAACCTTCACTGAAGATGAGAATAAACAGGCTTGAAGAAACCGGAGTGGAATGGGAGTGTGTAAAAGGGCCGGAAGAGTGGATGGGAACAAAAATAGTGTTCAGTTTCACTGTATATAATAGCTATATAAAGCTCGATTTCAGGCATACAGGGTGGAAAGAGCAGTCTGAATTTTTTGGAACCTGCAGTTATCACTGGGCAAGACACATGAGAATGTTAAGAGCTCTCTGTGAAACTGGTGAGAATCAGGTGAAACCTGAAGTAGAGAAAAATGAGATCCAGAGGGTAGCTGGAATCCGATAAAATTTTAATCCATTTTTTTTATCCAATATTCCACCTTTTTGGAGTATATGGTTTATTGCAGTTTTACTGCATTTAAATTTCTGTTGTATTCGGACTTTCTTTAAGAACTGAGAGTACAGCTTTGAGCTGTAACCGGGCTTGAACGCAGGGGTTTGTTCCCGGATTATACAGAACTTTACAGGAATAATTGGGCAGGAGCGCAATGAAGGCCAGGGAGACAGCAGGTACTGTTCAGCCTGCTTTTCCGGTCTTTCACTTTTCCAGAGATGATAAATTGTACTCTTTAGTTTAATCGGTAAAAATACTAAAGGAGATAGTAACAGGCGGATCTGGTAATGAAAGAAAACTCTCTATCTTTATGGGGAGAAGAACTATAAAAGAGGAAATGCTTTCTGTAGTAATTACTATCGATACAGTTTCACTAAAGAGAACAGATTTTTCCGGTGCCTACCTGAGAGCTGGAACTGGTTTAAGATTCTGATTTAACTAATTATTCGATATAGGAGAGCACCGGATTTCCGGTGCTCTTATTGTTAACTTCGTTACGTCATTCAGTGGGAAGTATAAGGAGACAGCTGCGTTCCTCTGAATAAGAGAACACAGTGCGTTGCCCATCTTTGCGAAGCAATGCTTCCCGCTTCGCTTCAGCATTGGCAAAGACCCATCTCACCTATATTTTCATTCCTTCGCTTCGCTACGTCATTCAGTGGGAAGTATAAGGAGACAGCTGCGTTCCTCGCTGCACCCATCTCACCTATATTTTCATTCCTTCGCTTCGCTACGTCATTCAGTGGTGAGACCACGTTTTTTCATGAGGCCTTCAATTTTTGGTTCTCTGCCACGGAAAGCTTTATACATTTCCATCTCATCCATCTTGCCACCCATTGAAAGGATGTTGTTTCTAAAGGATTCTGCAGTTTTTTTGTCAAAGAGTGATGTCTCTTTAAATGCTTCAAATGCATCACAGTCAAGAACTTCTGCCCAGATATATGCATGGTAACCGCAGTCGTAACCACCAATAATGTGCTGGAAGTATGTGCTTCTGTATCTGGAGATAACTTCAGGAATAAGGCCGATTTTTTTGAAATAATCTGCTTCAAACTTAGCTGTATCAACCTCTTTCTCTTCTGTAATTGTGTGATAGTTCATGTCAAGAAGTGATGCTGCCAGATATTCAACTGTAGCAAAGCCCTGGTTGAAGTGGCTGCTTTTTTCAAGTTTTTTAATAAGTGAATCGGGAATTGGTTTACCGGTTTTGTAGTGTTTTGCATAAACCTTAAGAACTTCAGGTTCTGCACACCAGTGTTCCATGATCTGTGATGGAAGCTCTACAAAATCTCTTGATGTTCTTGAAACACCAGGATAGTTACACTTATTAAAGAGTCCGTGAAGAGCGTGACCAAATTCGTGGAAAAGGGTTGTTGCTTCATCAAAACTCAGAAGTGCAGGTTTATCTCCTGATGGAGGAGTAAAGTTACATACATTGTAGATAACCGGAGTTTTCAGTTTACCTTCAATATTTGAGTAGCCTCTCAGACCACCGCACCATGCGCCGCCTCTTTTACTGTTTCTGTAGAAATAATCAGTGTATAGAATACCGAGGTGTGAACCATCAGCTTCCTGAACTTCAAATACTTTTGCATCTTTATGGAAAACAGGAATATCTTTTCTTTCGATAAATTTGAGACCGTACAACTTAGTTGCTACATAGAAAGCTCCTTCACGTACGTTATCTACATCGAAATATGGTCTGAGTTCTTTCTCATCCAGGTTGTATCTGGCTTTACGCAGCTTTTCTGCATAATACCACCAGTCCCAGGATTCAAGTTTCTCCTTTTTTACCCTCTTTATCCATAAGCTCCTGCATGGCAGCGCGCTCTTTTTTTGCCATATTCAGAGCAGGAGTCCATAGTTTGTTGAGAAGTTTATAAACATTTGCAGGCTCTTTGGACATATTTATTTCCAGTCTGAAGTCTGCGTGTGTTTTATATCCCATTATTCTGGCTTTCTTTAATCTTAACAGAGCAATTCTTGCAATAATTTTCTTATTGTCATACTTGTCATTATTGTTACATCTGTTGATATAGCCTTTATATAATTTTTCTCTGAGTTCTCTTTTGGGAGAGTACTGAAGGAATGGAATCCAGCTTGGTTTATGAAGTGTAAAAAGCCATTTGCCTTCCTGACCATCTTTTTTTGCAGCAGCAGCAGCGGTTTTTACAAGTGTTGCAGGAAGACCTTCCAGATCTTCTTTCTTATCGATGAAAAGTTTGAAACCGTTGGTGTCGTGGAGGAGGTTCTTTCTGAATTTAAGAGCCAGTACAGCCATCTCTTCGTTGATTGCTTTGATCTTTGCCTTCTCTTCAGGTTTCAGTTTTGCTCCACTTCTCACAAAACCTCTCCAGGTGTCAGTAAGAAGAGTCATCTCTTCAGAAGTAAGTTTCAGGTTATCCTTTTTTGCATAGAGAGTGTCAATTCTTTTGAAAAGCTCTGCATTGAGATTAACGAAATTACGATATTTACTGAGCATTGGTGTGATTTTGTCAGAAAGTTTCTGAAGTCCGGGAGTTGTATCGGCTCCATTCAGATGAAAGAATACAGCAGATACTTTACCAAGAAGTTCTCCATTTTTCTGCATCGCTACAATTGTATTGGCAAAAGTTGGTTCTTCTTTATTGTTGATAATAGCAAGAATTCCATCTTTTGCTTCTTTCAGGCCCTTTTCAAATGCCGGCATATAGTGCTCTTCTTTTATGAGCTTGAATGGGGGCACTTTAAAAGGAGTGTTGTACTCTTTAAAGAATGGGTTCTCAGCTGTTACCGGAGCTTTTTCTGATGCAGGTTTAACCTCCTTCTTATCAGACCCGCTATTACATCCGGTGAAAATCAGCATTGAGAAAAATAGTATCCAGGACAGATTTTTAACAAAAGCTATTTTTTTCATTATCCAAATACGTGAATTTACATACTTTTGTTTATGCAATATCTGATGGAAAATGAAAAATTTTTATTAATTCAGTCTTTTTTTCCACCTTCCAGCAGGCATTTGTCACCTTCTTTGGTAAGTGTACATCTGTAGCTGCTGTAAGAGAGCCATAAAAGAATGATTGCAATGAGTGCGGGGGTGAATTTATTATCTGCAGCATATATGTGTGCAATAAGTGCCAGAAGAAAATTGAAAAAGAATCCTGAGTAGGCCAGATGTTTAAGAAAAAATGATCTGTTGCTCCATATAGCAATAAGTCCCAGGAGTTTGGCTATTGCAAGGGGATATATGATATATAAAGGAAATCCAAGGGCTTCAAATGAGGGTGCTGCAGTTTCCTCAAATTTGAAAAAATATATGTAGACTGAAGAGATCATCATTATTGTAAGAAGTCCTGTTGAGAAAAAATATATAATCTTTGATCTGTTGTCTTTTAACATATCTCCTCCTTAAAATTAATCTATAGTTAAAATATTGTATTCAGGAGCTGATTTTTCAAGCGTCTGCTGGTGTTGGAAGTAAGATAGATTGTGATGTTGATGTGAATAGTGTTGATGTTAAAGTTGGTCGGAAGTAACTGGCAGCAGGTATGGGTTTTAGTTTTTTTAATTCAGGTGTTGATTTTTTATCAGGTCTGAACTAAAATAGAGTTGGGTTAGTTTTTAAAACATAAATATTGATGATTTGGTAAACTGAGAGATCTGAATTGTTGAATTTGTTTTAATGGTGTTGCGTTTAGCTCATACCGGATAAACTGTTGAATGCAAACAATTGGGAAAACATTGTTCAACCTGATGTGAATCAACCTCTCTTTCTATTTTCATCAACAAATTTATAAAAAGTTTTAAAAGCGAGGTATTTATGGGGCCGAAGGTCATTTTTAGCTACAAACCTGTATGGTTAATTCCAGATCCCTATTCTTCTTTTTTCGAAAATTTCATGATACTTCCTTTAAAAAACAGGGAGGTTTCTGCTCATATATACATAAAATTCAGTAGCAGTTAGCTTATTTAAAAATTTTTAATGCCAGCCTTGATAGTCATAGGGACAGGTCTGTTCAGAAAACAGCCTGTAATTTTCTGCTGTAACTCTTTCAGGCAGGCAGATATGAAGAAATTATATTGCAGATATTGCTCTGCATGCGTTTTAGATAGTAGTGTTTATGTTTTAAACATAACCCAAACAAGGTGACTTCTCCGGATTCACCGGTATGAATCCGGGGAGGTTGCCCGGGTATGATGTAGTCAGTTTTTTAATAAAATAACGGGCTTTATCCGTCAATCGAAGCAGAAAGGATCCGGTTATTATTCTCCTGATTGCTGAACAGCCCCCTCAGTTCAGCACTATTTGGGGGCGGGTCCTGCTAATCCGGCCTTCCTGCCTTTTTGAGGCAGGAAGGTTTTTCTATAACTCCCGTTCGCCGTCTCTTAATTGTTTAATGCGATGTTTTCTGCCTTTTTTTCTGATCTCTTTTTTGAGCCATTTTACCGGGTATCCTACCTCTTCCGGTCGGTGTTTCTGGTTCTGAATATAACCGTCATTGTATTTTGTAATAAGATGTGTTCCCAGTTCTCTCCAGCGATTTACAACTGAAGTTGCATTCTCTCCACAATATTTTGTCATAAATTTACTTACAAGCTCGGGTTTTCTTTTAAGAAGATCTTTCGCAGCTATCTCAATTGATGGCTGAAGATCAAACTCAATGTCTTCAAGTTCCTGCTGAACCTTCTTAATATCTTTTATCATATAGCTGTATCTTAAATTTGCGTAGTTCGCCACAAAATTAAAAACCCACCATGCAGATTTATCTGAGTATTTTCTGAGTGTTCCTGTAGAGTATGCAGGTGGCATTTTCGTAATTGATGAGTAGAAAGGGACAAAAACAGATGTATATGGTGTATCTATACCGTACCAGTATATACCTCCAATTTCATCCGGCAGATCTGACCTTGATTCTGATACAAAAACGAAGGCTGCCTGTTGTGTTGAAATTGGTCTCTCCCATGCATAGATTTTTTTATCAACCTTCCATTTCATAGGTCTCCATCTGTCAGGACTTCCAAAAGGTCCTGCAACAACATCTTTTGTCATATCAAATTCTGTGCCTTCATAGTGATCTCTATGTAGTGCAATAACATCCCTGATATCAAGCTTTTTATCTGGTTTTATGCATAGAGGGTAAGGCTTTGTTCCTTTCCTGTTTGAACTGTAATCCGGGGAGAAGCCTGCAGAAGGTTTAACTCTCCTGAATATGCTCCATATTCTTCTGGAGGAGTATCTTACCTGCTCATCAGTAGGCGGATTGTAGGCTTCAGAAAAACTGAATGGTTTACCACTTTTCGGATTGTAATAGCCCTTTTCTATTGCAAACTTTATTACGTTTTCTGAATAGACTGCTTTATCAGGATTGTTAAGGGGAAATTCCCTTATACGTGACATATTGGCTGTAGCACAGATTTCACCTTCAGGTATTCTTACAGCAACCCAGTTTGCTCCTTTTCCTCCCGGCCCGGGACCTACTATTTCAAGAAGCCAGGCTTCTTCTTTATCTGCAATTGAAATAGATTCCCCGCTGCTTCTGTATCCATATTTCTCTACAAGATCTCCAATGACCTTTATAGCTTCTCTAGCGGTTTTTGCTCTTTGAAGAGTTATCATCATGAGGGGATAGTAGTGAAACATTCCTTCAGGATTGATCAGCTCTTTACGGCCATCAAAAGTTGTTTCACCGATAGCAAGCTGGTGCTCATTCATATGCCCCACAACACGGTAAGTATAAGGAACCTGCGGGATCTTTCCTACAATTCCACTCCAGCTTTTTATAACATGCATTTCACCAGGTTTATAGTGTGCTGCAGGAATTATTTTAGGATAAGTATGAAATTCACCATCACAGGAATAGCTGATCATTGGTGCGCCTTTTTTTGATGCTCCTTTGGAAACCAGTATTGAGGTGCAGGCATTTATATAGTTATATATACTTACCGACAGTATCAGTGTTAACTGTAAAGTTATTATTGTTAAGGCTTTCAAGATTTTCATTTTCTCCTCCCTGAATCTTTTTACTCAGTTAATACGGAAGATTTTTTCTGTGAGTTCAAATAATTGAAATAAAAAAAACTGATGTCATCCAAAAAGAACTTAGCATTGTTAATTGAGTTGTTGGCAATGGAAAGAAATATCGATCTTATAGTAACTGATGCTCAGAAGGGATGTCCGGAAGCGATGGAAGAGATTTTTGAACTCTACAGAGAAAAACTCTACAGACTTACTATGGGTATGACAGGAAACAGAGAGGATGCAGAGGATCTTCTCCAGGAGATCTTTACAAAAATTTTTGTATCACTTCATGGTTTTAAGGTTAAACCTGGTGGTGGATTTACTACCTGGGTGTTGAGAGTAGGTACCAACCACTCTATAAGTTATGTAAAAAAGCACAGGGGGTATGGTAGAGATGAGTGTGAGCTTAAAGATGAGTTTATGGCAGATACCTCTTCTCCACCAGATAATGTAGAGAAGGCGGAGATTGGTACCATTGTTCTTAAGAAACTTGGGAACCTGTCCCCAAAACAGAGAGCGGTTATTATTCACAGATATTATAACGGTTTGACAATAAGAGAGATTGGCGGGGCCATGAAATGTCATGAAGGAAGCGTAAAAAGACATTTGTACAGAGGACTTGATAAATTAAGGAGGCTTCTGGGCATGTCTGAAGAGGTTGGAAATGAAGTGTAGAAAAGTTTTGGAGAACTCATCTTATCTATTTTCAGATACAGTTGATGTTAGTGATTCTGCAGCTCTTGAAAAACACCTTGCAAACTGCAGCAGATGTACAGAAAAGTATGAGGATTTTAAAAGAATTGCCGGATCAATAGAGAGTGAAGCGGTTAATCTGGAAGAACCTGACTGGAATCGGACTTACAGTAGAGCAATAAGGAATAGTCTGAGACAGAAACAGCAAAAAAATGGAAGTACGAGTAGGTTTCTCAAACCAGCTCTGACTATTATCATGATGTTGATGGTTTTCTCCATAGGACTGTTTTTTAATGACCTTTTTACTATTAGTAACAATCCGGTTTACAGAAAATCTGTAGATTCTCTTCCGGTTGTAGCAATTCTTGATAACCTGGAAAAAAGCAGAATGGTATTACTGGAGTATATTAATATGGATCAGGAAGGTTCGCCTGAAAGAGGATGGGGCAGTAATAATATAAAACTGGCGAAAAGAGTTCTGATTAAAAACAGACAACTTAGTCAAAGATATAGAAAGCTCATGTCTGAGCAGCTTCTTGTACTTATGGAAGACCTGGAGATGCTCTTTATGGAGATTAAAAATCTTGACGAAGAGATTGACAGTAAATTCTATATTGAGAAGTTAATGAAAAGCAGAAGAATTCTGCTTAAGATTGAACGTATCTTTTTAAACAGCCGCAAAGACAGTGGAGGAAAGAATGCTTTTGGTAAAGATAAGGTATTTGTTGGTTCTGATTGCTCTCTGTAGTGTTTTACATCCTGCACAGGGTAGCATGGATAATAGAGCAGAGCTTACATATAGAGAAGGAAAAGAGGCTGTTTTGAGAAAAGAATGGAGAACAGCTGTTTCTGTTCTGGAAAAATTTAAATCAGAATTCAGAGATAGCAGAGTAGCTGCTGCTGGTATCTACTGGCTGGCGTACAGCCGTTACAATATTGGTGTTGGATTTAAAGGAGAAAAGGGACTTGCTGAATTAACAGGAACTCTTGAGGATCTTAAATATCTGGCGACCAGATATGAAAACAGCAAATGGGTTGATGATGGCATGGTACTTAAAGTACGTGTGGCAGTAGAACTGAAAGACAGAGGAGATGCAGGAGGAGAGAAATTACTGACAGAAGTTCTTGTACGTTATGGAGATAGTTTGTCTGATTGTGTCTTACTTGCAATGGAAGCTTTGATAGATATTAAAGGGGAAAAAATATTTCAGCATCTTCTTGAAATAAAAAAACCTTTCCTGGCAAGGGAGGCGGTATTCAGCTTCTCAAGATCAAGAGAGGATATGGTGCCATTTGAAGAAAAACCGGATTTTCTGAAATATCCGGCTGACCTGACCTATCCATCTCTGGCTCTTAAATCATGGATATCCTGGACTTCAGTTATGGAAATTAAAATAGATAAAACAGGAAAAGTTGTTAAGGTAAGAACCATTTGTGGAGCGGTTAATCACAGAAAACTTGATAGTGAAGTTGAGAAAGAGTTGTTCAGATGCAGGTATGCTCCGGTAAAAGATGACATGGGGAGAGAGATGGAAGTATCTTTTGTAGAGATCTGGCGATATAAATACAACCATACCAGAAGAACATGGAAAATTCTGAGGTGGATAGATCAGAGTCGGGGAGGAATTGCTGATTATGAATAGAAAAAGAGGAAGTTTTTTATTGATTCTACTGTTTTTTACTATCGGAATATCAGCTCAGAATCAGTTTGACTGGAAAAAGATCAATCAGCAGGCTATTGATCACTATGTAAAGGGTGAATATGAAATAGCCGAAGGAAAAGCATCTGAAGCATTGATTATAGCTGAGAAGGTCTTTGGAGGAAAACACGATAATTACAGGGTATCCCTCAATAATTACGGTAGAATTCTACATCTGAGAAAGAAGTTTAAAGAGGCTGATAAGATATATACAGCTCTTCTTGGTAGTCTTACAGATAATGATAAACAAGGTGAAGAATACCTTACTATTCTGAATAATGCTGGGGAGTTGCAGATGAAAATCGGGAAAAACAGGGAAGCTGAAGATAAATTTTCTGAAATAATACGTCTATGTAATAGAACCGATAATTCCGAAAGTAATATCTGTTTTGCTGCTCTGGTTAACATCGGTAATCTTAAAAAGAGAGCTGGTAATCTGAACCGTGCAGCAGGTTATCTTGAAAAGGCTCTTAAAACAGGAAAAAAAGTATTTGGAGAAGAGTCCTGGAAATTAAAAGAGGTAATGAGGAGTCTCGGGGTAATATATTTCGAATTAAAGCAATTTATTAAGGCAGATGAAATTATCAAATACAGAGCAGAGCTTAATAGAAAAACAGCAACCTCAAATTTTGTTGAATATAACAACAGTGGAGCAATATATTTTTATAAAGGACTCAACCGTGCAGCTGAGAGAAAATTCATGGCAGCTGTGGAAACTGCGCCGGAAGGGGAACTTGTTACTGTTCTGATAAACCTTGGCACCCTGTACTATTCGGTGAATCGTTACCGTAGAGCTATTAAGGTGCTTAAAAAAGCTGATGAAATCATCAGTAAAGAGAGTGGTAGTGATACCAGTTTTAATAAAGGCCTTATATTTTATAAACTGGGACAGGTATATGAAAGACAGCACAGGTATCTTAAAGCTTCAGACTATCTCAAAAAAGCTTATGAAATTTTCAGAGGTGATGGGAGAGAAGAAGTGAATAGCGTTGATGTTTCAAAAACCCTTTACCGACTTGGGCAGATGTATATATCCAGGAGATTGCCGGGAAGGGCAGAAGACTATTTTAATGAATCACGGCGTGCAGGGCGTGAGCATGGTATGGACAGGAACCCTTATATTTTTGGATGTATAAATTATCTACGAAGAATCTATGAGATAAGAAAAGAGAAAAAATCGGTTCTGAAAATGTTTGATGAAGAAATCACCCTGAGTGGAACTGGAAAAGTCAGGAATGTTGAACATATGATTGCTGTATTAATGGAGAAGGCCAGTTATCTCAGATCTGTTAATATGACAGATGAGGCACTGCAAGCTTTAAAGAAGGCAGAAGAGGCGAGCCAGCAGCTCAATATTGCTGATCACCCAGTAACTTTGCACTCTCTTACTGAACTTATGGCGGAAATACTTATGGATATGAAACAGTATAAAGAGAGTGAGAAGTACTACAGGGCAAGACTTAAACAGATAACTGAATCAAAAGGAGAGGAGAATCCTGATAAGGGAAGTATACTGGTAGCACTGGCAGAACTTAAATATAAAATGAGAGAGAAGGAAGAAGCCCTGAAGCTCTGCAGAGAGAGCCTGACTTTTAATATAAGATACATAAAACCAGGCAGTATATACATGAAACAGTTTCTGCAGCAGATGTCTGAGTTGTTCAAAAAGTGTGGAGACAAAGTTACTGCAGGAAAACTAAAGAAAGAGGCTGCGATGATTAAACTACCATTCTCTGAAGATGAGAGAGGATATGAAGAGAAGATGAAGAGATGGGACTCTGATAGGAAATAATGCCTCTTAAGGTAGATGAGTCAGGTATTAAGGTAAATTGAAGTTTGATTTTTATACCTTACTGAAGGATAATGTCGTTGATATTTTTTTGTGGAGGCCTAATGGAGTCAAAATATATACTCATCGATAACGAAATAATTCCCGAAGTTTACAGTAAAGTTCTTGAAGCTAAAGCACTGATAAAATCGGGAGAAGCCAGCGGTATATCTGAGGCAGTTAAGATGGTGAATATATCCCGGAGTGCTTACTACAAATATCATAAACATATTTTTCAGCTATCTCAGGGAAGGGAGAAGGTTAAAAAAGCAACTCTCAGATTTGTGCTGTGCCATCAGCATGGAGTTCTCTCAAATATTCTTAACTACCTTGCAGATACTGGTGGTAATATTCTTACTATAAGTCAGGATATTCCAATTAATGATATTGCGAATCTAAGTATAACTCTTGATATAAGTGGTCTGAAGTCAGCGATTAATGAATCTATAGAAGAGATGAATGGAATGGATGGAGTTGTTAAGGTTGAACTGCTGGCTGTAGGGTACTGATAACTAACTGAGTAAACCGGCAAGTATCTATTGCCGGTATTTCTGATCTTGTTTTTACTATCTATTTAACAGCAAACATAGGCATAATTTCTTTGCCATAAACTTCGTTAAGTACCTGAGCTATTGACGCATACATTGCGCTTAATCCCCGCAGATAATTCCTTCATAACCGGCTATGGTTTTTAATGTCTCACTACCTGTAAAGTCAGCAGTAGCAAGAAGAAAGAAGAGCACAACAAGTGAGCCGAAAACAAACTGAAGTACTTTGTTAATTCTGAAAGTACCAGCAAACATTCCTATAGTAAAAATACCCCATACTGTCAGGTATGATCCCATTGCTTCTTTGGTAGGAGCAGAGCCCAGACCGAACTTAGGCATGAGAATCAGAGCTACAAGAGAGATCCAGAAGAATCCATAAGCTGTGAATGCAGTTGTACCAAAAGTATTATTCTTTTTCCACTCCATAATACCAACGCATACCTGTGACAGGCCGCCAATGGTAAGTCCCATAGCAAGAATCATTGCGTCAAGGCCGAAGAATCCTGCATTATGCAGATTGAGAAGAATTGTTGTCATACCAAAACCAATTAATCCAAGGGGGGCAGGATTTGCTGTGGTATCTTTAATTTCCATTGCGTTTTTTTCCATAAAAATCTCCTGAGTTGAACATATCTTTTTTTGTATAAAAAAACAGAGAAGCCAAAGCTTAACACAAATTGTTACTCTGTCAAGTAAAAAAATACCCCTGAAAACCGTATGAGAACAGAATCTGAGGAAGTAATTCCTGTACCACAGGATATGATTTGTGTCCAAATACAGATACGTAGTACGTATAAGTAGCTGATTCTCTTATTTTTCAGGGAATTTGTAAGAGAGTTATTAAGAGGAGAAGGTATGAACAAGGGAGTAAAGATGTTGCTCTGCTTTATAATTGTTATCACTGTGTCAGTTCTGGATGCCAGGCAGGAGGTAAAACTCTATGTACCATCAGAAATGACCTTACATGAAGGTACATGGCTTCAGTGGCCATATATTTATGGTGGTGATGGAGAAGAGTATAAATATGAAGATGCCTGGGTAAGAATTTCAACGGCTCTTCATAGAGGTGAAAACCTTCATATAGCTGTATTTAGTGATAAAGAGAAGGAGAGAGTTAAAGGACTTCTTGAAAATGCAGATGTAAATATGGAGAGGGTAGACTTTCATATTGTAGGTAAAGAGAGTTCTGTAACCGGAAACAGGGAAATCTGTTTTGTGTATAACAGAAATGATGAACTTGTTGTTGTTAACTGGAAGTCAGAAAAAATCAGAGATAAAAAAGATAAGAGTCATGGTTTTGCAGACAAAATCAGCCGTATACTTAATTTACCCCGCTTATCTATAGATTTTCTGAGTAATCTTAAGGATATGGATGTAGATGGTAAGGGAACTATGATTGTAAAGACCGGGGAATCCCGGATTAACAAAGAAGATTGTATTAAATCTGCAGAAAAATATCTTAGACGCAATTTTGGAATAAAGCGTTTTATCTGGTTGAATGAGGGGTATGCAAGGTTTGTAGACAGCGATACAATTGTGGTATCAGGTAAAAGAAGCAGAGAGTGTTACAGCAGGATAAGAATGGCTATTAATGCTAAAGGGGCGGGTTACAGAATTGTGGGAATTCCCGAAACAGAGCTACCTGTTGAAGGAACCAGGTTTTCTGGTAGTTATGTAGATTTCTATGTAGGTAACAGTGTTGTTCTTATACCGCAGTATTATGATAATAATGATTCTGAAGCTGTAAGGCTTTTTCAACAGTTCTATCCTGACAGAGAGATTGTTGGAGTAGATTGCCGGAAACTTTTCAGAAATGGTATAAAACTTCGCAGTCTGGCTTTTCCTCAGCCAATGTCAAGGTAAGAGAGCTTCTGTTTTAAAAGATAATTTTATGAAACGTTTTGTTTCAGAATCGCGTCCTTTATTTTTTAGCACGAAATATTGCAATGGAGGATGTGATGAAGAAACTGATTCTTTTGGTTGTATGCCTTGTACTGGCAGTTTATCTTAACGGAGATGTAAAGAATATTGATAAACCTTTGAAAGGGGAATGGAAACCTGAATTAACAAAGGTAGCTGATCTTGAATGTGGTAATGGGGAGTTTTTCAGTAGAATTGATTCAATAAAGACTTCAGAAGATGGAAGAGTTTTTATTGCAGATGATAAAAACAGCAAAATCTATATTTTTGATAAAAACGGAAAATATATTACTGCTTTTGGCAAAAAAGGCGAAGGACCGGGAGAGTTCAGGTATCTGGAATCCATCCATGTTTTAAAAGATATGGTTGTAGTAGTGGGAAGAGCTCATCTTATCTATTTTGATACAGATGGTAAATACATTAAAACAGAAAAGTATCCTTCTGATCTTGAACCAAGAGTTTTCATCGATAAAGACAGATTTGTATCTGCACCTTCAGTTCCCTCCAGCAGAACAAAAGATACCAGACTTAAACTGGAAATATATAATATTGCAGATGAGAAGCGCACCGTTCTTACTGAATACAGCGCATTTGATAAAGCTTCTGTATCAAAAACTAAAGGGGGGCAGCAGATGGTTGTTAATATGATCGTCGGAGGAGTTACCCCTTTAATGGTTGTTGCATATAATGACGGAATAATCTATTACGGTATGAACGATCAGTACAGAGTTAATATGGTTGACCTTAATGGTAAGAGTAAAGGTGCTTTTGTTCTGGAAGGAAGAGATAAAGACCCTTTTACTACTGATAAAAAGAAGGAGCTTTTCACAAAAGTTAAAGGAATACCTCAGTCAACAATCAAAGTGCTGGTAAACGGACTTCCTGATGAACTGACATATTTCGACTCAGTGGAATTTGGCAATAATGGAATGAGATATCTCTTTTTATCAGATGCCAGTGATGGAGAAGAGAAGAGAGTGGATATCTTCTCTGCTGAAGGTAAATATTTGTATAAAGGCCTTCTTGTATTTGAAGAAGGACTTGATATGAAAGCCTTTCATATTGATGGTAAGAGAGTAATTGTGGCCGCGGAAAATGAAGATGGAGAAGTTGTTGCGTCAATATACAGTGCTTCTCTTAAATAAGAATAAGTTATTAGTGTAGATAAAAAACTTCATTACCTTAGAATGCCCGGTATATTTTTACCGGGCATTTCTATTGTGTAACATGATTAAGTTGAAATTCTTATGTATAAATAATATTCTCATCAATGGTACTCTGAAACTACCAGATAAAGGAGGAATTTATGGAAGTTATTAAAAAACATAATCCCGGTACATTCTGCTGGGTTGAACTGGCTACTTCAGATAGTGAAAAAGCAAAACAATTTTATAGAGAACTTTTTGGATGGGAAGCTATAGATCAGACCATGGGAGATGGCGGAGTCTATACTATGTTTAAACTTGATGGTAAAGAGGTTGGTGCAATGTATCAGCTGGATAAAAATCATAGTGAAGTTCCACCACACTGGCTGGCTTATATTAGTGTTGATAACATTGATGATACAGTGAAAAAAGTGGTTGAAGCAGGAGGTACTACATGCGTAGGTCCTTTCGATGTATCAACTGCCGGACGTATGGCAGTAATTACAGCACCTGAAGGCGAGTATTTTGGAGTATGGCAGCCTAAGGATCATATAGGAACAAAGGTTAAAAATGTGCCTGGAAGTTACTGCTGGAATGAACTTGGAATAAGAGACGATGCCAAAGCCCGGAAGTTCTATACTGAAGTGTTTGGCTGGAGTAGTAAGAAAGATAATTTCGGTCCAATAGAATATACTACCTATAAAGTTGCAGAAGAACCTGTAGGAGGAATGTATGTTATGACTGCAGATATGGAAGGTATTCCGGCTCACTGGCTGACATACTTTGTTGTAGAAGACTGCGATAAGAGTTGTAAGCTTGTTGAAGATAAGGGGGGCTCCGTTGCAATGCCTCCTCAGGAGATTCCCGGGATCGGCCGTTTTGCAGTTGTACAGGACCCACAGGGAGCTGTTATGGGGCTTATAAAACCAGGATAAAACTAATTGTAAATATAAGGGAGAGCTAAGGAGCTCTCCTTTTTCTATGAAGATTCCACTTACCGGTGTTGAAAAAAAAATCCTGATAAAATATTCTGGGTACCGGAGGCTGCAGTGGATAATATAACAAAATATAACCCCGGCGCATTCTGCTGGGTTGAACTTTCTACATCAGATACAGAAAAGGTAAAACCTTTTTACAGAGAACTGTTTGGATGGGAAGAGACTATCCTTTCAGGGGATAGTGATAATAGATACACAATATTTAAAATAGATGGCAGAGAGATCGGTGCAATGTATCAGAGTGATAGTGATGAAGTATCCCAATGGCTACCTTATGTTTGTGTAGATTCTGTAGATGAAGTATTAAATAGAACCGAAACAGCAGGTGGAATTGTTCAGACAGGCTCTGTTGATGTAACTTCAGCAGGGAGACTGGCAGTAATAAAGGCTCCTGAAGGAGAACTTCTTGGGGTGTTGCAGGGGAAAGAACAGGTCGGAACAAAAATTAAAGGAGTACCAGGAAGTTTCTGCTGGAATGACCTGGGTGTAGATGATTATAAAGTGTCGGGTAAGTTCTACTCAGCAACTATTGGCTGGGAGCTACTGGGAATTGATGAACCTGATACAGAGTGTATAACTCTTAAAGCTGGAGATGAATATGTTGCCGGCTTATATAAGAGACCGGAAGCAATGAGTGCTCTTCCCAGGCAGTGGTTCACATATTTTGTTGTGGATGATTGCTGTTGTAGTTGTAAAGTTGTAGTGGAAAATGGTGGTAAGGTAATAATTCCTGTTGAAGAAGCGGAAGGTATGGGAGCTTATGCCCTTGTCTCTGATCCACAGGGAGCACTCTTCTGGATAATTAAACCTGCTTAATGACCAGATGGAATAGATGAGAGCAGAACCCTCTGCTCTCTTTTCAGATTTCTGTTAATTGGTAAAGAAATCAAATATGTTGGAAAGCTGACTGGTATCTGCTTTATACATCTCTGTGTATCTGCACCTGGTGCATGAAACTGTCGTAAACTTTCTGTTCTGAATATTGAAGAATTTTGAGAAGTTTCCACCAGTAGCCTGAAACTGATCTGTTTCATAAGATGTGTTCGAACATTTTGGGCAGTGCCATGTTCCTCTATTCATTAAAACCTCCTTAATACAACGATTACTACTCCAGGGTTCAGCATTCTATTCAAAAGCTTCTTTTTATGATTACTACTTTGTTACTTTTATATTAAGCAGAAGTAATGGAGGGCAGTTTTTTGGAAATATCTATTGGGTAAGTAGCGGAGTTATTGATAGTCTAAAAAGAAAAACATTATGAATCTTAATCAGGTTTACTGAAAATAGTTGTTCTGTTGGTGCGGCCTGAAAAAGTCCGCGTCTTCTTTGCGTTGTGTTGTAAAGTGTTAGAGTATATATTTTAATTATCGGTAACTTAAAAGGAGTTCTTATGCGAATAGTGTTGTGTTTTATAGTGTTTATCAATTCGATGTTGATAACAGGTACAGAGAGGGAGATAGCTATCACTCTTGATGATCTGCCCGTTGTTTTACAGGAAAGATATAGTGAAGTTGAGCAGAAAAAGATCTTTAACAGAGTGCTGAACTCTCTCGCAAAACATGAAGTTAAAGCAACAGGGTTTGTAGTGGGGAAGAAGATAAGAAATGAGATACACAGAAAAATGCTGAAGAGTTTTATTGATAGAGGCCATACTATTGGTAATCACTCTTTTTCACATTATGATCTTAATAACACAGACAATGGTACTTATTGTGAAGATATTAAGAAATGCAGAAAAGTAATTTCAGAATATTTAAAAGGTGAGGAGTATTTCAGATACCCAATGCTGCATCGTGGTAATAGTAAGGAAAAGAGAGAGGCAATCTACTCCTATTTAAGGAAAAATGGCTATAAAACAGCGCCTGTGTCGATAGATAATGATGAGTACAGTTTTAATATTCCTGCTCTCAGAGCATTCAGAAATGGGAAACAAGACGAACTGGAAGGTATCAGACAGAAATATTTTAAGCACATGTTCAGCAGGTTCGACTATTATGAAAAGCTTTCAGAGAAAAAACTGGGGCGCCCTATGAAACATATTCTGCTACTCCACCTCAATCTGCTTAACTCTCTGTTTCTTGAGGAACTTCTGGCTGAAATGAGAAAGAGAGGGTGGAAGTTCATTACTATGGAAGAGGCTCTTACTGATCCTGTGTACAGAGAGAAAGATTCTTATGCAGGGCCTAAAGGCATAGGCTGGCTGGAGCGTTTGAACTAGTTGCATTAAAAGGGACAGATGAAAAGAGACAGAAAGCCCGGTGTATTTCTTTTTCTGATAATTATTGTCAGTATACTGATCTCTGCAGGTGGAATATATCTTATATCCCAGTGAAAAAGTTATAAAACAGAGGGGTAGTGGTTTCCAGAGATCAGATAATTGATGAGGTATGGGGCAGGGAGTATGATCCACATATAAAGACTATTGACAACTTCATTGGAAAACTGAGGCGTAAAATTGAAAAAGATCCCGGGAATCCTGAATATATACTAAATGTTTTCGGAGCTGGGTTTAAGCTTACTTTGTAATTTTTTCATATTCTGAAATCTATTTCTTTTTAAAGTTGAAAGAAATCTGTTGATGTGTTACTTTATTCTTTCATAGTTTGAAAGAAATGGAGGAGTAATGAGACTAATATCCAGATCAGAAGAGTATGTGCTGCTTTCAGTACATGGCCTCAGAGAAAAGGCGTGTTTAATAGAAGTAAGAGAGCAGCTAAATGAAATAACAGGAAAAACCTGGTCCGTAAGTTCAATATATGTGCCTCTCAATAAACTGGAAGAGAGAGGGCTGTTGTCAACAAATATTGGTGAACCAACTCTTAAAAGAGGTGGTAAGGCGGTTAAATATTATCAGTTAACAGATAAAGGTCTTGAAACTCTCGGGGAAATAAGAGCAATAAATCAGAAAGTCTGGTCTGCAAACTGGGAGAAGGTAAATGAAAAACTCTAAACTGGCTATCAGGTTATTACGTTTTTTTCTTCCTTCTGAAGATGCAGACTATCTTGCAGGGGATTTTGAAGAGTTAAGTTCAAATATTTCTGAAGATAGAGGAAGGCTCTTTGCATGGTTCTGGTTGTGGGGACAGGTACTGTTTAATATACCAGGTTTTGCCGTTCTGAAATTAAAGTGGGGGCTTGAGATTATTGGGAATAATTTCAGAAGCTCTTTTAGAAATATTAAGAAAAACTCTGCATTTTCACTAATTAACATTACGGGACTTGCTGTAGGAATGGCTGCTGTAATGACTATTTTTATCTATGTCTATTCAGAAATCAGTATAGATAAGTGGCATGAAGATGCAGATTCAATCTACAGAGTGGATTGCAATCAGAAAGATAACCTTTTCATGGGAAACAGTGTCTATGCAATTACTCCTATACCTCTTAAAATATGAACTCGCAGGAAATGTTGCAGATATTGATGCTGCAACCAGAGTAGATCTGGATATAAGGGCTGTACTTAAAGTTAATGAGGAGAGATATACCGGGAGAGGATTATGGGCTGATGGAGATTTTTTCAGAGTCTTTAGTTTTGGTTTGAAGCGTGGGGACAGGTTAAGTTCTCTTAAAGGTCCCGGAAGGATTGTTATCTCTGAAGATCTGGGGCAAAGGCTGTTTAAAGGAGCAGATCCTGTTGGTAAGGTTATAAAAATTGACGGTAAGTATGACCTTACTGTTACAGGTATTCTGGATAGTATTCCTGAGAACAGTAGTATGAAATTTGAATATATTGTCTCTGAAGATACGAGGTTGAAAGATCAGAAAAGCTGGTTCTATAAATCAAGAGAGAAGTGGACTCACTCAAATATAGTTACTTTCTTTAAAAGTGCAAAGGGGAAATCTTCTGAAGAACTTCAGAATAGTATTAATCAGATTATGGAGAGAAAGAGGAAGATCCTTGACGGTATCGATTTTGTTATAAAGCCATTTAAGGACCTGTATCTGACAACAGAAAGTAACTTTGAACTTTTTTTAACCGGAAGTCTTGAAATGGTTCGTCTTTTTTCTGCAATTGGACTTGTTATTCTTCTTCTTGCTTTTATAAATTATGTCAACCTTACTACTGCCAGAATGTCTGAAAGAACAGGAGAGGTGGCTATAAGAAAAATCATGGGAGGCACAGGTAAGCAACTTTTTATGCAGCACATAGCGGAAGCCACACTTTTCTCGATTATATCAATGGTAGCTGCTATAGGCATCTCTTTTGTATTTGCACCTTTTACAAAAGAACTTACAGGTAAAAATATATCTCTGTTAACTCTACCTGTATGGGATCTTTTTATAATGATTTCCCTATTGACTATTGCCACAGTGATATTTGCAGGGTTCTGGCCGGCTATGAAATTTGCGGGTTCAGCAATGGGGACAGGTACAGTTCTTAAAGAGCGTATTTCAGGTATGAGGAGGGGAAGGAAATTCAGAAACATCCTTACAATATTGCAGGTTACTGCTTCAGTTATACTTCTTGTGGCAACAGGAACAATTCTGAAACAGGTCTGGTATATTCTGAATCACGATAATGGCTTTGAGAGAGACAGAGTTCTTATTGTCAGAACACCGGACCGTACATTTGGACGCAGTTATGAAGCTTTCAGAGGAGATCTGATGAAAAAGAGGGGTATAGCAGATGTAACATGCTCATATTATACTCCTGCCAGAATAGGTACTCAGACAGGAACCGAAGCCGTTAATGGAGATGGTAAGCTGGTTAATATTCCTGTTTTTGCAGGTAGAACAGGAGATAATTTCATAGAGTTTTATGGCATGAAGATACTGAAGGGAGCCAGTTTTAAAAACTCAAATATTGAAAAGGCGGTTATTGTTAATGAAGCGCTTGTAAAGAAGATGGGATGGAAGAATCCTCTGGGAGTGAAATTCCCTGTAATGGGAAATAAAGGAGCAGAGATTGTAGGAGTAGTTAAAGATTTTAATTTCTCTTCACTTCACAATGGAATAAGACCTATGGCTCTGTTTAAATCCAATTTCAGAATGAGAATGGTATCAATTAAGATTGCCGGTAGCAATACAGTAGATACAATCCAGGCTGTAAAAGAGGTTTATAGCAAATATGAGAAGAAGTATCCCTTTAGTTACAGTTTTCTGGATGATCAGTACAGAGGTATGTACAGGAAAGAAATTAATCTGGGAAAAATTATGGGAGGTCTTGCTTTTCTTGCAATGATTATTGCGGGCATGGGCTTGCTGGGAACTTCAATGTGGGGGATAAAAAAGAGAGTGAAGGAGATCGGAGTAAGAAAAGTACTGGGATCATCTGTTTCCGGTATAGTTTTCCTTCTTATTAAAGAGTTTATGAAACTTGTTTTAATTGGCAACCTCATCGCATGGCCTGTAGCATGGTTCATAATGAATGACTGGCTGGAAGGATTTGCATACAGAATAGACAGCATAACTGAAATTTTAGTGATTACAGGTGCAGGAACAGCTCTTCTGACTCTTTTTGTGATAATAAGGCATGCTTTTAAAGCAGCAGCAGATAATCCGGTTAAAGTTCTCCGGCAGGAATAATTTTGGGGGACAGGTAAGAATTGCGTTTCTTTATGTAGAATAAAGATGATAATAATGAAATATTCTGTTGACACCTTTTTTTGGGGAAAATATAATCTGGTATACTCTGCTGATTTTTATTAGCAGAGGAGATATTTATAAGGAGTACCTATGAAGGTGTGTAAAGTTTTTGTTATTCTTGTAATTCTTGCCTCTGCAGTTCTGAATTTATCTGCAGAGAAGTGTATTGAGAATTGCTCATCAGCAATTATCAGTAGTAAGGCCAGTAAGCATGGAGTACCTGTGTTATGGAAAAATCGTGATACAGATTATATTGCCAATAAAGTTGTATATGTTAAAGAGACACCATACAGCTATATAGGGCTTGTTAATACAATTTCTGCTTCTGGAAGAGAGTGTTATGCGGGACTCAATTCAGCTGGTTTTGCTATTATGAATACTGTAGGTCTGAATCTTCCTCTGAAATCTTCTGAAACTAAAGATATGGAAGGTATCATGATGGGTGATGCTCTCAGAACCTGTAAAACTGTAGAAGATTTTGAAAACTATATAAAGGCAAATCTGGGACCACATCTTGGAAGTCAGGCCAATTTCGGAGTTTTCGATTCTACAGGCAAAATTCTGCTTTTTGAGATTCATAATCATGGGTACAAAAAATTTGACCCACTTAAAGATGATAAAAAGTATCTTGTTAATACAAACTTTTCAAGAAGTGGTGCCAAAGGAAAAGGTGCCGGGTATCTGAGATTTGAAAGAGCTACTGAACTGTTTAATCAGTTTAAACAGGGTGAGGTTGATTTTTACAGAGTATTAAGAGAGTTTACAAGAGATACAGGCCATGTACTTCTGGAAAATCCAACATGGGATGATATGAAAAAGACTCCTGCAGGTGAAGATAGCTGGATCATTACAAGAGACTGTATCAATAAATATTATACCTCATCAGCTGTTGTTCTGACAGGTAAAGGTGAGAAGAGACCTGCTACAATGTGGGTTGTACCAGGTGAACCGGTTTGTGCTATATCCCTGCCTCTGTGGGTTGAAGCCGGGGAAGTTCCTGAAGAGTTCTGGAAAGGTAAGGAATCCCCTCTGTGGACAGAGTCCATGAGATTGAAAAAGATCATCAGACCTTATGAAGAGGGCAGTAAAAAGAGCTATATGAATCTTGCTAAACTAGATAATGCAGGTGGTACTGGTTTTCTGCCTCAGCTTCTGGAAACTGAAAAGAAAATTTTTAAAATGACCAAAAAGTTTCTTAAGAAGAAACGCTCATCAAAAGAGCTTGCGGCTTTCCAGAAAAAAATGGCAGCAATGGCTCTTGAAACAATGAAAAAAATCAAGTAACTACAATATAGAGGCAGTTCGAATGAAACTGCCTCTTTCACCTGATATTCGGTTCAGAATAGTTGGTAAATAAAATTTATCAGTAACATTCCAAACTTTCTTCAGTGTTATATTCACATTGGTTAACAGGGTAAATTGCATTGGGTTTACTGTTTTCGTGATTCCATATCAACTCCCTTATACAAAACCAGATTGATCAGACGGTGAGGTAAATGTGAAGATTTTAAGGTTACTAGTTTTAGTTCTGTTATTGAGTTGTTATGTGTTTGCAGATAACCTGGTGGTAAAAGATGTTAATGTAAATGGTCTCAAAAAGACCAGAAAAAAAACTTTTCTGAGAATGGTTGGAATCATTGCCGGTGATATGTGGAGTGATGATCTGAAAAGAACTATTCTTCGTCGCCTCAATAATGCAGGTACATTTGAAGAGGTGGGAGTAGAAGTAAAAAAAGAGAGCAATGGGGTTTCACTCTTATTTAATGTTAAAGAGAAATGGTCTCTTGTAGGTTTTCCTATGATTACCGGAGGAGGGGGCTCACAGTTTGGTGCAGTTGCTGTGGACTCCAATTTCCTCGGTACCCAGAGTGTGGGAGCAGTTATGGCGGGGGTAAGAAGTGGTAAACCACAGCTTTTTGGTTACTATTCTGACCCATGGTTTCTTTCATGGAGAAACTATCTTACTATTCTTGCAGGGTACAGTGGTTCAGAAATCGGAGATTTTGAAAGAAATACCTGGGTTGCAGGTATTGAAGCTGGCCATAGGTTCAGTGAATATTTTTCAGTTGGAGCAGGGCTTAAATTTGAAAATTATAAACATGATAAAGATAAGGCTGTTGTACCTGAAGATGGTAAAAGTTATATTTTTTCTCTAAAAGCAAAATATGACAAGCTGAATATAGTGGAAGATACTTTCAATGGTTTTACCAGCGAAGTGGTTTTTCAGAAGAACACATGGTGGTCAGATTTTGGATACTATAAACTGTTCGCCAGAGCGTCCTGGTTTGCTCCTACTGTAAGCAATCATACTTTTGCAGCGATGATTTCAGGTGGTGTTTCTGATGCACCTTACGGGCATGGGTATACCATAGGAGGGCAGGGTGGAGAAGGTACTGTACCTATAAAAGGCATAGACGATAATGAATATATTGCAGCAAAAGTACTATCCGGTTCTCTTGAATACAGAGTACCTGTATATAAGACAAGGACTTTTTGTTTTCTCTTACAGGATTTTATGATTTTGTGCATTTTTCCCATGAAAAAGGGGTGAAACTGCCGGAGGGTAATTTCATCAATACTATGGGGGTAGCGTTCAGGGTATATGTAAGAAAGGTGACAATTCCTGCACTGCAGATTTTTGCTGCTTACAATCCTGATACGAAGAATGTCAAAGCAGGTTTCTCAATAGGTATAGGATTGGGAAATTAGCCGGTTATGACTGATGTATACCCGGAGAGCTAAATAGATCTCCGGGTTTATTCTCTATTTTTTTAAAGGTTCCCAGTCACCAAAATGTTCTATGTTGAGGTTGGTTTTGGGTTCAGTTTTATAAAATTCGTTAAAATTGTATGTCCATTCCATAGTTTCTGAGCCGCCACCACTCTGAGTGGTAATGAGACATACGTTTCTGCATAATCCAATTGGAAAAGCCTGATCTCTTGGAGTTTTTCTGTCTCCGTGAGTAGGATCGGTAGGTACCCAGCCATATCCGGGAAGATATACTTCAATCCATCTATGATATACCTGATCCATACTTGCAGAATCTTTTTTAATCCAGGTTGCTCCAACATATCTTGTAGGAATACCTGCAGCTTTACAGAGTGCAATAAAGACAAATGAGTATTCAGAACATGACCCATGACCGTTTCTGATTACAGTAGGTGCTGTATCCCATGCACCATCCATATTGTAGTACAGATGACCGATGAGGAACTGGTGGAGTTTTCTTATTATCCAGTAAGGGTTCTTTTCATTACCAACAACTCTTTTAACAGTCTCTCTTATAATCGGGCTGTTTATCTGGTATTTTTCATTATCACCAAGATACTTTTTCTTTATATCAGCAGGTATTTTATCAAGAGACCCAACCTCTTCAGGGTAGATAAAGTATCTTACGTTCCAGGATTTAAAATCCACTGTCATTTCTGCCAGAGCAGTTGTGCCGGGTTTAAGGTTCTTATACCTGAAGTGAGCTGTTTTCTGTCCCCACTTATCAGTTTTAATCCTATCGGGTTTTCTTGAATATTTCACTTTTCCAAGAAGTTCCTGATTTTTTCTGTTTTCCGGTATTGCAATAACCAGATCCAGATCTTTAACTTTACCGGGTCCAAAAACCTTCATCTGGTGCGCCAGTACAACTCTCTGTTTCTTCATATCAGTTTTACGGAACTTAACCCCATCTCTGACTTTCAGCCTGTATACCATATCTGACTGATAATCAACGGCCCAAAGGTTTTTACCATCATATGTGAGGCCTCTTGTATATTTACCAGGTGCTTCCGTTACTATAATTACATAACCTGTTTTGGGGTCCACCATATATATCTCATCTTTCAGTCTGTCTGAAACCCATAGGTATTTACCATCCCAGGCAATACCCATTGGAGCTGAAGATGGAGAAGGAAATGAGTTTATGGTTGTTCCATCTTCTGTACTGAACTGAATTATCATCTTTTTACGTTCATCAGTACACCAGAGATATTTGCCATCATACGTGAGGCCTCTTGGACTTGATGACGGTGCTCTGAGGGTTCGCATAATAGCTCCACTGACAGGATCTATTTTATGAATCATACCGTCACGGTTTTCAGAAATATCAGATCGCCCCTGTACATCAGCATTCCATAAATACTTACCATCAAAAGCCAGCCCCATAGGCCAGTAACCGGGAGATTCTATCTTCTTTATAACTTTACCGGTTTTAATATTCAGACAGTAAATTTTATCCGTTTTCCTGTCTGCAATCCATAAATTTTTGCCATCAAAAGTCATACCTGTCGAGTATGCTGCTGGTGCCCTGAATTTCTTTGAAATCTCACCGGTCCAGGAAAAAAGAGAGCCGGATAGAAAAATCAGTGCCATTAGAATTGTCCCTGAGTTGTGCAGGAAGCTCCTGCGATGAACTTTTTTCATCTTATATCCTCCGAATTTGAATGTGTTTCTGCCTGAAGAGTAAAGTATAACAGGGTGAGACTGTTAAATGAAATGGGGACAGGTTAAATATTTACCTTTTGTATTGCATCATGTAAAATTGCCTTCATGAAGAAGAACTATATGAAATGTGTTGTCTGCAGAGAGAGAGCTGAGATTAAAACCCCAAGGCATAACTGTGCTTTCTGTGATGAGCATTTTATCAAACATATACAGGGACAGGTTGAAAAAGCTATCAGGAAATTCAATATGTTCATGCCGGATAGCAGAGTTTTGTTGGGGGTATCAGGCGGTAAGGATAGTATGGTTGCCTGGAATATTCTGACAGAAATGGGCTACCAGGTACAGGCCGTGCATCTGAGGCAGAAATTTGGTGAGTTCTCTGATTTATCGGAAAAGGTAGTCAGAGAGTATGCTGATGAGGAAGACGTTCCACTGGAAGTATGCAGCTTTGAAGAGTTGATTGGAGCAGAGTTTGAAGTTGTAAGAAGGTTAACAGGTAAAACAAGCTGTTCAGTCTGCGGTATGGCTAAAAGGTATTATCTGAATAAACTTGCCGGGGATTTAAATTGTGATGTAGTTGTTACAGGGCATAATCTTGATGATGAAACAGCTGTGCTTTTTGGAAATGTTCTGCACTGGCAGGAGGGCTATCTTCAGAGGCAGTATCCTGTTTATAATGCTGAAGGGGGAATGATTAAAAAAGCAAAACCACTTGCAAGAATTACAGATGAAGAAGCTGCAATATACGCCAGAGTGAAGGATATACCTTATCTTGATATGAAATGCCCGGAATCAAAGGGAGCAAAGAGCCACAACTACAAAGATGTGCTGGGTAGCTTACAGAAAGATTACCCAAATATAAAAGCTGAATTTTACTTTGGTTTTTTAGAGAGATTAAGTCCTGTGCTGAAACCACAGAGCTCTGAGGAAAAACCTGCATGTATCAGCTGTGGTTACAACACAATAAACCCATCAGGGTTATGTAATATATGTATGCTTAAAGAGAGAATATCAGCTCTTGATAACTCTTCAGAATGAGAATGCTATAAAAGCCCTTGCTCCGTGAATATGCTGATTAATGTCAGGGAAATCTTTATACTCGGATTCTCTGAGATAGCTGTAAATATCAATTCCAACGCTGACTTTTTTTGACAGATTAAAGCTGTATTTTGCAGTCAGAAGAGTCAGGGATTCACTGCCTTTTACTCCATCTATGGATAACATTCCGTAGTGGATACCACTGAGATAGATTGTCATAACTGACTCAAAGGTGAAGGCTGCATCAACTTTTATATTAAGGCCGGTTCCGAAATTGTAATCTCTTTCCAGAAACTCTACATACTCATTGTTACTCGCTCCAACCAGAATGAAGCCTACCTGCAGGGATGCGTCCAGTCTTAATCTTTCAGAAAGCTGAACCTCATTTATATATCCTATACCTATAGAACTGGCTCCTATTTCAATAATTTCAATGTTGAAAAAGTCAAAATGCTGGAAAATTCCTATAAGTTGTTTACTTTTCTCTTTAATATAGGTCTTACCTGTGATTAATCCGTAAGCGTAGAAACTGAATTCCGGTTTAAATTTACTGTGACTTATCCATGCACGGGCCAGAAAGGTGTCAAAGGGAGATCTTTTACCCTCCTTAAACATGTCACCATAGACTATCATTGCTTCAATCATAGTCTTAGCTCCACCATCAACTTTCTTCCCGGTTTTTGAATCGATGTTGGAAGAAAAGTTACCTCTACCTCCAAAAGATATGTAACCTTCAATAGGAACTCTGTCATAAGAGTTGCTGCCGGATCTTTTGAAAGCTTTGCCATTTATTAGTCTGTTGAAACCCCGGGCAGGATTAATAAGACCTGCAAGCAGTTCTCTCCAGACTCTTTCAAAGCCTGTGGCAGAGTTATCAAGGATTTGTGAGGATAGTCTGTACAAAGCCTCTCCCAACATTATCCCCCCGGTAGTTGTCATAATGAAGTCATTGTAACTGGGGTAGGTGTTTTCCATTGTCATTTCCCACATGAGACTGCCACCGGCTGCATAAGGAACTGATTCCCAGAATGACATACCATTTGATCTTGCAATGTTGAAGTAGAGGGAACCGTGGTAGGGGTGCATAAAAAAATTGGTTTCAAAATGGTCTTCATCCCATACAAATCCATGTTTGAAATTCTCTTTAATAGAGCCCCAGCTGATCTCTGCAAACTCTTCCTTTGCAATATACCTGTTGTAAGACATAACCCCCAGGTTGAGGCCTACAATTTCTGTAATAGCCAGAAGTGGGGTTTTTTTACGTTTTGTTGCTTCATAACTTTTAAGTGTCAGGTCAGGTTTGAGTTTATCCTTCTCCTGATTTGCGCCGGAAAGTCCGGATACAAAAATAGAAATAGAAAAAAACAGAAAAATTAACTTATGCATATTATTTACCCTTTAAAATTACCAATCAAGTATTATACTTGCAATGTTACTATGGTTCAACATAAACTGATGATATTTATAATTAAAAATTATTTACAAAAAGCAAAAACCGATTATGCCATTCTGTAAGCCTGAAGAAACAGTTCGTCAATTTCCAGTTTATGCTCAGTGATTATTTCCATAACAACAGTTGCGTCATGAGATTTTAGTTCTTTGCTCAGGTTACTGTAATAAAATTCTTCATCATACAGGTCTACTTCAATCCTGTTCTGATTTAGGTTCTGAATGGATTCAGAAGCTATTTCGTGAGATTTCCTACTGTAGTAGGTGATAATTTTTCTTGCCAGATCTGCTTTTGTCATCACACTTCTCCCTGAATATTAATAATAGTTTTTTTATGTTTGTTTCTTCTGCGAATTTCAATAGTCTGATAAATAGTTGACATCTTTTTCTGTATATTTTATTTTAGTATTCAATGAATAAATGTTATTTGAGGTAAGTATGAGTAATAAAATGAAAAGTGTTCCTCTTAATGAGAGACCGAGGGAAAAGCTTATTAAGAGAGGAGTAACAAGTCTGACAGATTATGAACTTATGGCAATTATTGTAGGTACTGGTAACAGAGGAAGGGGAGTCATGGAGTTATCAAAAGATCTTGTAGATCTTATAGGTAACAGTATTCAGGATATTACCACTGAAAAGTTGTCAGCAGTTGATGGGATGGGTGAGTCAAAAGCCTGCAGAATTGCAGCAGCCTTTGAGTATTTCAGACGGTGCACAGAATTCAGAAGCAAGATTAAGGTGGTTAATGATGAAGATGTGTATAAACTGACTTCAGATCTTGCCTGTAAAAGACAGGAGTTTTTTGTAACTCTCACCCTTGACGGAGCCAGTAATCTTATAAAAAGAAGGACAGTATTTATAGGTACTCTTAACCAGTCTCTGGTTCATCCAAGGGAAGTTTTTGCCGGTGCTTTTGAAGACAGAGCAGCAGCACTTATTGCTGTACATAATCACCCTTCAGGTAATTGCGAGCCGAGCGAAATGGATATTGCTATGACTAAAAGACTGAGATGTGCAGGAGAGTTGCTGGGAATAGATTTTCTTGATCACGTTATTGTTGCCCGGAACAGTTATTACAGTTTCCGGGAAAATATTGCTATATAGAGAATTATCGGCGGAATTTTCTTTTGTGATCTGTTATAATTACGGAGTGAGGAAACTTTTGCAGAATAATAGTCGTATAATGGTTTTTGTTTCCCACGTATAACACCCTTCCGGGGGTTATAATTGAAGAATGTGAAAACAAATAACAGGAGATTTATATGAAAGTCAGTCTGAAAAACTCTCTGGTTATTACTTCTCTTGCTGCATCTCTGTTTGTAGGCGGATGTTCAGGCAAACAGAACAGCAAAGAAGTTAAACCGGAAAAGAAAAAAGAAGTGGTTATTGATGTTAAGAACATGGATCTTAAAGTAAAACCGGGAGAAAACTTCAACCTTTATGCAAATGGTGGATGGAAAAAAAGTAATCCGGTTCCAGCTGATAAGAGTCGTTATGGAAGTTTTGATGCTTTAAGAGAGTCAAATCGTAAAAAAATGAAATCTCTTATTAAAGATATTACATCAAATACCCACAAAGATGGATCAAATGGTCAGAAAGTTGCTGATTTCTACATTATGGGAATGGATACCGCAAAAATTGAAAAAGATGGTACTGCTCCACTAAAAAGCTGGTTTGAAGAGATCAACTCAATTAAGAGTGTAAAAGATATAAATAGCACAATCATCAGATTCCACAATTATGGTATTGGCTCCCTCTTCTATTTTGGCGGCTCACCTGATAAGAAAGACAGTAATATGGTTATTGCCAATCTGTATCAGGGAGGACTTGGACTCTCCAACAGAGATTACTATGTTACAAAAGATAAGAGAGCTGAAGAGATCAGAAAAGCTTATGTTGACCATATGAGTAAAATGTTTGAACTCATGGGGCAGAAAAAAGATAAAGCAGCTGAGTCAGCTAAGTCTGTCATGGCTTTTGAAACAAGACTTGCTGAAGCATCAATGACTCTGCTGGAAAGAAGAAACCCTCATAAAACCTACAATAAAACCGATATTGCGGGTGTTGAGAAACTTTGTGGTAATTTTGACTGGAAAAGCTATTTCAATGGTACTGTAGGAAGGGATCCCGGAGCAATTAATGTTGCTCAGCAGGATTTCTTTAAAGAAGTAGATAAAATGCTCAAAGGCGTTAAAGTTGAAGAGTGGAAAACTTATCTGACATGGAAGCTTCTCGATAGTACAGCTAACTATCTTAACAAAGCCTTTGTAGATCAGAATTTTGCTTTTTACGGTAAAATGCTTTCCGGTCAGCAGGAGATGCAGCCCCGCTGGAAAAGAGTTCAGGGAGCAACAGGATCTGCTCTGCCGGAAGTTCTGGGTCAGCTCTATGTTGAGAAATATTTCCCACCGGAAGCTAAAAAAAGAATGGTTCAGCTTGTTGAAAACCTTAGAGTTTCTCTGGGTAACAGAATCAGTAAGCTGGAGTGGATGAGTGAAGAAACAAAGAAGAAAGCACAGGAAAAGCTTGATACAATTAATGTTAAAATCGGCTATCCTGATAAATGGAAAGATTATTCATCTCTGAAAATTGAAAAAGATTCCTATGTTCAGAATGTACTGAGAGGAAGAAATTTCAGATTTAAAGATAATGTAAGCAAAGTTGGCAAACCTATGGATAAAACCCAGTGGTTCATGCCTCCTCAGATGGTTAACGCATACTACAGCCCGAACCTGAACGAAATCTGTTTCCCTGCAGGTATCCTGGAACCGCCATTCTTCTACCTTAATGCTGATGACGCTGTTAATTATGGAGCAATTGGTGTGGTAATCGGTCATGAGATGACTCACGGTTTTGATGATCAGGGGCGTCTTTTTGATAAAGATGGAAACCTTAAAAACTGGTGGACAAAAGAGGATTCAGAGAAATTTAACAAGAGAACAAAAGTTCTTGTTGATCAGTTTAACAAGTTTGTAGTTCAGGGAGAAGTTCATGCTGATGGCAAACTGACTCTTGGTGAGAATATTGCGGATCTTGGCGGACTTCTTATCTCTTATGATGCTTTCATGGCTGCACAGAAGAAGAATCCTCAGGCAGAAAAGATTGAAGGCTTTACTCCTGAACAGAGATTCTATCTGTCATATGCTCATGTATGGGCTCAGAATGTAACTCCGAAACAGGAACTGAAACTTACTAAAGAAGATGTTCATTCTCTGGGAAGATTCAGAGTAAATGGTCCTCTTCCAAACATTCCTTCATTCCACAAAGCTTTTGGAATTAAAGAAGGCGATAAATTATACCTGAAGGAAGAAGAGAGAGCTTCTATCTGGTAAAACAGTTTTTTAGAAATAATTTACAGCAGAGCGTTTTTTACGCTCTGCTGCTATATAAAAGGGTTTAGGCTGCTAAGCGTTTAGTTTTTCTACAGAGAGAATTAAAAAAAACTTGAATTTTTTCGAAACAATCGCTATTATTATACCGATATAAAAAATTTACAATACAAAAGAGGAAACCATGAGTGCAGTAGTTCTTGATGGAAAAAAGCTGGCGAAAGAGATTGAAGCAGAACTCAAAGTAAGAGTTGCTGAAATAGTAAAAAACTCCAACGGAAGAAAGCCTGTTCTGGCTACAATTCTTGTAGGGGGAGACCCTGCATCTGCTACATATGTTAAGATGAAAGGTAATGCATGTCGCAGAGTGGGAATGGAATCATTGCGCCTTGTTCTCCCGGAAGAGACGACCACTGAGGAGTTACTTAATGAGATTGATGCATTGAATGATAATCCCGATGTAATGGGGATACTTCTTCAGCATCCTGTTCCTTCACAGATTGATGAAAGAGCCTGTTTTGACAGAATAAGTATTGAAAAAGATGTTGACGGGGTTACAACTCATGGATTCGGACGTATGTCCATGGGGGAAGAGGCTTATGGAAGTGCAACTCCTGCAGGTATTATGAGACTTCTGAAGCACTATAATATTCCTCTTTCAGGTAGAAATGCGGTTGTAGTAGGCAGAAGCCCTATCCTGGGTAAACCCCTTGCTATGATGCTCCTTAATGAAAATGCTACTGTAACTATCTGTCACTCCAGAACTCAGAATCTGGAGCAGGTAATAAAGGATGCGGATATTGTTGCGGGAGCAGTAGGGAAATCTGAGTTTATCAAAGGTAGCTGGATTAAAGACGGAGCTCTTGTTATAGATGCCGGTTACCACCCTTCTACAAAAACGGGGGATATCGAACTGTCATCTATTAAAGACAGAAGTAGTGCTTATACTCCTGTACCTGGTGGTGTCGGGCCAATGACTATCGTTTCACTGATTGCCCAGACTGTTGAATCTGCAGAGAAATGTTTCGATAAATATGTAATGCCCTGATAAGGTATTGCAGATCCTATTATAGAAAACAGGTACTTATGTATCTGTTTTTATCACTTTATTTTAATTTCCAAATATCTTAATATCAGTGTAAATTATTTTTGCCGGAGTGTTACAGACAGTTTATTATAGAAGAGGATGAGGAGGAGAATTCTGTGGTAGTGGAATATTATGTTAAAGAAATAAGATAATACAGATTTGCTACAGAATTTAACCTTAAACTAATATAACTCTGATAGAGTAAATAAAAATCTCATGGATGTGTAAATATGGTACAGGTAATTCCTATTTATAAACTACTGCTGGTTTTCATTCCTGCAGCTGTTGTGCCTGTTATTCTCTATCTCTGGTCTTCAGGATGGAAAACAGGTAGTTATGCTCTTTTAAGAATGGTATCCCAGCTTCTTTTAATCGGATATTTTCTCGCTTTTATTTTTGAATCAGATTCAGGTGCTGTAATATGCAGCGTTCTTTTTCTTATGATAACAGCAGCTGGCTGGATATCCCTGAGAACAATTCCTGCTAAAAGAAAGGAGCTTTTTTTTGATGCAATGCTTTCTATAGGAGTTGGAGGCGGTTTTGTTCTTATAATTGTAACCCAGCTTGTTATGGAGCTTGAAGTATGGTTTGCCCCAAGAGTTCTTATTCCTCTTGGTGGGATGATTTTTTCCAATTCTCTTAACAGTATAAGTGTTGGTGCAGAGAGATTGTATGCTGAACTGGAAGGGGGAAAAGAGTTTATTGCTGCCAGAAACAAGGCTTATGCTGCAGCTCTGATACCGATCACTAACTCTCTGTTTGCAGTTGGGCTTGTGGCTCTTCCAGGAATGATGACGGGTCAGATTCTTTCAGGAGTTTCACCTTTAATTGCTGCCCGTTATCAGATGCTTGTAATGTGTATGATTTATGGTGCAGCAGGAATCTCTACAGCTATATTCTTTGTAAGGCTGAAAAAGAGGATAGTTAACTAATCGGGTATTTTCTGAATATATCAGGATGAGTGGCTGTAGCTTTTATCAGATTTTCCTGAAATTGGTGGTTTATTTTTAAAGACAGTACCTGAATAGATAGCTCCAAGAGTAATCAGAGCTCCTGTAACCTGTATAAATTCCAGATACTCATCAAATACAAGATATCCCCAAAGCATAGCAAGAACAGGTTGTAATAGCAGAATGAGGGATGCCTGCCTCATTTCCACCTCTTTTATTGCATTTCCAATGAACCACCAGGCCAGAGCCTGAACAAATACGCCTAACCCCAGGAGACTGATAAATGAAGTAGTATCGGGAGGCATAAAACTACCTTTTTCAGAAACAGATGCGATTCCAAGGAATAGTGCAGAGTAGAAACAGATCCATGTGATAACTGTTATGGCGTCAGGGGTACTTCCATCAGCCTGGGCTTTCTTTATGCCAATCAGGTAAAGACTGTAGCAGATACCTGTAAGAAGTCCCAGAACTATTCCAGTGAGATACTGACCAGTAAAGTTGATGGATTCGCTGAAAATACCCGTTAACATAAGAATTCCTGATATGGCAATAGTAGCAAAAATAAAGAAGAAAAGGTTGATCTTCTCTTTAAAAAACAGATAACCCCATATAGCAGTAAAAAAGACCTGGGTGTTTCCCAGTACAGTTGCCATTCCTGATCCTATATAGATAATAGATTGATGCCAGAAAGCAAGATCCAGAAAAAAGAAGAATCCTGTAAGAACACTCCAGAACATTACCTTTTTTGAAGGAACAATTTTTCTGTTCGTAATTTTCATCAGAATAAGAAGAGTGATGAACCCCAGAAATGTTCTCCAGAATCCAATGGCTGAAGGTCCCATACTGGCATTTCCCATTAATTTTACAAAAACCGGTGAGAAACTGATGCCTGTTGCACCGGACACAAGGATAGTAATCGCTCTTTTTCTGTTATTAATCATCAGACTATTCTATGAATAAAAACGGTACAATGCAAATTTTTTTTGGGGGTCAGGTAAACTTTTTCTTCAGTTCAGATCTCTGAATTGACAAACTCTGGATCCGGGCTTATGATTAAAGATAAGGATCCGGGAATTGAATCTTATTATTGTTTATAAAAAAGCTGTATCAGCTTTGTAATCACAAAGGAGAAAAAATGTGTAAAAAAGTGGTGGGGTATCATCTAGCTGTAAAAATTGACATTAATGAGCTACTTGAAAAATTTACCCTGCAAGTGGTTAATCAGAATAATTCGGAAGTTCTTTTTGAAACAGAAAATAATGGATTACTATCTGTTTTCAACTACGGTAGTATCGTGTTTATGGATGTTGATGAAGCCGAACAGATGAAACTTATTAATATTCTGAGAGAACTACTGAATATTGAAAGCAGAGAGTTAAGAAAAGAGACTTTTGAAATTGAAGAAAAAACAGAAGAAGAGATTTCTGTATTTTTTGACAGACTTGTTGTAGATAAACTAAATAGAAGAGTTGCAGAAGTAATAATGTTGAACATTGCTCAGTCTGTAGCTCTGGATTTCTATTCAACAGAAGCTGAAAAACTACTGGAAGAGACCAAATTGTATGCATCTGAACTGGAAAGAACAGGTAAATTCAGATTGAGAGGCAGAAAACTTCTGAAGTATACAGGAAGAGTTCTTAATATCAGAAACAGAATTGCTGAGAATCTCAATATTTTCAAATCCCCGGAGATTGTTTGGGAAGATCAGAAGCTGACAGCTGTTAATAGTGGAATGAACAGGGCTCTTGAAATTGGGGTCAGGTACAGCGGCGTTACTGAAAACCTTAATATTATAAAAGAGAATCTTGAGCTTTTCAGAGATGTGAATCAGCACTCTCACAGTTCGGTACTTGAATGGATAGTAATTATTCTGATTCTTATTGAAGTTGTTCACCTGTTGATAGAGTGGATATTCTGATGAGATAGTTAAAATACAATCTATTTGTATCCTTCATATAAAAAAAGTTATAATTTAGTTTTAATAAAGAGGATTGATAATGAAAAAAGTACTTGATAAATATGGAGCTTTCTGCAGACGATACTCCAGTCCTTTTATCGTTCTGCCCCTGTTTGTTATAACACAGGGGATGTATCTGTATATGGTTCTGAAATCGATACCAGCTGTAAAAGCTTTCTCAAAAGGACTTGAATTACCTGATCTTATGCCTACAGGCTATAGCACATCATATATTCCAAAATTACTGAATGCACTTGGAGAAGAGGGTAGAAATCTCTATATGAATTACCAGTTACCACTTGATATGCTGTATCCTCTGCTGTTTGCAGTTTCATATTCTGTATTACTTGCCTATCTGTTTAAAAAAGGTGTCAGTGACAGTAGTATTCTTAACAGGTTTGTTGCGGTTCCTGTTGTTGCTGCGCTCTTCGATTATTCCGAAAACATTCTTATGTGGATACAGTTGAATCGTTTCCCTGAGCAATCTGAAACTCTTGCTTTTTTTACAAACATTGCTACGGTTCTGAAAAGCGGTGTTACTTCACTGTTTTTTCTTTTATTGTTTATAGGAATTGCAGCAATGATGGTAAGAAGAGTAAAAAGTAGCGGAATGATTGGTAAGTAATGTTTTGATAATTGAAATTTTGCAGGTTTTTGATTTGCATTTGAACTTCTATTTATTTAAAATAGTCGTTTCAGTAGAAAAAAGGGGTGTCCCGGGAAGTGAAGTATGAATATAAGTAGAATTTTTGAAGAGAATAGAACTGTATTAAGTTTTGAGTTTTTTCCTCCCAAAACAAAGGAGGCTTCTGAACGCTTGTTTAAGACCATTAATGAGCTGAAGCCTTTAAATCCTGGCTATGTTAGTGTAACTTATGGAGCTGGTGGTTCCACAAGAGAACTGACTCACAATCTTGTTATGAGGATTAAAAAAGAGGCAGGTCTTACTGTTGTGCCTCATCTTACATGTATTTCAGCTACAAAAGATACTATCTATTCAATTCTTGAGCAGTATAATGAGATTGGTATAAGGAATATAATGGCTCTGCGTGGTGATATACCTGCAGATTCAGAAGATGAACCTATAAAGGATTTCAAAAATGCTTCAGATCTTGTAAAGTTCATTAAAGATAATTTTCCTGAAATGGGAGTTGGGGTTGCAGGTTTCCCTGAAGGGCATCCGGAAACTCCCAACAGGATTCATGAGATGGAGTATCTGAAGCGTAAAGTAGATGCAGGAGCTGATTATATATGCACCCAGCTTTTCTATGATAACAGGGATTTTTACGATTATCGTGAGAGATGCATAATATCGGGTATTGATATTCCTGTTATCGCAGGTATCATGCCGGTTGTGTCAATGAGCAACATGAGACGGATTTCTGAACTGGCTCTGGGAGCCCGCTTTCCCGCAAGATTACTTAGATCTCTGAAAAGAGCTGCAAATGATGAAAATATTGAAAAAGCCGGACTTCACTGGTCAGCAGAACAGGTAAGGGATTTAATAGATGAAGGAGTAAGAGGTATACATTTCTACACACTCAATAATGCAAGGAGAATTAAGCAGATCTGCGACACAATAGGAATCAGTAGTTCAGAGCAGTTCAATATCTAGAACCAGATTAAATGTAAATATCAGCTCAATACATTGAGTGCCTTTTAGTAAAAATTAAAAAAAAGCGCAAAGTGTTATTCAAAAAATTGATTATTTTTTTGGGATATGTTAAAAAAATATATCAACAACTTTTTTGAGGTACAAAATGCGTTTTACCATCCTTTTCTCCTTTCTTTTAATAACAACCTTATGCTTTTTTTCAGGTTGTAAAAATAATAGTGTAAGTGCGGATCTAATACTTTTTAATGGCAAAATATTTACCGGTTCAGATACCAGCCAGAAAGTTACATCTGTAGCAGTAAAAAATAACCGTATTATAAAAACCGGATCAGATAAAGAAATTCTTGTTCTGAAAAATGGTAGTACAAAACTGATAGACCTGAAAGGCAGGACTCTTATACCAGGGCTTCACGATGCTCACGTCCATTTCGAAAGTGGATCAAAGATTCTTAAGAACAGACTTAGTGTACGGTTTATGAATCTTGAAGAGATCAGAAAAATTATCAAAGAGGTAATTGCTGCTTCACCGGAAGGGGCAGTTATTTATGCATATCACTTCAACCATGCTTACTTTAAAGATGGGCGGTGGCCAAGCATAAAAGATCTGGATGATATTTCACCGGATAACCCGGTAGTTATTGTAAGAGTGGACGGTCACTCATCCTGGTTAAATTCGAAAGCCCTTGAACAGGCAGGAATTACAAAGAAAACAAAAGATGTTCCAGGCGGAGAGATTGTCCGGTTTAAAGATGGCTCACCTACAGGAATTCTGAAAGAGAATGCAGAGGGACTTGTAAAGAATCTTAAAGGGCCTGCTATGGTTATTCCCGGCAGAGGGAGTAAAGATGCTCTTGAAATGGGAATTGAATATGCAAACAAACTGGGACTTACCAGTGTAACAACTTCAGGCTCTCCGGCTCTCATTAAGAAGCTTGAAAAAATAAGAAAGAAAAGTGGACTTTCACTCAGATTTAATGTCTGGTTTCCTATAAGTAAACTGGATAAATACCTGACAGATGGTTACAGTTACAGAAAAGGGGACGATTTTGTCCGGGTCAGTTTTCTGAAAATATTCATTGACGGAACGATAGGATCGGCTACTGCAGCAATGTTCAGGCCTTATAAACATCGTCCTGATTCAAAAGGCCTTCTTATATACCCTGTAGCTGAATTTAACAGAATGGTCAATGATGCTCATAAAAACAACTGGCCTGTTGGAGTACATGCTATTGGAGACAGAGGAGTACACCTGGTGCTTAATGCTGTGGAGATGGCTGTTAAAGAACATGGAGTAAAACCGGGGATAAGGCATAGAGTGGAGCACGCTCAGTTTGTAGTAGACGAAGATATCGATCGTTTTCTTAAACTTGATATGATAGCTTCAATGCAACCAACCCATTGTACTACTGACCTGCTGGTGGTAGAGGACAGAGTGGATCAGGAAGTTGCTGCAAGGGGATACAGATGGAACTCTTTCAGAAAAGCCGGAGTAAATGTCGCTTTTGGAACAGACTGGGCTGTAGAGCCTCTTGATCCACGGAGAGGGCTTTATTCCTCAATTGAGAGAAAGAACATTGAGAACCGTAAACCTGAAAAGGGATGGTTCAATGATGAAAAGATAGAACTTAAAGACGCAGTTAAATTTTACACTCATGGATCAGCTTTTGCTTCAAATAATGAGAAGGTACTTGGTACTGTGGAAGTAGGCAAACTGGCGGACTTTACAATATTTGACGGGGATCTTTTTACAGAAGCTGCAAAAAATCCCAGATCAATATTATCATTTCCTGTCTATATGACAATTGTTGACGGTAAAGTAGTATATCGTAGATAACCTCAGCTGAACCGGGCAACCGGTTCAGCCTCCATCTTACTGTCCTGCATATGCCAGAGCTCCACCGGCTTTAACTATTTCGATTTCTCTTTCAGACAGATCATGAGTAGCACGGAAACAGTTGCCTGAGGATTTCTCTGTAACTTTAACATAGCCGTCATTAATACAGCTCAGATCAATCTTTAGTTCTGAGTCTGTAGAAATACTCTTCATATCTTCCTCTTTTTCAAAGATAAGCGGGAGAATTCCGAAATTAATCAGGTTTGCCATATGTATTCTTGCAAAACTTCCTGCAATAACAGCTCTGATTCCCAGATACATTGGAGCAAGAGCGGCATGTTCACGACTTGAACCCTGTCCGTAGTTTTCTCCCCCAACTATAATACCGGTGCCGGCATCTTTCGCTCTTTTCGCAAAGTTCTTATCTATACCTGCAAAAACATGTTCAGATATAAGAGGAACATTTGAACGTAATGGGAGAATCGATGCCCCGGCAGGCATAATATCATCTGTTGTGATATTGTCACCAAGTGTCAGAAGTACTTTGCCGTTAATAGTATTCCCAATACCCTGATTCACAGGAATTGGTTTTATATTGGGGCCTCTTACTATTTCTACATCATTATTAACCGGAGCAGGAGTAAGAACCATAGAATCGTCTATTGGAAATGTTATGTTCTGACTGTATTCAGGAGCAGGGGCAGTTAAGCTGGTGGGGTCAGTTATGTATCCTTTTATAGCTGATATTGCAGCAGTTTCAGGTGAGCATAGATAAGCTTTTGCACTTTTAGTTCCGGTTCTTCCTTTGAAATTTCTATTAAAAGTTCTTAATGAGACTCCATTGCTGTTGGGAGAAAAGCCCATACCGATACATGCACCACAGGAAGTTTCAAGTAAGCGGGCTCCTGCTGAAAGAATAGTGTCAAGTTCTCCGGTTGTTGCAAGTTTTCTGAGTACCTGTCTGGATCCTGGTAAGAGACCTGCTGAAACCTCTGCAGATATTTTCTGATCATTAAGAATCGATGCTACTGAGGAAATATCTTTATAACTTGAATTTGTACAGGAACCAATAACAACCTGATCAACTTTCAGTCCTTCCACTTCGCTTACTTTTACTACCTGATCAGGCATATGTGGTAAAGCAATCATAGGTTGAAGTGACGAAAGATCTATTTCTACAAGCCCATCATATTCTGCATCTTTATCTGCTTCCAGTGGCAACCACTGTTCTTCTCTTTGCTGGGTCTTCATGAAGATCCTGGTAGATTCATCTGATGGAAAAATGGAGGATGTGGCTCCAAGTTCAGCTCCCATATTGGTTATAGTGGATCTTTCGGGAACAGTAAGAGTTGAAACACCGGGGCCTGTGAACTCCATTATTTTACCAACTCCACCTTTTACCGATAATCTTCTGAGTAGTTCCAGTATGACATCCTTTGCGCTGACATAAGGCTGTAATTCCCCGGTTAATCTAACTTCTATAACTTCCGGCATGGTCATGTAGAAGGGATTACCTCCCATTGCCAGAGCTACATCAAGACCTCCTGCACCTATTCCAAGCATACCAATGCCACCGGCTGTAGGAGTATGGGAATCTGATCCAAGCAGGGTTTTTCCCGGAACACCAAATCTTTCAAGATTAACCTGGTGACAGATGCCATTACCTGGTTTTGAAAAATGTATACCGTGTTTTGATGTAACAGTCTGCATATAGATGTGGTCGTCAGCGTTCATGAAGCCATTCTGAAGCATATTATGGTCTACATATGCTACAGAAAGTTCAGTTTTAACTCTTGGGAGTCCCAGAGCCTCAAACTGCAGATAAGCCATAGTGCCAGTAGCATCCTGAGTTAGTGTGTGATCAATTCTGATGGCTACCTTTTCGCCAGGAACCATCCTGCCATCTTCAAGGTGGCTGGAAATTAGTTTCCTTGTCAGATTGTTTCTCATATTTCATTACCTCTCTTCTAAAAATTACCTGTCCCTAAAAATAGAGACAAATCTCTCCTTCTGGAAAAATATGGTAACAATTGTGAAAAGGCCTGAATACGGCTTTTGCACCACCCTGCGCAGCTACCCGTTTTCAAAGATACTGTGTATAGGTACTCTGAAGGATCAGATTATCTCAGAAACATCGCTTTTTGTCAAAATTGAATCAGGTTGCATCAGCCAGAGTTTCACCAATTGATTCTCTGATTGTAAGAATAGCCCTGTTATCATAAGAAGTTGAATCCCTGTTAATAAGAACGAGTTTCTCACCTTTATAATAGTCTATAAGGCCTGCTGCGGGATACACTGTAAGAGAGGTGCCGCCAACAATAAGAACATCAGCTTCACTGATATATTTTATTGACTCTTCAAGTTTTAGTATATCAAGAGATTCCTCGTATAGAGTTACATCCGGTCTTACCAGGCTTCCACATTTACTGCAAAGTGGTACACCATTAGTATCCAGTATATATTCAAGGTTGTACCTGGTTTCACATTTAATGCAGTAATTGTTGAGAACTGAGCCATGTATCTCTATGACTTTGTCTGAGCCTGCACTCTGATGAAGTCCATCTATGTTCTGAGTTATTACAGATTTCAGTTTACCACTTTTTTCAAGCCCGGCAAGAGACTTATGGGCCTTATTGGGTTTTGCGTCAATATGTATTATCTTATCTCTGTAAAATTCGTAAAATTCTTCAGTATGGGTCATAAAAAAGGTATAACTCAGCATAACCTCTGCAGGCCACTGGTACTTGTTATTACTATTGTACAGACCATCCGAAGACCTGAAATCGGGAATATTACTCTCTGTTGATACTCCGGCGCCTCCAAAAAATACAATGTTATTACTGCTACCTATTATTTCTGCAAGTTTCTCATTCATATGAATCTCCATCTAAAAAGTATAACATTTGGGGACAGGTAACAAAATCTTTTTAATATTTGAAACCGTGTCAATAATTTTGATGGTGTAAAAAATGAAAAAGGGGAGCAGGTATATTGAGTACCCGGATTCATCTCCACAATTAATTTGTGGTGTCGAAAATTTTTACACAGGTTTTTTGGGGTCAGGTTAAAATCAACTGTTTAATTTCAGAACTGGAAACGCCTATTTAAAGGTGTTAACAAATATCTGAGCCATGAGGTAATGTTGGTATTGTAATTGCCTAGCCTACGGCTGAGTTGAATTGTTGGCGTGTGAATTAATATCATTGCGAAGTTCAGCATGTGTTGAACCCTCTCTCTTTCCGGAGTGGCGAAACATAAAAACAAAATTCTGGAGTTATTATGAGTATGTTTAATTTTAAAGATTTGAGTATGGCAAAGAAATTTTTTATAACTCTTTTGCCACTTTCTATTTTAGCAGTTTTTATTGTGATTATTATTTCTGTTTCCGGTTCAGAAGATGCGCTGGGAGATATGGCAAAGGAAGAGTTAACGAGAATCTGTGAAGGTTTTCAGAAAAGAGCGGTTGGATTTGTTGAGAGAAATGTTGAAGCACTTGCTATAACAAGTACTCATCCTTCTGTAGAAGAAGCTTTTGCCGGAAGCAATGAAAAAGCTGCAGGGCTTCTCAAAAAAGTTCAGGCTTCACTTCCTTATTCTGAATATCTGGCAATTATGGATAGTGAAGGAAATGTTATTGGCGATACCGAAGACACTGCTACAGGAACAAAAAATTATTCTCACAGGGATTTTTTCAAAACTCTCAGAAATGGTGCACCAGTATATGTGAGTGAACCTGAGAAGAGTGAAAGAACAGGAAAAATTGCAATATTTTTCTCCTATCCTGTGAAAGAAGGTGGTAAATTCAGAGGTATTATTCTTGGGGCTTCTGAGTGGGATTTTTTCATGAAGAATTATGTCGATAACGTTAAAATCGGAAAAACCGGTTACGGGTTCATAATAGGTAGTAATGGTATTAACTATGCGCACCCTAAACGTGGACTGGTATTAAAAGATAACGTTACACGCTTTGATTGGGGCAAAACAATGGTTGAAGCTAAAAAGAACTCTTTCCTTGAGTATAATTTCAATGATTCTGATAAGTGGTTATACTTTTTAAAGGACCCTATTAAGAAGTGGAATTTTGCAGTTGTTGTGAACAAAGATGAGATACTTGATGGCTTGAATTCAGTCAAGATAACCGGATACATGTTACTAGGTTTATCGGCACTTCTTTTTGTAGGTATTGTTACTATTGTTACTCATAAAATTCTGACTCCACTTGATGAATTTAAAACTAATTTCAAAGAGCTTGGAGATGGTAATCTTGATGTTAATGTCCAGTATGAGTCAAAAGATGAACTTGGCACGCTGGGTAAGGATATGAATATCTTTGTGAATAGTATTTCCAGCCTTATTGGTAATGTGAAAAGTAATACTGAGAGTGTTAGTTCAGCATCTCTTCAGATATCTTCTTCAACTGAAGAGCTCGCAGCAACAGTTGAAGAGCAGAGTGCTCAATCCCAGTCAGTTTCAACAGCTCTTCAACAGCTGGCTGTAACTTCTGGTGAAATAACAGATTCAATGGATAAAGCAGGAAGCCTGACAGAAAATGCATCTGAAATGACCAGAAAGGGTAGCGATGTAATAAAAGAGTCAATGGATGGGTTGACGTCAATTAAAGAGCATGCTCAGAATCTTAGTACTACAATAGGTAACCTGGGGAATTCCACTGATAAAATTGGTAATATTATTGATGTTATCAATGATGTCGCTGATCAGACTAATCTGCTTGCTCTTAATGCTGCTATAGAAGCTGCAAGAGCTGGTGAAGCCGGAAGAGGATTTGCTGTAGTTGCTGATGAGGTTCGTAAACTTGCAGAAAGAACCGGAGCTGCAACAAAAGAGATTGAGAATATTATTGTTGGCTTACAGAAAGAGTCATCCCAGGCAACAGATGCTATGGATGTTACTCTTAATGAAGTGTATAAGAGTATAAAGCTGGGAAATGAATCTCTTAATCTCCTTGATCAAATTGTTGTTGCCGGAGATGATATGAGAGAAGCATTTATGACTGTAGCTTCAGCAATTGAAGAAGAAAATGCTACTATCGATGAGATAACAAACAATATTAAGGGGATTGCTCAGGGAGCTGAGGAATCTGCATCGTCAGTACAGGAAGTTGCTTCAACCGCAGATGATCTGGCAAAAGAAGCAGAGAATCTTAAAAGCCTTGTTGAAGTTTTTAAAACAAAAAATAATTAACAGACCATATAATTTTATTTACATAGTTTTCACTTAACCTGAGCCGGGTGTTCGCATCACCCGGTTCAATTTGTACTTTTTTCCAGACTCTTTTGTTAATTTCATTCTATTAGGTATATATTAATAGATTGGGAGAATGCTTTATGAGGTTAATGAGAGTACTTTTTGTCATCCTTCTTATATTGGTTATGGCAAATTCTTATATAAGAAGTGAAGAAAAAAAAGAAGATAACAGTAAAGAGATTCAACTACTTAAAAAAGAAATAAGAGAAATCAGGAGGCTTCTTAAAAAGAGAGAAGCTTATGCAGGCAAAAAAGAATTCGAAAAACATAAACGGAAAATAGCTGAATTGCAGAGAGAAGTAGAAGCTCTCAGGAAGAAACTTGCTGAGCATCAGAAGCTTATCGATTTTAGTGGTTTTTTTGATGTAACTGCTTCAGAGTATTCTAACAATCCGAATATTTTTGAAGTCGGGGATTTCGAGCTTGATCTGGAGAAAAGTTTTGGTGCTAACTTTCAGGTTGGAGCTGCACTGGTCTTTAATAATGATGGTGCAGAACTAGCTGTAGGGTTCATCGATTTTCACTTTTTTGGTGGTTCACTTCCTGCAAGAGGGCGCCTTTTTAATGAAAAAGGTTTTCATCTTCAAATTGGGAAATTTGATATTCCATTTGGTAATGACTGGCTATATTTTGCTTCAGTAGACAGAGTATCCATAACAGCACCTTTATCAACAGATATAGTTATGCTGGAAGGACTTAATGATACTGGTATAAGAGCACTTAGCAGTACTGTATACTATAACCTGACTCTGCATATTCTGAAGGGGACAGGTGAGGGGGTAGCATATGGTGGCAGGATAGGGTTTACACCATTTAATAACCCATATATTCTTAATAAAAAACAGATACCTCCGTTTGAAATAGGTTTCTCCTATTTAAAAGATAATGATAAGAATGGAAAGGAAGAAGAGAACGCGTGGGCTCTGGATTTTGAAGCAATAATGGGAGGGTTCAGAATTCAGAGTGAGTATATAAAGAAAAGTTCTGCGATAGGGAGTGAAGGAAAAGGAGGGCATTGCTCTGTTTTTTACTCTTTTAAGTTGCTGGATAGAGTTAATGCTGCAGTGTATAGCAGGTATGATTGGTGCGACATGGTTATAGGTGATGAAAAATCAGAAGTAAGTTCCTTTACCGGAGGAGTTAATTTTAACCTCTTTGATATTTCTCATTTGAAAGTAGAGTACCGTAAATTTCTTAAACAATCTGACGAGCATAGGGGTAGTTCAATATCTGCTCAGCTTGTTATCACTTTTTAGGGTGCAAAGCATGAATAAAAAAATAAAATTAATGCTGTTTGTGATTATAGGAACCGGTTTTTGTTACGCTACAGCTGAGTTTATGCAGGAGAAGCAGAGCGGGAATCTGGATATGATGTTTGTTCAGGATAGTTCATACTGCCGGGAATGTCACACAGAGGATAGTGTCGGGAAATTTAGCGACCCTGCAAAAGCCTGCCATCAGTTTTGTCTTAAATGTCACAATAACATGCGGGACCATCATCCACTTGATGTAAGAATGGAGTTTAGTGCAAGTATGATTCTTCCTCTTTTTAAAAACAGCACCGTAACTTGTTTTACCTGCCACGATCTGAATAATGGTAAGCATGATATAATAAGCTGGAAGGCACAGAATTTTTTTCAGAGAATATTCAATAAAAAGAAAAGATATAAAACCTACTACCTGAGGCTTAATAACAGAAGCGGTAAATTATGTAAGCAGTGCCACTGAACTTTCGGAATTTCAATAATTAGTCTTATTCTTAATTGCAACATATTCTCTACTGTTTTAAAATCTGATTAATCTAAAGTTAAGGAGAGGCGTTTTGAAGATCTTAAGTAGTATTTTGTTATCACTGTGTTTGTTAATGCATTTCAATCTGGAGGCTTCCGGCAAAAGAGTAAAGATATCTGATAGAGTGGAACTTCTGAAATTATGCGAAGGTGCATATATCCACATATCATATTCACCAGCGGATTTTTCTTATCCCAATATGGGAGCTAATGGTCTGATTTATGAATCTGGTGATGGAATATATATTGTTGATACTCCCTGGAATAGTAAACAGACAGCAGAGCTAATTAACTGGATCGAAGATAATCTTAAGAAAGAAATTAAAGGATTTATAATTACTCATTGGCATGTTGACTGTATGGGAGGCCTTGCAGAAGTACATAAAAGAGGGATAAAATCATACGCACTGGAGCTTACAGGTAAAATCCTGAAGGGTAAAGCACTACCCGTGCCAACAGATCTCTTTAAAGATAAAATAAAATTGGGGACAGGCGAAAGAATTCTTGAAATAAGTTTCCCGGGCAGAGCTCATACTATCGATAATATTATTGTATGGTGTCCGGCAGATAAGGTGCTTTATGGTGGTTGTATGCTAAAGGCATTATCCTGGAAAACTCCTGGTTATACAAAAGATGGAGATATTAAAGCCTGGCCTGTTACTCTACAAACTTTGCTGGATAAGTTTCCCGTTGCTGAAATTGTTATCCCGGGGCATGGCTCTTATGGGGGTATCGATATTATAAAACACACTCTGAATCTTGTTAGAAAATAAGTCATAAATCGGGGACAGGTCAACTCTATATTTAGGAATTTACCTGCATATACCCCCACCTGAAGTGGGGGTATGTTGAAATATAAACATGGTATTTAAAACACCGGAAAAGTTTACCTGACCCCCATTATTAATTAGTTATAAGTTTCTTGTAACTACTAATTGACACAACCATTATTACAAGGGTTATTGCTGTTAGAGCAATAAGATCGGGATAGAAAATTCCAATGCTGTTTCCTTTGAGGAATATTTCTCTTATTATTCTTATTACATATGCAAGAGGGTTAATTTTTACCAGAAACTGAAGGTTAGAAGGAATGTTCTCCGTTGGAGTGAGCAGACCGGATAGCAGTATGAATGTAATAATTGAGAACCATGAGAAGAACAGAGCCTGCTGTTGAGTAGATGATATTGTAGATATGAAAAGACCGTAAGATAGAATTGCAGACAGGAATATTGCTGCTGTAATTATCAGATCTATAAAACTACCTTTCATAGGAATTTTAAACCAGGCCATTACAAACACTGTACCTATAGTCATATTCAGGAGGCCAACAATACCTAATGGCAATGCTTTACCTATGTATATCTCCCAGGCTTTTAACTGGGAAACAAGAAGAGTATCCATTGTTTGCTGCTCTTTTTCTCTTACAATTGAAACTGAAGTGAAGAATAGGGAAACTATTGTCAATAGTACTGCCACCAGCCCCGGACCCATGAAGTTTATACTCTCAAGTGAAGGATTGAATCTTATAAGGGATTTTGGAACAACACCAGATTGAATATCATAGATTTGTATATCTTCTGAAATATACTTTCTGATGATTCCATTAAAATATCCTGCTGCAATTTGTGAAGTATTTGAATCAATTCCATCGACTATTATCTGTATTTCCGGGAAATCCGGTCTGTTACTACTTTTTGCTAATTGATCTCTGAAAAAAATCACAGTTTTAACTTCACCTTTTTTCAGAGTTTCTGAGACATCTATATTGTTTTTATATATCTTTTTAATTACAAAGAGATCTGTATTGCAAAGGCGGTCAATAATTTCGCCTGAGATCTGGTTTTTTGATAAGTTGACAATTGAAACCGGTAGGTTTTTAACGTCTGTTTTAGCAACATATCCAAGTACAAGTATCTGTATTATTGGCATAATAAACAGCAGAGGCAGCATCTCTTTCTGTCTGAATATTTCAATAAACTCTTTTTTTACAAGGTAGAATATTTTCATGATCTTTTCCTTCTGGATTGTTCAAATTTTACTGTTGCTGCTAAGACAAGAACTATTCCAAAAACGCAGAGAATAACCCCTTCCTGCGCAAAATGAGATACTTTGCTGCCTTTTACAACAACCCCTCTTATTATTTTCAGAAAATATGTTGCGGGGATAAACCTCGAAACCATCTGTATTGCCGGAAGTTGTGATTCAATAGGAAATATAAAACCTGACAGGAACATTGATGGAATCATTGTCATTATAAGAGCTTTGAACATGGCTGTTTTCTGATCTGAAGATGTCGTGGATATGAGAATTCCGAATGCAAGGGATGTAAAAATGTAGATCAGGGAGTATACCAGTAGTACAAGGAGATCGCCTTTTAGAGGGATGTTGAACCAGAATGTTGCAGTAATGAGAATCAATGCTTCAATGAGTAACGTGATTATGATATAAGGCAGAGTTTTTCCAACAATAATTTCTATTGACTTCAATGGTGAAATAAAGAGCAGGTCAAGAGAACCTCTATCTTTTTCTTTAGCAATACTTAATGATGTCATAAGAGCAGAAACCATTATCAGCAGAATTGCTATCAGTCCGGGAATAAAGAAAAATGAACTTTCCAGTTCAGGATTGAAGAGAACTGAAGTCGTTATTTTTACCGGAGATTTCCGGTTTAAAAAGCCTGAATTAAAATTATTGATAAGTTTATCGTTGTATTGGTAGATAAGAGTAGCGATATTAGAGTTACTACCGTCAATTGTAGAAAAAACTTCAGGAATTCTTTTATCAGAAAGCTTTTGCGAGAAGTTCTTTGGAATAATAATATATTCATGAAGTTTACCTTTTAGCAGAAGCTCTTCGCATAGGGTCTCTTCGCCTGACTCAAAGATCTGTGCAGTATAATATTTGTTGCTATCTATTCTTTTTATAAGATCCCGGGAAGCTTTACTTTTAGAATAATCTATAATACCGCAGTTTATGTTATTCATATCGTAATTAATAGAATAGCCATAAAGAAACATCATTATTATAGGAAGGGCCAGAATAATGACAAGACTGGTTGGATCCCTCAGAACATGAATCATCTCTTTGTGGGCAATGGCCAGAATTCTTTTCATTTTATGTCAGCTCCTTCTATAACTGATGAGAACAGATGATTTATTGATTGTTTATCATGTTGCTTAAGTAAGGTGTTGAGTTCTCCTTCAACAAGAAGATTACCATAATGGAGAATCAGCAGACGATCGGTATATTCAACTTCATCAAGATTATGAGTGGTAACAAGTATGGTTTTGCCTCTCTCTTTAAGTTTATAAATTTCATACCAGAACTCTCTTCTGATTTCAGGATCAACTCCTGAAGTAGGCTCATCCAGGACTATTATGTCCGGTTCAGCAATCATTGCTACATTCAGAGCGGTTTTCTGTCTGATTCCAGGAGGCAGATCCTTTACTTTCATATTGCTCATCTTATCTGAGAGGCTTTTAGTCATCTCTTTTCTTTTATGTTCTATCATTGATCTGGATAAACCAGATATTCCTCCAAAAAACTCCAGATTTTCCTGTGGTGTAAGGGCGGGGTAGAGAGAGAACTTCTGAGACATGTAACCAAGATGTCGTTTGGCTTGCTGCCTGCTTTTCTTCAGATCCAGACCTTTAAGTTTAATTTCTCCCTCTGTTATTCTGATTAGCCCCATAATCATTTTTATTGTTGTTGTTTTACCAGCTCCATTGGGACCAAGAAATCCCAGTATTTCCCCTCTCTTAATGTTAAAACTGATGCTGTTAACAGCTGTGTAGCTTCCAAACTTCTTTGTAAGGTTTCTTATTTCTACGATATTTTCCATTTTTTATACCTGAGTCTGATCGCTTATTTTTTTATAGTAGAGATATATATCTTCAAGTTTTGGAGAAATTTCCTGTAATTCTTTCAGGGACAGGTCAGATTTTAACTCTGAAACAGTTCTGTTGGAAGTAAAGTTTATATAACTACCTCTTATGTAGCAAACTGAATCTTTGGGTAGTGCGGTTTTGAGTTTCTCCTCAAAATCGAATATATTCTCTTCGGGTCGATAACTGAAAAGTCTGACAGGGAAGTCCTCTTTAATTGAGTTTATAGACCCTTTTTTAAGAACTTTACCAGACTTAATGAATATAATATTATCTCCGCTTTCTGCTTCATCCAGATATGGAGTGGCAATTATTATAGTTGTTCCCTCTTTTTTTAATTCATTCAGTATCTCTAGAAACTCCATTCTTGATAAAGGGTCTACTCCTGTGGTAGGCTCATCCAGAATGATCAGGGCGGGATTTGAGAGAAGGATGGTGGATAAGGCAAGTTTCTGCTTCATGCCACCTGATAATGAACCAGCTCTACGACCTGTAAATCTGATCATACCTGTTCTGGTTAACATATCCTCCTTTCTCTTATCCCTCTCTTTTTTGGGAATTCTGTAGATATCAGCAAAAAAATTCAGATTCTCATCTACCGTGAGATCAGGATAGAGGGAGAAGATTTCAGGCATATAACCTGAGATTGATGTAATAGGAGAGAAATCTTTTTCAATTTCTTTACCTTTAATATAAATCTTCCCGCTATCTTTTGATTCCAGCCCGGTTATTATTCTGAATAATGTGGATTTACCCGACCCATCTGCCCCTGCGATAATAGTAATTTCTCCTTCAGGAAAATCGAATGAGAAATTACTAACCGCTTCTATTGTGCTGAATCTTTTAGAAATATTATCTAGTTTTAGCATAGTTAAAGTTCAACTGTTACAGGCATTCCGATTCTGAAATGGCTGTTACCTGACTGGATACCTATTTTTACTTTAAAAAGAAGATTCTTACGCTCTTTTTCTGAAATTATGTATTTGGGAGAGAACTCAGCCTTCTTACCGAAAAAAGTTATTTTTCCTTCAAATTTTTTGTTTAATCCATCTGCAAATACAGAAACTTTATCACCTGTTTTAAGCTTATTTGCTTCAGACTCTTCGAGAAAAACTTCTATGTAAAGAGAGTCAGTATTTAAAATTTCCAGTACAGGAGAGCCAGGATTTACGATTTCTCCTCTGTTCAGATATTTTTCAAGAATGATTCCATTATTAACCGGGGATGTCATTATATGATCATTAAGAGTCAATTGAAGATCTTTTTCACGGTTATCAAGTTTTTTCAGTTCTATTTCAGTTCTTTCAAGGCTTGTATGAAGTTCTCTGAAAGTTGTATTAGCTTCTGTTAACTGTACAAAGAGTTTTTCAACTTTTTCTCCTGGAACAGAATTTTTCTTTTTTAACCTCTTATATCTGCTGTATTGCTTTTTGAGGTAGTTTTTATTGCTCACCGCAAGCTTTATCCTGTTTTTAAGAGATTTTTGTTTGTTAATGATAAGAGAGCGTTCAATAGCAATTCTATCAATACTATTTCTTATTTTAGCTGAATCAACTTCAGCTACTATTTTGTCAGCTTCGATTTTATCCCCTTCATTTAATGACAGTTTTGTGAGTTCACCTTTTACAAGGGATTTTATTACAACAATGTCTCCGTCGACGACTCCGGGAGCAATTATTGAAGTACTATTCTGACTGCTACAGGAACAAAGAATAATAATTAAGCTGAATACTATTGATAAATTTTTCATTTTTCCTCCATTATCAAACCACTGGTTATTAAAATTCTGAGAGTAGTAAATTCAAGTGAACATGCCAGGGCTTCTTTCTGGGAAATATTCTCTTCTTTTGTTGTTAATGCCCTTAGATATTCTATATTTGATATCTGATGTTCATTGTAGAGATCTCGTTTAAGGTCGCACTCTTCTTCAGCTATAGCAATTATATTTTCCATATTTCTGAGGCGAATTTTTATATGTTCAACAGAACTCAGAAGTTGCTTAATCTGTTTTGAAGCTTCCCAGTAGGTTTCGTTTTTTTCAAATTTTATTCTACCTATGTTGTTACAGTTTATCTGTTTCTCACGTTTTCGTCTGTTCCAGTCAAAAAGTTTCAGGGACAGGTTAACTCCTGCTTCACCATATAGTTGCCACTCATTTTTAAAAAAATTTACTCCTGGTTTGCCATAGTGTATACCAGCATACCCTTTTATATGAGGCTGATACCCTGCCTGAATGATCTGGCCACTAAGTTTTTCTTTAGATAATTTGAGATTATATATTTTCATAGTCGGATGATTTTTCTCAAAATAGGCCATTATTTTTCTATTTGAAAATTTATTGTTAACGTTCCATTCCCTGACTTCTTCGGGGGAGTATCCGCATAGTTTGCGAAACTCAAGAACCTCAATTTCAATAAGTTCTTTGAGCTCATTAATAATGTTGATTCTTGCTAATTTTAACTTTTGAGTTTCCAGAAGATCAGTTCGCATCAGAAGTTGTTCTTTGTAAAGCTCTTTTATCCTTCTCTCATGAAGTAAAAGATTATCTAATAATGCCTGCTGTATCTTCTGTCTTTTTAATAAACTTTTATAATTTATGTAAGAACTTATGATTGCACCGGATATTTGTATCTTTAAAAATTCAGATTGATTACCAGATAATTTATGAGCAATACCAGCTATATTTTGTCTTTTTGCTAACATTCCTCCATCCCATATAGACTGGCTTATTCTGATATTCAGATCATAAGTGTGATGAGTTCCTATACTACCTGTCCCCGGAAATGGAGATGAAGGTTTTTTTGTTTTATATTGGTAGGAAGCAAAACCATCAATTTTGAACAACCGGGCCATTTTAGCATTAACTATACTTATATATTTAGCCTGTTCAGCATTGGATTGAGCTTTCAGCAGGTTACTAATTGAGTACCCTTTTTTAATAGCTTCCTGAATTGAGATACCTGCCCGAACCGAAGT
>CBDDBX010000010.1:0-59028 GCA_965225955.1 Candidatus Aminicenantia bacterium
GCTTACTAAACAGTCCAACTTATCTTCACATATCCGTCTCCACCTCTGCCACCATAGCCCCAGGCATAGTTGGAACGACCATAGCTGGCTCCGCCACCGCCACCAGCACCTGCTCCAGCAGCATTATTACCATCATAGGTATAACGACGCTCATAAGAATTAGCAGCCTGTGAACCATCACAGTTCCCACCAGAACCACCGTTACCACCGTAACCAGCACCACCGCCACTGCCACCAGCTCCATAAGTACTGGATACTGTTCCGCCAGCACCTCCATCGGTATTCATATCAGTATTAGCACCACCTGTCCCTCCAGTAAGCCTCTTATTGTTATAATCAGACAGAACAGTAGAGCCACCACCTGCTCCTGTATTAATATCGCCACTTGGAGTTGATGGGCCACCAACCTGACCACTGGCATTTCTCAGCATTGCACCACCATTGTAAGCACCACCACTATGATTATCATTTCCTCCACGGAGAACCAGATATTCACCAATTACTGTTTTTTCCCCGGGCTGCCCTGCAATCCAGGCTCTGTGCCCACCTTCTCCACCTGTACCGACACTGATAGCAATGTGTTCTCCGGGAGTAACGGTGATAACTTTATCTTTCACCCATTCTCCTGCACCGCCACCCCAGCCAGCACGTTGATTTGCACTGTTGTAACCGGAATGACCTCCTGCTCCTGCAGCTGTTCCACTGACAGTAAGCTGTGTAACTCCTGCAGGTACCTCAAAAACATGAAGCCCTGCATTATACTCCTCCATACCAGAAGCCACTACTCCTGCTGAAACATTCAAGTCGCACCATTCACTGTTTTTCCAGATTTTGTGAACAATTTTTCCACTTTCACTAAACATACTGATTTGATTCTCAATACTCATACTTACCTCCTTAGTTATTGTGTAAAAGTACTCTTCCATCTTATTATGAAAACCACTTATACTCTTCCTCTGTTTACCCTTGTTTACCTCTGAATTAAAAAGAATTTTCGCAGATCTCCGGTTATCAGCCGGACATCATCATGGCAATCTGTCATTCCAAAGGGTTTTATATTAATTATCTCCCTGTAAAACCTTGAATTTTTTAACTCTCTGAGTTTAAATATGGGGTCGGAGTGAGGTGATAAATGCTTAATGGGGGCCAGATAATCGATGGTGAATTCTCCTTTTGCGGAGAAGGTATGTTTTGCGGGATTAATCCTGCAAATGGTCAGATTCTTGATCCTCCGTTTTATAATGCTCAGGCTGGAGAAGTTGAACAGGGTATCAAATCAGCTAAAAGAGCTTTCAGGGAATATTCAGAACTCTCTCCTGAAAGCAGAGCTCAGTTTCTGGATCGCATAGCTGATGAACTTATAGCAGATCAACAGAAAATAGTAGAAAGATGCTCTCTTGAAACCGGACTTTCTGAAACACGTCTCAACAATGAGATGGGACGCACAACCTCTCAATTAAAACTTTTTGCAGAAGTTGTAAGAGATGGAAGTTTTCTTGACATAAGAATTGATACTCTTGGAGCTGATATAAGAAGAATGCAGATTCCTCTGGGACCTGTAGCTGTCTTTGGAGCCAGTAACTTTCCTCTTGCCTTCTCAGTAGCCGGAGGGGATACAGTATCAGCTCTTGCTGCCGGCTGTACAGTAGTATTTAAAGCGAATCCCGGCCACCCTGGCACATCTGAACTAACTGCAAGAGCAATTCTCAGAGCAGCAGATTTTATAGGTATTGATTCTGGCGTTTTCTCACTTATTCACGACAGAAGCCACAATTCAGGCAAACTACTTGTATCCCACCCGGATATTAAAGCTGTAGGCTTTACAGGATCTCTGGCAGGAGGGCGCGCGCTTTTTGACATCGCCTGCAAAAGAGATGAGCCGATTCCGGTATTTGCAGAGATGGGAAGTATAAACCCTGTTTTCATTCTACCATCTGCATTGAACAATGCAGCTCAACTGGCTGATGGTGTTGTTCAGTCCGTAACAATGGGACAGGGGCAGTTCTGTACCAACCCAGGTCTTCTTGTTATTGAAAGATCTGAAACAGCAACAGAATTCATAAATAAACTGGCTGAAAGATTCAACAATTTCAACTCTGAAGCTCCGATGTTAATGACATCCATAAGACAGGCATATGAAAACAGAAGTTCTGCTATGGCTGGCACAAACGGAGTGGATATAATTGCCTGTAGCCCAAAATCAGCATCTACAGAGTGCAGTTCTTCTGCCATGTTGATGGTTACCGATACAGAGACATTCTCTTCAAACCCTGTTTTAAGGGAAGAGGTTTTTGGTCCCTCAACACTTATAGTTCTTTCGGATAACCCTGAAACTACTCTTAATTTTGCAGAAAACCTTCAGGGGCAACTCACGTCTGCTATATTCTGTTCAGAAGAGGAGCTTAACAGTAGAAATTATCTCCTGAAAGCTCTGAGTAACAGAGTAGGCAGATTAATATTCAACACATTCCCAACAGGAGTTGAAGTTGGATACGCAATGCATCATGGAGGACCTTATCCTGCGACAACCAATCCCGCTTCAACATCTGTAGGGACTGCATCTGTCTCCAGATTTATGAGACCTGTATGTTATCAGGGGTATCCTGAATCCACCTTACCAGAAGTACTTCAGAACAAAAATACCAGACGCATTATGCGTCTCATTAATGGGAAATTTTTAAAAATAGACATATAAATATAAAGGAGATATTGATAGTGAAATTCAGCCACCTGAACCAGGAAGGAAAAGCCAGTATGGTAGATATAAGCTCCAAGGAGATTGTTCACAGAACCGCTGAAGCCTCGGGTTTTATAAAACTGTCAGAAGAGACCCTAAGATTAATAAGGGAAAACCTTATGAAAAAAGGTGATGTTCTGGCAACCGCCAGAATAGCCGGGATAACCGGAGCTAAAAAGACATGGGACCTGATACCTCTGTGTCACAACATCCTTATAAACAAAGTAGAAGTCGATTTTAAAGTAGCAGACAATGGAATAGAGATATTCTCAAAAGCAGTTTGTGATGGTAAAACCGGAATTGAGATGGAAGCTCTTACAGCAGTTTCCATTGCTGCCCTTACCATATACGATATGTGTAAAGCTGTAGATAAAAAAATGGAAATATCTGATATTAAACTGCTGAAAAAAACCAAAGAGTAGTAGAGGTAAAAAATGGAAAATTTCAAAATAGAAGCATTATGTATATCCGAAACAAAGGGAGTTCAGAAACATGCTGTTGACGAAGTGAATCTTAAAATTGATCACGGCATAGAAAATGATGCCCATGCAGGAAACTGGCACCGCCAGGTATCTTTTCTTGCTATTGAAGCAGTAGAAGAGATGCAACAGATTCTGAAAGACAGAAAAGAGGACATTATCCTCAAACCCGGAGCATTCGGAGAAAACATCCTCACCCGCGGAATAGACTGGACTAAAGTTGAAGTCGGTGGTCAGGTTACTATCGGAGATGTAAAACTGGAGATAACACAAATCGGCAAAGAGTGCCATACAAGATGTGCTATTTACTATGCTGCAGGAGACTGCATTATGCCCAAAATGGGAGTTTTCGGTAAAGTATTAGAAGGAGGAGTAATAAATGCTGGAAATCAAGGTAATTACTGTTTCTGACAGAGCCTTCAGGGGGGAGTATGAAGATCTTTCCGGCCCTAAAATTGGTGAGATCCTTAAAGAGTTTAACCCCGGAATATCTATATCTTATGAGATTGTTCCTGATGAAAAGGAGTTACTGAAAGAGGCTCTTGAAAGATCCATCTGCTCAGACTATATCATCACCACAGGAGGAACCGGCATTTCACCCCGGGACATTACTCCCGGAGTTACCAGAGATTACTGTGATATGGAACTTCCTGGTATTTCAGAAATGCTTAGAGCAGAATCTCTGAAAGAGACAAAAAATGCTGTTTTTTCAAGAGGCTTTTCCGGTCTTAAAGAGAAAACAATAATTATAAATCTTCCTGGTTCTGTTAAAGCTGTTACCTTGTGCACCAAACTTCTTCTACCAGTGCTGGAGCACGGAGTTTCAATGGTAAAAGGTGGAAAACATTAAGGTTTTTCACCGGCTCTGACTCTTTTAAAGAGTCCGTGGCACTTTAATAGAAATGCATTGAAAACGCCTACCGGACAGAGGAATCTGCACCATGGGCGTTTAATAAACATTGATAGAAGCAGAAAGAGTACAAGCATACCTATCTGGAGTGTAGTTCCGTTCATACTGAACATAGTGCCGGATATTTCGTATCCTGCCAGACCGGGGTTCCTGAGAACAAGTGCTCCCAGTATAATTCCAGGAGTCAGAAGGTTCTTTAACCATGTAAGAGTTGATTCAATTAACTCCGGCACAGAGATTCTCCTGCCCCCCAGCAGAGCCATTCCATCCTGAACACCCCCGAAAGGACAAAAACCTGAGCAATATGTGCTTTTCCCTGACAACAGAGGAGGTCCAATCACCACAAGACTCATAAGGAACCAGTAGAAATGAGTCTGCCATTGAGGCACATACCCTGACAGTAGAGATACCAGCCCTGTTAATGAAAACAGAGCATTGTACATGAACCCTATTACCACAATACTTACACCTGACACAAGATATGGCAAATATCTCATCTTCTTCAACTTTTTACTGTTCTTATACCAGGACAGAAAAAACAGAAGCGCAATTGCAAATTCAGGTACACCTGGATTAAATGGAACCTCTTTTACCTTTTTGTCCTCAAATCCGTTATGAACAGCAATAGTTGTTGCTGCTTTTTCTGCACCCCGGCATATTGCTTTCAGAGACAGTGTCGCACCACTTACACCATCCAGCTCCTCACCGGGCTCAAAACTGCTCTTATAATTCTTTCCCTTGAGAATACCGGGATATCCCTCTTTAAAAACTTTACCAATAAAACCGGGAGTCTCTCCATGCCTGAGAACAGAAATATCCCCGATTGTACCTTTGTTATCAGCAGCTACAGCTACATAAACAGGGCCACCATAACCATTACCTGTTCCTGTAGTTACAAAAAACTCCCTACCATCCGGCGCCTTAACCTTCAGAATATTACTGCCTGAAACTTCTACTCTTTTATATCCGGGAAATGCTTTATCAAGGAGCTCTCTCTTCTTATCTGCATTAATTGACAAACCCGTAATCCATGCGCCTGCGACAAGAATCAGAGGCAATACAACCGCAACAACTTTTTTCAACTCCCTTCACCCGGATTACTTCTACCATGATTAAGAATTCGCCATAATACAACCCCTGTTACAATAACTGTAAGGCCGAATATCATCGCACTTTTTGAAGCCGCTTCATATTCAAGTTCTCCAATTGCAGTTCCAACAAAAGCTACCGTAACGCATAGTACCGCAAGCCAGCAGATAGTAAGAACCCATTTCCACCAGGTCATAACAACTCCCCGATCTTCCATCCAGATTCTGAATCCATACACAGCAAATACAAAAAGAATTCCTTCTACAAAGAAAAACAGTCCACTATTAAATATTCCAAACATTCATTTCACCTTAAAAATCGATAAAATCTTCTGATTTCAACCACCATGGGGCTTCCCTGTATGAGGCATTTTTACCTCCAAGAGCCGGCATATAGTAATCCTGCGCTTTAGGTCCCGGGTAGAAGAGCTTCTGAAACCAGGTCAGAATTCTGTGTGATAAACCTGTTGGATCTACAGAAGATGCATGCAGAGCTCCTCTGTGAGCCCAGTTACTTTTTCTTGAATAGGGGCAGGTAGCTACGCAGAGACGACAACCTATATTACCGAGATTTGAAAACCAGAAGTTTCTGCATTTTGACACATCCACATGGTATCTTTCATAACCACGGACAACCTCTTTACCCCCTTTACTTATTGCTCCACTGGGGCAGTTATCTGCACAGATCATACAGTGTTTACAAAACTCCTGTACCCCGAAGTCTATAGGTTTATCAACTTTCATTGGAAGACTTGTTGTAATAACTGCGGGTCTGAAATTTGAACCCAGTTCAGGAGTTACTACCACACCATGGCGCCCCTGTTCCCCAAGCCCCGCATCAATCACAATGGGAGGTACAATAAGATCGTAATCCATTCCCGGAGTATGAGGTCTCGCTGGATATCCAAGTTTTCTTATAAATGAAGCCAGTCTGAAAGCAACAATCTGGGATTTGGAATATGCATCGTGAGATGTTCCGTAGTTGGGATTAGCCAGAAAAGGGTCCCAGGACATCGGAGTTCCTACAACAATAGCGTAAGTCCAGTGTCCGGGTATATCAAAGGGTTTATCATGCTCAAACCCTCTGTTTTCCATAGGATATTTATATACCCAGTCAGGGTTGAGTTTAGTGATTCCTGTAAGTACAGAACCAAACTCATAAGACATCTTTTTTATCAGTTCAGAAGTTTTTGCCGGATCTTTCATTTTTAGAGGAGTTTCCGGCTCTCCGTATCTCATGCCTCTGGGAAAATCTGACTCTTCAGGTGGAGACGTTATCTTTTCAGGATGCACAGCTTCCATAGAACCTGACCAGGCTTTGGCAAGGAGAAACTGCTCTCTGTATTTTCTGCTATCTGATCTGAGGGAAGGAAAAATTTCATTCCTGAGTTTTATATCGTGTTTCAAATCTTCAGGGTTTTGTCTGTAGAACTCTTTTAATACAGGGTGAAGTTTATCCATTCCCTCTTTTTCATTCCAACCCCTCATAAACAGGGAGAATCTAAGGAATATAACATCTGTTCTGGCATCAATTCTCTCTGAAGCACCGACCTTTTCATAATGAGGTTTATCCACCTCAAATAGTGCCCTATTGAAAATCCCTGCATCTCCCTGAAAAGTCTCTGTACCGGTATAACTCACAGGATCCTCACCGGCAGCTTTACCAAAGAACCCAAGGCCTGTTACTCCCGCTGCAGCACTGGCCGCACCAGCAGTCTTTATAAACTTTCTCCGGGATAAAGTGCTCTTATCCATTGTATCCTCCATATCCTTTTAGAGTGAGAAACTGAACGTTTCAAATAGTGATACGGAAAAATTCAACTTTTTGTTTTTATATGCAGAAATTATATCAACAGAATTACTTCTTAAACTTTTCAGCTCCTCTTATTTTAATAATCTCTCCAAAATAGAATCTGTGATAATCTTTATCCGGATAGCATTTATTGATGTCACTATCCAGAAAATTTTCCGGTCTGAAATCGTCAAAATAGATCTTTTTGCACTCTATAACAAGCTCTGCTTCAGCAAACCCCGGGGCTTCCACTTCAGAAGATATTTCAGGTGTCAGACCTACCTCAAAGATTTTATCCCCATCCCTTCCGGATTTTGAACCCAGCACTCCAAGAGCTTTTCTGTATTCCTCAGTAAAAGCTGTTAAGGTAAAAGTGTCATGTTTTTCGATAAACTCATAAGTATATCTGTGGTCTCTGACAACAACCATAACAAAGGGTTTGTTCCACATATTACCAATACTGCCCCAGGCAACAGTCATTGTATTGTAATTTTCCCGATCTCCTGCAGTAAGCAGCAACCACTGTTTGTCCCAAAGATGTATTGCATCAGTTTTAAACTCTTCCGGTTTTATATTAATACGATTCATGAATACCTCCCTGCATAAATCATCTAGTCTTTAAGATCCAGTACCATTATTTTTGGCTTTTTTAATCTATCTCTTAATAGCAACCCCTTCCTGTCAACCTCCATTATCTGAGCATTTGCTATATAATAGTATCTATTTCCAGCAACTTCACCGGTTGTAGGATAATTGAAGCATGGGTTGAAAACCTCCAGATTCTCTCTATCGGTAACTTTCGTATAATCTTTATTCAGTTTATACTTAATTATACCTCCAAAACTACGCCATTGATGCGCAATAAGACTATCTCTGTAAAAAGCCAGACCATCTACTCCTACAAGAGAGATTTTCTCTGAGTGCCTTAGAATATCAGACTTTCCTGTTTTAACTCTAATAACGTGAATCCCTCTGGAGTCCGCAACAAAAAGTGATTTCCCGTTTTCTGACATGGTAATTCCGTTAGGGTAACAGAAACTGAGCTTCTCACTGTACTTTTTCAGCTTCCTGTCTGAAGAAGATATTACAAAAAGATCTCCTCCTTTAGTATCAGTAATATAGACATCTCCGGAACTACTTATAACCAGATCATTGAAAAACCTCTCTCTGCTATCTGTTTGAAGCCAGGATTTTATCAACCTGCCATTTCTGAGATCATACTGAAAAATACCACTCTTCAAATCGGTGTCCTTATTAAAGCCGACAATTTTCATACGACCCCAGTAACCACTACATACCCACAAGTGTCTTCTGGCAGCATCAACTTCCATCCCAACAACCTGCAGCAAACCATTATCCTTCTCTTTAACAAAATCCCGGGCTACTCCCTTCTGATCAATAGCCACTATTTTTCTTCTGTACAAACTGCTTATATAGACCGTATTTCCCAGAGAATCCCAGGCGACACCTTCAGGCATAAGATCTTTTTCCTGATGAATATAGAACACACTGCTACCACCGGAATGCTTAAGAAATCTATTCGCCTCTTCACAAAGCTTTACAAACTCCGGATTACTTTTAAGTGCAGAAAACACCTCATCTTTCCTGATAGTCCTACTTACGGCAGCTTTCATTCCAATAAGTTTTTTCAGATATATGATGGCTTTCCTGCTATCTCCGGATTTTTGAGCACTCTGTGCCAGTCGATATAGTACAGAAGGGTTGTTTGGTGAAAATATCAGCATACTATTTAAAGCATCATTTATCTTTACATAATCCCCTGATTTTTCTGCCAGCTTAAAAGCTTCATTCATCCTACTGAGTTTTTCAATCGCAGTTTCTCCAGTAAGAAGAATGTTTAGAAGAAGTAATAATATTAATCCGTTCCTGATCACCTGAAACCTCCATTGTTAGATTAAAGAATAATATATTACGAAAAAAAGTTCAGGAAGATATGCCATCATTGCGATTTCATTGTTCAGAACCTATAATTAATACATGCTCACAGTTGTAAGAACCTACTATCTCTATTGTGCGGGATTCTCCTTCTCCTTTGCACTGCTCACAACTATGTTCAGTATCTACCACATTGAAATAGTGGGGATGAACCCCTTTCAGCTGGTTCTGACAGGAGCAGTGCTGGAAGCCTCCTGTTTTATATTTGAGGTTCCCACAGGGATTGTTGCCGATTGCTACAGCAGGAAAGGCTCCATTGTAATCGGATTAATTATCATGGGAGCAGGTATAATCATTGAAGGAGCACTTCCTCTGTTTGCTGTTATCATCATAGCTCAGGTTATCTGGGGATTTGGAGCCACATTTCTCAGCGGAGCAGACATTGCATGGTTATCTGATGAATATGGGAGTACTGAGCTTGACAAAGTGCTTCTCAAAGCTGCACAGATTAGGCAGGTCGCCACTCTCTGCGGTATCTTCACCTCTATAGCTCTTGCACACCTCAACATAAGTATACCGATCATTACAAGCGGGCTTCTTTTAATGATACTGGGATTTGCTCTTATATTCCTTATGAAAGAGAAAAGTTTCAAACCCGGGAAGCAGAGTATTTCCGACAACTACAGAGAGATGTTCTGTACATTTAAAAAAGGGAGAGATGCAATCAGAAAAAGCCAGTATCTCTGGTATCTTACTATTGCAGCTCTTATTGGTGGATTTTACAGTGAAGGCTTTGATCGCTTATGGACATTTAAAATACTTGATGAAATGAACAGAGACAATAGAGGCTATCTTCTCTGGTTTGCCCTTATAAGCAGTGGAGCTGTTATTCTTACTCTTATTGCTATTGAGCTGGTTAAAAGAAACTTTATCAATAAAGGAGTTAATCCCTTAAATCCTCTTATTGTGATAAATATTGTACTATCTGCCGGTACAGCTCTGTTTGCTTTTACAGGGAATTTTATACTGGCAATGTTTATGTTCTGGCTGATTCAGAGTATGAGGCGCAGTAGTGAGCCTCTCGCTGATGCTCTTCTTAATAAAAATATTGAGGACTCTTCAATAAGAGCAACTGTAATCTCAATGCGCGGACAGCTCGACCAGACAGGTCAGATTATAGGTGGCCCCATAGCTGGTCTTATAGCCCTTTATATCTCAACAGATTACGGGATACTCTTCTCAGCAGTAGTCATAATACCAATCCCCATAATCTACCTCCACCTCAAAAAACAGACAAACCAGCTAACCTGAAAATTAAAACCCCACCGCCAATAACGTCAACAAAAGACGCTAGAAAACAACTTCAACACAGACACACACAGACTATCACAAACTGTCACCGACTAACAGAAACTCTTATATTGCACTTGTCTGTTCTGCTTTTTTTGTTAGGTTTTCTCCGCAAATTTTGAAAGTTAGATGTACGATTGGTTATTATGTTGATGGAACCGGAGAGTTTATGTCTTACTGAATGTTGGCTATAAGTGGTAGATTGTTGATTGTTATATGTAAAAGATCTCTTTGGGATTAGTTATACTTTTTGGAGGACAGGGGCTTTGAAAAGCCCCTTTTAAATTTTTGTTTTCAGAACTGTTTTTAATACTTTTTCATGTGATCGGTTTCATAATTCAGGTATCCAGGTTCTTTTTCTCCAAAGACCCACTGCTCAAACTCTTTTGTCATATCTATTCCGGTGTAGTCTTTAAAGTATTTTACGAAATCCCTTGTGGTGAAAGGTTTGAACTGGTAGCTGTTGTAAAGGTGTTTCAGGAAATTAAACATTTTGTCTCTGTTTTCTGTTTTTGTACCCCCCATTCTGGAAACCATTGCTGCTATTATTCTGGCTCCCTCTCCATAAGCTCTGAGATCAAAACCTAAAGCTACAGGGGCCCTGTTTGATACGATACTGGATTTGTAATCTTCATTAATGGGTTCATGAAACTGTTCCGGGCTACTGGCATCTTCATACCACACATTAATTGATTCATCCAGCCAGGAGTCACGATAGGTTTTGTTTACAACGGAGCAGCCAAAGTACATGTGGAAGATTTCGTGTGCAAGCTTTTCGGTTGAAGTTATGGAACCACCGTAATATTCCATTCCACCATATTTTCTTCTTATAAAAAGACTTAAGCCTTCGGTCATAGGGAAGGGGCCAATATTTTTCTCAAAATCCGGTAAACACCTTTCTATAATTGGTATTGCTGTTTCAATGAAACCACTGTTTTTTCTATAGGCCATTATCTTTACGTTAACTCCGTTGATAACCAGCTCCTGATAGTCTATTTCGGATTCCGGTACAAGCAGAAACATGAAGGTGTATGAAGATATCTGTTTTTCCGGTTTTAATATCCACTCCTGGGTTGGAGAGTCGGCTATTTCGGTTAAGTTGCCGGAGCCTATAAGTTTTAACGTCTGGTTACTCATATTACGAAATTTGATTTCGTGGGTTGCCAGTTCCTGGGGGGAGTTGATTGTGGGAAAGAGTTCTTCATTTCCTACTCCTGATATGTCATTAACATCTGTTTTAAAGATCTGGTTCTCTCTATCCAGAGCCAGGTCATACTCCATGTATAAGGTGTGGGTATCATTTGCTGAGAGCTCTTTTTGAAATTCCAGAGCCTGTTGGGTGGTGTTTTCAAAAGTTATGACTTTTATATCGGTTTCTATATTGAGTTGCTGGTCATTTAGTTTAACTGTTTTTATGGAGTTGATATCCCGGGCTCCAGGGTTGAAATGTATGAGAGGGGTTTTCTGACCTGATCTCATCCTGAACCTGACTGTTGCTCTACCTTTTACCTGATACTCTTCGGGAGTATAGTCAAATTCAACGTTTATAGATTGTATATCTATTCTGAAGGTGGTGCCAAAGAGGGCTTCCAGCTCTTCTGCCTCGTTATTTTCCTGTGGTTCGGGGGTCTGGTTTTCTGAATCGTCGTTTGTACATCCTGAGAGGGCTATTAGAAAGATAATGAAGACAAATATACTTTTTAATACTTTTTTTGTCATAATACCTCCTGATATGTTTTCTTTGATAGTTTATGTACGAAGCAGTAGATATATTAAGGATTGGAATATTGACTATTTTTAGTGAATACGTGAAAAATACCCCACTTACCAGAGCATTTCTCTCTTTTTATTGAAGCTTTTTGATTTACAGATTTTTTGCAGGATATTTTTCCCTGATTTCCTGTGGAGGAGTAAGGTTGGGAAATTCCTTTATGTGTGAGTACGAGAGATAACTGAAAACCTTATCCCATTTACTATTCCGGGTATATTGTATTATAATAGCTGATTCCCGGAAGAGAGGTATCAGTATGAGTGAAAATAAGAAAATGCGTCCCGATTTTGTAGTTATTCATTATGGCGAAATTGCTATTAAAGGTAAAAACAGAGGTTCTTTTGAAAAACTGTTAATAAGAAACATTAAGGAAAAACTGAAAGGTGCTTCCTCAGCCTTCAGAAGAGAATCGGGGCAGATATCAATGGAACTTGCTGAAACAGCAGATATTGAAACAGTAAGAGATACTATGAAATGCATTCCGGGAATTGCATACTTCTCATTTGTAAAAAGGTGCAGTAATGATCCTGAAGTTCTGAAAGCAACAGTTCTTGAATATGTACAGGATATTGAGTATACAACTTTCAGAATCAATGCCAAAAGACGTTTTAAAAGCTACCCCGTTAAGTCCATGGATCTCAATGTTATGCTCGGTAGTGCTGTAGTTGAAAAGTATAACAAAAAGGTTCAGATGAAAGGAGCTGATCTCAATGTTAAAGTTGAAATAGCAAAAGACTGGGGCTACATCTCCCTTGAAGATATAAGAGGAGCAGGAGGTATGCCTACTGATAACAGACAAAAAATGGTGGGGCTTCTCTCAGGCGGTTTTGACAGTCCTGTTGCCTCATATATGATGATGAAAAGAGGCTGTAAAGTTATTATGGTACATTTTCGTAATAAGCTTCAGGAAGGGGAGTGTGTTGATGATAAGATCAGGCAGCTTGCTGAGCAGTTATCAAAGTTTCAGACCGAGACCCTTCTCTACGTAGTACCCTTCGAAGATATTCAGAAAAACATAATCATGAATGTACACTCCGGCAGCAGAATGCTTATATACAGACGTTTCATGATAAAAATTGCCTCTAAGATTGCAGACAGACATGGAGCAAAGTTTCTTATTACCGGTGATAATCTTTCACAGGTAGCATCCCAGACATTTGACAATCTTCTGGCAACTTATGAAGATACTCCAAAGCATATATTCACCCCTCTTATTGGAATGGATAAGCAGGAGATAATAGATATATCCAAAAAGATAGGAACTTATGAAATTTCAGCAATGCCTTATGGTGACTGCTGCAGCTACTTTGTTCCACCTCATCCTGAACTTAGAGCCAAAGCCAATGATCTTCAGGATATGGAAGGAAGGTTTGACGCAGAAGCCCTTATGGATGCCTCAATAGAAGATCTCGAACCAATAAGATGCGGTCTCTCTGAAGAATCCTGATAGAATTATGTAGGGGTTTGATATATCGAACCCGTTTACAGGTTCATTTCAATTAAAAAGGAAGAGGGACATTGCTGCCCCTCTCTATTATTTTTGATTATCTGTAAAGGCAGAGATAAGAGACAGGCTCTTTGATAACTACTTTGAATTCCTGATTAGCAGCTACTAAAAAGTATTCACCTTTTTTGTAAACTTTTGTTGTTCCATCAGGCAGAGTTGCTTCCATTTCACCAAAAACAACTTCCATGTGCTCTTCAGTACTTGTACCAAAAGTATACTCACCAGGTTCCATTATACCAACAGTAAATGGCTGGCCTTTTGCTTCATGACCCAGGCTTTTTACCTTTGCATCAAAGTATTCATTTGCTTTAATCATTTCTATCTCCTGAAATTTAGTTTTCTTCAGCTAATCTTTTTTTAATAACTTCAACTACTTCAGGGAAATCCATTCCCAGGTTCGCCATATGATCAATTTTCGGAGTTCCGTTGGATGTCCATCCTCTTCTCTCGTAAGCAGCATCGATAAGTTTTTCGTACTCACCTTCTCTGTGTTCTCTGAGAATAGCAACCTTCTCTTCTGAAGTCTTACCTTCAGGATCAACTCCTACTTTCTCTTTCAGCTGACCATCATAGCGGTCTGCTCTTGATTCATACTCTTCAACAGTAACCGGACCAACAGATCTGTAAGGAATAGAGTCATCAATACGTCTGCCATATCCCATTCTGATGTTGAACACTTTCTGGAAGTTGTATACTCTCTCTGACTGAACAATCAGTTCCTGCTTATCCATGTTCTTACCAGTGATAGCATTGTAGATATCAACATAGTTCTGAACATGTTCAGGAACCTTAGCTGGTTCATCCTGTTCTGCATTATCTGCAGGCTCAACATCATTCCATGGAAGTTTGCAGAGTCCCTGAAGTGAGAACCATGTTCTGAACATTGGGAAGTAGTGAAGAGCTTCCGCTTTATCTTTAAATGTAGGAATCTGGTTATTAACCATATCCATGAAGATAAGCCATGCTTCATCGTGCTGAGGCCCTTTAAGAGCAAGACCATAACCACCCTGCATAGCAAGAGACTCTTTCGTGATATATTCTGAATATTCGAGGCCTTTTGCTTCCATACCGATATCATCCATGAAAGCTCTGTCTGCGCCGAACTCTTTTTCGAAGTGATCTTTCATTTTACGGATACCTTTACCCGCAATCAGACCAAAACCTTCACCTCTTGAGATCTGGTGGAGAAGTTCGAAAGTATCATCGATTCTGCCCCATGTGAAATCAAGACCACCGGTTTTATCTTTATCAAGAATGCCATTCTGCCAGCACTCCATAATAAACGCAGTCATTGTACCAAATGAGATTGTATCCAGACCATATGTGTCACAGTAGAAGTTGATTTCCAGAATCGCTTCAGGATCCCAGATACCGAGGTTTGAACCGCAACCTGCAAGAGTTTCATACTCAGGGCCATCAATTACAACTTCTTCACCTTTGTAAGGACCTGATTTAAGAGGGAATCTCTTTGTAGCTTTAGCACATGCCATCGCACAACCAATCCAGCAGCCATCTGTCTGCCAGTATGGGTCTATAAGTTTCACAAACTCAGCTGAGTTGATTTTTGGAGCCTCTTCGTGGCTACCATATTTGAAGTTATGAGTTGGAAGCAGGTCGTACTCATCCATAATTTCTGAAAGGTGAGCAGTTCCGATTTCTCTCATTCTGCACTGTGACTGATCCAGTTCATCCATCTCTTTTCTGATCTTTTTACCTGTTTCAACAAGTTTTTTTGGATCAGCTGAATCGTTGGAATTACCAGTCAGACCGGAATATTTAGCAACAAGACCTTTGATTTTCTTGTCCCGGAAAACAGTTCCGATACCACCTCTGCCTGCCTGTTTAAGACGTGCAGCCTTCTTTTTAACATCCCAGAAAGAGAAGTTCAGACAACCAATCAGTGAATTGTCAGCAGCTGTACCAGCACTTACTGATGAAATCTGCATTCTCTCTTTTGGAGTTTCAGCATACATATCGATCATCTGCTCTGCAAGAACGTGGCTGTCAATAGCTTCGCCTGGTGCTTCATAAATCTGTACAATACCTTTATTACCATCAATGTAAACAATTACTTCTTCAGCAGCTTTACCCTGAATTTCCAGAGCATCAAAACCTGAAAACTTCAGGTATGGTCCAAAGAAACCACCAACATTTGAGTCAATAGGAATATTGGTAAGTGGTGAAATTGAGGTAACAATAGATTTTCCTGAACCTGCATAAGCAGTGTTACCACCAACCGGTCCCACACCGATATTAACTACATTTTCTTCAGAATCCCATTTGGTATTCTCATTAACAGCATCCCACATAAGCTTAAGGCAGAAACCTTTACCACCGATGAACTTATCTATCATCTCCTGTGAAACAGGCTTAATTTTAATCTCATTTGTTGAGAGATTGATGTAGAGAGTTCTGTGGTTGTAACCACGGTGTACCGGCTTCAGATCATACTTAAACTCTTTAAGCAACTTATGCTGAGCTTTTAGATCTTCAACATCATAACCTTGTGTCATCGATAATCCTCCATACTACAGTCCGTTCCTGTTCGGACTGAATTATTGATTACTTTTTTTCTTCAATAATGATTTCTATTTTTTTCTTATCAACATCAACCTTGTCCAGTGAATTAACCAGACCATCTATAACATTGATAAATACATCAGAAACGAAATAGTTCATGGGAATCTCTCTCCCATCTACTTTTAAAACTGCTTTTTTATCCATGATTCTCCTCCATATATCGGGCAATACCTTCAATATCATCTCTTTTAAAAACCCTACTCCCTGATTCTTCATCGGAATCGGTTATCAAAATATCTGATACAGGATATTTTCTACCTTTACCCAGAGACGGGTCATAAACTTCTACAGAAGGAATATCATCTTCCCTGACACCTTCAAGCAGAACAACATCATAGTCTGAAAAGCTCTTTTTAATAATTTCCAGGCCCTCCTGAAGTGAAGATATCCTGCTCATACGCATGATCTCACCCTGAGCAAAGATAACAGAATCTGCTGCACCGGCCTTAAGAAATTTAAATGAATCCTTACCTTCAGGTTCGAGATGGTATTTTTTCGCTACTTTTTTTACAACCAGCACATGACGTCCTCTGGAAGAGAACCATTGAGTCAAGCCCGAAATCAGAGTAGTTTTACCACTTCCTGACCATCCGGTAACAGAATAGATTACCATTGCAACATATTAATATATCAGTTACCTTTAGTCAACATTTTAGAGTTAATCTTTTTGCCCTGAAAAACCTGCTGCATCACAATAATAGAGTAGATATCGGGAAACCGGAAACATCCTTCTCTTTCCTGCCCCTGATATATCAGATAAATTTGTAAAAAACAACTTATTTTTTTTAATTTTCCTCAATAGAGATATTAAATATCCACTTTTTTTTTAAATTAACTTAACAAAACCCTTTTTTTTCCATTGATTTGATTATTTCAATACATTATAATGTGGGCCTCATGCAGGTAAAACCTGCGGAATATAACTATATTTGAGGAAAAGAATGAGTTATGAACTTCAACTAAACAACCTTCTAAAAAAACATTCAAACGTATTAACAGATCTATCCAGAGCAGAACTTATCAAAGGAGCCATTGAAAACCGTGAAGTCTTTACAGGAGCTAACGGAGCACTGGCTGTAGTCAATCCGGTAAAATCAACCGGCAGAAGTCCTAAAGATACATACATTGTAAAAAGGGATGAAATCACAAATAAAATTGACTGGGATTCTCCAACAAACAATGCCATTGACCCTGAAGTTTTTGCTCACCTTTTTGGAGATGCTGTAAACCTTCTTAAATCCAAAGACAAACTCTATGTTACGAATCGTGCAATCGGAGCAGATGCAGATTATTCTCTGCCGGTTACTACAATTACAGACAGAGCTCTTACAGCCCTGTTTACCGACAATATGTTCAGAGAAGTTCCCAAAGATATTAAAAAGAGTGTCTTTAATGAAAAACCGTTTCATCTGGTAGCTTTACCTTACGATAAACTTGAAACAGAGAAATACATTGGCAACCTGAGAATCACTGAAACCGGTGAGTGCGCTGACTTGATTGTTGTAATGGATTTTGCAAGAAGAATAGGAATCGTAATCGGCTCAGCTTATCTGGGATGTGTAAAAAAGCTGATGTTCACTGTTATGAACTATCTATTACCAGGCGCAGGAGTACTTCCTCTGCATACTTCAGCAAATGAAGGCAAGAACGGAGATATTGCACTATTCCTTGGACTTTCAGGCACAGGTAAAACAACTCTTTCTGCTGATCCTTCAAGAAGTCTTCTTGGAGATGACGAACACGGATGGAGTAATAACGGAATAGCAAATTTTGAAAATGGCTGTTATGCAAAACTCATTGATCTTGATGCTGAAAAAGAACCGGAAATCTATAACGCCATTATGCATCACTCTGAACCAGAGAAGCATGGGGCAATAGTCGAAAACGTAATGGTTTATCCAGGAGGGGAGTTTGATCTCTGCGATGACAGACTGACTGAAAATTCAAGAGGTTCATACCCATTGACCTTTCTCTCAAAAACCAAGAAATCATCAATTGGTGGTCACCCTGATACAATATTCTTCCTTACAGCGGATGCCAATGGAGTTCTGCCTCCGGTAGCAATGCTGACTGAGAATCAGGCTATGCTCTGGTTCCTTATGGGATACACAAGTAAACTTGCAGGTACAGAAACAGGAGTTAAAGAACCAGTATCAACCTTCTCCAGATTCTTTGGGGAACCATTTATGCCACGTAACCCATCTGTTTATGCAAGCATGCTCGGAAAGAAAATTAAGGAACATGACACAAAGGTTTTCCTTATAAATACAGGATGGTGTGGAGGTCCTTATGGTAAATGGCCAAGAATCGACCTGAAAATAACCCGTTCAATAGTAAATACTCTTCTTACATCAAATCTGAGTAATATTGAATTTGAGGAAGATCCTATTTTCCACATAATGACACCAAAAGCTTTCCCTGGTGTACCACTGGATGTTCTCAGACCAAGAAAAGCCTGGAAGTATATTGAAGAATATAACGAAAGAGCTAATAAACTCGCTAAAGAGTTCAGCGATCATTTTGATAAAGTTTATGGCAACAAAAACATTGATGAAGATATTATTGCCTGCTGTCCCGGCAAATAGCCGGGATCTTCCCGGGGCATCTGAAAGCCCCGGGTAAATCTATCTTATTTTACATTCTCACTATTCTGTTTTACATTGGTTCTGGCAGTTCTTCTCATAATTTTACGGTGACTCTTTCTTCCATTTTCGTAAACCCAGCCAACTTCCCACTGTTCAAAATCCCCATCAATGAGATAAAAAGTTCTTGTCTGAGTATCTCCTCCTTCAAGTTCTCTTGCCATCATAATAACTTTCAGAGTGCCTCTGTCATTCCATCTAAGTTCATATGTACCGTTCTGACCTGCATTCAGGATATCTGTCTGACTATCATCAGCAGTATCAATAAAAAGTTTAAAATCGATATCCCCTACATTGTAAACCTTTATCGTTGCCAGAGAATTATCTACAACAATCACATCACTGTCCCTGCAGGAAGAGAATAGAATTAATGACAGAACCGCAATCAATAAAACCGTTTTTTTCATTTTTACCTCACTTTTTCATTTTTAATCTTTTGTTTTAACAACTCACAACTAAATGCAAGTTGTGTGCCAGAGATGATTTTGACTAATTGTAACAAAATAGTGACACAAAAACAGTAGATACAAAATTAAAGTTTTTTTACCGAAACAGCTACATACTATTATTTGATACAACAGAAAAGGAGGTAGAAATGAGTGTTATGAAAGCAGTTGAAGTAAGAAGAGCTTATAAAAGCTTTGACCCTGAACATAAGATTAGTGAAGAAGAGATAGAAAGGCTTATAAACAGTGCCAAATTGTCACCAACGGCATTTAATATTCAGAACTGGAGATTTGTTCTGGTTCAGAATAAAGAACTAAGAGAAGAGATAAGAAAGGTTGCCTGGAACCAGCCTCAGGTAACAGACGCCTCACTTCTGGTTGTTATGTGCGCAGATCTTAAGGCATGGGAAAAGAGTCCTGCAAGATATTTTGAGGGCGCTGCCCAGGATGTTCTTGATTTTATTCTGCCTGCTCTGGATGCATACTACAGAGACAAAGAGCAAACTGAAAGAGATGAAGCAATGAGATCCTGCGGTATTGCTGCTCAGACTCTTATGCTTACAGCTCAGGAGATGGGCTATGAATCATGCCCTATGGATGGTTTTGATTTTGAAGCTGTCGGAAAATTGATAAACCTTCCGGCAGATCATGTTATTTCAATGTTTGTAGCCATTGGTAAACCAGCAGGCCCTCCATATCCACGGATAGGTAAACTCAGTACAGAAGAGGTAGTAATAAAAGACCGGTTTTAAATTATTTTCAGATTATTAATAAACCAGATAATGTAGGGGCAAAAAATTTTGTGCCCGCCAGTTAATTGTCGTAAGATATTCCAACAGGCGTTTAAAGGGTAAAAAATATTTCACCCCTACACTTTCAAAAACTTCTATAAGTTATAATAATCATATGAGCAAAGATAGAATTACATTTTTAGGCACAGGTCTTATGGGTAATCCAATGACCCGTAGATTCATAAATTCCGGCTATAAGGTTGCTGTATATAACAGAACAGCTTCAAAAGCCACTGATCTTGTAAAAGCAGGAGCAATTCCATTCAGTACCCCTGCTGAGGCAATTAAATCAGGAGAGTTAATTTTCTCCATGCTTACTGATTTCAAAGCATATTCAGAAATACTTACTCAAACACCAGACTGGATACTTAAAAACAGAATATGGATAATGATGAGTACAATATCTCCTTCTGAAAGTATTGAACTTGAAAGATATCTCAGGAAAAGAGAGTGTAAATATATAGAGGCTCCGGTTCTGGGAAGCATTCCCCAGGCAAAGGAGGGGAGCCTTCAGGTGCTGGCCGGGGGAGATCAGAAAACATTTGAATCACTCGCCCCCTTACTCAACATTCTTGGAAAAGAGGTCTGTTTTTTTGGGGAAACAGGAAAAGCTTCTGCCGCAAAACTTGCATTGAACCAGTTAATTGCCACACTTACAGCATCATTCTCTGCATCTTTCGGTTTTATTAAAGAGCATGGAGTGGAAACTAAAGCCTTCATGGAGCTTCTCAGGGGAAGTGCTCTCTATGCTCCAACTTTTGATAAAAAACTTTCAAAAATGGAAGAGAGGAATTTTTCAAACCCCAATTTCCCACTGAAACATATGGCAAAAGATATGGATCTGATAATAAGGTCTTTTGATGAAAGAGGCATTAATACTGGGTTTCTTAAAGAAATAGACAGAGTAGTTGAAAGCAGACTCGATGCTGATGGAGAGAATGATTACTCATCTATCTTCAACGGAATAGTGCCGGGGAATAATCCGTTCTAAAAACACAAAGACGCCCTACTGCAGTTCATTCCAGAACCGTCTTAACAATAAAACGGGAGCATACTCCTTAATTGCAAAAGCAATTACGTCGATGCTCCCCTACATTCCGTGTTACTTATAATAATCAGGATTGTTGGTATTGATCCTTGTTCTTTGTCTTATTTTTTCTTTCTGAGCATAAACTTCTTATTCTGCAGATAATCGTATCTTATATTCCTGCCTGGTTGGAAGCAGAGAGCCATAATAGATTCCTGACCTTCCTTAATTGTGCAGTAATCCGCAAAATCCAGAGTCCTTATAACTGCTTCAAATACTCTTAAAGCACCTGAGTGATCTGCAAGCAGTACTCTCTTTCCCTGATTCCTTCTAAGAAGATCTATGAAACTGAAGGCAATTCTCCAGTCTGCCTCAATCAGGGTTTCTCCTTCAGGATAGTGGTAGAATCTGTTCTTAAGCATCTTCTTTATATATGCTTTCTTCTCTTTCTCGTCACCATCCACCTCACTGCCATATATTTCAGTCATCTTTGCAATTACATCTTTTTTAAATCTATGTGTAAGAGCACCATATTTTTGTGAATTAAGGCCATAAACAGCATCAAAGGAAATATTTGTATAGCCGGCTTCCTGCATAAAATACCTGGCTGTCTGTTCAGTGTTTTCAGATTCACTGCCAAAAACAGAAACTGGTCTGTCTTTTGACCATGACCAGAGAGGATATCCTTCTTTATCCAGTTTATCTGTTATCACTTTAAAATCGCGACCGAGCTCTCTTGCAGTTTCAATTCCCTGTGGCTTCAGATGATTCCCGACTGCTCCACTCATTCTTCTGTTCTTTTCCCAGATATCCCAGTAACCTGAACCAACAAACTCAGGATTATCTCCACCGGACTCATGTATTGATTTACCATGTCTGATTAGTACCACATGAGTCTGATTAACCGGAACATATGCCTGTGGAAACAGGGGAATGCCTTTTCCATTTGGCAACCACACTATACCCTCTTTCATAGTAAGTCCGCTTCCATCATCCAGAGAACGTCCTTCTGTTCTTTTAACTCCCTGATTATTTACATCCATGTCACCTTCAGCAATAACCAGTTTAGTTCTGTAACGACTTCTCATCGAACCTGCAGAAGGAATATGTTTAGGGCAGAGTATATCTGAGAACTTATTAAGGTTGAATTTCTGCAGCAGTAATCTTTTAAAGCTATCATTCTTTATCAGACCATTCCATGCAAGAAAAAAGAGATGTTTGTCTCCTTTTAGTGAATTCCCGCTTATAAACTCATATTTATTCTTAATATAGCTCTGGGGTGTAATATCCTGTTCCAGAGAGAGTAGAAAAAAGTAGATCTCTTTTCCTATTCTTTTGAGCCTGTTAATAAACTCTCTGTTAACATCATCTTCCTTGAGCCTGAACTCCTTTCCATAAATATATTTAAGAAAAGCCACATCGTTCTTTACTCCCTGCTCAGTATAGCAGTTATGAAACTCTGCATGCTCCCTTACCTGACTCTCTATATTGTTTTCAACACAACTCTTATCAACAACCTCTTTTGAAGCTTTCTTTTCTTTACTCATGTGACCTCCCGGCGTCAATAAAATATCACACATCAGAGAAACCTGTATCAACCAGTGCATATACCTCTGCCTCACTGATTGTTTTCTATCCCCTGATAAGAAAATATACCATGTTAAAGGAAAAAAATCTCTTATTACAAAAATATTTTAAAACAGAAAGAACCCTATTAACCGATCAAGCTGATCTGCTATTCCTGTAATATTTACAATAAACTGTTCTACTCCTATGGTTCCCTTTCTGACCTGTTCCAGATCTTTACAGGCTTTACTTACAAGTTTTACAGCTTCTTCATAACAGGCATCATTCTTCTTTATTTCTCTTATTACTGCCTCTCTGAGAATAAGAGACATCTTATCAAACTCCTTTCCTGCAGCACTTCTGTGAGGCTCTTCATAAGAGTAATACTGGCATTCAAGTTCACCGCAGAATTCGGAAATAGCTATCACAAGTTCAGACATCAGGCACCACCTTTAGCAATTTTGAGATAACTCTCTTCAAACTCAATCGCTTTATCCAGAAGCCTGTTTATCTCTTCTGCGGATATTTTTCCGTTCAACAGTCTTCCCATTAATTTGAAGTGAGTTAGAGGAATTGATTTCATAGACTTTATTGCACAATCAAAAATTTCTTTAAGTTCGCTCTTTTTCTTTAATATTCCCGCACCGGTTTCTGCATATTTTAATCTATCCACTCTATTGTCCGGCCAGGTTTCTACAACTCTGACCTTGAAAGAGTAAGAAAGGAAATTATCTGTTAATAACTTAAGAGATTTAAGCTCCCCACACATCTTTTCCGATATCTTTACAAGTAGTGGCTGAACCTCTTTCATTGCTTTAACAGCAGCACGTCTCTTTTTACGGATTGTTGTGGAAAGAAGAATGTCGGATAGAAGGGATTTTATTAATCCTCTCTTCTCTTCAGTAATAAAATTACCGTGCCTTTCAGATATAGATTTAAGAGAATCATTAAACCTGTTAATCGAATCGGCTCCTACCTTATCATCGCCACATAGAAGAGATCTCAGTGCTTTAGCATATCTTCCCAGAACTTTTATAAGCTTTTTTCTTATTTTAAAACTCTTGCCTGTTACCACACTTCTCTCAAAATCTGCAGGAGTAATCCTACCCTTCTTAAGTGAGCGACTTATCAGAGCTGACATCTCTTCTTCTGATACCAGCTCATAGACTTTCAGAGTATTACTACTTATTGACTCTGTGGCCTTAGAGAAGCGATCTACCTCCAGAGAGACGTATTTTGTAGAGCAGGAGTTCTGGGTTAATATAACCAAAACGATTAATATTGTAAAAAATATCTTCTTCAAACAGACTCCTGATTTGACATATAATACAGATTATTACTGTGAAAAACAATCCTGTACTATTTCTTCTTCTTTTTTCTATAAAAGTAGTCGTATAAACCTGAAAGCAGAACAAAGATAAACAGAAGTGCCCCCAGAGGAGTTATAAATATAGACATTTTTCCAAAAACAGGCTTCCACAGTCGTCCGTTATGCAATTCAAACAGCCAGTGCCAGAATGACATTCTTTTAGCATCAACCACTTCAGGCATAGGAAATTCAGAAGAATATTTCTGTGATAAGCCTCTACTATAAGATATTGCTACAGCTCCGCCTTCAGGCAACTCATAGAATCCCGCTGCCATAAATCCCCGGGGTCTTCCTCCTGACGGCTTCACACTGGCGGCAGGTTTAATATAATTATAAACTTTGCCTTCAGGGTCCACTCCAAAAAGCCCACCGAAAGATCCTACAACCATGTGCCCCCTGCTGTCTTTCTGAAAAACAGAAGCTCCCATTGCAAAAACCGGCACTTTAATATCTGATTTATCAAACATACCTTTGAGGTCAGCGGCTCCTTCCCATATTCCATCTGAACAATCAAGAATGAGTTTATCTGTTGCACTATCGTAGTAACCATTTCTGATTTTTTTCTTCCAGGGATGGAGCCCTATTGACGGATAAGCTCTCTCATTCATGGATTTACCAAACAGAGCCATTATCAGTGGAGGCCTCATGAAAAGTCCGGTTACTCCTATTATCAGAGAGATCAGAACAGTCCATACTCCAAGTTTCAGATGATATTTATAGAAGATTTTCATATATCTCTTCTCACTATCTTTAGGCTTCTTTCCTTTTTTTCCACCACGTTTCCATTTCCCAGGAATGAACCAGATATAGACAGCTGTTATGCACAGAAAAATGATTATAAGAGCTACAAAATCAAAAATCAGTTTACCAGGAGTTCCCCAGACACTTCCGTCATGAAGATGAAAGAAGAGACTGATCATAGATCTTGTGGATTTATCAATATTCCGCTTCACCTCAACTTTCCTGAATTCAAAAACTTCATTAAAATCTGAAACATAGAAGCCTGATCTCGAAACGGCATAGATTTTATCATTGGAAATATATGTTTTTATAAATCTGCTATCTTTAGCATCTGGTGTAATATCTCTCCATTTCCCACTGGAAGTATCACAAAAATAGACTCCACTATACGTAGAGGCAAACAGCAGTTCCACCTCTCCTCTGTTTACCACCTGAAGATCCCGTACCCGCCTTCCATAAGCTCCTGCAGGAAATTCTCCATCCATAAAAGCTTGTGGTTGCTGACCTCTTTTCTCTGAGAGCCAGATCCCCGTACTTCCAAAGATCCACGTCTTTTTCTGATCTGAAGAGTTCACAGCTCCTCTGAAAGCTCCCCGATTCCAGTTTCTGACTTCATATGAATCTGGTACAAGTACCCCTGAAACAGATATACCTTCAATAAGTGACGGGTGATTAAGCAGAATACCTGATAGAGACATATAGAACATATAGACTACAAGAAATAGTCCAATATATTTATGGATTTTTTTAGAAATTTTAAAAAAGAGTTTCAGCATGGTTCCTCCGCCACATATAGGTCTACCTAACTTTGATTAGGAAACCAATATATATCGCAGGAAACAGAAAAAGTCAATCAGTGATAATAAAATTCCCCTGAGCTTCAATTCCAGATCAACTCTGCACTTCTCTGTCCAGCACCATTGAGCTGAGGATGCATTGGCGAAGTGGCAACAGCAACGCTGTTGTCAACGCCGGATTCATAAAGCGGCAACATTACATCAAGAATTTTTCTCATTTCTGATACTGTCTCATGAGACAGTCCTCCACTCGCCTGACAAAACTCCACACTATCTCCGGTATCGCTTACATAAAAAGAAGTTTCACCATGACTATCGTTATATCCTACCCAGTATTTGGTTGCCCCCCAGTTTCCTATCTGATCAACACTGTGGTACTCAATTGCATCCTGAACAGAATGGAATCGCGGATCCCTTACCATCTCTCCGGGCACAAGACATATAATAGTCTCCCCTGAATCAAGTGGAGTTCCATCTTTTTTATCAACAATTTTTTTAAACTCTACATTTCCGTTACAGAAAAAGAGTTCTTCTTTATCCATAATCCAGCCGGACCAGCTCCACTGGGAAGTATCTTTACAAAACTCGATAACATTTCCATGAAGATTAAATCTTAAAAATTCCATACTGAGCCTCCATTTCTGTTCATGAGCAAGAAGAGTGCCAGATTCCAGATCAAAAGGAACCCCAGCCTATCTCACAAACTAAAACGGACTGCCACAGATATCATCTGAAAAGTTTTCCATAACTTAAGTCCCGCCCCAGAGCCTGTTTGCGATCAACATCAACACTCGGATAGCACAATATTCTCCTGAATTTTTTTCAACATAAATTCCTGCATGAAACCCAGGATTCGTGAAAACAGGATAGCAGAGTTTTCCTTTGGGGGAAATTTTTTCTTAAAGGAATTTCTGAAGCCACTTATAGAATCTCACCTCAGGTGCATACTTAATAAGAGCTTCTTTCAGATTTTTTTCAGTTATAGGCCTTACCTTTGGAAAAGAGTAAACTGCTGTTTTATCTTCTTCAATAAGGCGGAACATATATGGTTTAAGATCGTGATCAAATATAGTTTCAAGATCTGTAGCAAATTCCTCACTATTAATAAGAGCCATAACTTCTGTATTATAGTGATCACTTCGGACATTCATATTGTGTGAACCTATCATGGCAACCTGCCCGTCAAATATAACAGCTTTGGTATGCAGAGTATGCCCAGGCCAGTTTTCAATAGATATTTTGTGCTTTTCAGCAAACTTTCTTATTTCCCGATGCCCCTGCCATTCATAGATTTTCACATCTGACCTTATAAGTGGAAGATAGTGATACAACGAGCCATAATATATCCTTGTTGTATCAAGGCTGTTTATAGAGTTTGTAATAATTTCGACTTTAACTCCACGCCGCGCAGTTTCCATTATTATCTCAAGAAACTCCTGATTGGCTGTAAAGTAGGGAACAAACATTTTTACATAGCTTTTGGTTCTTTTCATAAGATAACGCAGAGCTTTCTGCGTTTTGGAATATGGTTTATAAGGCCTTTTTCTGCTTCTGTCAGAAAATGGGTTATCATATATTAAACGAACCGATGTATCGAATTTTTTCTCAAATTTCGGAAAATATTTTCTGCTTAGTAAATATTTCTTAATAGGGAACCAGACTATCTTCTTCTGCATGAAAGGGGGGCGGGCAGGCCTTCTCTCAGGTGTTACCCAGTATTCCCATTTCACCTTATCTTTAAAAAAGTAATCCTGAATCAGGGGAATCCACTCTCTTTTGTATGGAGGAAAATATTTTGATGATTTAAACCTCTTCATCAATTCCCAGTTCTTTATAAAGATCTTTGAAGCCTCCTGAACCACAGGTCCTTCCAGATAGATATCAGTATCATGCCACCCATAAGAACTGCAACCACCGTGAAAATAGTGATTCCCTACATTCAATCCACCCATAACCATTTTCCGGCCATCCACAATAAGCATCTTATCATGAAGCCTGTACTTCATCAGATTGTAAGAGAAACTTCTGAGCCACCAGAGTGCATTCCACTGCAGAACTTTATCATTAAATACTGATCTCAGGAGCTTATACTTAAAAGAAGGCATAAACTGTGCAAAAAAGTCAGCATTTGCAAATCCCAGAATAAGTCTCATATCAAGTAAGGGATTATTTCTGCGCTTCTCATCAATGGTATCTATGTATTTCATCCCGGCTTCATCAGCGTGCCAGTAGGGAACAGACATAAAGATATATTCTTTCGCATCTCTTATAATTTTTTCTCTTACAACAATTGAACGTTTCCCCATATGCAGAAGATCAACCTTATTAAAAGTTTCTCTGCTTCTGGTAATATTAAAAAGATCTTTACGAGCCTGCTCTGTTTGAAGAAAAGTTTTAAGATCAGGCAACTCTTCACTGTTTTGCCCGGAAGAAAACAGAAAACTGCATCCCAAAAGCATAACCACTAAATTTATGAAGATTGTCCGAGAAAGCATTTGAGTAGTCCAGCAGCTGAAATTATCTGATATCCAAAATCCCAAAATTAAAGAGTCATAGTCTCATAAATTTACTGGAGTGTCAACAGTAGCAGAAGGCTTTAGCCAAACACTCTTTTTATAAGCTTCCATAAAGCAACAACAACAAAAACCCCTGAAAAAACAAGAGCACCGTCAGTACCAAACAGCCGGTAAAAAACGGCAAAAGGAAGGAGAAAGCTTACTGACAAAGCAACTGTTAAAGCAAGATATTTTATAGGCATAAGTTCTCCCTTTTTAACTAATATAATGCTTCATATCTTTGAATTTTCAACTATTTGCCTTACCCTCAGCTCTATACTAAAATGTACTATGAAAAAGAGAATTGGCTTTAAAACCTGTTGCCCCAATATTTTTGAGCGCATAGCTCTGTTCAGCATTATTATCAGCGCATATTTTATAGCACCTGAAATCTCAGAGACGATTTTTGGTAGCCAGACAGGTTTATATATAAGCCTTACAACTATAATATTTTATGTATTTTCTATTGCTTTGGTGAAAGGCATAAAAGCTCTCATATCGAGGTTTTTCGCAAAAAAAAGATAATGGCCCCGATCAGGGGGAAACCGAGGCCTTAATTGGGTTATGAGAATTTATGCGTAACATATCATGGGTTTAATATGTGTCTGTAGGAATTGGTAGCGGGGAGTGGATTTGAACCACTGACCTTTGGGTTATGAGCCCAATGAGCTACCATACTGCTCCACCCCGCGATCCGAAGCCTTATTATATCAAAGATCCCATATCTGTCAACAGCTGAAGCCAGATAATCTGAATATAATAAATTATTTTCAGCTTTTCATTAAGTGGAACACAAAGAATTCGGTTACGATCTTTTACATCTCAGCCAGTTTCGAAATGTTGCAGAACTTTCCAGGACTACCTGCCTTCGTTTTTCATTCTTCAAACTTCGCTAAGGCAAGCCCCGCCAGCTACACTGATTCGCCAAAGCTCGCAGTTTGCTGCCCCCCCTCCCTGACGGTTGATGTTTTACGAACTATGAGTTTTCCATCTAATCTTTAAGCCAATGCAGTCAAATGAGAAAAGAAGGGGATTTCTGCTTGTCTTAAACAGTTCCTGCTGATTCATAAAAAGTAAGTTTAAAAATTACTGGTTTACCTGATAAAATAGCTGCACAAATTAACATTAAACAGCAACAGTCACTGACGACATTATATCCGGCAAACCTGTGGCGGTCCCTGTGCATCGCTGTCTGTCTTTGTTCTTTGTGTACCCTGAAATAAAAAAGGGCCGCCGAAGCAGCCCTTTTTTCAAATTCTATCCGGTAATAAAGGAAATGAAAAAACTTCTGATTTATCCTGCTATTGAAGTAACAAGAAGATATATAAAATGTGCTGCAGTACCAGCTGCAACACCACCTATCGTATGAGAAATAAGAGCCTTTGAAGTAAGTTCTCTGTAACCCAGGGCATCAAGCATGGCAGTATGAGTACTAAGATAACCACTCCAGCACATACCCATTGCCGTAAATACTGCTATCTCATTACCACCAATAATACCTTTGGCAATGAATGCCTTTACAAGTGACAGTGCTGCTCCAACAGCTCCAAGCGAGGTTATTGGGAATGCCACAAGTTCTGGATTTACAAATCCGAACAGTGCTTTAAAGAACCATGAGAAATGACCGGCAATCCAGGGTAGAACAGGTACACCTTCAAAAGCTTTACCCTGATAACCAAGTTCAGCATTCTCAGGACCGAAAGTAACGATCATTATAAGAGAACTGATAACCAGAACCCCTGGAATAATTGCAAGACCAAGCTCTACCCCCTGCTTTCCTCCATCTAGTACAGCATTAATAAATCTAAGGAAAAAGTTACCTTCTGATTTAAAAGAGATCTGCTCTTCCTTTCCTTCGAAATCATCATCTGTTCTTACAGGAATTTTATCTTTAATAAGCTTCTGCATAATTCTTGTAGAAACTCCGGCACCTATAACCGATCCACACAATCCAATTACAGCAGGAATAAAGAAACTTCCGCCGGTATCACCACTTCTCAAAGATGACATAAAAGTTATAACTATAAGACCCATACCAAAAGCTGTACCAAAGTTGGTAAGGGAGATAAGCTGATAATTTCTGAAATACTTTTTAAAATTTCTATCATTTGCAAGGCTTATAATTGCAGGATTATCAGAGAAGAAGGTCATCAGACCCCCAAGGGACGCAACACCCGGAAGATTAAATATCGGCCTCATTAACGGAGCCAGAATAACTTCCAGTAATCTTACAACTCCAAATTCGATCAGGAGTTTCCCCAGAGCACCTGAAAGAACAGTAATTCCCATTATATAGAATACTGTATTCATTAAAAGGGCATGCGCTGTTTCCATAAGGGTCTTAAGCATATTTGTGACCCCCATAACGCTTCCCACATATCCGAAAAAGAAACCAAAAACCAGCAGAAATATGAGAGCTTCGTATCTACGCTGCTCAAGAAATTTCGATGCCTGGACTTTTAAATTCATTCTCTACCTCCATACTACTATCGATCATCTTTTATCTATTAGAGCGGGGATTATAATCCCATGTTTACATGAAGTCAATATTGTTGAGGTATTTTTTTGATTTTTTGTAAGCCGTCAGGGCTGACGGCTCACTTTATACAAAATTTTGATGTTTTTTAGTTGTTTTTAAAGTCAATCAGCTCAACTTCAAAAATCAGAGTTGCATTAGGAGGAATTACACCACCTGCCCCCTGTTTTCCATAGCCAAGGTGAGAAGGAATAATAAGGGTTCTCTTTTCGCCTTTTTTCATTCCCATAAGAGCTTCATCCCATCCGGCAATTACCTGCTTAACCCCAACATTGAAGCTTAGAGGCTCGTTTCTGTCATATGAACTGTCAAACTTCATACCGTTTGTGAGGAAACCAGCATAATGTGCTTTTACCTGAGCGCCTTTTTCAGGTGTTTCACCTTCACCATCTTTTTCGACAACATATTTCAGACCTGAATCAGTTGTTACCGCATTTGGATATTTCTCTTCAAGAAGTTTTTCCTGAGCTTCCTGTCTCTTCTTTTCCAGCTCTTCTTTCTCTTTAAGAGATGTTCTGATCATATCCTTGAAAGATTCTGTATCAGGCTTGAAATTCTCTGCTTCAGGAGAGTTTCTCAGAATTTTAACACTCTTGATCTTATCACCCTGCTGAATAGAATTTACTACCTTCATACCCTCTGTGACACAACCAAAAACAGAGTGTCTGTCATCCAGATGCGGAGTTGCTGTATGAGTTATAAAGAACTGACTTCCATTGGTTCCGGGACCTGCATTTGCCATAGAAAGAATTCCTGGCTTATCATGTCTCAGTTCTGGATGAAATTCATCAGGGAAGCGATATCCCGGGCCACCAGCTCCTGAACCTACAGGATCTCCTCCCTGAATAACAAAATCCGGAACAACTCTGTGAAAAGTAAGGCCATCAAAATATGGCTGTCCTTCGATAACCGCATCATTATCAATAGTACCTTCTGCAAGACCAACAAAATTGGCAACTGTCATAGGTACTTTGTCAAAATACAGCTCTGCTGTTATTTTACCTTTATCTGTGTTTATTTCTGCAATAATCATTTTCTATCCTTATTTAACTATTTCAACCAGCTCAACATCAAAAATCAGAGTTGCATTAGGACCAATTACAGGACCACTGCCATTTTCACCATAAGCAAGTGATGCAGGAATAAAAAATCTGAATTTTGAACCAGCAGTCATTAACTGAACACCTTCAGTCCATCCTGCAATTACTCTGTTAAGAGGGAACTCTATAGGTTTTTTTCTCTCATATGAGCTATCAAATACTTTGCCATCAAGAAGTTTTCCTTCATAATGTACTTTAACTTTATCTGTTGCCTTAGGGTTAACCTTTCCTTTACCTTTTGTAAGAACCATATACTGCAGACCACTTTTAGTTGTTATAACACCTTTCTTTGTAGCATTGGCTTTAAGGAACTCCTGACCTTTTTTAAGATTCTCTGCTCCTTTTTTTGCTTTGCCTGCATCAGCAAGATTTTTCTTCTCCTGCATCTCTTTCATTCTCTTTTCCTGATACTGTTTCAGAACTTTTTCAATCTGCTCCTTATCCATTTTGGGATTTCCATCAGCATAATCCAGCAGAGCCTGGGCAAAAGCCTTTGTATCAAAGTCAACATTCTGATTCTTCATACCTTCTGCATTCTTCAATCCGATTGCATATCCAACTTTAGCTTTTTCACTATCCAGTTTCACCTCTTCTTTTTTTGTACATGAAGCCAGAAAAGCTACTGCCAGTACAAGAGTACCAATTAGAATTTTTTTCATATTTTTCTCCATAAAAAATTTTCAACGTTCAGAAAAATATACCAGATGGTAAGTTGAAAGGCAAACCGGAGAACCCGGTAAAGAGAGGGAATCCGGGGATTTAAGCAGCCCCCGGATTAAGTAAGGTCTTATTTCTTAAGTATATCTTTAAAATCGATATTGTAAACTTTGAAGGTTCTGGCCAGAATCTTATTGATTTTTGATACAGTTTTGCTGTAATTGATTCTTGCTGTCAGCAGCTGGGATTCAGCATTTGCAAGATCTCTCTGTTTAACAAGCACATCGTAGTTTGATGAGATACCAACTGAGAGTTTCTTCTCTTCTGCTTTCAGCTTCTTAACTTCCAGCTCAAGTCTGAGTTTGTCAGCTTCATACTGCTTCATATTATTCTGAAGCTCAACAATAACATCCTTAACTTCTGAGTACACGGTATTTTCTGTATCTTTAAGACTCAGAAGAGCTTTTTTGAGATTAAGTCTGGCATTACCAAGTTCTGCCTTCTCTTTTGAAAGCCATAGAGGAATATTGAAATTTACTGTAAGTGAGTAAGTTCCATATTTTCTTTTCAGAACATCATTCATTGCATCCCAGTAAGAGCGATCAACCAGTTCGTCTGCAGGTTTAGGGTTACCCTCGGAGTCCGTTTTTCTTGATAAACCACCAACACCTTTACTGGTGTAAGAACCTTTAATATTCAGTTCTGGAAGCAGCTGGTTTTTATAGTACTTAACATCTATTTTGTAGTTTTTAAGATCAAGCTTTGCCTTCTCAACATCAGGACGGTTTCTCAGAGCTTCTGCAATAAACTTATCAAAATTTGTTTCTACAGCATTCACATCCGGTTCATCAGTAGGCACAACAATCACATTGCTTTTACTCAGATTAAGAATCTTCTTCAGATTTTCCTGAGAAGACTGAATTCTTCTCTCTGCATTAATTACCTGACTCTCATAATTTGCAACTTCAGCTTTTGACTCAAGAATATCGATAGGAGCAGATGTTCCAACCTTAACTTTAATCTCATTCTGTCTCAGAAGTTCTTTTGATCTCTTAAGTGACTGTTTCTGAACTTCAAGGTTACCAAGAGCTGAAACAAGATCCCAGTAAGCATTCTCAACATTAAGAACCAGATCCATTACCTTCTGTTTCAGAGTATAGAGACTCTTCTTCCTGTTGTTGGCATTTACATAGATATTTCGCTTTGTTGCAGTAAGCCCAAAGCCTTTAAGAAGAGGCTGAGTATAACTTAACTCAATATTACCCTGATAGTAAGGATTGAATGAAGCAAAACTATCATTACTCTTTGATTTATAGTAAAAAGCAGTTCCTGAAATAGTACCACCAAACGAGTTCTTATGTGATAAATTCAGAGAAAACCTGTTTGTTTTATCCTTCTTAATAGGTGCACCTTCCAGGTCTCTTACACTGGGGGATGTTGCATCAGTATAACCGTAACCCATTTCAAGTTTGGGAATAAATATCCCTTTACTGATTGTAAGATTATTATCAGCACTAAGAGTATTTGTTGTTTCAATTTTTAACCCCAGGTTGTTTTCCATAGCGTGTAGAATTGTGTCTTCCAGGGACATCTTTTTCTTGTTATCTTCAGCTGTGAGTCCATAACAGACAAGCAGAAGCATGATCATCAAACTTACTGTTTTTTTCATTAACTTCCTCCGACCAGAATACTATTCATACGATGACATTCCCACAAGGTTCCAAATCGCAGTTCTTTTGTTCCTCATAAGGCATCCCACATTTATGTTCTGTTTGTTTAAAGTATAGCACATTCCGTAAACCATTATGCAAAATTCTTTCCAGTTTTCATGGTGTTTCGTAAATTATTATGACGAAACGACATAGAGTAAAGTTTCATTTTTTTTACTCCGCCAAAAAAGATAAACATATAAACAGAAAAAATCTTTCAGATTTTATTTTTTTGTGCACAAACGACCACAACCGAACGATTCCGGACACATTCATATGCTATATACAGGCAAAGGACAATACAGGAAGTTTCTGGTAAAATAGAAGAGATGAAAAAAACAGCAGGAATTTTAACGATTTTTCTACTCTGTATATCTGTTACGTATGCTGCCACAGATTTTCTTAAATCGAGAAAAAGCATGGTCAGCAAGCAGATCTTATCAAGAGGAATTACCGACAAACAGATTCTAAGTGCCTTTTTAAAAGTTGAGAGGCACAACTTCATCAAACACAAGTTCCTTAACGATGCTTACAGAGATGCAGCTATACCCATTGGCGAAGGCCAGACAATTTCCAGACCCTACATAATTGCAATAATGATATCTGTAATAAAACCGGATAAAGACAAAAAAATACTTGAAGTAGGTACTGGAACCGGTTATCAGACAGCTCTTCTGGCTGAACTATCAAAAGATGTCTTCTCAATAGAGATCGATCCCAACCTTTCTGCAATGGCTGCGGGAAATCTTAAGCAGACAGAATATCGCAATATCCATCTGAGAACAGGGGATGGATATGTAGGATGGAAAGAGCATGCTCCATTTGATGCAATTATCGTGGACTGTGCTCCGGATCACATTCCTCAGGCCCTTCTGGATCAGCTTGCTCCCGGAGGCCGTATGGTTCTTCCGGTAAGTTATGCTTCAAATGTACAGGAACTGATTTTGATTGAAAAAACCTCTGCAGGTGAATTTAAAAGGAAAAATCTTATTCCAGTGCAGTTTGTACCACTGATTCGAGGAAATAATGACAAACAGACTAATTGAAAACCTGAACAACGACCAGAAAGAGGCAGTACTCAATTTCGATTCTCCACTTCTGATAATTGCCGGTGCAGGGTCCGGTAAAACCCGTGTAATTACCAACAAAATCGCTTATATGATTGAAGAAAAAGGCCTTACTCCCAAATCTATTCTTGGAGTAACTTTTACAAATAAAGCTGCCGGAGAGATGCGGGAGAGAATCGAAAAACTTACCGGTATCGACAGAGGGCTATTTAATATCTTTACTTTTCACTCCCTTGGCCTGAGACTGCTCAGGGAAAATGCAAAATATTGCGGTTTTGAAGGGGAGTGGCAGATCATAGATGACGGAGATCAGAAGAAAACTCTTGAAAGAATTATGAAACAGAACCTTTCAAACTACACAACTGATATGCGGGATCTGGTAAAAAGAAAGATAAGTAAAGCCAAGGTAAATCTTGACTATCCGAATAACCATGACAACCTTCTTGAAAATGGCTTCACAAATGAAGAGATAAGAATCTATACCTTATACTTCCAGCACCAGAGAGAAAACCGGGTATGGGATTATGAAGACCTGATATCACTACCAGTGCTTATTCTTCAGAACTATCCTGACATTCTGGAAAAGGTAAGAAGTCGTTTCAGATATGTTCTGGTTGATGAGTTTCAGGATACCAACCCCAATCAGTATGAACTTGTAAGACTTCTGGCAAAAGAGCACAGGGGAATAACTGTTGTTGGAGATGATGATCAGGCAATCTACTCATGGAGAGGAGCCAGTATCAGGTTCCTTAATCAGTTTGAACAGGATTTTCATGGTTCCAGACTCATAAAACTTCAGCAGAACTACAGATCAACAAAGCCGGTTCTTGATTTTGCAAACAATATGATTCGCAGAAATACAGCAAGAAAAGAGAAATCCATGTGGACAGAGAACGAAACCGGAAACCCTGTTGTATATCTGGACACAAACTCAAAAGAAGATGAGGCTAAAAAGGCAGCAGATCTAGTAAAACTCATTGCAAAAGAGAAACCAGAACTCCTGCCTGTAGCAGTACTTTACCGTATCAATGCCCAATCCCTGGCATTTGAAACTGAATTTGCCAATAGGAAAATTAAATTCAGAATTCTGAAAGGCCTCCGATTCTTTGATCGTAAAGAAGTAAAAGACTCTCTTGCACTATTAAGACTTGCCGTTAATCCCGATGACGATCTATCTTTTCTGAGAATTCTCGATTTTCTTCCTCTTGGAATAGGAGCCAGAACAATTGAAAAAATTGAAGAGGCTGGAAAAGAAGCTGGAATCTCTCTTTTCAGAGCAGCTCTTACCAGAATGCCTGAAAAGATTTCACAAAAACCAATATTCAGAAAAATAGCGTCAGTTAATGAGAGAATAGATAATCTTAAATATGCAGATGTTCTTATTGATCTTGTTAGATCTTCAGGGTATATGGAAACTCTTGAAACAAGAAATGAAGAGAGCAGAATACTCAATATCAGTGAGTTGGAGAACTATATAAAAGGATGGGAAGAGATTTCTGAAGACAGAAATTTTGCCGAACTCATAGACACCATCTGTCTGGATTCCGGAGAAGCCGATCAGGAGTCTGTTGACGAAGCTTTTCTTCTGACAATGCACAACGCAAAAGGTATGGAATTCAACACTGTAATTGCTGCAGGAATTAACCAGTCCTATATGCCTTTCTTTCTAAGAAAAGGCAGTGGAGAACTTGAAGAGGAGAGACGCCTGTTCTATGTTGCTGCAACCAGAGCAGAAAAACAGCTGATAGTCTCTTCAGGAGCAAAGGCAAAATCAAAATTTATGAGTGAAATAAGACCCTCTCTCTACAGATATATACACTCTGCAGATGAGCTTATGGCTTTCATCGATCCTGATTACGAAAAGCCCTCAGCTCAGACAATTCTCAAAGCTGCCACCCAGGGAAAGGAAGATCTGAGAAAAGTTAAACACCCGTTTTTTGGAGAGGGAGAGATTGTAAATCAGATAGATTCGAAAAAATATCTCATTAGATTTGCTACTAAAGGAGAAAAAGTTATAGACACTTCGATCGTTAAACTGACATTTCTTTAAGAAGATTTGTAGAAACTATTGCTAATGTATTATAATCATTGTCGGAAGAGGAAAGCAGAATGGATGTAAAAAAAATAATTGAACAGGAAAAACTTGATAATATACTCAACCCTGCCAGAGCAAACAGGGAATTTAAAATTACAGTCAGATTCACAAAATTCTCTTCAGACAAATTCGGACAGGCATGTAAACTGGCAAAAGCAAACTCCTTTTATATGGAAGAGGGAGAGGGCGATCAGCAAAGATTCTACGCCAGTTTTCTTCCTGATAATGTTAAAGAACTTTTTGAACTTTTTGAATTGGTCAAAAACCGTGAAACCACTACAATTTTTATAAACAACAAGCAGATCCCGTATATTCAGGATTTGTGGCTTTTTCTAATGTGGTTTCATCTGGTTGATTGATTTCCTAAAACAGAGAGGAAACTTGACTTTTTCTTAATATTCATCTATATATTCCATTTTATACAAGCTTACAGGAGGCATTAATGAAAAAGATTTCATCATTTCTGTTGGTGACAATATTTTCTGCACTTATTATCACAAATTTTTCAAGCTGTGAAAAATTAAAGCCACAGAATCTTAAAGCCGGACAACACCTGAAGCAGGCCAATAAATACTATTCAGAAGAAAAATTCAAAAAAGCTGTAGAAGAATATACAGCAGCACTTGAACTTAATCCAAACCTGAAAGGTATCAACTTTCTGCTTGCTACAGGCTATGCTAACTTATACAAACCCGGAAGAACTTCAGAGAAAAACGCAGAGTATGGTAACAACGCTATTGAGTACCTGAAAAAAGCAGAAGCTGAAGATCCTGAAAACGAAAAAATCGTTATGGCTAAAGGTGAACTTTATGACAAGCTCGCTACAGCCCAGGCAGATGAAGCTAAAAAAGAAGAATTCTACAAAGAAGCAGAACAGGCTTATCTTGCTCTCATGGAAAAGGATAAAACAAGAGCTGCTACTTACTACATTCTCGCCAACTTCTACATGAAGCATGGTAAAGCTGATGAAGCTGAGAAAACATTTAAAGCAAGAATTGCACTTGATCCTAATGATCCGGAAGGTTATTCATACTATGCCGGTCACCTTCAGAATTCAGGTAGAAACATTGAAGCTAACGGCTATCACATGAAAAAATTCTACGCTACTGTTAACAAGGAAATCCTTGCAAAGCAGACTGAAATCGATGGAATTCAGGAAAAAGTAGATGCAATTAACAAAAAGCTTGACTACATTGAGAAACATCTCAGAAAAAACAGAAACCTGAAAAGAGCTCAGAAGAAACAGATGATTGCTGACAAAGAAGCTGAAATTGCTGAAATCGGTGATATCAAAGAACTGACAGCTCAGGTTGATGGTCTAAAAAAAGAAAGAGATGAGATGATCGTAAAGGCAGAAGAAGAAATGCTCTCATATGAAGAAGAAAAGAAAAAAGAGCTTGCTCAGACTTTCTACACAATGGGTGCTAATATCTTCGCTAAATGCCATAGAACAAGCCCTGAAATGATGGGTCCTAAAGAGAGACTTGAATTCTGTACAGAAGGTCAGGTTTACCTTGATAAAGCTCTTAAACTTGACGAAAATTATCGTGAAGCGATGTTCTACAAGAGAATGCTTTATTCACAGATGGCTATTGCTGAGCCGATGAAAAGAGATCAGTATTCAGCTCTCATAGAAAACATCACCAAAGACATCAAAAGAGCTTCGAAAAAAATCAAAGAAGCTGAAGCTTACAAAAAACAGCTTGAGCAGATGGGTGAATAATCCAGATCATAATCTGATTTTAAGATATAAAGGAGATCCTTTCGGATCTCCTTTTTTTTTATATATTAATATTTCAAACTCAAATCAGGAATTTTAAAACTCAACCTCTCCACAGGATTTAATAATTAGCTTAATTTAAGACTTATTGGGCTCATTAATACCACCCCGTCTGGAGTACCAGACACCCCTCTTTTTACGAATAGGGTGAAAAGCTGGCGCTTTCTCCTCATTTTAAGGAGGAGTACCCGAGGAACGAGGGGGAGGAGGTTATTAAAACTTCAATTGACTGTTCTAAAAGCACAAAACTCTGTGCAATCAGTTTTTGTTTATTTCAGGACAGCCTTAACAACAAAAAGGTAGGACACACAGGTCCTGCCCTACGGGCATTTCATGTCAGAAAATTCTGCACCAATTTCGTTCGGGAAAAAAGTACCTGTCCGTGATAGTCCGTGTCAGTCTGGAATGGCACTAGCTTAAGCATTTGGAGAGCAACATTCTCATCTGGATCGAACTTTTTAATCAGGGATTCTGTTCTGAACTGACAGATGTCTTAATCGATCTCGTAGATGATGCTTACGCGACGATTGCGCGCTCTGTTGACTGGCGTATCGTTTTCCACTATAGGACGCGTCTCAGCCAGGCCTACGGCACTGAATCGTTTAGGTTTGAGTTTACCCCTCTCTATGAAGAATCTCACAACCGAACCAGCTCTTGCTGAAGAGAGCTCCCAGTTCGAAGGAAACACTGTACTTCTTACAGGAGTATTATCTGTATGACCTTCAACTACTATTCTGTATATTGTAGCTTTTATAATAGGAATGAGTTTTCTGAAAAAACGTTGGGCTTCCGGTAGAAGAGCTGTCTGTCCGGGAGCAAAAACCACACTACCGGCAATCTCCATTCTCACACCGTTTTTATCTTTTGTTATAAAAATACTATTATCGGAATCAATTCCTTCTTCCCTTACCATGGTTTTGAGAAGGTTAACAAGTCTCTCTTTTTCCACTTCAGCCTGGCTTTCTGAGCTTTCCATAGGAATCGGTTTATCTTCTCCCCCCTCTTTACCAAGCTGATATATTTTTTTCTGTGAGCCAAAAGCCTGCTCCATAGAACCAAGTACATCTTTATACTTCTGCATATCCATGTTTGCAAAAGAGAGCAGAAGAACGAAGAATGTGAGCAGAAGACTCATCATATCCCCGAATGTTACCATCCATTTGGGAGCTCCGGCTTCACACTTGGGACAATTATTCTCTTCAGACACTATTTAGCAGCTCCTTCAAGATTTGCTCTGAGACCTGGTTTAAGGAATGATGCCAGTTTTTCCTGAACAACTGCAGGATGGTCGCCATTGGCAATTGAAAGAATTCCACTAACAACCAGTTTCTTCAGAAGAATTTCCTGTGCATGATAATATACCAGTTTATCTGATAAAGGCAGGAACACTACGTTCGCCATAATTGATCCATAAAGAGTTGTAAGCAACGCAACCGCCATAGCTGGGCCAATTGATTTCGGGTCGTCCATATTACCAAGCATAAGAACCAGCCCAATAAGCGTTCCAATCATACCAAAAGCCGGTGCAGCATCACCAGCAGCAATCAGAGTACCGAAACCGGTTTCATGTCTTTCTGTAGTTGTGGATATATCTATATTGAGAACAGCTTCAATAAGTTCCGGTTCAACACCATCAATTGCCAGCTGAACTCCTTTCTTAAGAAACTCATCTTCAATGACAACTTTTTCCAATCCCAGAATACCATTCTTTTTTGCCTCTACCGACAGAGAAAGGATTTTCTTGATCATCTCTTCGGGGCTCTCAAGCTTAACCATGATAGTTTTCATTACAACCTGAGTGATACCGAATATTACATTCAATGGATATCTGATAAACATAGCACCAATAGTTCCACCTACAACAATCATAAGTGAACCGGGATCAATAAAAGACCCGATACTATCTTTAATAGCAAAGAGTATCAATCCAAACGCTGTGACAAGACCAATAATAGTTGAAATATCCATTAAAACCTCATGCAGGACTTACAGAGAAGATGCATAGTTAACTTAATTTTTGTAAAACAAACAGATCTCCTGATACTGTTTTGTCACAGTAACAGGGCATAAATCTTCCAAAAAAAAGTATAAGTAGTTTACTTTTTTTTGTCAACAGCTTCTGCATTGCCCTATATATAAAGATAACCAGTGCAGATCACTATTTGTAATCTGTCTTACAGGATGATCCTTCCATTTTCTTGACATTTAAATTTCCATATGCTATTCGAAACATAAGGAGCTGAAGATATGAACAAAAGGGATATGTCAGATGTTATTTCTCAAAAGCTTGGTATCAAAAGGTTTGAGGCTTACCATTTCATTGATTTCATGATTGAAGTGATGACAGAAAGCCTTCAGAAAGAAAAGAAAATTGTTCTCTCCAACTTCGGAACTCTCAAAGTAGTAAGCAGGAACCCTAAGAAAGTCATAAATCCCAACACGAAAGGGGAGATGGTTATTGATCCTAAAAAAGTAGTAAAGTTTACTCCTTCCAAAAACCTTAAAGAAGCTGTAGAAGAACAGAATAGCTGAACAGGTATTCTGACATTCTGATATCAGATATTAAGGGAGATTACCGCCTTTAATATCAATTTAGTCCTTTATACACTATGGGGGTAGGTATGAATAAGGAACAGTTAAGAAAAATTGCTGCAAACATAATTGCATGCAGAAAAAACGGACTTCCACTTCCGGGAAGTCACAGGAAAACAGGATCAGACAAACTTACTGAAATCAGCAGAACAGAACAGATTATAAGATGTTTCTCAAAAGAAGAGTTACGTTTATATAAAAACGACTACAGAACCATTGGCCTGAAAGAAGTTGAACAGGCTTCAGCAAACAACATTTCAATTATTTTCTCTGATAGTCCTGCTTTTCCTCCTCTGCTGAAGCATATATACAGTCCTCCGGACTACATATATGTAAAAGGGAAATCAGAACTTCTTACATCTGAATGCATTGCAATTGTTGGAGCCAGAAAACACACACCATATGCCGGAGCTGCACTGGAGTTAATAATTCCCGATCTATGCAGAACAGGCATCACAGTTGTTTCCGGAATGGCTTACGGTATAGACTCTATTGCTCATAAAAAAGTACTTGAAAACAGAGGCAACACTATAGGAGTCAATGCAGCAGGGCTGCTGCATCTATACCCTGCAGGAAACAGATCTCTTACATATGATATTTCTGAAAAAGGATGTATTATCTCCGAACAACCTCTTCACATAACCCCCAGGCCATTTCATTTCCCTGTAAGAAACAGAATTATTTCCGGTATCTCCTCAGGCACTCTGGTTGTTGAAGCGGAATTCAAAAGCGGTTCACTAATTACAGCGGGTATAGCCCTGGAACAGAACAGAGAAGTAATGGCAATTCCGGGCCCCATCACATCGCCTCTCAGTAAAGGGACAAATCATCTGATAATTAATGGTGCAACTCCGATAACCTCAGCAAAAGAGATTGCAGATACTCTTGGAATCCCTTACAGGAAAAGAGCTGAGACTGTTATAGAGCTGAACTCCAAAGAAAAAAAATTACTTGACTTAATGGTGGAAAATAAGGTAATTAGTATAGACTATATGGTAGAACATCTGAATCTGACTGTTTCAGAGGTTGTTTCTACAGCAATGGGCATGGTATTAAAAAATGCAATTACAGAAGAACCGGGAGGATATAGAAAGATAATATGAGCAGGAAAACACTTGTTATTGTTGAATCGCCCGCTAAATCCAGTACGATTTCCAAATATCTTGGAGCGGACTATATTGTAAGCTCTTCAATGGGCCACATAAGGGATCTCAGTCCACACATTCTGAGTATTGATGTTAACAAAGAATATAAGCCTTATTATGAAGAGCTTAAAGATAAGAAAAAAATAATAGCCGATTTAAAAAAGCTGGCAAAAAAATGCGACCGCATTCTGCTTGCCCCTGACCCTGACCGTGAAGGGGAAGCTATTGCGTACCATCTCAGAGAAGTTCTGAAAGATATAAACGACAGTATCTACAGAGTCTTTTTTAATGAGATCACCAAGCAGTCCATTCTGCAGGCTATTGAAAATCCTATTCTGATAGATGAGAATAAATTTAACTCACAGCAGATGCGACGCCTCCTTGACAGGCTTGCAGGCTATAAGATAAGCCCTGTACTTCAGAAAAAAATAGGCGGTCCTCTATCAGCCGGCAGAGTCCAGTCTATTGCTCTTAAACTTATTGTTGAAAGAGAAAAAGAGATCATGGTATTCAAACCTGAAGAGTTCTGGACGATTACCGCTGATCTTGAAGGTTCACTCCCACCGGCGTTTAACGCAAAACTCGAAAAATCCGGTGGAAAGAAAGCAAAAATCGCAAATCAGGAAGAGAGCGATAAGATTGTTTCAGATCTGAAAGCAGGTAATTTTCTTCTTGAAAGCGTAAAGAAGAGAAAAAAGAAAAGAAAATCCCAGGCTCCGCTTATTACGTCAACTCTTCAGCAGGAAGCCTATCGTAAATTCAGCTTTCCTGTAAAAACAACAATGAAGATTGCACAGGAATTATATGAAGGTATAAGTCTGAAAGGCGGGGAAACCACTGGTCTTATTACATATATGAGAACAGACTCTCACAGAATCGCCCAGGATGCATATAATGAAGCAAAATCCTTCATTAAAAATAATTACGGCGATGAATATGTACCTGCTAAACAGAATGTTTATGGTAAGAAATCAAAAATTCAGGACGCTCATGAAGCCATAAGACCAACTCTTCCTCTTCATAAGCCTGAGGATCTGAAAAATATTCTCAATGAGAGACAGTTCAAACTTTATAAGCTGATCTGGGACAGATTTGTTGCTTCACAGATGAGTGATGCAGTAATTGCAGAAACAGTTTTTGAAATTAACAATGATAAATACACTTTCATCATAAAGGGTGAAATAATAAGCTTCCCGGGACACCTGAGTATAATTAAACCTCAGAGCAAAACAGAAGAACTCCCTGAACTTAAAGAGGGTGAAATTCTGAAATCCCTGAGCATAAATCCAAAGCAGAATTTTACAAAACCTCCTGCAAGATTTACTGAAGCCAGTATTGTAAAAGTACTTGAAGAGAAGGGAATCGGAAGACCGTCTACATATGCAACAATTATAGATACTCTTGGAAAGAGAGACTACATCAAAAGAGAAGACAGAAAATTTGTCCCAAGTGATATAGGCATTAAAGTTGTAGATTATATGGATGATAATTTTAAAGATATTATGAACTATAACTTTACAGCAGATCTGGAGAAGAAACTGGATCTGGTATCTGAAGGAAATCTCGACTGGGTTGAAGGTATTGACGACTTTTACAAAAAACTTATAAAAGATCTTGATCAGGTTAAAAATGCTGAGAAAGTAAGTCTGCTCATAGGCAAAAAATGCCCTTCCTGCGGAAAAGAACTAACAAAAAAATACTCATATAAAACCAGAGGCTGGTTTGTTGGTTGCACTGGCTATCCTTCATGTAAATATATTGAGAAAGCCGATTCACTCAATCAGCCGGATACAAAAGAGGAAATCACAGACGAGAAATGTCCAAAATGCGAAAGCAATCTTGTAAAGAGATATTCAGGTAAAACCAGAAGCTATTTTATAGGCTGCTCCGGTTTCCCTAAATGTGATTATATCAAGAACATTGATGAGAACCTGGGTAACTGCCCTCAGTGTGAAAAACCTATGGTGAAACGCTACTCTCCAAAAAGAAGAAGGCATTTCATCGCCTGCTCAGGCTATCCTGATTGTAAATACATACAGAGTGACAGAAAAACTACAAAAGATACTAAAACTGAAGCTTCCGGAGACTCAGCAAATGAGTAAAGTTACTATTATCGGAGCCGGCCTGGCTGGCTCTGAAGCAGCACTTCAGCTTAACAGAGCTGGTGTTGAGGTAGATCTCTACGAAATGAGGCCTGATCTGATGACAGAGGCTCATACTACCGGGTTCTGCTGTGAAATGGTCTGCTCCAATTCCCTTGGGTCAGCTGAAACAGCTTCAGGGGCAGGACTTCTCAAGGAAGAACTTACTATTCTTGACTCTTTTGTTATTGAAGCCGCCAGAGAGTGTGCAGTTCCTGCTGGCCGCAGCCTTTCAGTAGACAGAATTGTTCTGGCAGAAAAGATAGATAAACTTCTTGAAGAAACAGAAGGGATAAACCTCATAAGAGGTGAAATCAAAGACATTCCCCAGACTGATGAAGTGGTAATTATTGCTACCGGTCCATTAACAAGTCCTGCTTTTTCTGAAGCACTAACAAAGATAACCAAAAGGAAAAACCTGTTCTTCTATGATGCAACAAGTCCTGTAATAAAGTATGAAACCATTGATATGTCAAAAGTTTATAAGGCTTCAAGATATAACAAGGGAGAAGCAGATTTTATTAACATCCCTCTTAATAAAGAGGCATACGATCAGTTTACACAGGATCTTATTGAATCAGAGAAAGTGGAAATAAGAGATTTTGAAGATAAAGCTTTTTTTGAAGCTTGCCTCCCTATAGAAGAGATTGCTTCAAGAGGTCCGAAATCCATGGCTTTCGGTCCGCTGAAACCTGTTGGCCTTGAACACCCGGAAACAGGGGAGATGCCATATGCTGTTGTTCAGTTAAGACAGGATAATATAGTAGAATCCCTCTATCAGATGGTTGGTTTCCAGACCCGCCTGAAATATGGAGAGCAGAAAAGAATTTTCCAGACTCTCCCGGGGCTTGAAAATGCAGAGTTCGAAAGATACGGCAGAATGCACCGTAACACATATATTAACGCCCCTCTTCTTATTGACAATACTTATCACTGTAAAGAGAGAGATAATATCTTTTTTGCCGGCCAGATAAGTGGAGTGGAAGGATATGTAGAATCCATCTGCTCAGGCCTTATTGCAGGGTTACATGCAGCTGCATTGGCAAAAGGAATCGAAATGCCGGAGCTACCAACAGATTCTGCCTGTGGTTCTCTTTCAGGGTATATCTCAACAGCAGACTGGAAAAACTTTAAACCAACTAAATTCACCTTCGGACTATTACCGGAAACTGAAAAGAAAATACGAAACAAGAAAGAGCGGAAAGAGTATAAGGCAAATAAGGCCATTGAAAGCATTAAGGAATGGAAAAAGAGTCTGAAAATCTGAACCTCTATATAGATTATCTGAGAGATATCCGCAGGATGTCTCTCAATACTGTAAAGGCATATAGATCAGATATTGAAGAGTTTCTTATCTGGCTCTCCCTAAGAAAACTCAAAGCCGATAAAAACAGTGTCAGGGATTTCATCTCCGATATTTTTCTCAATAACAGATCAAAAACAACTGTAGCAAGAAAGATCTATGCAATAAGATCCTACTACATCCATCTGGTACAGAAGGGCCTGATAGATAAGAACCCTTTTGATCTGGTCAATACTCCAAAAATTGATAAAAAAATCCCTCAGATTCTAACCGAAAATGAGATATTTTCTTTTCTTGACAATATTCCCGCAAACACAATACTGGAGCGCAGAAACAGAGCAATGTTTGAATTTTTGTACGGAACAGGCCTGAGAGTATCTGAACTTGCCTCTCTTACACCGGACAGTATCAATTTTCATGAACGCCTCGTCAGAATTACAGGTAAAGGCAATAAAACCAGAATAGTTCCCTTTAACAGGAGAGCCGGAGATTTACTGGCAGATTATATGAAAGAAGCTTATACAACCTACAGACCTGTTCACAATAAAATTTTCTGCAATTCAAGAGGCGGTGCTATTACAGAACGTTCTATCGAAAGAATCCTTGCTTCTCTTTTTAAGGAAGTTACAGGCTCAAACAAGAATGTTTACCCCCACCTTTTCCGTCACTCATTTGCTACCCACCTGCTGCAGAGAGGAGCAGATCTCAGAGTTATACAGGAGCTTTTAGGCCACTCAAGCCTTTCAACAACTGAAAAGTATACAACTCTCAACTTTAAGGATCTTTTAAGTACCTACACACGCTTCCATCCCAGAAAATCAGACTTTACCTGAAGATAACGATGACGTATAATTTAAAAGTGAGGTTTATTCTTTATTTTTCCCTTATCATTCTGCTTATCTTTCCGGCTCTTGAAGCTAAAGATAAAAAAGACCGGAATCTTAATCATAAGATTGAGCAGATCACCCGTAAACTTTCTGATCTTAAGCAGGAAAAAAAGAGTGTCCTGAACAATATCTATGAACTGGAGCTTCGGTACGAAAAAACAGTAATTGAGAAGAACAGAATCTCTCTTACACTGAGAAACTCAAAAAAACGTATTGCAGCTCTTAAAAGAGAGAAAGAAAGTTTAAAAAAAAAGATAGGAAAATCTAAAGAGAAACTTAAACAGATTCTCAGGATTCTCTACAAGATGAGAGGCAATGTTGTACTGAGAATCTTTTCAGGCATAACAAGTGTTAATCAGATTTTTCATAATCATAAACTGCTGAACTGCCTCATAGAAGATAATACTAAAACCCTGGCAGAGTTACGTAAAGATATTAAAACTCTTGAAACAATTGAGTCAAAACTTTCAGGTGAACAGTCAATACAGCTTGCAAAAGAGTCGGAACTTAACAATAAGCTTAAGGAACTTAGAAATCACCGTCAGAACAAACTGGATGCCATCAGAAAAATAAATAATGACAGGGATAAATATCAGAGATATATTGATGAGCTGAAAGAAGAAGCCGGCAAGATGAACAAAATGCTTGAGGAGCAGATTGTTACCGGCAGTTTCAATGTAAAAAAGAACCTTAACAGAATTAAGGGCAGAATGATGTGGCCCATTAAAGGCAGAGTTATCTCCAGGTTCGGCAGAAAAAGAAGTACAAAGTTCAACACATATATATTCAGTAACGGAATTGAAATAAAGAGAAGACGTTCATCATCTATTAAATCTGTTCTGAATGGCGAAGTTATCTGGGTGGATTACAAAAAAGGGTATGGCAAAATTATCGTTGTACAGCACTCCAAAGATCTGTATACCATTTACGGCCACTGCTCTGAAATAAAAAGAAAAAAAGGAGACATTGTAAAAAAAGGTGAAACAATTGCCCTTACAGGCTCTTCCGGTTCATCTTTAAAAGAGTCCCTCTATTTTGAAATCCGCCACAGACTGAGGGCTGTGAACCCCTTGAAGTGGCTTCGGAAAAGATGATAGAATAATCCGGTGAATCCCTATGAAGCACACAGTGAAAATACTTTTATTTGCTCTTATTCTGTTAGCAGGAATTATCTTCTTCAGCAGGGACAGAATTATGCATTCCCTCTCCCCATCTGAAGATGATTATCAATATCTGAGACTGGTTGCTGAAGTATCTTCCAGAATTCAGCGGGAATATGTTGATGTAGTAAAGCCGGACAGGAAATTTCCTGAAGCTTTTGCCTCAATGCTGAAATCTCTTGATAACTGCTCATCTTATCTTAATAAGAAAAAAACTGTTGCCTACGAATTGTTTAAAAGTAGTTCCTATTGTAACACCGGAATTTATGGAGCTGTCAGAAGAGGATATTTTCGTATAACTTCAGTCAGAAAAGATTCTTCTGCGTGGAATGCTGGTATAAGAGCAGGAGATATAGTTAAAGCTATTGGAGGGGAATCTATATTTGCTCTCTCTTTCTGGGAAGTCTATCTTTCTCTTATATCTGAGAAACCCGAAGAGATAGAGCTGGTTATCTTCAGAAAGAAGAGTAAAAAACCTGAAAAGGTTCTCGTTAAATCTGAACCTTCCTCTGAGAAACCTTCAGTAAGTTATCCTTCTGAAGGAATTTGTCATATATCTTTAAAGAAAATCGACACGAAAGCCGTCGAAAAGATTTCTGAAATTCTGAAACAGGAAAAGAAGATTATTCTGGATCTTAGAAATTATGAAGGTGGAAATCCTGAATCAGCAGGCAGAATTGCTGAACTCTTTAACACAAAATCAAAACTGACAATAAGATATAAGAAAAAAACTGAAACAGTTAAACTCTCACCTTCCGGCAAACCCAACCTCCCATATGTAATAATTATTGCAGATGAGAGCACAATTATGGAAGGACAGCTTCTGATACACCTCATCAATAACAAAGATACAAGAGTCATTGGAAGAAAGAGCCGGGAGTTCTGCAGATATCTTAAAAAAATAAGTTTCATCGATGATACATCAATAGTAATGACCCACGGAATCTACCAGATAAATGGAAAAGATCTGTCAGGCAAGAGTATTAAGCCGGATATCAAAGCTAAAGACAGGGATTTTATTGCTAAAGCTATAGAAGTATTTAAGGAGTATAATGGCCCGGAAAAAAAAGAAAACAAATAAAAGTGCATCTCCAGGCCTGCTGATTGCACTCTTTCTTGTTATAACATTTTCAGTAGTACTGCTTTTAGAATATCTGGATTATAGTAAAAACAGACCTGCATTTCTTCTTGACAAAATTCTGAAAAAAGAGAAGAAAATCAAAATACCCGACTTCATTACAGAGCTGAGAAAATCCCTCAACAGAGAAAAAATAGATTACCACCACTTCATTGACAGAGAAGGGCACCATCACTTTAAGTTTGCTACCGGTAAAAAATATCACGATCTGCATATAACAAAAATTAAAAAAGTAGCAGCAAAATGCAGATTCAGATTTATTCTGGCAGAAGTTCAGAAAAAAGAGGATCGTACAATTTTCTTATACAAGGCTATAGCCGGGAAAACATCCCATGTAGTTCTGGTAAACAGGCTGGAACCAGTTAACACACCTCCTGCTGAAATTTCAAAAGATAAAAAGAAGGAGAAGTCTGTAAAGAAAAAGCCTGTTATTAAAGAAGATAACTCCCCTAAGATCGCATTTATAATTGATGATATAGGTGAGTATGAACTTGGAATCAGATCTCTTGCTTCTCTGAAAATACCTATTACGGCATCTATTTTGCCGGATTCCCCTCACGCAGCAAGAGAATCAGCTCTGTCAAAAAAATACTCTGCTGTTGAAGCTATGCTTCATATACCAATGCAACCAAAGAACTCATCTCAGGGTAACTATAATGGCGGAAAGGTACTTAAACTTGACTCATCTTCAACAGTAATCAGACAACTTCTCACAAGAGCAAAGAGGATAGTTCCTTCTGCAAGAGGTCTTAATAACCATCAGGGATCTCTTGCAACATCAAACAGAAACCTTATGAAAAAGCTTATGAAGGAAGTCAGAAAATCAGGTCTCTACTTTATAGATTCCCGAACTGATTCAGATACTGTTGCAGCTGTTGTAGCAAAAGAGTATGGTGTTCCGGTTGCTTCAAGAGCAGTTTTCCTTGATCATAAAAAATCTTACGAACACTCTATGGAACAGATAAGAATACTTGTTGATACAGCTGTTATAAAAGGTCATGCTATTGCTATTGGTCATCCTTTTGAAACTACAATAAAGGCTATAAAAGATTCGATCAGATACATTAAAAAGAGAAAAATAAAAATTGTTTTTGCCAGCAGACTGGTAAAATAGAGTTAAATTTTAGGGAGAAAAAATGGATAATCAGAAAAAAGAGAGTTTTGAGTTCCAGTCAGAAATCAAACAGCTCTTACAAATTCTTGTATACTCGCTCTATGAGCACAAAGATATCTTTCTGAGAGAGCTAATTTCCAACGCTTCAGATGCTCTTAATAAACTTCAGTTTGAACTACTTACCAATGAAGATATTGAAGATAAAGACGCGGATCTGAAAATCTCTATCAGAACTGACAAAGATAACAATCAGCTGATAATTGAAGATACCGGTATCGGTATGACTAAAGAGGAACTAATAGAAAATATTGGTACTATTGCTCACTCAGGAACTATGACATACCTCAAGCAGATGTCTGAACAGAAAGATGGCAAAAGCGATCTTATTGGTAAGTTTGGAGTTGGTTTCTATTCAGCATTTATGGTTGCCGATGAGATAAGTATCTATACAAAATCTTTTAAAAAGGGCAGTACACCTCTTCTGTGGCAGTCAAAGGGAGATAACTCCTACTCAATTGAAGACACTGATAAAGAGATCAGAGGTACAAAAATTGTACTTTCACTAAAAGAGGAAGAAAAAGAGTTTCTTGAAGATTTCCGTCTTGAAACAATTATAAACAAACACTCACGTTTTGTGGCTTTCCCCATTGAGATAAATGAAAAAGGTTTTGAAAGTAAACCAGCTCTGTGGACTCAGCCTAAATCAAATCTTAAAGAAGAAGATTATAAAGACTTCTACAAATTTTACAATAACGCAGGAGACGAGCCTGCAACATGGCTGCACCTCTCATCAGATGCTCCTGTTCAGTTCAATGCTCTTCTCTATATTCCAAAGAGCAATTTTGAAATTGCAGGTTTTATGAAAACAGATCCTGGTATGGACCTCTATTCTAAAAAGGTTCTTATTCAGAAGGGATGTAAAGATATAATTCCCGAATATCTGAGATTCGTGAAAGGAGTTATAGATTCTGAAGATATTCCCCTGAATATCTCAAGGGAAACAATTCAGAATAATGCTGTAATTGCAAAAATAAGAAAGTTTGTTCTGAAGAAACTTTTTGAACACCTTATCTCTCTTAAAAAAGATAAACCTGAAGATTATAAAGAGATCTGGAAAAACTTCAGTCGTAATTTCAAGGAAGGCATTACATCTGAATTTGATTACCGCGATCAGCTTGGAGAATTACTTCTGTTCAACTCATCAAAGAAATCTGTTGAAGAGACTGTTGACCTGAAGAGTTATGTTGAAAATATGCAGGAAGATCAGGAAGAGATCTACTATGCCACAGGTATGGATATCAACTCCATTAACAGAAATCCTGCTCTTGAAGCTTTCAGAAAAAAAGATCTTGAAGTTCTTCTCTTAAGTGATCCTCTGGATGAAATAGTTCTTGATCACCTCAGAGAGTATGACAAAAAGAGATTCAAAATTGTCGAAAGTGCTGATATCAAACTTGATGAGAATGATATCGAAAACAGCGCTGATCCAAAAGATACCGATAGCTTTGTTACCTATCTTAAAACCATCTATGGAGAGACCATTGAGGATGTTAAACCTTCAATGAGGCTTGTTGAGAGTCCTGCAATTCTTGTACAGAACAGTGATGGACCTTCTGCGCAGATGGAAAAGATGATGAAGATGGTTAATAAAGATTTCAAATACTCTAAAAAGACAATGGAAATCAATCCATCCAACAATCTTATTAAAGAGATGATCAGAATTCACAAGAGTGCACCGGATTCAGGTGAACTTAAATCTCTTGCCCTTCAGCTTAGAGATAATCTGCTTCTCAGAGAAGGAATCATAGACGATATTGACAATATCGTTCCACGACTCCTCGACATAATGCATACTGCATCAAAAAATATCTAATCTATAATAAAAAGGCGGCTATCTGCCGCCTTCTTTTTGCTTATTTTTCCCTTAGAGAATATTATATTTATATGTTTAGTGAAAATAACAGAGATATTGAAGAAGATAAAACCAGAAGTAATCTTCTGTTTTTTGATGTAGATAAGTACACATCATCCATAGTTATCCCGGTTCTTGAGAAAGAGAATCTTGAAATTCTTCAGGAAAACGAAATTGCTTCTGCAATGAGAGCCATAAAGAAAAAAGCCATAGACATTGTGGTTGCCGGTTTCAAACCTTCCTCAACTGATGTACTTAAACTTATGCACGATATAAGAAAAAAGTATCCTTCAGTTACAAGAGTCCTTCTATGTGAAACTGAGTATGAATCAAAAGCAATTACGCTGATACTGAAAGGATATGCCAACAATTTTTTTGAAATACCCCATGGTATAGGAGATATTGCCGGGCGTATTGAACACATACTGCACGTAAGAAAAATACTCCAGAGGAAAAAATTGCTGGACTTTCTTTCAGATATAGAAGATCTCTCTCCTTATCTTAAAACTTTCATTGAATTCCGGGATGCTGTTTCACAAGACGAAACTACCAAGAAAATTGCATCCATTATTGAGAGAGATGTATCTATTTCAGCCCGGGTATTGAAAATCGCCAACTCTGCATTTTACAGTACTTCCAAAATAGGATCTATTGAAAGAGCATGCATCTATCTTGGACTCAATACAATTAAAGACATTGTTTTTGCTGCCTCTCTTACCAAACCAGGTAAATTTTCCTCCTCTGTTAACAATATTTTCGAAAGAATTGTTCAGCACTCACTGAAAGTGAATCAGAATTTCCAGAGATTCTATAAACTGGAAACAGGAGAAACTCTTCCTGACAGTTATGCTTCTGTGGGCATTACCCACGATATTGGCAAAATCATTCTTCTTCAGTGTATGCCTAAACAGTATAAGAAGATCATAAAATATCAGAATACAGATCACGATCTGACATTCTACAGAAGTGAAGTGGAGCTCGGTTTTGAGGGACAGACTCATGCAGAAATAGGTGCATATTTTCTGGATCTGTGGAATTTTCCCGAACCAAGTATCAATGCAGCTCTCTTTCACCATAAACCTGAAGAGGCTTATGGAGCAAACAGCAGGTTTATGGATATATTCAGTTTCGTAAACGACTTCGCCAGATAAGCATTACAGAAAGCTTGTGTGAATGACCTTTTTCGGGGTCTTTTAGTTGACGCAGGAAAGGCCATGTAATATAATTTCTTCTCTATGAGCAGCTCAAAAAACATTTTCCTTCTACGGCATGGGTCTACAGATTATAATCTTAAACATCTGATGCAGGGTAATATAGACATTCCTCTGAATGCTGCAGGAAGATCCCAGGCAGTTGATGCCTGTAACTTCTTCAGAAACATTCAGCTGGATTCAATATACTCTTCTCCACTGGCCAGAGCAATGGAAACAGCACAGACTGTTAACAATCCCCACAACCTTGAGATCACTCAACTTGAGGAGTTAAGAGAGATAAGTATGGGATCCTGGGAAGGTAAAGACTATTTCCTGCTTAAAGAACAGCACCCTGAATTCTTCATAAACTGGAGAAGTGATGTTCAACTGAGACTACCTGAAGGAGAAAGTTACTCTGATCTTTATAAAAGAGTAGAACCTGCAGTTAAAAACATTCTGGAATCCGGTGGACATAATATTCTGATTGTTGCACACTCCGCAACCAACAGAATGGTTCTTGCAGCACTTTCATCAATGGAACTGCTTCCTGCAAGAGGTTTCATAATGTCAAACTGTGGAATTTCCAGAATTAAATATTTTGAAGACAGTCCGGAATCATGTACCGTAGAATACTGGAACAGAACCGGTCATTTAAATAAAGAGAGATAAATAAATGAGAGAGATTCAATTTAAACTTGCTACAGCAATACTTGATACAATTAAGGAAACCTGGCCACTGGAAAGAAAAGAGATTATTTTTTCTATTCCTCCAAACAGAAAATTTGGTGACCTGTCAACAACAATACCTTTTGTACTTGCAAAGAAGGTTGGAGAAAAACCTTTTGTTATAGGAAATAAGATAATAGAGATGCTTAAGGGAAAACTTGAGAATATAAACTCTATAACTCTTGCTAATGGTGGATTTATAAATTTCACTTTCGATAAAGAGTATCTTTACCAGCACCTTCTTAATAAAACCGGGCAAAATAATTCTCCTTCCGACAGAAAAATTGTTGTAGAGCACACAAGTATCAATCCAAATAAATCTGCCCATATCGGGCACCTCCGGAACTCATGTCTCGGAGACACCCTGGTAAGAAGTATTGAACACCTGGGACACGAAGTTGAAATCCAGAACTATCTTGACGATACAGGAGTTCAGGTTGCAGATGTAGTATGGGGTGCAATTCATTATAAAAAATATACTCTTGAGGATCTTAAAAAAGTTCCTGATCTTGCAGCATATCTCTGGGACCTCTACATTGAAGTTAACAAAATGTTTAAAGAAGATGAAGCTCTTGTAGAAGAGAAGAAAGAGGTTCACAAGAAGATTGAAGATAAAGTTAATCCTGAATATGAGATAAGTGACTATATATCCAAAGAGGTATTAAGAAATCACATTGCAGTTATGGAAGAACTTGACATAAGATACGACCTGCTTGTTAAAGAGAGCGACATTATTGAACTTGATTTCTTCAAAGAAGCAGCCCGCATTCTTGAAGATAAAGGCATAATGTACGATTCTGAAGACCCTGAGAAGAAGGGTTGTAAAGTCATCAAATACAGAAAAGAGAATATAGAGAAAATCATTGTAAGATCCAATGGCACAGTTACCTATATAGGCAAGGATATAGCATACACCATGTGGAAAACCGGATATTTCAGTAAAGACTTCTACTATACACATTTTATGAAGTATGACGACGGAAAAGAGATATACATTACAGAAGATATTCCAAATAGTGATAAATATGAGTTTGGCGGTGGAGAAAAGGTATTCAACGTTATCGATACCAGACAGTCATACCTGCAGAATATAATATCCCAGATTCTTGAAGATCTTAGTCCTGAATCAGAAAAGAGATTTGCCCACTTCTCATACGAGATGGTTGCTCTTACTCCTGCCTGCGTTAAAGAGATGGGATTTGAACTATCTGAAGAAGCTGCAAAGAAATCTTATGTTGAAGTTTCAGGAAGAAAAGGTATTGCTGTTAAGGCTGAGGATCTGATTGCCATGCTCAGAAGCAAGTCTCTCAGTGAAGTTGAAAAGAGACACCCTGATCTGGACAAAGAGGATGCGGAAAAAACAGCAAATGCTATTGCAATCGGTGCATTGCGTTACTTCATGATTAAGTTTAACGCAAATACTGTAATAGCTTTTGATTTTGCAGACGCCCTCTCATTTGAAGGTGATACAGGTCCATATCTTCAGTATAGTGTAGTAAGAATTAACAGTATTATGAAGAAACTGAATATGAACACTCCTGACCTGAAAGAGTCTGATCTATCTATTCTGGATGAGAAAGAGTTTGCAATTGTATATGAGATACTTCTTCACCTTTCTCTTATCGACCTGCAGGTTCAGTTTGCTCTGGACAGTAATGAACTGTCTGCAATCTCCAACTACACATACACACTGTGCCAGAAATTCAATAACTACTACCACAACTACACAATCATATCTGAAGAAAATGAATGCCTGAAAGAACTCAGAATTCAGATAATCTGGATGATAAGAGACAGATTGCTGAAACTTTTCAGAATCATGGGAATCCCGGTACCAGAAAGAATGTAATTTTAATGATTGAAACGGGTTTGGCATGCCAAACCCCTACATTTTTATGCGCTCAGATTCTATAACAAATCAGATCTGGAACAAAAAAATAACGGTACAAACCTTAATTAACAAAAGGATTGGTTGTTATGTAGTGGCAAGGCATGCCTTGCCAAAGCTGTCTTAATTAATAATAAGAAACTATCTTTCAGTCCAGTTGAAATGTTCACCCAGAAAGAGTTCTCTGGTCTGTTTTTCTTTTACGATTTCAGAAGGAATACCACTACTTAGAATCTTACCATCACTCAGGATATAAACACGATCTGTAATATCGAAGGTATCTTTCACATTGTGATCAGTAATTATTATCCCTATATTTTTCTCTTTAAGGCGTCTCACAATTTTCTGAATTTCGATAATAGTTATAGGGTCAATTCCTGTAAATGGTTCATCAAGAAAAAGAAATTTTGGCTTCATAATCATCGCTCTGGCAATTTCAAGCCTTCTCTTTTCCCCGCCGGAGAGCTGATATGCAATAGAATCCCTTATATAAGACAATCCAAATTCATCCAGCAGATCATTTGCAATTGATACTGCTTTCTTTTTATCGTAATAGAGTTCAAGGATCTGATACAGATTGTCAAAAACTGAAGCTTTTACAAAAATTGAATGCTGCTGTGGAAGATAAACCATACCTTTCTCAGCTCTTACATGGGAGGGCAGACCGTTTATAAGATTATCGTTAAGATAAACCCCACCATCATCAGGTTTAACAATACCTGCAACCATCAGAAAAGTGGTTGTTTTACCTGCACCATTTCTCCCCAGCAACCCGACAATTTCACCTTTACTTACTGAGATGGACACCTTATTTACAACAGTTGTGTTGTTGTAAATTTTCACAAGATTTTCGGTTCTTAGATGTTCTTTTTCCATATTTTCTGTGTTCTGATTCTAGCCCGCTCTCGGAATGATGTCAAATTAAAGCTGTTTTAATAAAGCATGAAGATTACGTCATAAGTTGTTTTTAGAGGAAAAATTTCATATAATTAGTCTATTAAAAAGCAAAAAATGAACCCAGGGAAAATTTTTAACAGTATTAAACTGCCGACTTTATCGAAAACACTTTTTGATATCGTAGAGCTTGAAAAACAGAATAAGCCTTCCTATATAATAGATTTCAGGAAAATTATAGAAAAGGATCCTCTTCTTTCTGCTCAGATATTAAGAATATCAAACTCTTCTGCTTACGGATTTGCAGGACAGGTAAGATCTATACCTCATGCTATAAGTTTGCTGGGAGTAAAGAAAATACGGAACATCGCGTTCAGATTCTCAATTTCCGATTTTCTGAAACGTGTCAACTATCGTCCGGAATATGGAGTTACCTTTAATAAGATTCTGAAGAAATCTCTTCTTCTATCTGCAATCTCAACAATTCTTGGTCAGAAAACAGATTACATTGACCCGGATGAACTCTATATAGCGGGTCTTATAAGTAAAATAGGGCAGCTTATACTTTTTCTGTATGATCCTGCGACTTATAACACAATCTATGACGAAGATGAGCAGGAGATGATCTCTATTGAAGAGTATACTTTTCAGACAGATCATATAACTCTGGGCCAGCATTTTGCAGAGCAGTGGATGCTTCCTTCATTTATGAGTGAAGCTATCTCAAGCCATGTAACACTTAAACCTACTAACGAAAGAAATAAAATCTTCTATATTGCCAATAAACTTGCGAATCTCCTTCTTATTCCTGTGAATATGAACAGTAAACATCAGGAAGTACTGAAGGAGCTGGATTCATCAAGCTGAAACCCTTCTGGGAATTTCTCTTTCGGAACTTGAAAACACAATTGAATCCCTTCCTAAGGTTATTCAGGCATATATTGGAGATTTCCCGGAAGTTCAGAAAGATATAAAAAAAAATAGTGGATACCGGTACAGAGATAATCATGTCTCTTATGAAAAAAGAGATGGATATGGTTATGCTAACCAGAGAGCTGTCAGACTCACAGAAAAAGCTGACAAAAGAGAAAGATTTTCTATCACACATGCTCCACATCTCATCTCTCTTCTCTTCCCTGATGCCACCCGACAATATTATTACTACACTTTATGAATACTTTGATTCCTTCATAAGTGGATTTTCCATAAGATTTGTCTACTATTCTGCTTCCCCTCAGGGACAGATAAACTATAAATACAGAGATATCAAACAGATTGTTAATCTTAATAATCCCGATTTCCCTGGTTTTTCTAAATCTGTTAACAGTGATGAGATAGTATCTCTTTCACAGCAGGAAATTGATAAACTCAATTCTGTTGAAGCTGGAAACGCCTATATATTTCCGGTTCTCTATCATAAAAAGCTATTTGGTTTTCTTCTTCTTTTTGCAGAGAATCACAGATATATTGAATCAGATCCGGAAGTTTACTATCTGAGAATATTATCAAATATAGTAGCAAATGCTTTTCAGAATTTTTATAGTCTGCAGACTCTTAAAAAAGAGATTAATAAGAAAGAGATGGTTACCAAAGAGCTGTTTAGTTATGATAAGAAACTGAACCACTCAAGACAGAATCTTCAGCAACTGCAGAAAAGTGAAGTTTTCGGGGAAATTCTCCCGGTTATATTTCATAAACTCAAAAACAAACTTACACCGATTCTTGGATATGCCCAGATTCTCATGTCAAAAATTGAAGATGAGGGTGTAAAAAGGCGTCTGGGCAAAATAGAAACCAATGCAGAGGATCTGACAGGTCTTTTAAATACCCTAAGAGACTATTTCAGAAATGAGAAAACTTCTCTTGAAAAAGAGAACATTAACAATATTATCAAGCTTCTGACTCCTACATTTGAATCTATCACAGAGAAACACAACATAGACATTG
>CBDDBX010000011.1:0-10761 GCA_965225955.1 Candidatus Aminicenantia bacterium
AGAATTTTGTATGCTTTGTAAATTGCTTTATTTAGAATTTCCACTTTGAATAGACTCCTTATTGCCAGGATGACTGGTTATTATAACACAAACAGCAGCAGCTGATAACTGTGACAAAGACTGTCACAGCTTAAAGGAGATGTTGTCCGTTTGAAATGATTTGAGTATAAAGGGGTCTTCGGTGTAGTTCCAGTAGAGGCAGTAACGACCTGGAAATCCCTGCAGATTTATCATTACTTTGCGCTCCTGAAGTGCCAGAGAGCATATGAGGATTTTATTATCGAAATGACAACACTCGGTACATAAGGTAGTAAAATCTTTATTCATGCATAAATTCGATAGAATAAAGTTACGCTGATTCTCTTCAAATTTTCTCAGTTTTGCCTGTAACTTTGTACTGTTCTTATTGTATCGCCTGTACCTGAGGTATCTTATTATCATCATTGCTATTACTGAGAAAAAAAATATTCTGAAAATCAGAAATGGAGAAGAGAGAATTCCTCTGCTGTGAGATGACCATATTGACAGTGTAACGTCTGTAGAGGCTACAATGGCCCATAATCCCCAGGCCATATTTGTCCAGAAAGTGTCTTTTCTGATTGATGCCATGTAGTTTAATATATTCTATCTGTATCTTAAGATCAATATTGTTATTAACAGGTTTGTTATATGGCTACTTGTAATAAACCGTTTAATGAACAGGTTGCAGAAAACTGTCTGTATAACCTATAATTTTCTATTGAAGAAAGTGCAGACTGCAGGGTAAAAAACTACTGTATTTTCAGGAGAATATAATGGTTTTCAGATTGATTGCTGTTTTAATATTTATTAACGTATCGGTGTGGGGGACAGTAAATATCGGTACACCACTTAAAGTGGGAGCAGACGATATGTTTCAGAGGCTTCTTGCTGAAGGTAATAATGTCAATGTAATTGAAGAGAAGGAGCTGGACGGTATCAAAGGGTATTGTGTATCTTATGAGCCGGAAACTGTCCAGAGAAAAAGTACGAGACGTCATATATGGATATGGGTACCTGCAGGTAATGCTTTCTATCTTGATAACCTTAATTACGGGCTCTTCTTTTTTCAGGGAGGAGGTCTTGTTCATCATAAATCTGTGCTTGAGGGGTTTGAAACTCATCTCTACGAAGCTTTGCATAACGGAATTTTTGTTTTTCATATAGATTATAGTGTAGGACAGGGAGATCTGCAGTATCCAGTGCAGATACGTGAATGGCTTCTGGCTCTGACCTATATAAAAAAGAACTTCCGCCTGGAAAATGTTGGCCTGGCTGGTGAGTCAGCAGGTGCAGAGGCCTGTTCAATGCTTTTTTCCAGATTCAATTTTGATGATTATAGCGTTGCCCATAAAGAAGGCGTGGCAAAACGCAGCTTTGTGCCGGTAGTTATGGCAGGTGATGAGTACGCTTCTTCTGAAGAACATATTCTCCTTGTTAAAGATCAGGAGAGGAGTAAACCCTTCATAAAAGGAATTTCTGTACTGGCGATGCCTTCTGATATGACACTGCTGGATCCTGTAGAGTTTGATTTTGAACCCTATTTCGGTGTCAAAAGGCCTGAAGAAGAAGTTCTGAGAAAATATTCATCATTAACATATTATAGTAAAGATAACAGGCTGTTCAGTTATTCCGGTCTTGGTATCCAGACTTTTCATGGAGTAAAGGATAAACTCGTTCCGGTTCAGAGTGCCCGGAATTTTTATGAATATCTTATGGGAAAGGATTTTCCGGTTACTTATGTTGAGATGGAGGCAGATCACTCTATGTCCGGTAACTTTGATAAAGGAGAGGTTGTTCATATGAACCAGTTCTCTTTTTTAAGAAGGCATATTTTTCCTGAATTTCAACACGAAACATTTACTCTGAAGATTAAAAAGAGTAGAACTCTTATTTACGAGTATCTTAATGTAAGGCTTAATGGGATTAATTTTAAGGGAAAAGTAAGAGTCTACAGGTATAATTCGAAAGGAATTGTCTGCATTTTTTCTGGTGTTCTTAAGAACGATTATTTTGATGACTCATATATAAATATGAACCTTGAAGATGAAACCCGTTATATAGTTACCAAAGTACAGCTGGTTGATGGAAAAGAGGTTGAGAGCAGATATTGATAAGGAGTTACGAAATGAATGAATATGATTTTGCAACAGCTTATAGTAAAGTAGATGGCACAATAAGAGCTGAGGTAAAGGGTGTAATGGATATGTTACTTGAAAACTGTCATTCAATAGATGTTATGGAGCAGGTTATCAGAGAAGTGGAAGGGATAGTCACTAATCTGAAAGAGTGGTCCTCAGAAGAGTAGTCTCCGGCTGGTAGTCAATGTTGACACCAAAAGACGCCTGTGATAGCTTTATTTCTCAATGGAAACAACTATTTGAGTGAAGGAGGAGTCTATGACGGATAAGAAGTCAGGGACTGGAGACGAACAGTTTTTCAGTGCAGGTGAGGGAATTGATGTAAATGCCATTATGGCAGATATTAAAGAGAAGATTGAAGGAAAAATCTCATCCGGTGTACTGAAGAGTAAAGAGATAAATGAAATAGAAGATATGGAGATGCTTCCTTTACCTGATTTTCAGGAAATTCCCCATGTCTATCAGAACCACCTCTATCCGGATTCAATGAACAGAATCGGTTTTGAACCTGAAGGCCCTGGTAGTACTCCCCTGAAAAAACTGATAAAGAAAGTTCTGAGTAAATTCAGAAGAGTTCTTCTTCCTCTTCTGAGATACATGATCCGGCCTGTTACTGATGAAACAAGACGTATACATGTAGACAGACATAATGAATTAAGACCTTTAACGTTTCAGAGCAAAGAGTATATAAAGCTCCTTCATAATGCTCTGAATAATATGGTTACTGAAAGTTCAAAGCTTAAAATAGAAAATGATCTTCTGAAAACCAGAATGAAGGTTCTTGAAGATAAGATCGAGTTTGTAGAAAGAAGACAGCGGGCAATAGAAAAACGGCAGTTTGAGAAATGAAGATACATCAGTTACTGACTTCATACTCTTATGGAGATGCTATAGGAAATGAAGCTCTGGTTATAAGAGATTTTCTGAGAAACCGTGGGGTTGAATCTGAAATTTTTGCTATGGCCTATCACCAGAAATATGCAGGTCAGGTGATAAATTATAAAGAGTATGACCAGTACAGTGATGGTGATGGAATACTTATCTACCATTTTTCCATCGGTTCACCTGTAACCAGAAAATTCCTTTCTGCTGAAGACAGAAAGGTCATGATTTATCATAATATTACTCCTCATCACTTTTTTCTGGACTACCACAGGATTCTTGCTAAAGATTGCTTTAAAGGTCGTCTTGAACTAAAAAAATTTGTAGGTAAAGTTGATCTGGCTCTCGGAGATTCACAGTACAATGTGGATGAGCTCGATGAAGCGGGGTTTGATAATACCGGAGTCCTGCCTCTGGTTATGAATTTTCATAAATTTGATAAACCTCCGGTTCCGGTGGTTGATGATATTTTCAGAGACGATAAAACAAATATTATCTATGTAGGAAGAATTATTCCCAATAAGAAAATAGAAGACGTTGTAAAATCCTTTGCAATGTATCAGAAACTTTTCAATAAAGATTCAAGACTTATTATTGTAGGAGAATATCGAGGTTTTGAACGTTATCACTCTGCTCTTATGAAGATGGTAGCTGATCTGGAAGTTGAAAACATTCACTTCACCGGGCATGTGCCGGAAGATGAACTGCTGACCTACTTTAAACTTGCAGATATCTATCTGCATATGAGTGAACATGAGGGGTTCTGTGCTCCTGTACCTGAAGGTTTCTATCTTAATATACCTGTGGTTGCATTTAATGCAGGAGCTGTTAAGGAGACTATGAACCGTGGTGGTATTCTTGTTAACAGAAAAGAGTATGTAAATATAGCAGGGGTAATTGACAGACTTGTTGCGGATTCTGTGTTCCGCCAGAAGGTACTGGATACTCAGCAGAAGGCTCTTGAGAAGTATTCCCAGAACCGTACCGGTTCAATTATGGTTGATTATCTGGAAAAACTGACTGGCAGGAAAATCTGATAATTTCCTGCCCTGAAATATATTCTACTCAGATTCTTTTTCTTCTTTGGGAAGCCTGTAAAAATCGAGACACTTCTGCCCCAGAGTGTGAGTTTTATACAATTCAAAATATTTGGCGTCAAATTTGAGAGCTTTGGGTCTTTCCAGAACTACAATTCCATTTTCAGCCATGATGTTTCTCTTGTAAAGTATTTTGAGAGGATTGGCGTATTCAAGAAGTTTGTATGGAGGGTCAAGAAAAACGATGTCAAATTTCATCCCCTCTTTGTGTAGCTGGATTACTGATCTGTTGTAGTCCCCCTTTATTAATCTGTAGTAGTCAGAAGGGATACCAATTTTATCAATATTGTGTTTCAGTACTTTCAGATTCTCCTGAAGCTGATCTATAAATACAACATAATCTGCTCCACGTGATATTGCTTCCAGTCCTACGTTACCACTACCACCAAAGCCATCAAGAAACACAGTTTCTCTTATATCGTTTTGTAAAATATCAAAAAATGCAAGTTTGAGTTTAGCCGTTGTAGGTCTGACTCCAGGGTCGTTGACGGTTTTCAGCTTTCTTCCTTTATATATTCCACCATGTATTCTAAGCATATTTTCAGGATACATTTTTTTTTCAGAGCCGTCAATATTCAGGTTTCTGATGGATTGCAGCACTTTGAAATGAATTGGCTGATATAAAATCAGCCCGGAATGCCGGAGTCTGATAAATTTATGATGAAATGAGATTAAATTCGTTATCTATTATATAGTATAGCTATAGCTTTGGCAGGCTGAAGTAATGAGCAGTGATATTAAAAAAGTAAGGCAAATTTTTATCTGGCTGATAAGCTTCTTTACACTTATTCTGATTGGAGCATTTCTGATCAATGTTAAGCAGGATGAGGAAGATGTCAGGATGCTTGCACTTGAGCAGGCCAGAGCAGGTTACAATAAAGACCTTCAGTACAGAAGGTGGGCCTCAATGCATGGGGGTTTATATGTTCCTGTTTCAGATAAAGGTATCCCTAATCCCTATCTCAAAGTAGAAGAGAGAGATATTATCTCTGTAAAAGGCAGAAAATATACTTTAATTAATCCGGCATATATGACACGGCAGGTTCATGAGATCGGTTTTAAAACCCTTGGTGTCAAAGGCCATGTTACAAGTCTTAACCCGATAAATCCTGTAAATATACCTGATACCTGGGAGAAAAAGAGTCTTATGGAGTTCCGGGAAGGTAAGGCTGAAAGTAGTGTAGTTGAGAAGATCGGGAGTAAGATCTACTTAAGATTTATGGAGCCTATGTTTGTAGAAGAGGGGTGCCTTAAGTGCCATTCTATGCAGGGATATAAAGTTGGGGATATCAGAGGGGGGATCAGTGTATCTGTTCCAATGGGCAGATATTTCAGAATTCACAGTGACAGAGTCAGCTCATTTATTCTATCTTACATAGCAATTCTGTTTATAGGATATATAGGCTTTTTTGTTTTTTATAAGCTGCTGGGCACCCAGATCCGTCGTCGGGAAGATGCCAGTCATAAAGCAGAAGTAAGTGACAGACGATATTACAGGTTTATAAAAGACAGCCTGGTAATGCTGTTCTTTTTTAAGATGAGAAAGCCTATGCCTCTGGGGCTTTCCCTTGAAGATACTACTATATGGGTTAAAGAGAATCTGTATCTTGAGGAGTGCAATGACTCCTATGCTCTCATCCTTGGGTATGATCGTGCTAACGAGGTTGTGGGACAATATCTTTTTGAGTTGATGCAGGAAAACAGTGAAACTTTCGGGCAAATAATGAAAATGCAGTACGAAGCCGGATTTGCCATAGAGAACATGGAAACAGAAAGGGTTAACAGAAAAGGAGATAGAGTCTGGGTGATTACAAACTCAACAGCAACGATTGTAGATGGTTGTCTATATTCTGTACAGGGGACATCTCTTGATATTACAGAGAAGAAGAGGGCTGCTCTCGCGCTTGAGGAGAGCGAACGGAAGTATAAGAGATTGACAGAAAACTCACCTGCTATGATATACAAATATGATCCTGAAAAGAGTACATATGTTTTTATTAACTCTACAGTGATGGATATCACCGGATATGGAGCGGAAGAGTTCTATAGTGATCCGGCTCTCGGCATAAGAATCACTCTACCTGAAAACCGGAAATTAATGGGGCGGATACTAAGTGGTGAAATAGAGACCCGGAAGCCCATAAGGGTAAGGTGGATTCGGAAAGATGGGAAACAGATATGGGTAGAGCATTATCACCTTCCTGTATTTGATGATGGAGATGAACTCCGGGGTGTTGATTGTATGGCAGTTGATGTAACCGATCAGAAGTTAGTGGAGGAGGCTCTTGAGAAGAGTAAAACACAGTTTGCTGCATTTATGGGCAATATTCCTGTTTTTGCCTATATAAAAGATGAAAAGCTGGAATATCTGTTCAGAAACAAGAGGGCCCTTCAGTTTCCGGGGTTTGATAAATTCCGTAAAGTGGAAGAGGCAGATCTTCTGAATAATGAGCTGGCAGGAAGTCCTTTGGAAGCCGAACAGCGGATTATCAATGGATCTGATTATGAAGAAGTAGAATATGAAGTAGATGATGGAGATAGAGTAATTGTTCTGCGGGATATTAAATTTCCTCTGATAATGCCTGATGGAAGTCGTTTTGTTGGAGGTGTTGCTATTGATCTCACAGAATCCAGAGTTATGGAGAAGCAGGCACGCCAGGCACAGAAAATGCAGGCTGTAGGGGTACTGGCAGGAGGAATTGCCCACGATTTTAACAATGTACTTGGTGGAATGTCAGGATTTATAGAGATGTCCCTTGATGAGGTTGAACAGGATAGTGAGGTTGCAGAGAATCTCAGAATGGTTATGCGGGCGGGAGAACGTGCCAGGTTGCTGATTAAGCAGATTCTGACTTTCAGCAGAGGTGAAAATATAGAACCAGAGGTACTTGATATTGTTCCGGTAGTTAAAGAGGCGTTTGAACTCATCAGCTTATCTCTTCCTTCTGATATAAAGAGTCGGCTGGATATTGCTGGTGAGAAGTGTCCGGTACTTTTTAATTCAGCTTATGTACATGAAGTTCTGATGAACCTGATTGCAAATGGTGTGTCAGCAATGGATGGTGGTGGTGAGCTGACTGTAAAGGTGTTCAGAAAGAGACTTGTGTCAGAAGAGTCAGGGCAGGTAGGAGGAGTAGTTGAGCCGGGTTCTTATATAGTTATTGAAGTGGCAGATAGTGGAACAGGAATATCTGAAGATCTGGAGGAGAAAATTTTCGAGCCATTCTTTACTACCAAAGAGGTTGGGCAGGGAGTAGGAATGGGTTTGTCAGTGGTATACGGGATTGTTGAGAAATGTGGAGGAAACATTCAGGTGAGTAGTGCTGATGGACAGGGATCTACTTTCAGAATTCTCCTGCCGGAAGCAGGCCGTAAACGGGCTGAAGTTCCTGTGACTCTTCAGAAGGAGGTTGAATTTACCGGAGAGGGTACTGTTTTACTTGTTGATGATGACGAGTTGATTGTAAAAACTGGTAGTGGTATTCTGGAAATGCTTGGATACGATGCTGTGGGTACAGGCAGCAGTCTGGAAGCTCTTGATATACTTAAGGAGAGAGCTGATGAATTTGTTCTTCTTATTACTGATCATACAATGCCTGATATGACCGGACCTGAACTGGCAGTAGCGGCTTTGAAAATCAGATCAGATCTTCCTGTTATATTGAGTACAGGGTTCAGCAGTGATATTGTTGGCGGGAAAATTGCAGGGTCAGGAATAAGGGGAGTGTTAAATAAACCTTTCACCAGACAGGAGATGGGACGTAAAATTTGGGAGGTTATTAATAGTGAAAAAGATATTGATAATTGAAGATGACGATATTTTAAGAGCTATGTTAACCCGTTTTTTAAGGAAGTCGGGGTATAGTGTTGATAGTACAGAAGATGGTGCTGCTGGTCTTAATATGGTAGGCAGCAATAGTTATGATCTTATCGTTACCGATATAATCATGCCCGGAAAAGAGGGGATTGAAACTATCCAGGAAATAAGGCGGGGGGGATGTAATATGCCTGTGATAGCTATTTCCGGTGGTGGCAGAATGGGGCCTGATTCCTATCTGCCTCTTGCTAAGATGCTGGGAGCCGATGCTACTCTTGGTAAGCCTTTCAAAAATGATGAATTCCTTAAATGTGTAAAAAACCTTCTGGGAGAGGATGCATAGAAATTTTTTATGCCCTTATTAACTATCAACCTTCTTTGTTAGTAGTTTTACCCTCCTGTTGAAAATGTTATAATCTGGCATATTTTATATTCTGATGAGGTATGTATGAGTAATTTTGCTGCTACTCCCGAAAGTGGTATTGCCACTGAGTCACGGGTAAAAAAGCCGAGAATGTACAAAGTACTTCTGCACAATGATGACTATACGACCATGGAGTTTGTTGTAGAGATTCTGGTAAGTTTCTTTGATAAAAATGAAAATGAAGCAACAGCAATAATGCTGGATGTACATAAAAAAGGATATGGCGTTTGTGGGGTCTATATTTACGATGTAGCCCGTACAAAAGTCAAGCAGGTTACTGAAACTGCGAGAAACAGCGGATTTCCTCTGCGATGTTCTTATGAAGAGGAGTAATAGGGAAAGTTTATATGATGAAAATAAATAGAGATCTGCAACATATGATTGCCAATGCCCTTAGTGAGGCTAAGAAACGTAAACATGAATATATAACACCGGAGCACCTCGTGTATGCCTCTCTCTTTTTTGAAGTGGGAATGGAAATAGTTGAGAGTGCCGGAGGTGATCCGGAAATTCTGAAAGAGAATTTCGAAGCCTTTTTTGAAGATGATGGGATTCCTTCAGTAGAAGATAAAGAGCCGGTACAGTCTGAATCTTTCAGAAATGTTATTGAAAATGCGGCTCTCCATGTAAGTTCCGCAAGTAAGAGTGAAATGGAGATAGGGGATGTTCTGGCAGCTATCTTTTATGAACAGGAGTCTTTTGCGGTCTATTTTCTTGAACAGGAAGGTGTAAGTCGTCTTGATGTACTGAATTATATATCTCATGGAGTATCTTTTTCTGAAGAGTCCGGTTACGATGTGCCGGAAGAGGAACTGGAATACAAAGAGGCGGGAGAAAAAAAGAAGAAATCTTCTTTTCTTGAGAAGTACACTGTGGAGCTTGTAGCTAAAGCAAAAGCAGATGAGCTGGATCCTGTTATAGGAAGAGAAGCTGAAATTGAGCGAACTCTCCAGGTACTTTGTCGCAGAAGAAAAAACAACCCGGTTCATGTTGGAAATCCCGGAGTTGGTAAAACAGCTATTACTGAAGGAATTGCTCAGATAATTGCTTCTGGTAACTGCCCGGCTCCAGTGAAGGATGTAAAGATTTTTTCTCTTGATATTGGTGCGCTCCTTGCAGGAACTAAATACAGAGGTGATTTTGAAGAGAGAATGAAAAAGGTTCTGAATGAACTTTCTGAAATAGAAGATGCAATTCTGTTTATTGATGAAATTCACAATATAGTAGGAGCCGGTGCAGTATCGGGTGGTTCTATGGACGCATCCAATCTTATTAAGCCTGCTCTTTCCACTGGTAAACTCAGATGTGTCGGAACTACTACTTTCGAAGAGTACAGAAAATATTTTGAAAAAGACAGAGCTCTGTCCCGTCGTTTTCAGAAGATAGATATTAATGAGCCTGATGATGACGGTACAATAAATATACTGAAGGGGCTTAAAGAGAGATTTGAAGATTATCACAATGTTACATACACTGAAGTGTGCTCTGGAGAGTGCAGTACAGCTGGCTTCTAAATACATTAATGACAGATTTCCTGCCTGATAAGGCTATAGATGTAATTGATGAAGCTGGTGCTGTTGTAAGGCTGAAAATCAGAAACAGAGAGCGGTAAGAGAACCAGAATAGGTAAAAGTGAAGTCGAAAAGATTGTTGCCAGTATGGCTGGTATTCCTGTTAAAACAGTTTCCAGATCTGAAGTAAAGAAACTTATGGGTATGGAAAAGGCTTTGAAAACGCATGTTTATGGTCAGGAAGAGGCAATTGAGGGCGTTGTGGCTGCAATAAAAGAGCACGGGCTGGTTTTGGTAATCAGGACAAACCTGTCGCTTCAATGCTTTTTGTAGGGCCAACTGGAGTAGGTAAAACTGAGTTGGCCAAAACTCTGGCTTCTGAATTAAGTATCCCTCTGAACCGTTTCGATATGAGTGAATACCAGGAGAAACATGCTGTTGCAAGGCTTATTGGAGCTCCTCCGGGGTATGTTGGTTTTGAACAGGGGGGACTTCTTACCGAAACAATAAGGAAAACGCCTCACTCAGTATTACTACTGGATGAAATAGAAAAGGCTCATGAGGATATTTTCAATACTCTTCTGCAGATAATGGATTATGCTACTTTAACAGATAATACAGGAGTTAAAGCAGATTTTCGGAATGTTATAATAATTATGACCTCCAACGCCGGTGCCAGAGAGATGAGTAAGAAGAGTATCGGTTTTGAGATGCAGGAACTTAATAAAGGAGCTGTAAACAGTGCTGTAGAGAAAGTGTTTACCCCGGAGTTCAGAAACCAGACTTGACAGAGTGGTGGTGTTTAATGAACTTGATCTTAAGATTGCCTGTAATATTGTTAAGAAAGAACTAGCTCTGTTTGACAATGAGT
>CBDDBX010000012.1:0-90225 GCA_965225955.1 Candidatus Aminicenantia bacterium
AGCAGCCATTTCCGGAACATTCAAAAAAATCGGTATAAAAGAGGTGAAGTATCCCGATCGAATTGTAATTATTCTGGATCACGAAACCCCTGCTCCCAAAGAATCCTCTGCAACAAACCATAAAGAGATCAGAGGCTTTGTGAAAGAACAGGGAATCACCAATTTCTTTGATATCAACAACGGAATCTGTCATCAGGTTTTTGCTGAAAAGGGCTTTGCAATGCCCGGTAAACTTGTAGCAGGTTCAGATTCACATACCCCTACTCATGGTGCTCTTGGAGCAATGGCTGCAGGTATTGGGCGCTCCGAGGTTGCTGCAATCTGGGCTACCGGAGAACTATGGTTCTCTGTACCGGAAACCATGAAGATAGTAATTAATGGCAAAATGCCGGATTACATCACTCCTAAAGATATTGCACTTCACATAATCGGGCAGATCAAATCTGACGGAGCTGACTATATGGCAGTGGAATTTACAGGAGAAACTGTAAGCAATATGTCTGTTGCAGAGAGAATGGTTCTCTGTAATATGGCTGCCGAAATGGGAGCCAAAAACGGATATGTTCCACCAGATGAGACAACCTTTGAATATCTGAAAGGGAAGAGCACAGACAGATTACACTCCAATCTATTCAGATGAAGATGCAAAAATACTGCAAAACAATAACTTTTAATGTGGAAGAGATTGAACCGGCAGTAGCCAAACCACATACAGTAGATAACCACTGTAGTATAAGTGAAGTTGAAGGGCTGGCTATAGATCAGGCTCTTATAGGTACATGTACAAATGGCAGATTTACAGATCTTCAGGCAGCTGCAAGAGTGCTTAAAGGGAAAAAAAGTAAAAGTAAGAACCCTTATTATTCCTGCATCTGTTGAAGTATATAAAGAAGTTGTAAAAGAGGGACTTGCTGAAATTTTCCTCGATGCAGGAGCTCTTATTTTAAGCCCTGGCTGTGGCCCCTGTCTCGGAGCTCACAATGGAGTAATGGCTCCAGGTGAAATTACATTTCTCAACTGCCAACAGAAATTTTAAAGGCAGAATGGGATGCCGGGAAGCAGAGATTTATCTGGGCTCACCTCTTGCAGTAGCAGCATCTGCTGTAACAGGCGAAATAACTCACCCAGGGAGGTTCTTATGATTAGTAAATTTAATGGAAAAGCGTGGAAATATGGTGACAACATAAACACCGATGTAATTTTCCCCGGAAAATATACCTACCAGAAGATGGAACCTGAAGAGATGGCAAAGCATGCCCTCGAAGATCTGGATCCGGAATTTGTAAACAAAGTATCTGACGGCGACATACTTATTGCAGGTAAAAACTTCGGAATGGGCTCTTCAAGAGAACAGGCTGCTGTTGCAATCAAATATGCCGGTATCAGGGTCATAATTGCTAAATCCTTTTCAAGAATATATTTCAGAAACGCTATCAATGCAGGGATGCCCGCCATCAAATGTCCTGAGGCTGTTGAAGCTGTGGAAAATGGCGAGCAGGTTGGTATCGATATGGAAAAGGGGGTTTATCACTACTCCTAAAGGTACGTTTGAATTTCCTCCTTATCCGGACACTGTAATGGAAATTCTTGAAAACAACGGATTAATTAACTTTATAAAAAGTAAAATTTGACACTCAGGAGGGATAATGTCAAAACGGACTATCGTATTAATGCCAGGTGACGGTATTGGTAAAACCGTTCTACCGGAAGCTGTAAGAGTAATTGAAGCCGCAGGTTTTAAAGCAGACTATTGTACACGCAGATATCGGCTGGGAGTTCTGGTGCAAAGAGGGTAATCCTCTGCCTCAGAGAACACTTGATATTCTCGAAGAACATAAAACTTGTCTTTTTGGTGCCATCACATCCAAACCCAAAGCAGAAGCTATGGAAGAACTGGCTCCTGAGTTAAAAGATAAAGGACATGTATATTACAGCCCTATTGTTGCTTTAAGGCAGCATTTCAACCTTGACATCTGTCTGAGACCCTGCAAAGCCTTCAAAGGTAATCCTCTGAACTTTGTAAGAAAGGGCCCTAATGACACAATTGAAGAACCTCTGGTTGATGTTGCTATCTTCAGACAGAATACTGAAGGTCTCTATGGCGGAATCGAGTGGACCAATCCACCAGATAACGTATATGAAGCCTTAAGAACTCATCCAAAGATGAAACTCTTCCTTGACACACCAAAAGAAGAGCTTGCTATTTCTACAAGAATTTTCACCAGAAAAGCAACTGAAAGAATTCTCAGAGCTGCATTTGAGCACGCTAAAAAGTTTGGCTACAAGTCAGTAACTCTCTGCGAAAAACCAAATGTTCTCAGAGAAACTTCAGGTATGATGCTTACAATGGCAAAAGAGATTCAGAAAGAGTATGGCAACATTCAGCTCTGGAACACAAACATCGATGCACAGATGATGTGGCTCACCAAAAACCCTGAAGATTACGGCGTATTTGTATGCGGTAATATGTTTGGTGATATCGTATCTGACGGTTTTGCAGGTCTTGTTGGTGGTCTTGGTTTTGCCTGCTCAGCAAATATTGGCGAAAAGGTTGCTATTTTTGAACCTACTCACGGTTCAGCACCAAAATATGAAACATTTGAAAATTCAATTGTTAATCCAACAGCTATGATTCTTACAGCATGCATGATGCTTGACCATATCAATGAAACTGAAATGGCAACAAAAATCAGAAATGCTATTGCTAAAGTTATCGCAGAAGGTAAAGTAAGAGCATACGATATGCTTAAACTTAAAGGTTGTCAGGAAGTTCTTTCACAGGGAGCTGCCTCAACCAAAGAGATGACAGACGCAATTATTGCTGCACTGTAAAAACAGAGCCCATTTACAATATAAGCCCGGTTAATCCCGGGCTTTCTCATTTATAGTAACCACGAATAATCACAAATAAACACTAAAAATTGAAAAAAAATAGTTTTTTACATAAACTGTAAAGATGAAAGATTTCACATCTGCAAATGAACAGGTCTGGGATACTATAAGGGCACATAAGAGAATAACCATCGAAAAAGCTACTGAGATAAATAGCTGCAAATGCAGGATCATGAATATATCTACCAGTGGAATGATGATTAGTTCTCCTCAACTTCACGGAGATGGTCCCGTTGAAATAATGATGGAGATTGACGGCGCAGTTGTCACTCTGGAAGGTCAGGTTGTATGGTCCACAGATAATGCTCACGAAGACTGCTTTGATATGGGAATCTATATTACCAATGCTCCAGCTTCCTTCAGGCAGTTTGTAGACAATCTCTATCTTGAAGTAAAAGAGAGGAATGTAAACTATCCTCACCTCTTCAATGAAAACGAGCACTGATTATGTAACCACGAATAATCACAAATAAACACCAAAATTTTTTAACGCTAATTAACGCTAAAAAAGATCCCAACAAACGCGAATGGGATCATGTCTGTTTTTTATGCAATTTACCCGTATCCTGTTAAACGGGCGCATACTCCGTTATGGTAAAGCCAATTATGCATTATATTCGGTGACAAGCTGGCGCTTGCTCCCATCTTCGCTATTAGTCACTATTCGCAAGCTCATTGTTCCTGCGAAGACCCTACAAATCGTGTTTCTATTATCAGGCCAGAGATCCCCTACAAGATATTCTTTCTGTTATAATGGTTTTATGAAAAAGATCGCCATCCTGTTTAATCCTTCTTCTGGCAAAAAGAGAGTAAAGAAGAATCTGATTGCAATTGAAGCAGCCTTTAAGAATCAATCATTAAACTACGAACTTTTCATTACAGAAAGCGAAGATCATTTAAGAGAACTCTCCAGAATCTCCCCTCAAAACTTTGATATCATAGTTGGAGCAGGTGGAGATACCACAATGAATATCATTGCTGAAGAGATGACAGCTTATTACACCTCAACCTGCAACTTACCACCTATGGGAATGGTTGGTACAGGATCTGCCAACGATGTTATAAATAGTCTTAATCTCAGAACTCCGGCTGAACTTGCCAAAGCTATAAGTGACTCCAGCATAAAAAATCTGGATGTATGCAAACTTGATCTTAATGGTGGAGAAAAGTTTCTTCATTTTATAGGTAGCATGAGTCTTGGACTTGGGGTTGTGGTAAATGAGTTTGTTGAAGAGTTTAAGACGAAACAGAGATTAATTGCATCAAACGATTTCACAGGTCAGGTGCTACCGGGAATGGTGGGTGCATATAAAGGATTTAAATCCGGGAAACTTCCACAAAAGGCTATTGTTAATGGAGAAGAGTCTGTTTTTTCATTAATGGTCTTAATGAATACTCCTCTCTATGCTAATGGATTGAGACTGAGCAATGAAGTAGATCCATTTGATGGAATTGCTGACTTAATGGTAATCAATACTAAATCTGTAACAGAAACCACAAAGAAGATGATTCAGATATCCAAAGGGAAACAGCCGGCAGGTCTCATACATAAAAAACATAAAGAGTACATAATAGAGTTTCCAACGCCCACCTCCATCCAGCTGGATGGGGACATCCACACAAATATCAGAACCATCAAAGCCACAGTGATTTCAGGAATCCTGCCTGTATTCACAGGAACCACGAATAAACACAAATAGACACGAAATTTTTTAACGCTAATTGACGCCAAAAAAAACACCAACAAGCGCGAATTGGATCATATCTGTTTTTTATGCAATTTACTCGTATCCTATTAAACGGGCGCATACTCCGTTATGGTAGCACCATAACTTCGATGCGCCCCTACATTCCGTGTTCCTTTTATCAGGTCAGAAATCATATGAATCCCACCCTGTTTTCGTAATCAAATCCTGTGCCTGTTTTTGTATGTCCCTGTTTGTCAGTGTTCGTCCGTGTCAGTTTTCGTTTATAAGAGACTATTTTTATTGGGTTCAGGAACATCTTATTCCCGAGGTATTTTCATTTTCTATTGTATTTTTGAGTATTTTTTACTATCACAAACACAAAGAGTAATAACGAGGTTATACATGGTAAGGTTTTTCATTCTCTTTCTTGTTTCTATATTTTTCATCGGCTGTAGTTCTGAAGATAAAACTTTTGAATTTCAATTCAGAGAGCTACCTTTAAAAAAGATAAAAAGTATTGATATCTCAAATATAGACAACTTCGATTGCGACTACTTTGCAGTTGATAAGAAAGAGAACATTTTTCTACTTAACAGCAGATATGTACGAATAGTGAAGCTTGATTCTAATGGAAAATTCCTGCAGGAGATGACAATACAGGGGGAAGGCCCAGGTGAAATCAAAGATTTCCCTCACATAACAACAACGAACCAAAACCTATGGGTAACATCTTATAGAAAAATCTGCATTTACAACCCGGATACTCTGGAACTTATAAAAAATATTAAACTGGACAAGGGTGCCCACAGCATCACACCTCTTACTGAACAATCATGGATCTCTACCAAAGAGTTCCCCGATAATAACGACTGGAGCACAGAACTATGGAACCAGAAGATCAATGAAGAGCCATTGAAAATCTTTACCATCGAAAAGGGTAGTCGCATGGAAGTTGCATACAGTGGAGGGACAGTATCATTCTTCCCAGGAACTCCAATAACCCACGAACTTGTTTTCAAAAAATCCGGCAGCAATATAGTCTGTGCAAATAGTATTGAATACAAACTCTATCTTAAAGATCAGATGGGGCGGATATTAAAAGTAGTAGAAATCCCCCATATTAACCCTGATTTTACAGATGAAGCAAAACAGAATGTAATAGATGAGTTTGTAACCCAATACCGCAAAGGCCTTCCTAAAGCAATAAAAAAAGGATGCAAAGAGGCTCTTCCTGATAAACTGAGCGCTATTGCCAGTATCAGAAACCTGCCACAAAACAGACTTCTGGTTAGATCAGTAATTGGGTACAAACAGTACAGAGATGATATATTTGATAAAGACCTGAATTATCTCTACTCTTTAAAAAACATTCTTCTTCCAAAAGCCGATAGTATAAAAACAGTTAATAATAAGATTTTTATATTCATAAAAGAAGATAATAAGGAAAGAATTGAAGTCTACACTCTGGATGAGTAAGACTTGCAGGGGGCAGAATGCCCCCTTTTGATATATTTTATTTAACTTTGATTATTTCTGAGATCTTATCGCCTCTTCTGACTTTATGAACAACATCAAGGCCTTTTACTACCTTACCAAAAATTGTATATCTTCCATCAAGATGGGGAGTTGGGGAGTGAGTAATAAACCACTGACTACCTTCTGTATCTTTACCTGCAGAAGCCATGCCTACATAACCTTCCCTGTAGCCGATATTACTCAGCTCAGATCTGATTGTATAGTCAGGTCCACCCCATCCATCACCTCTATTGCAGCCACACTGAATAACAAAGTTGGGAACAACTCTGTGAAAGAAATTATTTTTATAATATCCACTATCAACAAGTTTCAGAAAATTAGCCACTGATCCTGGTGACCTGTCTACCATCAGCTCTATATGGATATCACCTTTATTTGTTTTAACAACTGCAATCTGTTTCTTTTTTATTCCTGCAACATAGCTCCAGTCAATACCATCTTCTGTTTTGTATTTATCTTTTTTAATCTCATATGCCGGATCAAAATACTTCAAAGTTTTCTCAATTGCTGCTTTAGCCTCAAGATGAGTCCTTGGTTCAGCTCTCACCAGAGCCTCTTTAAGAAAAGCAGTATCTTTTACAATCTCTTTATGATTGAACTTCTTATTACTTAGAACAGAACAACTCAGAGTTACAAGAGCCGGATCATTCTCTTTTATCACATTCTTTAGAAACTCAACAAACTCCAGAGCTTTTTCTCTGTCCTTAAAAATACTGATATCTTTTCTAAGGGAAATCAGTGCTTCAAGAGCAGCCATTCTTACGACACTCTTATCTTTACTGTTAACAATCTTCTTCAACAGATCATAAGATCCCGCATCACTACCCAGAAGAGCTATGAAAGCAGCCTTCTCATAATTATCAACCGCTTTATCAATAGCAATCTTTATTTTACCTACAGCATCTTCTTTGTCTTTCTCACTTTTAAGCAGAGCCTTCAAAAGATTAACCCTTACTCTCCAGAAAAGTTTATCATTCTTAAGAGATTCCCTGCATTTATCTAAAACACTATCACCTCTTGAATTCATAAGCGCAGAAGCTGAGACCTGAACATGAATATTTTTATCAGCAAGCCCTTTAAACATATATTCTGTAAACTCCGGTCCTTCCATGCGCCTAACACTATTGAGGCCATTATTCCTTACCCGATAATCCATATCTCCATAAGCCTTACCAAGAAGATTAAGAGCATTCTCTTTTCCCAGCCTTCCTGTTAACAGAGCGATGTTCATCCTTACAACAGGATTCTTCTCTTTATCAAAAGCAGCAATAATGTCTCCACCATACTGGTCCAGTTCCTTATCATTAGTACGGGCAAAATAGAAACCACAATACTCACGAACATTATCAACCTTACTCTTAAGAGCATTCACAACTCTCTTTGTACCTTCAGCAGAACAGATCCTTCTCAGGCAATATCTGTAAATCCCTTTAACAACACCCTCTTCATCAGCAGCACTACTATTTCCAGCCAGCACAGCAAGCCCTTTATCGGTTCCACATTTTCCTATAGCTGTAAGTATCTCAGTTCTTACACCAGTATCTTTTTCCTTATCAAGAGCTACAATAAGCAGAGCTTCACCCTCTTCATTACCACACTGCCCAATAGCATATGCAGCAGATTTTCTTACATTAGCAGCACCATCTTCCACCAGCACCTTTCCAAGGTCAGGTAAAAGATTCTTATCCTGAACAGAAGCAATAGCCTCGACGGCCGCAACTCTATATTTTTCAACCTTATTATGTAAATAGTTCTTCAAACCTTCACTATCACGACTATCCTGAAAAGTATAAATCTTCTGCATTTCAGAATCCGCGAAACGATTGGCATCTTCAACCTTCTCCTTACACCCTGTTAGCAACAGAAATGAGACAATAATGAGAACCATCAATTTTTTCATGTAAAACTCCTATTAGATTAATAAAAAAATATAGCTCACCACCTTTTCAAAGTCAAAAAATATACGAACGGGGACGGTACCTAAAAATATATATTTTTTTTTCTGGTTTTGGAAGATTGTAGAGCAATACGGGTGTTTGAAGGAGTTATTATTACATTTTTTCTGGCATTTAAAGAGATATTGACGCCTGAATATGAAGTTCTAAATAAAAATTTTATATATTTTTAGGTACCGTCCCCGTTCGCGTCCCCGTTCGCAAAACATTTGCATTCCAGATTCATCTGTAGTGAAATAAAAGGAATATCGAAAATTGATTTTGGTGAGAGAAGGGCAGAAATAATCACTCGCAAGCTCGTGACTGGCAAAGCCATGGGATTCTGCCCTTACTTTTATTTGATATTATTTTTATCTTAGTGGATAACCAGCTTTATTGAGAGCTTCAATAATTTTTGTTTCTGCTTCTTTAATCACATCTCCATCAAGAGTTTTTTTCTCATCAAAGAAACGATTTCTTATTGTTACACTCTTGCTGTTATCATCGATTTTGAATACATCCAGAATCTTACTTGATATCAGCTCTTTAACTTTCAGTTTACCAAGAGGTTTAAGAACATCTGCAACAGGTGTTCTTGTTTCTGCAACTACTGTTACATCAAATACTGATTCGGGATATTTTGGAAGAGGTTTGAATTTAAAACTGCTCTTAATCTCTTTCTCTTCAAAATCCTTAAGATCGATAACAGCCAGTGTCAGTTTACCTTTAATCTTAAACTCTCTGCAGACAATAGGGTGAACTGTTGTAACAAATCCACGGGATTTACCCATTATGGCAATATCCTGTGTTTCATGAGGATGCAGTCCCTTCCAGTTAACATCCACCAGAGGGTGCTCATTTCTCATTGGGGAAATTCTTCCATTTATTTTAATATGACTCAACAGTTGTTCCACCAGGTCCAGAGCTTCCACGAACCGGCTTCTACTCTTATCAAAAAGAGCAATTACAACCTGATTGCTCTCATCTGAGAAGTCTTTCTCACACTTCTGGTAACTACGACCAATTTCAAAAGCTGTGAATTTATCAAAGTTTTTCTGATTAAGAGCAGCCATTTCAAGAAAGCCTGGCACAAGAGAAGGTCTCATAAGGCTACGCTCTTCAGCTATTGCATTAACAAGTCTCAGATCTTCTGACTGTTCTCCCCAACCAGCTTTACTGATAAGTTTATCTCCTACCATTGGATAGGTGAGAACTTCCAGAGCTCCGGTCTGAAGAGAGAGGAAATCCTGAATTCTCCTGTGCAGTTTTTTAGCTTCAGAAAGTCTTACAGCACTGATTCCCCACTCAGGTGACACAGGATCAATATTATCAAAACCGATCATTCTTCCGATCTCTTCAACAATATCTGCATCACAGGAGACATCCTTTGTTGCTCTGTAACTTGGAACAATTATTCTGAGATTTCCATCACTATTTTCTACTACAAAATCCAGATTAGTCAGTATATCAACAATCTGTTTATCTTCCAGTTTCTTACCAAGAGAGCTACAGATATATTCTGTTGTAAGTTCAATTACTACTGGTGTATAGCTATCATCAAACTCTTTGCCATCAAATTCCACCTTACCCATGATTTCTGCTCCGGGGCAGAGCTCCTGGATAAGTTCAACAATTCTATAAAGAGTTCTTCTGCAGAGCATCGAATCGAGACATTTCTCATATCTCTGTGAAGAATCTGTTCTAAGTCCGATTCTTGTAGAGGTTTTTCTTACTTCAGAATCAACCCAGTTCGCAACTTCAACAAAGACATCCTGAGTATCTTCAGAAACACCACTGTTACTACCACCCATGATACCACCAATAACCAGAGGTTTTGTTGTATCACAAACTACAGTATCATGAGGAATCAGTGCTCTCTCTTCTTCATCAAGAGTAACAAAAACCTGCTTTTCTCCAGCTCTTCTTACAACAATCTGCTTACCTTCAATAAGGTTCTTATCGAAAATATGGTTAGGAATACCAAATTCCAGCATAACGTAATTTGATATATCAACAATATTGTTAATAGGTCTTAAACCACACTCTGTGAGAGTCTGTTTCATCCAGTCAGGACTATCCCCGACTTTGACACCTTTTACAGTAAGACCATAGTAAGCGAGACAAGCTGAATCTTCATCTACTTTTATCTTCACAGTATCGTCAGAGGACACAAAGCGCTTTTCAATACCTTCCATCCATGCTGAGTCATATCTGTTTTCAAGTTTTTTACCAAAAAGAGCAGCAAACTCTCTTGCCATTCCATAATGCCCCCACAGATCAGGCCTGTGAGTAATAGATTTATTATCAATATCGAAAAGAATATTCACTTCTACACTAAGATGCTGAGACATACTCATTCCGATTTCAGATGAGTCCGGTAGTTCCAGCAGACCTGAAGCATCGTCTCCGATACCAAGCTCAACTTCGCTACACAACATACCTTCTGACATTACCCCACGTATTTTTTTGGGAACAAGACAGAATCCATCAGGAAAACATGTTCCTACAGGAGCAAAAGGCACCTTAATCCCCGGCCTGACATTAGGAGCACCACAGACTACTTTCTGTTCTCCATTTCCGGCATTGAAAGTTACAATTCTGAGTTTATCTGCATCAGGGTGTGGCTCTGTTGAAATAACTTCTGCAACTTTAACAGTTTTAAGAAGTTCTCCGGTTTTAATTACCTCTTCCACCTCACAAACAGAAAGAGTGAATTTCTCTCCCAGCTCTTTTGGTGACATTTCAGGCAGATCAATATATTTTTTTATCCAGTTAATTGAGAGTTTCATTTTTTCCTCGCATCAGAAGTGTTTGAACTGAGAAACGAATCTGAGATCAGCTCCATGAAGATGTCTGATATCATCAATTCCGTATCTCATCATAACAAGACGATCCAGTCCCAGGCCGAAGGCAAAACCACTATACTTATCAGTATCCACATTACCATACTCAAGAACTCTGGGATGAACAAGACCGCAGGGGAGCAGTTCCACCCAGCCCTGATGTTTACATACAGAGCAGCCTTTTCCGCCACAGATCAGACATCTTATATCCAGTTCGAAACCAGGCTCAACAAATGGAAAAAATCCGGGGCGTAATCTGACCTCAACATCTTTTCTGAAAATTTCAGCCAGAAGTACCTTCATGAAGTAGATCAGATTGGCAACAGATATACCTTCTCCAACCATCATACCTTCAAGCTGGTGAAATGCCATCTCATGAGATGCATCTGTAGCTTCACATCTGAAAACTTTTCCAGGACCAACAAACTTAAAGGGAGGTTTTCTTGTTTCCATTCCCCGAACCTGAATAGTAGATGTGTGAGTTCTGAGGAGATGTTTCATATCAGAAAACCAGAATGTATCCTGCATATCTCTGGCAGGATGAGTTTCAGGAATGTTCAGAGCTTCAAAGTTGTGATAATCATCTTCAATATGTGGGCCATCAAGAATATCAAAACCCATTGAAAGGAATATATCTTCAATTTCTCTCTGTATAATTGTTACAGGATGATAACCTCCTGATAATTCAGGAGTTTCCCTGAAAGAGTTTCTTAAAGTCTGATCCTGCCACTCTTTATCCAGTGACTGATTAATCTCATTAATTTCGATCTCTTTCAGTTTTGCATCAACAGATGCAGTAATTTTTTCTTTTAGCTGATTAGCACCACTACCCAGCTCTTTTCTCTCTTCCGGTGTCGCATCTTTCAAAGATTTGAGGATTGCATTCACTTTACCTTTTTTACCAATAAAGTCTGCCTTCAGATTGAGAATGTCTGCTCTGTTTTCTGCTGTTTTCAGCTTAGCGTCGAACTCTTCGACCAGGTTTTCTAATTTCTGGAGCATTTTGTCCCTCTTCCTATATGTAATGAAATAACAGCTTATAATTCTATGGTAATAAGCCATTCAATGCAAGGGGAAAATAGAGTATGAGAGGCTATTTAACCAGAAAAATTTTAAAAAAAGAATAAATTTACAGAAGAGTAATATTTTTTTTGATTCAAAAACCGCTAATTATTTGAAATTCAGAGCCATTGATGGATTAGCGCAGGAGTTCCGGCACCTTAAAAGAGGTGCCGGAAATTTTACTTTAATGAACAGTTATAGGTACAGTGCGGGGCTTTTTTTCTTCAGCCTTTCCAACTTTTAATTCAAGGACGCCATCTTTTAATTCTGCTTCAATCTTTTCTGCATCAGCATCTTCCGGCAAATTGAAGGAGCGACTGAATTCGCCCTGAGAAACTTCGCATCTATGCACAACGATCTCTTTGCCCTGCTCTCTGCTCTTCTTCTCACCTTTAATGGTAAGAACACCTGAATTGAGCTGAATATCCAACTGATCTTTACTCATACCAGGAACTTCAGCATTAATAACATATTCCCCATCTGTTTCATATATATCCACTGCCGGTGCCCAGGAATCTCCATCAAAATTCCTGTAACCTCTGCCACGTCTCTCAGATGTAGCACATGTATTGTATGGTCTTAATAGTAAATGTCTCATTATTTCCTCCCTTAACTTATAACAACCTTTCTGGGGGCTTTCTCTTTTAATTTGCCAACTTTCAACTCAAGAATACCATCTTTAAGTTTTGCCTCTGTTTTTTCTGCATCAGCATCTTCAGGCAGATTGTAACTGCGCTCAAACTTACCGTAAGTTATTTCACGCTTTTTCCAGATACCCTCTTTTTCTTTACGCTTTCTCTCACCGGAAATTATCAGAAGACGATCTTTTACTTTTATCTCCAGATCCTCTTTTTTTACTCCCGGGATTTCAAATCCAAAAACATATTCTTCCCCATTTTCATAAATGTCGGAAGAAGGCATCCAGTGATTTGTACCATTTCCATGAAAGCTATTTCCCTCTAACAGTTTCAGAAACTTTTCTCCAAATCCAAAGAACTCATCGTATGGATTTAAACAAACTGAATTTTTCATTTCATACCTCCTTAATTTCATCTACGTTGCACAATATAATACATGCTTTTTTAATTGTCAACTGTTTTTTATATTTTTATTGTCAAATAAATATGAGTCTATCATCATCAAGTTTAAAACAAACGTCTATTTACGATAAAGAAGACAACAATGTAATTGAGAATCATTCAGATTGCAGCTACCCTGAACACCTATCAAATAATTAAAGAAAATTGCCCCTTAAACTCATTGCTGATTTAACCAGAATCTATAAAATCCAAAGAAATCTGTCACAACAGTTACTGAAATGGGTATAATTAAACAGGAGGCACTATGACGCATACAAAGACATATCCCTTTGCAGAATCAACAGAAGTTGAAGAAGAGAAATTGATCAGTCAGGCATTAAGTGGAGATTCGAAATCCATTGAGGCACTTTTAATCAGGCATGAGCCCTGGATCTATAATCTGTCATTCCGAATGGTTATCAATCATGAAGATGCAGCAGATGTAACTCAGGAAATTCTGATTAAGATGATCACAAAGCTTTCCACTTATAATAGTGAAAAAGCCCGGTTTAAGACATGGCTTTACAGAATTGTGACCAATCACATTATAAATATGAAAGAGAGGAATTATGAGCAAAACATTCCTAAACTGGAGGAGTATTACCAGCACCTTCACAAAGTTCCTGACCAGAGTCCTGATTCATCACCGGAAATCGATCTGGTAATCAAAGATCTCGGAATCAGCTGTGTTCAGGGAGTACTTTTATGTCTGGAGAGGCGGCAACGTCTGGTTTTTATTCTGGCAGTGGTTTTTCAGGTCAGCGCGAAAGAAGGAGCAGAACTACTGGAAATTACTCCGCAGAATTTCAGAAAAATACTTTCACGGGCCCGCTCAAGACTCGAACCCTATATGCGGGGTAATTGCGGCTTAATAAACCCATCTGCCCCCTGCCATTGCAACAAAAAAGTTAAAACCCTGCTGGAAGCAGGAGCCCTCTCTCCTGAGAGAATCAAATTTGCCCAGCCTGGCAGTCCTTCTATAAAAGAAGCGATTGTGGATCGGGCATCTGAGTTCACTGAAACATTTAATCGTCTATACGCAGATCTTTCTTCTGAACACCCGTTCTACAAGTCCATCGATACGGTTACCTGGCTGAAGGAAGTTCTTGAAAAATCCGAATTAAAAGAGATACTTACAGTATAGGAGCACTAAAATGAGACTAAGTATAATTTCAGAGAAATCCGATAAATCAGGCAAAACAGATCTGCTGACAGCTTCAATAAATACGAAGAAAAATGATTGAACAAAAAATAGAAGAGATTAAAAAGTTCTGTATTGAAAATTCTGATAATGCTATTGTAGCCAAATACTCCAAATACTTTAAAGAAGGATATGATGGCTATGGAGTAGATGACAAAACACTTATAGCCCAACGAGATAAATGGATCGAAAAATGGAAAGATGAATTATCAATTAATGATTACCTGAATCTTGGCGACAAATTGATCTCATCCGGTAAATTTGAAGAGATTGCTTTTGCAATACACTTCATCTCTTTTCAAAGACAGTACTATTCATTTGAAGTGTTTCAAAGAGTTGGGAACTGGCTTGATAGTGGCATAGAGAATTGGGGAAGCACTGATGTTTTATGCATGCTTGTTCTTTCAGATTTTATCAAAGACGGAGTAATAGAAATTCATCAACTTAAAGAATGGACCAGTTCTTCTTCTGAATGGAAAAAGCGTGCAGTTCCTGTTACCTTAGTCCAGATTCTTAAATTTGACTATGAGCTAAAAACCATTCTTTCTGCAATAGAACCATTAATGTCTGATAAATCAGAATATGTTCAGAAAGGAGTTGGAACTCTTCTTCGGGAATTATGGAAAAAACATAAAGATGAAACTGAAGAATTTCTGTTAAAATGGAAAAACGACTGTGGAAGGTTGATTATTCGGTATGCAACTGAAAAAATGGATAAAGAGAATAGAAAACGATTCAGGAAAAAATAACAGAAGACACATTATTAAACCAAAACCTTGAAACAGATATTTTTCGTTGCCCGAAATACTTTCTGTATATAATAAAAGGCGTGATACAATTAGTATCGCGTCTTTACACTAAACTGATAACAACGACCTGAATTTCTATAAATTCAGATCAGAAATAATAAAATCTCACTCTTCCTCATCAACAATCTCAACAAACAGTGTTTGTAACCTCGCCCCAAAGAACAACATATCCATAATCTGTAAAAAAACCGATGTAAAAACAGGCAACATTTTTGTCGTGAATTCTACTCATACCTGGATTCCAGATTTATATTAACAAGTAATACACATTTCCTAAATTTACTTTTATTTCCCAATCCACTAAAATAGCCGGAAAGGAGAACCCCTATGAAATCAAAAGGAATATATATAGCAGGCGGTAACCAGCATGCTGGTAAAACAACTCTAAGCCTCGGATTGGTAAAACATTTTAACGAACGACTTAACGGAAGAGTCTCATTTATAAAACCGATAGGTCAGAAATCAATGAGTGTGGATGGTGAAGATGTAGGCCAGGACTCATATCTTCTCAACAAAGCTCTTGATCTTGATATACCACTACAGCACTCCGCCCCCTTCTCTTCAGGCTCAGGTGCTGCGTACAAATACATTAAAGAAGAAGAACCCCGTGATATACCTGCACGAATTAAGAAGGCTTACAAACACCTCTCATCAAAAAGTGACCTGATAATTGTTGAAGGTACAGGGCACCCCGGAGTAGGATCAGTCTTTGATTTATCAAACGGCAAAATTGCTTCACTTCTGAACACCCCCACCCTGCTGATTCTTAACGCAGGAATAGGTAGTACAATAGATAGATTTACACTCTGTAAATCAGTTTTTGAACAGGAAAACTCAAACATTCTGGGGGTTATAATAAACAGAGTCAGCCCTGATAAGCTGGAAAAAGTAAAAGATTCCCTGGGCACATGGTTTGCAAAACAGAATATACCGGTTTTTGGCTACATACCTTATCAGAAAGAGATTACAGGCCCCACAACAAACTCATTTCTTAAAGCTTTGAAAACAAAAGCTCTGAGTCATCCTGAACATGAAGTAAATTTCAGAGTTGATAATTTTATTACAGCATTTGGGAGTATCGAAAAAGTTCTGGAAAGAACTGAATCAGCAAGAAACGGTGCAGTAATAATTGATAGCTCAAGACCTGAAATACTCTACGCACTCCTAACCAGAAAATCTGTCACCGGATACTCCAATACACCATCAGTTGTTATTTTATGCGGAGATACTCCTCCACCTGACTGGACAATTGAAGCATGCCGGAAAACAGATCTGCCTCTCTACATAACCAGACTTACCACCAGTAAAGTATCTTCAATAATCGAGAGTAAAATATTTAAAGTTGAACCAGAAGAATCTGAGAAAATCTCACACATCGTAAAACTAATAGAAAAACATGTCGATTTTGATGCCATCTACAATGAACTATTCTCTTACCCGACAATCCCGGAACAACCCAAGCCACTTATCAGAAAACTAATACACAAAGGGGCCAGATTTTTATCTAAATTCATAAAATAGTACATCCACTCTCTCTGCCGTTGAAATTTATATCCCCAAAGATTATATAAAAGATATGGCGGAGAGAGAATGAGTATAAGGCATTTAGGCTGGAGTAGAAAGGAGCTTACAGGAAATAAACTTCTTGACACTCATAACGAAAAACTGGTAACAATCATTAACACATATATTGATATGCTCAACAATGGAACAGTTACTCCCGCAGTTACCATAGAGTTTTTCTCCGACCTTTCCAATCATGCGACATGCAGCTTCAATAAGGAAGATAACCTTCTTGTTACTCTTGAATTTGACTCCAGACTCATTCACATGAAGGAACACGAAGAGTTTTTCCTGATTCTGGAAGCTGCTGCCCGATCACCATATTCAGAGAAAACAAGACTGGACACACTCAGGTTTATGAGAAAATGGAAGAGAAACCATATAAAACATCTGGACAAGCTTCTTGCAGAAGAACTTGCCAGACACGAAGAGAATCAGTCGTAAAGGGGAGCCAGATCTTTCAAAAACAGCTTCTTATTAAGGTATTCTGCCCCTGTTGCTGAAAGGTGTGAGTTAGGGTTACCGTATCCCCCATCAAGAAAAAAAAGGTCTCTGTCAATTGGAAACACCTCTGGCATATTGTAGTTGTAAAGCTTAATACCATCATACTTTTCAATAAGACGCCTCAGATCAGTTACACAGGCTCTCTTCTGATTATTAGTCATATAAGTACCTATATAATCAGGTAATAACACAAGCATAACCTTAACACCATCTTTTGCCAGTTCCTCAAGAAGCATACCAAAATATTTACCTTCACGCCCTGGATATCTTACATAGGAAGAGTATCTCATTCTTCTGGGACGCTTCTTTATAAGCTTTCCTGGATTCGAAGGAAGACCGGTATACTTTTGAGCAATCTTTATTGCCATTGAAGCAGAAATCCCTCTCTTCTTACCAAGCAGAACTTTTTTCAACTCTCCAATACCGTTGTTAAGAGTACGGTCTATTTTATCTTTATTACTCAACAGAAGTGAGAAGTCACTCCACAGAGCACTATCTCCCCCTTCGAGCTTAAACCTTGACAACCACTTTTCATTGGAATCAGTATTAAAAATGAAATAATCCACCCCATATATAACTACTTCAGGAATACCTGCAAGCTTTCTGTACTCTTTATAGAAGTAGTAATTATATTTAGCTCCCTTTCCATGGGACGCTTCACGATATGCCCTTTTTCCCACAGTACTTCTTATATATACCGGATGTATAGCATCATATGTACGGGATGTTCCCAGAATAAGAGTGTCATATTTCTTCTTTTTCAGATAATTCCCAAGTACTTCAAAGTACTCATTTTCACTATACATATAGCTTTCCAGATTAACTATAGAAACATAGAAGCATCTGTCACAAAACAGAAACACCAGGAGAAACAGGAGACTATTCTTCAGTATTTTCATAATATCAAAACTGCATGTATATAAAATTATTACCAGTATCCACAGCAAATACGATTAGCACCGCAACAAAAATGGCATAAAAACAGACTTTAAGCAGATCAGGTCTTTTAACCTTCTTAAAGAGCTCCTCACGATTTCTGTAGATATACTCAAAAGCAAGAAACATCAGCACAATAAATCCATTAAAAACTATATGAGATAAGCCTGACGCAGGCATATAGAAGTGAATACTACCAAGATAGTTCAATGCCTGCTCCATAGAAGATGCATTAAAGAAGATCCATGAAAGGGTTATCATATTGAAAGTAAACAGGATATTCCAGGCTTTATGAATCCGGGGAATCTTTTTAAGCTTCATTTTTCTTACAGCTTTCTTCCTGATCTTTTTTGTCATAAATGATAGCGCAAGAAACAGACCATGAAGGCCACCCCATACAATAAAAGTCCACCTCGCCCCATGCCAGAGACCTCCCAGAAGCATTGTTATAGACATACCTGTAACATAACTCCAGATCTCAACCTTTATGCCCAGAAGACGATTGCCATCAATACGTTTCATAACTGAATAAGAGAGGGGAAGGAAAAGATAATCCCTCAGCCATGTGGACAGAGATATGTGCCATCTGTTCCAGAACTGAGTGATTGAACGACTCAGATAAGGATAATTAAAATTCTCAACTGATTTTATTCCAAATACTTTTGCTACCCCTACTGCCATATCAGTATAACCTGAGAAGTCGCAATATATAACAAAATAGTAGAACCAGGCACCAAACAGAAGCCCCAGTCCTTTACCTTCGGGATCTTCAAACATTCTGTTAACAAAAGGCATAAGTCTCTCACTAACCACAAGCTTTTTAAACATTCCCCAGGAGAAGAGCTGAATACCGGAAACAACTCCTTCAACATCGAAAGAGATCTTATTTTTCAACTGAGGCATAAAATCTGAGGTTCTTTCAATAGGACCAGCCAGTAACTGAGGATAAAAAGAGACATAAAGTGCGAAATGCCCCGGATGCTTCTCAGCCTCCACAATACCGTTTCGCACATCCGCCAGATAACTTACCAGCCTGAATGAGAAGAAAGATAACCCAACAGGAATAATCCAGGCAGCACTGCCACTGCCGGAAGAGTCCATTACAAGACCACCGATTTTATAAAAAATCAATGCTCCCGAACCTGCCGCAAGCCCTCCGGCAAAAAGAGCTATACCCCTCTTACCAGATCCGATAGCACGCCCCGCCAGATAAACAAGAGCCGTCGGTACTGCCAGAAGCAGAGTAAACCATGGAGACCAGGAGTAGTAAAAATAGTATCCTGCTGTCAGCAGAACAGTCCAGCGATATTTAGCCGGAAAAATATACCACCCTGCAGCAGCTATAATAGTCAAATAGAGAAATTCCAAAGTAAGAAAGTTCATGACTGAACTAAATTTTACTTCTTTTACAGCCCATATGTCAATCTATCCTGACTCATTGAAACCATTGAAAAAAAAAGTGTCTGCTACTATATTACAGGTGGAGGATACAATGAAAACAAATTTTACAATTCTGCTTCTGATATCGCTTATTTTCATATCATCTTCCCTCTATTCGGAAACTCAATATTTCCGCAGGGAAGCCAAATGCGCTGTATTTATGCATAATGGAGATGTCAGAACCGATATCATCAACTATATGAGTACCGGTGTTAATAAAATGGGATTTGAGAACTCATCAAAAATAAGCCTGTTTGACATCTGGATGATGAATTTTGAAAGTAACAAATGGGATTTCCCAAAAGAGCGGGAACAACTTGGTGGTTCACTGGATACAATTTTCCTGAAAAATGGCAGAATCATCAAAGACAAAGTACGCAGCTACAGTACAAGAAGAAGAGTATTCTACCTGCGTGACAATAGAGAAATCTATGTAGCTAAAGTTAAAAGAATATATTTCTGCTGCAACAAACTACCAGCTCACTATGCCAGGCAGACCAGTCGCAATAACACAGGAAAAGGCAGAGTTAAGTTTGTTCACAAAAACGGACAGACCTTCAAAGCAAACCTTGCCTGGGTAAGAGGAAACGGCAGATATCTTCCTCTGAAAAACGGACGTGAAATAAGATTCGGTGATTTAAGAAGAATTGAATTTGCACACCATTCACCGCCTTCATCACTGAACCCAAGATCTGACTCTATAGTTCTTAAAAACGGACGGGTTATAAATCAGTCTATTGTTTCTTATGACAGTTCAGGCAAAGTTTTTAAATTCAAAGGCAGAATGCCTGTGCATATAGACCAGATTGCAGCTGTGTACTTTGGATTTACAAGACCCATCCCTCACAGACGGGCCATTAAAAGAGTAAGACAATAATTTTATTCCGGGAGAGTGGTTTTAAAGCTCACTCTCTCTTCCTTTATCATCTACCGCTACAATAGCGTACTGATAATCTATTTTTTCCTTTTTCAGAGATTTATCAAAATAGAGATTGTTATCTGAAGCATTAACTGTTGTCAGATATGAGAAATGCCCTTCTGAAGTTCTTTTACGAAAGACCTTATATTCAACTATATTAGCCCCCAGAGCAGCATTGGCTGGATTCTTATTCCATGAAACTTTGTAGACATATACTTTTGAAAAGAGATTACTATTCTCTTTTCTTTCATATGCAAGGTTAATTGGTTTTTCCAGACCTTTAACAACAATCTGCCCTGTTGCTTCAGCTGTTGCTCCTTTGTCATCTGTTACAATCAGTTTTATATTAAAAGTTCCTTTTGCCTGATATCTGTGAGTAGGATTAACGCCTTCTCCTATTGATCCATCGCCAAAATCCCATTTATAACTAACAATAGTTCCATCACTATCAGCTGAAGCTGAGGCATTGAACACTACATCAAGAGGCAGCAACCCTGCCTGTGGTGTAAAGGTGAAGGATGCAGTGGGCGGTACATTGGGAACCGGATCCGGTGTAGGGTCAGGATCTGTAGGAGTTCCTGATTCTGACTGCAGATAGAGATAAACACCATCATCTCTGTCAGTATATGCAATAGCAATAGTAAATGTATCTTTATCTATATCAATAGTCTGTGATCCAGGACGCCCTCCGATGTCAGCGCGACTAAAACCTGTCCAGGCTCCATTACGCTTCCAGTTATAAAAGATACCATCTCCCGCATCATACCCGCCTCTCTGCATAGAGGTAACAAGGTTATCAACTCCGCTTACTGCCAGATCTATTGCATGATAGGTTTCTGATCTTGAAGTGTTTGAAAGAACTCTCTTATCTGTAAAATGTGTACCATCCCATCTCTGATAGTACATCATTCTGGCAGCACCTGACGGATGCTCTTCCCAATATACAATATGGGGTCTGTTGCTACCATCAATATCTATTCTGGGTCTCTGGGTTTCATGATGCTTAAGATCTACAGAAGTTTTCCAGCCACCTCTGTGTGAACTATCCTTGGAGGCATACATTATTGTGTACTCTCCGCTTCCACGATATTGCCATGTTACATGAACAGTACTTCCGTCAACAGCAACATCGGGATGCTTCTGTCTGCCACCATGTGGAAAGTTTTCAAGTGCAGTTGATCCACCATGCTTGGTAACGATGTGACATGTAGCCTGAGGCCAGATCATAAAAGTTGCAAACACATTACCTGAGCCATCCACAACCATGTGAAGGTCTTCAATATTATCTACACTTCCCACCTGTCCAAGGTTAATGGGAGTAGTCCAGGAAGCTCCCAGAAGAGCTCTGTATTTTATATAACATGTACTTCCTACCTGCTCACCCCATACTATGTGAATATTACCGTTACTCTCAATCGCCAGATCTGGCTCATAAGATTTATGTCCTGATTCTGAAACGTTTTTCAGAAACTCAACTTTCCCATTTTTATATCTGCTCAGATAGATGTCGCTACCACTTGCAGAACGAGCTTCAAAAGCTACATAAACACCACCATCAGAAGCTATCTGCACTTCCGGCAGCCAGTAACTGAAGCTACCATTATTATAGATTGTTACAGTCTTCGTTTCCCCTGCAAGAAAAAGTGACGCTGAGAAAAGAAGGATTAAAATAAGAATTGATTTTTTCATACTCATTTTGCACACCTCAGCTACATATATAGCACATCCGTCAACTTTTCTCTATACAGGTTTCATTAAATCAGAGCACCAGCATGTCGCTTATCCTGTCTTTATCATCAACCCCTTTGATACCGTACTGATATTTTATCTCCTGCTTTTTCAGGGATCTGTCAAGCCAGGAGTTACTATCTTTAGCCGGAACTGTTGTCAGATATACATACTCACCACTTCCTTCTACTCTCCTGAAGATCTGATACTCCTTAATATTGATTCCCAGAGCAGCGTTGGCACCGTTCCTGTCCCAGGTTACTTTGTAAAGGTACTCTTTAAGAAACAGTGTGCTGTTTATAAGCATCTTATAAGCCAGATTTATCGGTTTTTCTATCCCTTTAACCGTTACAGCAGCACTCTTTGAAGCAGTTGCACCATCGTCATCCTTAACAGTGAGAGTGATATTATACACTCCCTGTTGAAGATATCTGTGAGTTGTACTAACACCGTTTCCAATGGAAGCATCACCGAAGTCCCAGCTGTATTCAACTATGGAACCGTCACTATCTGTAGATGCTGATGCATTAAAACTTACATCCAGAGGATACACTCCGGTCTGTGGCGAAAAGGTAAAATCTGCCACAGGTGGTACATTAGGTACTGGCTCAGGATCAACCTGTCCACCACCCTCATTATTGTAATAGAGATATATTGCAGAATCTCTGTCTGCATAGGCAATATAGATCACATTTTCAGTTTTTGAAAGAGTAACACACTGATCCGCAGGCCTGGCACCACTATTCAAAGAAGCCGCAGCATAACCTTTCCACTGCCCGTCTATCATCCAGTTGTAAAGAACCCCATCGCCACCTGAATAGCCTCCACTCTGCATTGAGGCAACCATATTGTGACTATTTCTCACCGAAACACTGAGATAGTGATAAGGTCTGTGGGTGCCGGGATCTGAAATACGCCTTGTGCCAGTAAAACTGCTACCACTCTTATACTGATAATAGAGTGTACGCCCGGGATTGTTTATATAATCCCAATACTCCTCAAAGTAGAAGGCATGAGGGGTGTTCTCTGTATCGATTCCCAGTCTTGGCCTCTGGGTTTCTATACTGTGTTTAACTTCAATATCACCGCCCCAGTTACCTTTATATCTGTTCTCTTTTGTTTTATACATAATCGTATACTCCCCATGTCCCTTATACTGCCATAGTACATGAATAGTACCACTATCTATTGCCACATCAGGATGCTTTGCCAGTCCTCCCAGAGGTAGCCTCTGAAGCTCAGTATCAGAGCCGTGCTTAGTCATTAAATATGCACCGGGAGTTTTATTTGTAAGAAATGTGGAGAAAGTACTGGCAAGATTACCTGCCCCATCTACAACAAGTCTCAGATCTTCAATACGATCCATCATAGGATCACTAACCTGAGTGAGATTTATAACTGATGACCAGCTTGAGCCACTCAGATATCTGTACTTAAAACTGTGAGTTGTACCTGATTGCTCAGCCCAGATAACATGAATTGTGCCATTGTCTTCAATAGCCATTGCAGGATCATAAGATTTTGCACCTGAAGATGAGAGGTTTATAAGAAATTCCATATCCCCTGATCTCAGCCGACTCAGATGAATGTCATTATTCGCTTCATATACTATATAAGTACTTCCATCAGCAGCTATTCTTACTTCCGGCCCGCCATATTTACCTCCGTCTCCTCCTGCAACTCTGATAACACCTGTAGCAGATGAAACCATCGTTGAGAAGATAAAAATTGAAATTACAAGCAAAGATATTAACTTACCCATGATATACCTCCTGAAAAGTAAGGAGCAACTGGTACTCCTTACACTTTACTATATATATATTTATATAATCTGAAGGCTACAGACAACTGCGCCATAAAAAAACTCTGCAGATCAGAGAATCAGCATCTCACTGACCCGCTCTTTATCATCGACTCCTTTGATACCGTACTGATATTTTATTGCCTTCTTCTTAAGGGACCTGTCAAGCCAGATATTACTATCCTGAGCAGCTACCGTTGTAAGGTATACATAGTCTCCGTTGCCTTCAGTTCTTCTGAAGATCTGAAACTCTTTAATATTTATCCCCGCAGCTTTATTGGAAGGATTCCTGTTCCATGCAACACGATACAGATACTCCTTCATAAAAAGAGAACTGTTCTCCACCATTTTATATGAGAGATTAACCGGTTTATCTATACCTCTGACAACTACAGAAGCATTTTTAGTGCCCGTAGCCCCTTTATCATCTTTAACAGTAAGAGTTATATTAAAAGTACCTTTCTTAAAATACTTATGGGTAATATTAACACCACTGCCAATTGAACCATCTCCAAAATCCCAGTGATACTCAACAATTGATCCATCACTATCAGTTGATGCTGATGCATTAAAACTTACATTCAAAGGGTAGACACCGGATTGTGGAGTAAAAGTAAAATCAGCTACAGGTGGAACATTCGGTTTCACCGGATCAGTCTGTCCTCCACCTGAATTGTTGTAGTAAAGATAAATTGCCGCATCTCTGTCCGAATATGCAATATAGATAAGATTCTCCGTTTTTGACAAAGCGACACTCTGATCTCCCGGTCTGGCACCACTATTTAAAGCTGCTGCACTGTAACCGGTCCACTTACCATCCTTCATCCAGTTATAAAGGATTCCATCTCCACCTGCATAACCACCGGACTGCATTGATGCAACCATGTTCCTGCTATTACTTACAGACACTCCCAGATAGTGATAAGGTCTGTGTTTCCCAGGATCAGAAATTCTTTTCTTTCCAGTAAAACTGTTACCACTCTTATATTGATAGTAGAGTATTCTTCCGGGATCATTCTTATAGTCCCAGTACTCTTCAAAGTAGAACCCATGAGGATTGTTTTCTGTATCTATCCCCAGTCTTGGTCTTTGAGTTTCTTTACCATGTTTGAGATCAATAGAGCTTCCCCATCCACCTTTATACCGGTTTTCTCTTGTTATATACATTATCGTATATTCTCCATGACCTTTATATTGCCACAGCACGTGTATTCTGTCTTTATCTATTGCCACATCCGGGTGTTTAGCAAGGCCGCCAAGAGGTAATCTTACCAGTTCAGTGGCGGTTCCATGTTTAGTAAGGAGATATGCTCCCGGAGTTTTGTTTGTAAGAAACGTAGTAAAAGTACAGGCAAGATTACCACTACTATCCACCACAAGTCTCACATCTTCAATGCGATCCATTTTAGAATCACTAACCTGTCCGATAGTTGTTATTGAAGACCAGTCAGCACCACTAAGATACCTGTACTTAAACCTGTGAGTCGTACCTGATTTCTCCACCCACACAACATGAATCATACCGCTATCTTCAATTGCCAGAGCAGGATCGTAATCTCTTGCTGATGAAGCTGAAAGGTTTGTCAGGAACTCTGTTTTACTATCCCTGAAACGACTGAGATGTATATCTCCTCCCGCTTCATACACAATATAAGCATCTCCGTCAGGAGCAATTTTTACTTCCGGCCCCCAGTATTTACCACCATCTCCTCCTGCAACTTTAACTACTCCTACTGATGAAAACAGTGAAGAGAGCATCAGGAGAATTAAACCCGTTAAAACTATAAACTTACCCATTACTTACCTCCGTTTTCGTACAAGCCCACCCCCGAACCTGTTAAACAGAACATAAATAGATAGCGGGGGCTCCTGCCCCCTTAAATTCTTATCTGTATTTACTAAAATCCGTATGCTACACCAAAGAGAAATTCCGGCCCATTCAAATCCAGTTTATGAGCCCACTCTTTCTTGCTTTTTGAAACAAAGTTATATCTGAAAACTCCCTGCAGATAGAAAGAGTCTGCAAAATTGTATCGGCATCCTCCATGGAGATTAAAACCTGAAAGAAACTCTTTAACCTCTTTTATCTCAGGGGAATCTACTTTATCACTAATCTGATAACCGGTAAATCCACCGCCCCCAAAAAGACTCACTCCACCAGTTCTGAAGAAGTGGTAGCGGAGATTGAGAGACAACATAGGCTTACATTTAAATTTACTTTCAATATTATCAAACTCTTTAAGCTTAGTGCTTTTTGATGCAAAAGCAAGAGTTGCCCAGGCCTCAATATTATCAGTAAGCATAAATCCGAAATCCATTCCCACAGATGTCAGACCACTGCCATATGTATCTTTGAAATTGCTGCTTCCAATGCTATTAAGAGAGAAAGTAGCTCCCACTTTAATCCTTTTCTCTTTATATACATCTTCTTCCTGGGCATCAGCCATAAAAGGGATACTAAGAAAAACAGCCAGAATAATTACTACAGCTTTTACTTTAATCATTTGCGAAATCTCCTCTCAATAAATTACAACCTTTCAGTATTACCGTCTGAGTCAGTCCAGCCTTTATTACCTTTTGAATCAGTCCAGTAAACTTTGAGCAAATATTCATACTCTTTACTAATAGCAATACCTTTACTGTCACTGTAACTACTTACAGCTGAAGCAACTGTATCAAGAAGAGCATAGGACGCTGCGCCCTTTTCTCTTCTGAAAACTTCAATCTTATCGATTGTTTCATTACTATTGTTATTGAGAGTCCATGTGAGATTATATTTCGCTTTTTCAAACAGAAGAGTTTTAATCACTTTCTTTTCAGCTTTATTCAGAGTCAGCTTAACATCTACAGCCGGCTCAACTTTAATATCGCCTTCTACCGTAAAGTGTACTGAAGACTCAGCTCTGGTAAATGCTGTGACAAAAACTGAACCATCAGGTGACACTGTTGAGCCCTGGCATTTACATCTGCCAGTATCAGGTATCATACCAAATCCTGACCATCCGTTACCACGGTTAACATTGTAAAGTACACCGGTTCCTGCCTGACTGGCCCCATCCTGTGCAGCAACATAAAGCACTCCATTGGCTGCTGAAACATCCAGAAAATGTGTAACACCAAAACCTTTAAGCTTCTGCCCTTTGTTAAAAGATTCCCCATTATCACCGGAATCAAAATACCAGATTTCCCTCTGAATAATAGGGTCTCCATTTGACTGAGTACCAACCACAGCTTCATGGTTGTATACAATGTGAATTTTTCCCTTATCGTCCTTAAATATTGATGGCCTTGCTGAATCGTGACTTGTTTTTGCAACTTTTTTCAACCAGTTGCCATCAGCTTTATTCTCTTTTTTTCCATACCAGATAGAGTATTCTGCACCATGCTTGCCCTGCCATACTATATGAACAAACTGATCATCTGCAGTAACCCAGGCGTGTTTATTTGAAAATGAATCGTGCACAAGCTTATCTCCGTACTTACTAACCATAAAAGCACGTACAAGGTTGTCACCTTCCTCTTCAGATCCCACGACAAAGACATTTCCTTTACTGTCCACAGTTAATCTGAGATCTTCAACTGCATGAGCATTAACTGTTTTAAGAACAATTTCATTGCTCCAGTCTGAACCATCATAAGTACGGTATTTTACATAGTGAGTGCTTCTTGCGCCACTATTAAACTCGCACCATGCGATATGCACCTTCTCGTTTGCATCTACAAATACAAAAGGTTCATAAGCTGTGTTTGCTGAATTTGCTGAAACCTCACCCACAAGAGTGAGCTCCTTACCGTCATAGGTATTCAGCCATACACTACGCCCCCCTTTGTGTACCATATAGAGCATACCTGAAGGGCCAAATTTCACTACAGGTTTATGATACCCGTTTTTGCCGGAATCAACGTCTATAAGCTTCCAGCCAAATAGTGAAATACCTGTAAAAAAAAGTAGAGAAAAAAACACTAAGAAAATTCTTGTTTTCATTACGAACTTACCTCCCTTGTTCATTAAAACCAGATTGCAGTATAACCCCTTTGTTATATACTACAATCAACTTACCATGCAGAAGGATAACATAATGGAAAATTTAACTGAATACTTTTTTCCACAACATTCAGTTTTTTGATATAAAAGCCCTGAGCTCTGATTTTTCAGGGTAGAAAAGGGTGATGAAAAATCACCCTTAATATTATTGATATGTTCTAAAATCCGTAAGCAACGCCAAGCAGAAGTTCTCCACCGGTTAATTCCAGCTTGTTATCCCACTCTTCCTTTGTTTTTGAAACGAAGTTATAACGGAAAACTCCCTGAACCCAGATACTGTCATATACATTATATCTGCATCCAACATGCACATTAAAACCAAGAAGAAACTCTTTAACTTCTTTGATGTCTGGTGAATCAACAGTATCTTTAATACTATAACCGGTTAAGCCACCACCTCCAAAGACACTCATAGCTCCTCTTCTGAAAAAATGGTATCTTCCGTTAAGAGAGACCATCGGATGAAATTTAAATTTTGTTTTTGTATTATCAAACTCTTTAAGAGTTGTACTCTTTGATGCAAAAGAGAGTGTTGCCCAGGCCTCAACATCTTCAGTAAGCATGTAACCGAAATCAAGACCAAATGATGGAACAGAACCTCCATAGATATCTTTAAAATTACCGCCGGAAATACTGTTTATGGAGAAGGTAGCTCCAATTTTGATTCTCTTTTCACCCTGCTCTGCCATCTCACCTGATGCCATAAGAGCTGATCCTGCAAACATCAGCATCAAAGCTGCCACTACAATTGTCACTTTTTTCATTTCTTAAACTCCTCGCTCGCCATTAAAACATTTCCCTCTGGTATTGTAAGTTGCTCCAAATCAGTTACTGAATTAACTGAGCCACTTAAACAAACATATAGGGAATTAATATGCAAAAATACCACAATATGGTATTAAAAAAAACTATCTGGAATTTATTATTGATTAATCTGAAAGGAAAATGACCGGATTTTACATCCGGTCATATATTTAAAATTTTCTTTGACTTATCTTAGAAGCCGAAACCTACGCCGATGAGAACTTCACCGCCGTTAAGATCCAGTTTATAATCCCAGCTATCTTTTGTTTTTGAAACAAAGTTGTAGCGGAAAAGGCCCTGCAGATAGATATTCTTACCCACTTTATACTGAGCACCTGCCAGCAGGTTACCGCCGATAATTGTTTCTGAAACTTCAGGAACATCAGCAGAATCTACTTTGTCTTTAACCATATAGATAGAAAGACCACCACCAGCAAAAGCGCTGAAGTTATTTTTTCTGAAGAAGTGATAACGGCCATCGATTGCAATTACAGGCTTAAAGCTGAATTTAGTTTCCGCATTGTTCATTTCTGTAAGGTTTTTACTTTTTGAACCAAACCCAACACTTGCCCATGCTTCGATTCTGTCTGTTATCATATAACCAAAGTCTGCTCCAAAAGTAACCTGACCTGAACCATAGATATCTTTAAAATTATCTGCAGTCATACTCAGGAAAGAGAAGTTAACACCAGCTTTCATTTTATGCCATGAAGAGTCAACTGGTTTCGAAGCTTTTTTAACTTTTACCGGTTTCTTTGCAGAAACAGCTTTTTTCTTCTCAACTTTCTTTACTTTAACTTTTCTACCGGATTTTTTAACTTTCACAAGTTCACCTGTAGATGGATCAACTTCCACTATACGAACCTTTTTACCATCCATGAGACATGGAATACCTTTAAAGATAATTTCATCTCCCGCATTAACGCCGTCAACTGCAGTCAGTCCATTATCTGAAGCGATTTCAGTAACATATACTTTCTTAGCTCTTTTTCTCTTTACAGGTTCAACAATATAGATAAAGCTACCTTCATCATCTTTACTTACCAGAGCTGAATCAATTACAGAAATACTCTCATAAGCTCTTTTGAAAACTCTGAAGTTTACTGTTTTACCAGCTTCAAGCTTCCCGGCACTATTATCAACAACGATAAAGCCGTTTTCAACTACGCCTTTAACCATTTTGCCATTGATTTTAATACCAGCAGCAGTTCCGTTTCTCATTTCTGATTTTGCGGAACCAGCATCAACTTTCAGTTTTGCTTTATTAACTACTACTGCAATAACAGCACCAGCTTCACATGCAGCGCCAGCTTCTGCTTTTACAGCTTCCACAACACCATCAATTTCAGCTCTTACACTGTTATCATCAATTTTCTTCTTAGTATCAGCAATTGTTGATTCTGCAATTCTGATCTTCTTCTCAGCAGTAGCTTCAGCTCTTTTGCTTCTTACTTTCCAGCCTCTGCGGATTCTCAGTTTTCTGTTCCATCTTGCAGCTTCTGATTCTGCTTTTTTTAGTTCTGCAGCCAGAGCTTCTGAATTAAATCTTACAATAACATCGCCTTTCTTAACAGCTGTACCAACTGCTGCTTCAACAACCTTAACTGTACCAGCTGCTGCAGCTTTCACCTCAACCTGATTGGCGGGTTTAAGAAGGCCATTACCGTAATGGTAAACATTAAGAGTTTCAGGAACAAGTTCTCTTACCTGAACAGTAACTTTACCAGGGCACTTTGCCGGTGCTTTTTCAGCAACCAGAGCAACGTGTCTGAAAAGTACTGTAATCTTAACTTCAGTAGCAGAGAGTACTGTTATATTGCTATCTGCGATCTTATATTTACCGATTGTATCAATAATATCTTTCTGACGGTTTTTTTGTGTAATGATTTCAACAGCTTTCATCCCACTGTCATTTATTACACTTACCTTTTTATACTGAAGAAACTCTTTATTATTCTTCAGATATTTAACGAGCTTATCGTAGCCGTCTTTTGTTTCTACATTCTGAGCTGCCAGAAATGTTACAGCCATCAGAAGAGCTATTAAAATTCCAGTAATCTTTTTCATATTCTGTTTTCTCCTGCCCTGCAAGCTTATAGCTTACCTGACTCACCTTTGGAATCTGTCCAGCCTTTATTACCATCTTTATCTGTCCAGTAAACTATAATTTTGTACTCATAGTTTTTATTCATATCAACACTGTTATTATCTGAATATTCAGCAACAGTTGAAGCAACAGTATCAATCAGAATATATGCGCTGTCTTCCTGACCCTGCTCTTTTCTTTTGATTTCTATTTTATCAAGGGTTTCATTACTGTTGTTGTTAAGAGTCCAGCCAAGTTTGTAGTATGATTTTTTAAACAGAAGAGTTCTGATTGTCTTCTTTTCTGCTTTATCAAGAGTAAGAGTAATATCTACCGGAGGAACTACATTAATTGTTCCTTCAACCGCAAGATGTACTGAACTTTCATATTTTGTAAAACCTGTTGCATAAACAGAGCCATCAGGAGATACAGCAGAACCCTGAAGTTTACAACCACCTGTACCAGGAATCATTGCCATTTCACTCCAGCCATTGCCTTTGTTAACAGAATAGAGAACACCTGAACCACCTGCACTTGCACCATCCTGAGCTGCAAGATAGGTAACACCATTTGCAGAAGAGATATCAAGGCTGTGAGTAATACCAAAGCTTTTTACTTTGGAGCCTTTGTTGAAGGTTTCACCATTGTCTGTTGAGTTGAAGTACCAGATTTCTCTCTGGATTATATTTGGTGCAACATATGCTTCATGATTATATGTAATATGAAGTGTTCCATCAGCTGTACGCTGAATAGAAGGTCTTGCTGAATCGTGACTTGTTTTAGCCTCTTTTTTCAGCCATGCGCCATTAGCTTTGTTCTCTTTTTTACCGTACCAGATAGAGTATTCGCCACCATGTTTACCCTGCCATACAACGTGTACAAAGTTATCATCAACATCAACCCATGCATGTTTTTTATCAAAAGTATCGTGAGTTACTGTATCGCCATATTTACAAAGAAGGAATGCTCTGAAAAGTGAGCCACCACTCTCTTCTGAACCAACAATAAATACATTACCGCTATTATCAACAGCCATTCTGAGATCTTCAATAGCGTGAATAGCAAAAGTTTTTACTGTAACTTCATTAGTCCAGTTCTTACCATCAAATTTACGATATTTTACGTGATGATGATGACGATCAGCCTGTGAATACTCACACCATGCTACATGAACATTTTCATTGGCATCTACTGCAACAAAAGGTTCATAAGCAGTATTACCAGCTGTAGATGAAACCTGTCCGATTAGCTTCAGGTCTTTACCGTCATATGACTGTAAATATACGCTGCTTTCTCCCTTATAAACAATATAGAGCATACCTGAAGGTCCAAACTTTACAACAGGTTTATGATATCCACTACCTGAACCAATATTAATAACATCCCAACCAAACAGTGAACTGTTACACAGAAGTAGTGCTGCAATTAAAGTAAAAATTAGATAAAAGTGCTTTCTACTCATTATTTTTAAAATCCTCCATTATTCTGAATAGTACTTCCGGAGAGTATACCACAGGCTTTTTTTTTTTTCAGCATAAAAAAAACCCTTATATCCCATATAAAATTCAAATTACTGCACTATTTTTCACAAGCTTCTTCAGATAGTTAAAAAAGCTGTTTGACCAACTCCTTATACTATAAATAAGTTAATATATTGTATAGTATTTCAGCGGAGCTTCTGATCATTACTTTCTATCCGACAAAACTAAACCATTTATATTACCTTTTCGTAAGTAATTGAGAGCAGGTACAGTTACTAACAGCGGAACATGCTGTACCTGACACTCTATTCCCCCAAATATCAGAGAGGTAAACAATGATTTTGAGCAGAAGGTATCTTAAAGCAGCTATAATTCTTTTCCTATTTACAACAATAGTTACAGCAGAGGACTGGCCAAACTGGCGTGGCCCTGATCATAATGGCATTTCCAGAGAAAAGAACTGGAACCCGGAAAAACTTCGTACTCCCGATATTCTGTGGACAGCAGAGGTTGGTGCCGGATACTCAAATATGGTTGTAAAGGGAGATCACCTGTACACCATGGGTTGCGAAATTCTGAAGGACTCAAAAATAGTAAAAGGCAAGAGAGCCTCTGAAGATACTGTATATTGCATAAACAGCAGAACCGGCAAAACTGTATGGAAGTACAAATATAAATCTGTGGCAGATAAATTTACCGGCCCCAGATCAACTCCGGTTATTGATAAAAACAAACTCTATACTCTCAGTCAGAAAGGATCATTGATCTGCTTCAACAGATTTAACGGCAAAGTGCTCTGGCAGAAAGATATGGAAAAAGATCTGGGTATAAAAAACAGGAAATATTTCGGTTTTTCAGGTACTCCCTATATTTACAAAAACATGCTCCTCTTCTCTCTGACAAAAGGAGGAATTGCAGTTAACAAAAGCACAGGTGCTCTGATCTGGAAAAATGCAGAAGAAGAGAACGGTTTCTCCTCTCCACTGGTTATTAAACTGGAAGGCAAAACCTTTGTTGCTAATTTTTCCGGTACTGAATTCCACCTTACCAATCCAGCAACAGGTAAAATTGAAGCTGCCTTCCCCTGGCCCACAAAGTATAATGAAAACTGTGCCGATCCTGTTATGTGTGGTAATAAAATTTTCCTGTCTGCAGAGTATGGTATGGGTAGTGTAATGCTGGAGTACAAAAAGGGTAAACTGAAACAGGTATGGAAAAACATGAATATGAGTAATCTTTTCAGCACCTCTGTTTACATTGACGGCTATATCTATGGCATCGATGGTAAAGTCAGTAAAGCTGCACTAAAATGTATTGAAGCTTCTACAGGTAAAGAGATGTGGGCTGTTAAGCTGAAATTTGGTGCTCTTATTGCAGCAGATAACAAGATCATCTTTCTGAATGAACCGGGTAAAGTTTTTGTTTTCAAACCAAATCCTGCTAAATTTGAAACCATAGCTGAAGGAAAAGTTTTTAATAAGGGTAAATGCTGGACAGCCCCGGTACTTGCAAACGGTATTCTCTATGTAAAATCCAATGAAGGTAAACTCAAAGCAGTAGCCGTAAAATAGAAATAATTCATATTGAAACCACGAATGGATACCAGTAAACATGAACTGGATCAGAGCCAGAATTTATCCGGGTGTATTGAAATATTTCTTTGGTAGCCATTCGTATTTATTCAAACAAAAACCCATTGGAAAATGATGCCGGAACCTTTGAAAAAAGTTTTGGCACCGTTTTTCAAAGGTTAAATTTGAGTTCATTAGTGAATATTAGTGGTTCCCTCGGATTGAATATTTTTTTATCGTTTTATTTGTAAGCAAAAGCCCCATAAAACAGGCATTTTAAAGATATTTACAATAATAGGTTAAAAAAACCTGTAGTAACTCTTAAGATATTCCCATTGCTTAATAGCCGGGATTATTATAAAATCCGTAAATGGGAACAGAAAAAGAAGACTCCAGGAACTATACCGGAGGCCACAAAGATATGCTGGACTCCCGACAGGGAGCTATTGCAAAATACAAGTCTCTGGTACTTGGTGAAAAAACAGGTCTTTTAAAACTCATTAAATATGAACTTATTGTTTCGCTTCTGGGACCTCTTCCCGGAGCAGCAGGTTATCTTCTGAGGAAAATCTTTTTTCCAATGCTGATGAAGAAAACCGGTAGCGGTGTTGTTTTCGGACGCAACATGACCATAAGACATCCTGATAAAATCGAAATCGGAGATAATACTATCTTTGATGATAACTCAGTTATAGACGCCAAAGGAGAATCCAACAGAGGAATAATCATAGGCAGCAATGTACTCATAGGAAGAGGAACAACCCTCAGTTGCAAAAACGGTAACATAAGTATTGGAGATTACTCCAATCTTGGTCCGGGAAATACTATCCTGTCGGAAACAGAATTAAATATTGGCAAATATGTATATACAGCAGGCCACCTGTACATGATTGCAGGTGGAAACCACAGTTTTGAAAGAAGGGATATCCCGATGTTTCATCAACCCTCCTACTCAAGAGGCGGAATAAGCCTTGGAGATGATGTCTGGCTTGGAGCTAATGCAACTGTTCTTGATGGAGTGACTATTGAGAAAGGCTCAATTATAGGAGCAGCCTCAATGGTAAACAAAAATATCCCCGAATATTCAATTGCCGTAGGGGCACCGGCAAAAGTAATTAAGAAAAGGTAAAAGAGAGGTTTAAAATGTCAGTTATGGAAAGAGATATAAAAAAGGCAGCAGAGACTAATTTCGACCTGATAATAACAGGCGGTGGTGTATACGGTATTATGCTGGCTCTTGAGTCTGCAAGAAGAGGGCTGAATTTCCTTCTTCTTGAAAGAGACGATTTTTACGGAGCTACAAGCCTGAACCATCTCCGTACAGTACACGGAGGACTTAGATATCTTCAGAGTGCAGATCTGCTGAGATTCAAGGAGTCTGTACACGAAAGAAGATGGTTTTTCAGACATATGCCTGGTTATGTAAATCTTATGCCATGTCTTCTTCCTCTTTACGGAAAAGGTCTTCAGAGAAATTCAATTCTTAAAGCCGGAATACTTGCCAATGATCTCCTCTCTTTCAACAGAAACAGCGGAGTAAGATCAGGTAAAAAAATTCCCTGCGGTAAAGTAGTTTCAAAAGATAATGCCTGCTCTATTTTCCCAAAAGCCGACAGAGATGGTCTGACTGGAGGCGCAATCTGGTACGATGGAAGTCTGCCTGAGCACCAGAGAATATTTGTAGAACTCCTTAAAGCTTCTGTTAAGAAAAGTGGTACAGCTCTCAACTATATGGAAGTTAAACAGCTTACTAAAGATAACAACAAAGTAACTGGTGTTGAATGTACCGATAAAGAAACCGGAAAAACCATTATGTTCAAAGCTCCGGTAGTAATAAATGCTGCAGGTCCATGGTGCAGAGAGCTTGCTTCAGCTTTTCACAAAGATGAAAAGAAACTATTTGTTAAGAATCTTCTTTACTGGAACGTTCTTTTCAAAAAGGAAGCTCTGTCTGATTATGCTCTTGGACTTTCTGCTAGTAAAGGTGCAGGGCACACATACTTCTTCCATCCATGGAAAAACAGATTGGTAGTTGGTTGCGGAGAACTTGTAGTAGATAAAATTCCCAATAATTTCAAAGTACCTGATGATGAAATGGATAAGTTCATTTCTGACATAAATAAAATTGCACCTCATCTTAAACTTACAAAAGATGATATAGAAAGAGTATATGTAGGAGTTCTTCCGGCAAAAGATAGTGGATGCCTTGCAAACAGGGAAGTAATTATGAATCATCAGGAAGATGGTGGTCCCGCAGGTCTGTACAGTGTCTCAGGTGTTAAATTCACAACCTCAAGACTTGTAAGCCACAAACTTATGAACCGTATATATCCTGATATTACAGCAGGTAACTATGAAGATGTCATAAAACCTGATAATTTTCTTGATCTTGCTCTTCCATACGCCTACTCTCCCAACTCAGAACTTATAAAAAAACTTAAAGAGGTAGTGAAAACTGAATCCGTTATACATTTAAGTGACCTTATTATCAGAAGAACAAGCCTGGGAGATAACCCCGGATTAAGTCTGAAGATTCTGCCGGAACTTAGAGACCTTTTCAGTTTCAGCGATTCAGAGTGGGAAAAAGAGATTGTAATGCTTAAGAACGAACTTAACCGGGGACTGGAGGAGATTAAATGAGCAGAAGAGCTTTTGTTACAGGAGGAACAGGTTTTACCGGTTCCTGGCTCTGCAGAGCTTTAAAAGATAAAGGCTATGAAGTTTTCGCCCTAGTAAGAAACAGAAAGAAAACCGGTCTTTTGAATACAGAAGGTATAAATATTGTAGATGGAGATCTCTCTTCAACTCAATCTCTTGAGGGTATATTTACCGATCTTAAAATAGATACTGTTTTTCACGTTGCAGCAATGTATCGTCAGGAAGGCGTTTCAAAAGAGCTGTTCTTCAAAGTCAATGTAGACGGAACCAGAGCTCTTCTTGACGAAGCAGTTAAAGCAGGTATTAAGAAATTTGTACACTGCAGTACTGTTGGAGTTCAGGGAGAGATATCCAATCCTCCGGCAACAGAAGATGCTCCCTTTAATCCGGGAGACCACTATCAGGAATCCAAACTTGAAGGTGAAAAACTTGCATTGTCATATTTTAATGAAGGAAAAATTGCAGGCGCTGTTGTCAGGCCTGTAGGTATTTACGGTCCCGGAGATACCAGATTTCTTAAACTTTTCAGACATATAAACAGCGGAAAATTCAAGATGATAGGTAACGGTAAACCTCTTTACCATCTGACCTTTGTTGAAGACCTGGTTGCAGGAATTATTCTTGCAGGTGAAGTTGAAGCCAGTAATAAAAGAGTCTACACAATTGGTGGGAATGAGTACCTTCCTCTTGAAGATCTGGTTGCCCTTATTGCTGAAATACTTGGAAAAAAAGTCTCATCACTGAAAATCCCACTACCCCCTGTCTATATGGCAGCTTTCTGCTGTGAAATGATCTGCAGACCTCTTGGTATTGAACCTCCACTATTCAGAAGACGCCTTGATTTCTTCACAAAAGACAGAGCCTTTGACATTACCAGAGCAAAGAGTGAACTGAACTATCAGCCTCAGATTTCACTTAAAGATGGTTTAACACGTACAGCAGAGTGGTACAGAGAAGAGAAACTTATTTAGGATATATTATGAAAAGAGAACTTATTGCAGATACCCATATACACATTTACGAGAACTACAATATTGAGCAGTTTATCTCCAATGGCCTTGCCAATGCCGGGAAGTTCAGTTCAGAAGAGGCGGTAAAACTGCTATGCCTTACTGAAGCAAAAGAGAACAGATTTTTCAAAAAATTCTCTGATGGAGAGACCTGCGGTAGCTACTCATTTTCAAAAACTGAAGAGGACTTTTCACTTAAAATAATTAAAGATAATAAGACAGAAGGCTATTTGCTTAATGGCAGACAGATTGTAACCAGCGAAGGCATAGAAGTACTTGCTCTTGCAACCAGTGAGATAATAGAAGATGGTAAACCTGCCTCTGAGGTAATTGATTCCCTTATCAGTAAAGGAGCTGTTGTGGTTCTGGGATGGGGAGTTGGTAAGTGGCTTTTTGGCAGAGGCAATCTGGTAAACCAGCTAATCGATAAGTATAGTGCTTCACAGATAATCATTGGTGATAATAGTGCCCGTCCTCCTTTCTGGGGAACTCCTGTACAGTTTCTGAAAGGTGGAGAGAAAGGTATAAAAATTGTCGCAGGCTCAGATCCCCTTCCTTTCAGTGAAGAGATCAATAAACCAGGCACCTACAATATTGTGGGTACAACAGAGTTTAATGAAAACACTCCGGGGTCATCATTAAATAACCTTATAACTTCCGGTGATTACAAAATCTGCGGAAAACGTGATTCTATTGCTGAATTCTTTACAAGACAGCTCAGAATGTATACAAAAAAGTACCTGGGTAAATAGTAATTCATACAATCTTAAACTAACAGCAAAGTTTCATTGACAGGTTCCGGGGTTAGCAGTAAAATTTTATTTAAACAGGTTACGGGAGAATTAAATGAAACCAACTACCCTTTTTTTATGGTTAATATTTATTCTGACAACCACCTTTCTTGCCGCAGAAAGCGATTTTTCAATTACAGTCAGATCTGCTGAAATTTCCACAGATTCTTTACACCTCTACATTAAAAGAGACTGGAATCATCTTCTTATAACAGATACAGAACATAAACTTCTCTTCAGTATGAGAACAGATGATTCATCAGAATCTATTGTTTCAGCTGGTTACAGTAATCAGTTTAATTCATACTATGGTCTGGTAGTAAGAAAATCCGACAACCGGACGCGTTCGTTAATATGCAGGACGGATAAATCTTCGAACCTGCTTCTGGAAAACCTCAAAGAATTTATTTTTCAGCCGGTAATATTTGGTAAAGACTCAAATCTTTTAGCATATATAAGCAACAACTACACTCTGGTTGTAATAGATATTCACAGTAATCGCGAAATATTAAGAAAGCAGTTTGAAAAACCTATATACAACCTGGAAGCTCAGATGAAACAGAATAGTTCAAGTTTAAATTTCCAGACTCTGGGCAAAACCGGAGATCTGAATCTCACGATACATGCAGATTCTCTACAGAACAGCCCGCCGGAGATTATTCATAGTTCTCCTGTTGCACAGAAACCAGTTACTCCATCTGCGTCTTCACCCAGAAATTTCAGAAAGTTTCTCTGTTATGGTGACAGTATCACTTCCGGTTATATAAATCACCACCCATCAACCAGAGGCTATGTCCCGCGTTTCGCTCAGTTAATAGAAACACATCTCTATTCAACCGGTACTGAAGCAATAAGAGTGGGTAATCCCGGGGCTACCACACATATCCTTCTCCGGGGAATTGAGAGAGAGCTTGACAGATATGATGCTGGCTATCTTCTTCTGCACGGCGGTACAAATGATCGCCCCGGTCACGAAGAGAGAGCTCTTGAGAGCTTTACCAATATCAAAGCCATGGCTCAGGCAGCTATTGACAGAGGAATGATTCCTGTTCTGTCAACACTGATCCCAAGAACTGAATCAGATTACCTGCCGGATTTCAGGGAAATAAACGAATTTACCAACAGGCACATAAGAGATTTTGCAGCAAGTGCTGATCTTCCGTTAGCTGATTTCTGGAATGTATTCATCAGCCATCAGGATTACGATTCACTCATGTCTGACTATGCTCATCCCAGCGAAAAAGGCTATGAACTTATGGCTCACACATGGCTGAGAATAATACCTCCTCTTACTCCCGATAAAACAGATATACAGAGAAGCGGAGCCAAAGGGATATCCATATCCTGGGAAAATGAAGAACTCGATATTGATCACTGGATAGTAGATTACGGTTATAAGAGTGGTAGCTATAACAGATCTGTAAAAATAACCGGCGAATCACTTCATAAAATACTGAATCCGGCATTCAGCTCACCTTTTGATATGAATATCTTTTTCAAAATAACAGCAGTAGATAAAGATGGCAATAAAAGCCATGAAACCGTGGAGTATTCAACATTACAGCTTGATTGACAAAGGCTGGTAATGCTGGTATTCTCAACAGGTTAGAATTATTTATAATGTCGGAGATAGTTTATGATTTTCAGTAAAAAACATTATCTGTCCTTGCTTCTTATCATTACCTTAAGTCTGCTTTTATCAGGCAGCACATCGGTTCATAAAACCAGAGGGATGATTGAAGCAGGAGAAACAACTTACAGCTTTACCAGCTCTGCTCACTCTGTGGCAGTTTATAACAAAGAACAGCAAATCTTCACTCACAAATGTGGAGCTTCAGAAATGATTGTCAGTACAGGTTACAGCAATTATATGAAGTCACTATACTGCTTTAAAGTAAGATTTGAACAGAATGGCACAAAATCACTTATCAGTGTTACTCCTGCAGGAGAAGAGTTAATTGCCGGCAATCTGGCAAAGCTGCCGTACAATCCTTCTTATACAGGTAACTCCGGCAGATACGTTGCATATATTGACTCTGAGTTTACCCTGACAATAATAGATGCAGATAGTAATTCAGTTATCCATAAAATCAGGTTTGACAAACCAGTATACAATCTCAGCACTAATGGCAACACTGTAACTTTCTACAGATTAAAAGGTTTTGGTGATGAAAAGATAAGCTTCTCTTCAGACAATATTGGTTCCGGCAATCTGAATTTCAGATACGGCACAGTTATAAACACTGTATCAGAATCAGCAAAAAATAGTCTTGCCCAGCTTAACAAGAGAAGATTTCTCTGTGCAGGTGATAGTATTACAAGAGGTAAAATAGGCACCGTAGTAAGAATCGATCTTGGTTATATACCTAAACTACATATCCTGATTAATGATCAGCTATATTCAGATGAAGTTTCAATGGTTAATTATGGTAAAAACGGTGAAACCACAAGAGAAATGTTATCCAGATTTGATTACATACTGGATGCAAGTGAAAAAGCCGCTTTTCTCCTTCTTCACATGGGAACAAACGATATGCCTGTTGAAGGAATCAGCCCAATGCAGACCTTCCTCAACATAAAAGAGATGGTTCTTAAAGCCAGAAACAGAGGAATGCTTCCGGTTATCTCAACCCTGATACCAAGAAAACCCAAGGATTCACTAACTGGTGATTTCAGACCTTTTAATATTGAAACAAACAACCTTCTGAAAGCTTTTGCAGTAGAAGCAGGTATTCCTATTGCTGACTTCTGGGATATATTTATAAATCATCCGGGATACGATACAGACCCCGACATTATGTCTGACCACGTTCATCCCGGGAGAGATGGTTACCAGTTAATGGCAAATGAGTGGATCAAAAAAATTCCTCCACTACCGGTTACAGGTTCAGCTTTTGATAAAAGCAAACCAAATAAAATTGTTTTCAACTGGAGTGGGAATCCTGAAATGGATATAGATCACTACATTATCAAATATAGCCGTGGAGGAGATGAGTTGAACAGAACAGTGCAACTTAAAGTTCCTTCAACAACTATTAACTTCCTCAATCCTGTATTCCTGTCACCATTCTCATTCAGAATAAAACTCACCATAGAAGCTGTTGATAAAGATGGCAATAAAAGCCCTGTATCAACACTTATGGATTCAGATAATTAATTTAATTACCCCGGCAGCCACTTAAAACTGCCGGGTTCAACCTCACGGAGATATCTATGTCCAGAAGAACCGGCTATATAATAACTGTTCTTATTCTCTTAACACTATTCACTCTTCTCAGAGTATATTCCCCCTCTTCCGACATTCCTTCAAATATTACTCCCAGCGGTAGTATTTATACAGATGAAGGTAATCAGTGTCACAATTCAAGAAGCAAGGTTCTTTTTAACAACTGGTTTCCCGACAACTGGAAAATAACCTGTTATAATCCATTTCTTCCATATATTAAGCTTGGCCTGTTTAAAGCTTTTGATACAGGAATGGTTCAGCAGAGAATTGTATCTTATATATTCGCCTTCCTCTCCCTACTATTCTTCTACCTGAAAATATCGTCGTACTTTTCACGCTGGTATGGCATTGCGGGCCTGCTCCTTCTTGGCTCCAACTTCATATATCTCATGTACAACAGAATAGGAACCTTCGAAACATCTCTGGTTTTCTGGATGATATTTACTGTATGGGCTCTTGAAAAGTACAGAGCAGATGAGAAGCATATGTACCTGTTCCTTGCAGGTATATCTGCCTTCATGACTTTCATATTTAAGAATATCGCTATCTATTTTCTTCCTGCACCATTCATAGCACTTGGCATTATGCTGGTATCTGAAGGGAGATTCAGAAGAAAACAGATTACCCGGCCTTTTACATTCCTTATTATGGGAATTGGAATAACCTGGTTATTATGGTTCACCCTCTTCTACATGCCCAACAGAGAGTGGATACTCTCAGCTCCCGGCAAATATATGAGTGGTTTAATGCTTCCATCAAGCATTCGTGTTGCTCTTAATAATTTCATAAATTTCCCCTGGAAAGAGCAGTTTCATAAAATACCTGTAGTATGGATTACTTCACTCTTTTTTATTCCCATCTATTTCCGACGGCTCATTACCCGCAGATCCACAATAACAGAAAATGGCTGGCTTCTTCTGTTCTTTGCAAATACAGTATTTCTTTCAATAATGTCATACCGTCCTACAAGATACTTCCTTCCGGTAATTCCTGCAATGATCTTCATGACTATCTGTTTCATAAAATGGATTCAGCAGAAAGAGAAAACTCCTGCAATAAGAGGATGGCTTAATATTCCAGTTATTCTGTTTGATGCACTATGGATATTTACCGCTTCATGGGTATGCTTCATCCCCTTCAGCAGAAGGTTTATCTATTTTAATATTTCAGCAAAAGAACTTATAATAACATCTCTGGTAACTGCTCTTCTGATAAAAATGGCCCCGTCTTTATCTCTTCATAATCTTAAAAAGAAAATTGCTCTGCCCTTAAGTATTCTGATGATTGCAACTTCAGTTGGTTACAGCTCCTGGCAATACTTCAGCTGGATGAATATCAGAACCAGCTATATTAAGAGCTGTGCAGATAGTCTGGCTAAACTTGAAGGCACTGCATGGATAGCAGGTCTTGCTGCTCCTGCTGCAGTAATGGATACAAAGCATAAATCCCTGTTCCTCTATCCCAACTTTGTAAATTTTGACGCTCCTTTTGATAAATATGACCTTAGTCATGCACTACTTGAAACCGGAGCCAGCAGGGAAGTAAAGATCTTTCATAAAACCTGGCCTCTAAAGATGAGCCACACCCCAATTGTAGCGGTCTATCCTCTCAAGGATTACAATATGCACCTCTACGATTTTAAAGCTCCATATATTAAATCCTACAGCAATGGAGTCGTTACAATTAACAATCCATCAGAGAAGGTAATTAACAGTTCTCTGAAAACAATCAACCTTTCTGATATGTCAGTAACAGAAGAAGAGATTGTTATTAAACCCGGCCTCAACACAATTCAGGCTGTTATACCAGATAACTCAGCAATTGGTATTCCCACAGATAAACTGGAACCCACCTTTATCTACTACGGTGGTAATTTTGGAAGAAGAACCGGTAGAGTTGTTCCTTACCCCGGCAATTCATCGTTAAGAGCAGTGGAGTTCAGAAGAAAATACAATTCCCCCGGTTTTATAGCTTTTGGCCCCGGCGTACCGTTTGCTCCAGGTAGATTTAAAGCTGAGTTCCATATCGATTTTCCGGGGATTATGACAAGAATTAAACCTATGGCAACAATAGATATAGTAGACACTGGTTCAGGCAGAGTTCTTGCTTCCAGAGTTGTTAAACCCAGATCTGTAGAGAAATCAGGTATATATACACTTGAAACAGTTATAGATAAAACCACCAGTATTGATTTCAGAGTCAGAGCTGAAGGAACCTCCGGGGTTCTGTTCAGAAAGATGGTGCTTAACTATGACCTTCTCTACTTCCCCAAAAAGAAAAATTGACAGATAAGATCAAATATTATAATCTGATTGTTCAATTCAGGTAAGGAAATCATGAGTAGTAAAAGGGAACAGAATATTGAAGAGGCATACAGCCGTATTAAAGCCATATATAAAGAAAAAGGAGTTTTTCACTCCTTCTATACATTTTACAGACATCTGACTTGTCCGATTAAGAAGATATTTACTCTTATACCGGAAGAGAAAACAATACTTGATATTGGTTGTGGTTTTGGTTTTATATCCTTATGGACAGCTCTTGTATTCAGGAACTCAACGGTTAAAGGTATGGATCTTGTTAAAGAGAGAATTGATTTTGCTTCTGATCTGTGCAAAGACATTCCCAACCTTAGCTTTGAAGTAAAAGATATAACTAAAGATAACCTTGAAGAGAACGGAAACATGATTCTTCTGATCGACCTGTTTCATCACGTTCCTTTTGAATCACAGCTTCCGTTTCTTAAGCAGTGTATGGATCGCATACCATCTGGTGGCTACATTATATTTAAAGATATAGACAGACGCCCCTGGTGGAAATATAAGGTGAACTATATTCAGGACTATATCTTTACGAAAGAGAAAACCTTCAGCAGAGATCGTCGTGAATATATGAAATTTTTTGAAGAAGAAGGGTTTGAAACAGAATATTTTGATCTTATGAAGTTCTATCCATATTCACACTACCTCATAAGAGCCCGGAAGAAGTAAACTCAGCGCATCAATTGCTTCCTGTACGACACTGACTAACAGGGATCCTCACAGACAATCATCCATTATTTGTTGAACGGATTTTTCTTCTGTATACACAAATAATTATCTATTTTGCTCCTATGAAAAAGAACCTCGTTTTTTACCCCTTTCCAGCGCAAGAAAATAATAGCTCTTACCCCCTTAAAATGGTATAATAGCCTTTTCTTGACATTGTACCGTTTAAATTATAATATTCGGTATTTACGGGTGGAATATTATGACTAAAAAAAAGACGGTGGACATACTTTTACCGGTATACAATGAAGAGCATGTACTGGAAAAGAGTGTCACCACATTACGCACATTTCTACAGGAAAATGTTACAAACTTTACCTGGACTATCAAGGTAGGCGATAATGCATCTACAGATTCAACTCTTAAAGTAGCACAGGATCTTGCTGCAAAATTTGAGGATGTTGAAGTTGTACATCTTGATAAGAAGGGTCGTGGCAGAATGGTAAAACATGCCTGGACAACAAGTGAAGCAGACGTTCTGACCTATATGGACATTGATCTGTCAACCGATCTTAAAGCTTTTCCTCCAATGGTGGAATCAATTTTTGATGGCTACTCAGTAGCTATTGGCTCAAGACAATACAAAGGAGCTGAAGTTGATCGTAGCCTTAAAAGAGAAGTTATTTCCCAGGGCTACATTATAATACTCAAAATTCTTCTGGGATTCCCTTTTACAGATGCTCAGTGCGGTTTTAAAGCTGTATCAAAACAGGCTGTAAAGGAGCTGTTCCACATTATCGAGGATGATGAGTGGTTCTTTGATACTGAACTACTTCATATAGCTCACAAAAACGGATATAAAGTTAAAGAACTCCCTGTCAGATGGATTGAAGACAGAGATTCAAGAGTTAAAATTATGAGAACTGCCTGGATGGATATAAAAGGTGTTTTCAGAATGATTAAAAACCGCAGGAAGATCATCTTATGAGCAGAACCCTTCTGATAACAGGAGCTACCGGTTTCCTTGGTAAATCGGTACTGAAGCAACTCCCCTGGGATCAGTTTGATGAAGTCATTCTTGCCGTCAGGAACCAGAACAAACTACCTGAATCCTGCGATACAAAAGCAGTAGTTAAGAGTGGGAACCTGTCAGATAAAACCTTCTGTGAAGAGATTACCAAAGGTGTTGATACGGTTCTTCATATGGCTTCTGCAACCGGGAAACTTGCATCTTCACTTTACCGGGAATCTATTGTTGACAATACAGAGAATTTAGTTGAATCTTCTGAGAAAAACGGAGTTAAACAGTTCATATATATCAGCTCCATTGCTGTAAATTTTGAGAAAGCTCCCCGCTATTTTTATGCTGAAGCAAAAAAAGAGGCTGAGCAGATAGTCTCATCATCATCACTAAAAACAGCTATTGTAAGACCAACTATGATTTTTGGAACAGGTTCTCCGGTTTTCAACGGCTTCAAAAGCCTTGCGCTTCTTCCGTTTATTCCCATGTTTGGTAAAGGTGATGCGAAAATTCAGCCGGTTGACGTTAAAGATGCGGCATTTGCTCTTATTTCACTTACTACAACAGAAATAGATAAAGATTGCACAATTGAACTGGGTGGAAATGAAGTTCTTACCATAAAAGAGCTTATGAAAAGTATTGCTGTTGCCGGAGGCAAAGAGAAACCCTCTTTCCTTTCTCTGCCACTTTCCCTGATAGTTGCCTGTCTCAGAATTACAGAACCACTGCTTTACAGATTTCTGCCATTTACTCTTGGTCAGCTGGCATCTTTCAGAAATCATAGTACTTCGTCCACAACAGATCCTGCTTTTGCCTGCTCTACTGGTATAGATACTATGATTAAGGAAGGTATGAAACCTGTGCCTCCATCAAGGGCAGAACTGATTAAGGAGTGCAACACCTACTGCAAATATCTAACCGGCAAAGAGCCGGATCAGTACTTAACAGAGAAATATCTTGACTACCATTCAAAACTTAAACCCACAGGAACTTCTGCTTTTGATGGTATTGTAAATAAATTTGCATCATCATCTCCGTTAATAACCAAAATGTGTGATGCCTGGTGCAGGTTCTTTTTCCCCACTTCACTTTTGCGTCATAAACTGACCTACCTGCTTGGTATAGCAGAAACAGTTCCACCATACAGCAATATTCTTGACTCATCTGATAATATGAGTATACCGGTTCTGTTTATCCGCATGGGAATAAGAGGTGTAATTATGGCAATTCAGATATGCCTTGCATCTATATTCCTGATACCAGGTAAAATTGTTCTTCATAAACCAGAAAAGGAGAAGCAGAAATGAGTGTAACAGTTGTAGGTTCAGGAGCCAGCGGCATTCATTTCGCCCTGACTCTTCTGAAAAAGGGGAAGAAAGTAACTCTTGTTGATACAGGTTATCAGGCTCCTCCTAAAGTTAATGTTGAAGATAGCTTCAAGGATCTCAAAGAAAACCTTGAAGATCCGGCAGAGTATTTTCTCGGAAAGGAATACGAAAGTGTCGTTTCACCGGAATTCAGTCATGAAATATACGGATTCCCTCCAAATAAACAGTATGTATTCAGAACCCCAAAAGGCTTCAGTCACCATTCAGAAGGCTTTGAACCTCTCTTCTCTTTTGCAAGAGGAGGACTGGCTCAGGCATGGACCGGGGGATCTTATCCATACAATGATGATGATCTGAGGGATTATCCTTTTGATTATAAAGATATTGAACCATACTATAGTGAAATAGCTGACAGAATTGGATTAATTGGTGCTGATGACGATCTGGTTCGCTTCTTTCCATATCATGGAAACCTTCTCGGGCCTCTGCAACTTGACGAGAGTTCAGCTATTCTTGTAGATAAGTACAATAAAAAGAGAGAAAAACTTAACAGCAGTATGGGTGTCTATCTTGGCAGATCCAGAATATCTGTTCTGAGCTGCGATAAAAACGGACGTAAAAAATGCGACTACTCAGGCCGTTGCCTGTGGAGCTGCCCTACTGATTCACTATACGTACCTTCAGTAACTCTGAAGGAGTGCCTGGAGTATCCTGAATTCACATATATTCCTGATACCTTTGTAACCCACTTTACAACAAGCGGCAAAGAGGTTAACGAATTAAAAGGGTACAATGTAAACAATGGCTCATCATTCAGCCTGAAAACAGATAAACTTGTTCTGGCTGCCGGTACAATGTCATCATCCAAGATTTTCCTGGACTCAATATACAGAGCCACAGGAGAGCTTCATGCTCTGGAAGGATTAATGGATAACAGGCAGATCCTTGTGCCCTTTATTAACATGGGAATGCTTGGTAAGAGTCACAATCCTGATTCATACCAGTACCATCAGCTTGCAGTTGGTATTGAAACCAAAGATCCTGCTCACTATATACATGGTCAGATTACAACTCTTAAAACCGGCCTGATGCAGCCAGCCATTCAGACAATGCCTCTGGACTATAAAACAGCAATATTTGTAGAGAGAAATCTGCATTCAGCTCTGGGAGTAATTAACCTGAACTTCATGGATTACCGCAGACCGGAAAACAGACTTGCTATTGAACCTGATGGAAAAGGTGGAACAAAACTCAGAATAAACTATGCACCACCATCTGATGAGCAGAAGAGTATAAATTACGGTATAAAAAAGGCTAAGAAATTCCTTATGAAACTTGGAGCCATAGTACCTCCCGGTCAGATACATACAAGACCGATGGGTGCCAGCATTCACTATTCAGGAACAATCCCGATGTCACAGAACAAGACACCTTTTACCGTTAACAGTAATTGCAGAAGTAATGATTTTGATAACCTCTACTTTGTAGATGGAACACCACTCCCCTTCCTGCCAGCCAAGAACCTTACATTTACACTTATGGCAAATGCAGCAAGAGTGGCAGATAAAGAATTTTAATTATGAGAGGATTAAATATGATCAGAATAGCAGCGATAGTTCTTCTATTATGCATCCCCGCATTAAGTGCTACAGAAAAAAAAGAGTTTAAAGTCTCTTTAAAAAGAGTCGAAAAAGGGAAATTTACTGAATACCGTGAATTTCTTAAAGAGTTGAAAGAGTACAATAACTTCTCTGAAGACAGATGTCTTAAAATGGATCTCACAAGTTCAGAAGCCAGATGTTTTAAAAATGATAATGAAACACTGGATATTGTTGTAGGAGATGATGAGCTGAAGTTTGAAGGTAAACTTATTAAATCCAGAAACGGTGGAGTTATAGTTCTCAACGACCCTGATCACAAAATAGATTCAGGTTCAGCAGGCTCTTTCAGTACAAAAGTTAAAGTTCATAAAGATGTACTGAGACTCAACAGAAAATATATTCTGAACGATGAAGACGGCAGCTTTGTATACTTAAAAAAAGGAAGTAAAGCTGTTAAGAAATATATAAAAACCTCTCCTGCTTCAAGAGGCATTGTGATGATCAGATCCGGCCTTAAAGATGGAGCTCTGATAGTTAAAAGCGTAACCAGTGATGGCAGTGATATTCCTGTTGCAGGAGCTGCGGAACTTCTGGGGAAAAAAGCCCGCATAACATCTGATGATATTCCTCCTGCTCCGGTTAAGAAGAAGATTACAAAAAAGAGAAGATCTTCATCAAAAAAGAGAACTATTGAAATCCGAAATGGTAAGAAATCTTTTCTTGATAAACTGGAATTTGATGTATCTGTAGGTTTTGGAGCCTTTACTACTTCAGATCTGAACTCTAAATATGACGGAAATGCTGATACAATTAAAAAGTATGCAGATTCTCTTGGCCTTTCTCACAGTGCTACCACTTCAATTGAGAAGATCAAATCATCTATTCCTTTTAACCTCTCTGTTAATTACAAATTGAAGTCAAATCTTCTTATAAAAATTGGTCTTGAGTTCTCTTCAGGTAAAGTAACACCTTCAGGTACTTATACAAATACATGGCCTGAAATCAATCTTGAAGAGAAACATACATACGATACAGAAAACAAAGTTAGTTATGTAATGCCTTATATTGGTGCTGAATACCGGGTAACAAAATCCATTGGTCTTTACGGTGCACTGGGTCTGAACTCAGCTAAATTCACACATAAAGAGACATATACTTTTACAGAACCAGGCAGAACAGTAACAATGAAAACTGATCTTGAAGCTACAGGAAGTTCCATGGGCATCATTATTGGTGGTAAATATATTCATAAACTATCTAAAAAGATAGCGCTTCACGGAAAGATTGAATTCTCACATTCAAAGATCTCATCACTTTCCGGTGATCGTACTATTGCAGCATCAGATTCTCTGGGTAACTCCAAAACCAGTAAAGCTTCAGGAACTCTCTACGATATGGAGATTGATCCTTATGGTAACAACTGGTGGGTTAACTACTGGGATATGGAAGGAGATGGTACACCTTCACCACGCAGAAATCTTAAAAAGAAGAGTCTCAACCTGACAAGTATAAAGGTAATGGTTGGTATAACCTTCTGATAATGATTCTTGTTTTGAAATAATCTGCTTATTATGATATTACTTAGGTAAGATGAAGTTAATCGTACTTGTACTGATACTTAGTTCATGGGTTATTGGGGTTGAACGGTCTGTTACTATTGTTGCAGGTCGTAAAGCCACAACAGACGGCTCGGTAATAGTCGCCATAACGAGAGTATATCCGGTTCCAACTTCATCAATTACCATGTAGAACCTGAAGGGAAAACAAGAAAGAGGTATCAGAAGCTTCTTAGTGGTGAAGTAATTCGCCATCCTTCAGAAAGAAAGGGGTTTTTCTGGATACAGGTTCCCGGTCAGAAACACTCGGATTCATATTTCTCTCATAAAGGAATCACCGTTACAGAAAACCTTACTCCCTCAAAAGCCAAAGGGACTTTAAAATCCGGCATAGGTTTCTATCTGATCAGAATAGCAATCCATTCTGCAGTATCAGCTTCAGATGCAGTAAACAGAATAGGAGCTCTGGTGGAAAGACACGGGTACAGAGATTCCGGCACCACATTATGTGTGGCAGATTCAAAAGAAGCCTGGATTGTTCATGTAATCAGAGGAAGACACTGGATAGCCAGAAGAGTTCCTGATGATCAGGTTGTAGTTGTAACAAACTCATATATAATCGATAAGATTAACCTGAATGATAAAAAAGAGCTCCGTGGTTCTTCTGACATTATTGAATACGCTGTGAAGCATAACTGGTATGATCTTCAGAAAGAAGGGTTTATAGGGCTTCTGAGTCTTAAAGACAATATAAACAATAAAAAGAAAGTAAAAAGAGCATATAAAACCAGAAAAGCTGTTCTCAAACAGTGGCAGTTAAAGATCCTTGAGGGCTCTTTTAATTTTGCAAAAACATATAGCCCCGTCAGAAAAAACAGTGATTCCCGGACAATGAGATGGTACATTACTCAACTTCTTATGAATGAGAAACTCCCACCTGAATCTACCCTGCCATTCTCCTTTACTCCTGCCAGTAAAATTGATCTGAACGATATGTTTACAATTCTCCGTAATCATTACGAGAATAGTGACCTTGATATGTCAGACAGTTATAAAAACGGCTCTCCCAATGTTCTTAATAAAAACGCCATATGTAATGAAAAAACTATATACTCCTTTGTATCGTGGATGAGAAATGATGACAGGCTTCCTGTCAACCTCAGACCAGTACTTTGGGTGTCTATGGGGCAGCCGGACTCCAATGCATTTACCCCCTGGTATTTTACAATAGACTCAATCCCGGAAGGCTACAATACAATCAGCCCTTTAAAGGCAATAAAGAAGCACTTCTCAAAAAGTATCATTCCAACTGTTACAGTAGCCTGTGATGATTTTGCAGCACTTAACGATAAAGTTAACGAAGATTATCGTAACCGAATAAGGATAGTAAAAAAAGAGTGGCGTAATTTTGAAAACTATCTGTTTAAAGCACTCAGAAAAAATGAGCGTGAATATATGTACATCTTTCAGAAGAAGCCGGTAATAGGTATGAAGCTGGCAACCTGCTACATTCACAACATAGCACTGAAAAAGTGGTTCATCGCAACAGAACTACTGCATAAACTATCAGCTCTTTAAAAACAACCGCAGCCCCTCACGGACAATCACAGACCCACAAAGACAAAAAAATTCATCCGCAGATTTTTAAAAGAAATTACATAAAAAAGGGTAGATACAGAACCTCCCCCCTACGTCTGTGCTGTTTTGACAATTTAAATAAGACACGTACGGGCAGATTCTATATCTGCCCTCAACCACGGGAATCTAATTATAGCTTGTCGAAGAACTACATCTTCTTTACGAGTTCCCAGACCACATAATCAGCTAATACTTCAGGTCTTACAGAGGTTTTGCCCAGTTTGGTATCAAGAGGATAAGATGGATCTTTAGCAACCTTCTCTCTCTCATTTTCAGCCATGAAAACAGTAACTCCGTTTTTAACATCAATAAGTCTGATTTTCAGACCCACTCTGGTTCTGTTCAGGCCACCGTAAAACCATTTCTGCAAATCCCCTACCAGAATGTACTCATACTTCTTTTCCCTGCCTTCACGAACTGCATTCTGCAAACGTAACTCTTCAGTTTCACCAAGGCGGCTCCAGGGGGAATTACTGTAAACTGATGCTACATTGAACTTCTTCCCTTTTAAAAGGTGCTTATGAAAAAGTGCTGCAACCTCAGTACCTTTACCTTTAGCATGATCCGGTTCCTTAAGGTTAAAAATAAGGATGGATGCTTTTCTGAAATCTTTCTTTTTATGCTCTATTATGACATTCAGGTTTCTGTTTGGTTCACGAAGGAAACAACTGGTAAACATAAGAATCAGAGGTAAAAAAATGGCTATCTTATTTATTCTCATTAGTTGATTATATATAGGAGAAAGTTTTTAGTCAAAAGAGATCAGGTTGCTTTTATAATCATCAGAGAAAAATCATCTGTAAAAGCGCGACCTTCAGTATACTTTCTTATATCACTGTAGAGGCCTTCTGCTATTTCTGAAGCTTTCAGATGGGAGTGTTCTCTTATGTATCTGATCATTCCCTCTTCACCATACATTTCACCATCAAGATTCTCTGCTTCCGGTACACCATCAGTAAAGACAGTCAGTATATCACCGGCTTTCAGGGAAATGGTAGCCTTATCATAAACAGCTTCTCTCATAAAACCTGAAAGGAATCCCCCAGCTCCAAGTCTTTCAACTTCAGCATTCGGATCTGAAGAGATCAGAAGGGGTTCAATATGCCCTGCATTAACATAACTTAATTCACCGTTATTATCATTCAGCAGCATCATGAAGAGAGTTATAAAACGATTACCCTGAGTAAAATCGTATATATGGGAATTGGCTTTTTCAACAAGCCCGGAAACATCATTTATATAGTGATCACTTAAGGATCTGAAGACGGCCTGGGATGATGCAGCAAGCAGAGCTGCAGGCAACCCTTTGCCTTCAACATCAGCAAGTAGAAGTGGCTGAATACCTTCATGACATACCATTACATCATAGTAGTCACCACCAACATCCTTGAGGGGTTTGTAGAGTACATGAACATCAAACCTCTCAAGAGCCGGCAGACATGATGGCATCAGGGATATCTGAATCTCCTTCGCAATCTTTAACTCATGCTCAGTCTGTTTTGATTTAATAAGCTCCTGAACCATAACAGCATTATCTATAGCTACAATAGCATAACGGGCTATAAGATAGGCAAAGTCCACATCTTCTTCAGATAACTTCAGGCGATTGAATCTTGCACCTATTGCAAGGAAACGCACAAGTTCTTCCTGTTCGGATAATCTTATGAGATAGCGTATACCTTTTTCGATGAAAAATTCCCGTAGTTCTGCAAACTCATCATCAAGAGCTTCAACTTCTATATAAATTTTTTCGGTTTTGCAAAAAACACTTTTCTGCTGATTTGACAGCTTCAAGTTCATTTTCGGTGAAAAAGAGTCCTCTTTTTCGGAGCAGATCATTGGATTTATCAAAAAAAACCACCTTTGAAATACCCAGTTGCCCCATTAATGAAGACATAAAGATCCTCATAATGTCATTTATATCAAAAGATGAGTTCAGGGACTCAGAGAATTCATATACAGCGCTGAACTGAAACTCTTTCAGTTTCAGCTTTCGTTCAAGACCTTTCAGTCGTTTTTCTTCCATTTGATCATTTCACAGTAATTGATACCATCTTCATCTGTATAATATCTTACATCATCCATTATTTTTCTTATAAGACTGACACCAAGACCACTTTTTTTCTTATCTTTTATCATCTGTTCCAGATCAACTCTGGCATTTTTCAGTTCAGGGGGGGCTCCGGTAAAAACAACCAGAATCTTCACACCCTCGGGAATACAGAAGAACTTAACTTCTATCTCTTCCTGTTTATAGTTATAAGAGTGTTTAATAACATTGGTTATTGCTTCATCCACAGCAAGGGATAGTTTCTGTGCATCTTTTTCTGAAAAAGAGTTAAGTGTGGATATGTGACGGGTGAGCTCGACAATCATCTTGAGGAGCTCGGTTTTAGACGGAAGTGATATTGATAATTCAGGTAGTTCGGGAAACATTTCAGAACTTCTCAACTGCTTCATTTTCTGAATCCAGGAATTCATAAATTTCTGTAAATCCAACAAGGTCAAAAATTTCATAGACCCTTTCATTTACAAGACACAGTTTGATATCCCCTCCTTTTTCTCTTATTTCATCTAAATATCCCATGATTATTCCCATTCCTGCAGAACTTATATAGTTAAGATCCTTGCAGTTGAGTACTACTTTGTAGACTCCTTTTTTTATGAGTTTAATCATCTCTTTTTCAAAACGTTCAACATTGTGGGCATCAAGATGCCCCTTTGGATAGAGCTTTGCTATATCGTCATCTACTTTAGATCTTATATAAAAATGCCTCATCATTTAGTCACCTCAAAAGCTCATATAGATAATTTTATCCCATGTTTATCTATTTTTCAAATATCATTCAATTATAACAAAAGCTACAGCATATTCTTTTGTATGGGATAGTGAAAGATTAACCTTTATGAACCCCTTTTCCCTGAAGAGTTCAAGAGCTTTACCTCTTAACTCAAGATCAGGTTTTCCTTCCTCGTTATTTAAAACAACTACATCGGTCCATTTCATACCATATCGCCACCCTGTTCCCATGGCCTTGAAAAAAGCTTCCTTAGCAGCAAATCTGGCTGCATAATTCATCGATTTTGATGCTTTAGGTTCTGAATACTCAATCTCTTCAACAGCAAATATCTTATTTTTGAAGCCATCATCCTTTTCAAGAAGTCTGGTTACCCTCGGGATGTCAATTATATCTGTTCCGATTCCTTTAATCATATCCGACAATTATATCAGACCCCCTTATAGTGGTCAAAACAGAGAAAGTAAAGATATTGAAAAAAGTAGCTAAATATAATAAAATTTTCTGATGGGTAAAATTTTAGAAGTGGACTGCCCCGGATGCACTGCAACATTATGGATTGATGCAGATTCCGGTGATGTTATACAGCATAAACATAAAGATAAAGCCAAAGCCTCTCTTGAAGAGATGCTGCAGAAAGAGAAGCGTAAAAAAGAGAACGTAGATAACCGCTTTCTGCAGGCTAAGAATCTTGAAGAGGAGAAGAAGAGAAAAGCTGAAGCTCTCTTTAAATCCAACTTTACAAAAGATAATAAGTAACACTTCAATATATATTAAGGAGTTTTTAAATGGAATTTGCAGAACTTAAGCAGGCAATTGACAAAGAGCTTAAACTAGAAAAACCTGAGTTTACAGAAGATAGTGAAACTACACACAATATTGGAGAACTGGAACTAAGTACAACACAGAAACTGGTTTTTGCAGTTTCATGTTTCAGAAACAAGAAGTATTTTGATATAAGAACATGGTTCCAGGATGATTCCGGTGAGTGGAAACCTACTAAAAAAGGTGTACACTTCGCTTTCGAAAAGTTTGAGGATTTTGAGAAACTTATTGAATCATTCTCTACAATCAGTAAACTTGATCAGTAATTAATAACCTTTTATTTTAATCTGGAGTTGAATGTGAAAAAGAGAGTTCTACTTATACATACTGGTGGTACCATAGGAATGGTTCGTGACAACGAGAGTGGTGTACTGAAACCCGATGGTTTCTATAAAAGTCTCATGGAAGTTATTCCTGAGTTATCAGATGTTGCAGACATAAGAATAAAGATTCCTTTTCTGAAAGATAGTTCAGAACTCTCTCCAGAAAACTGGATACAGATTGCGGAACTGATTGAACAGGAAATTGATAAAATAGATGGTGTTGTAATTACCCACGGTACAGATACTCTGGCATACACAGCATCTGCTCTTTCCTACATGCTTCACAATGTGCCTGTTCCGGTTATTCTTACTGGTGCCCAGAAACCTCTGTGTGAACTTAGAAGCGATGCGAGAGCCAACCTCATCAACTCAGTGGAAATAGCAACATCAAACGAAATAAGGGAAGTTGCCATATTCTTTGATGACAAACTGTTCAGAGGAAACAGAACTATTAAATCCCACATCAATCACTTCAGCGCATTCTCAAGCCCCAACTACCCTCCTCTTGCTCAGGTTGGTATTAACATCGACATATACAGCAGGAATACTCTTAAAACCGGCGGACTGTTTCATATTTTTAAAAAGATGGACACTTCAATTGCTGTTCTGAAAATATTCCCCGGCTGCTCTGTTGAACATTTTCAGCCTCAGGATTCAACCAGAGCAATTATAATTATGACCTTTGGTGCCGGTAATGTACCTACTGAATCTTCAGATCTTGAAAAGAAGGTTAAACATTGGATAGAAAAGGGTAAAATTGTTGTTCTTATGAGTGAAACAAAAGCCGGGCAACTTAATCCTTCTCTATATGAATCCGGTAATAAATTAACCAATCTTGGTGCAATTGATTCCGGTGACATGACCTTTGAGGCAAGTATTACAAAACTGATGTTCCTTCTTGGTCAGTATGAAGATGCTTCAATGATAAAAAAGAACTTCATGAAATCTCTGGCTGGGGAAAGAACTATACTAAATTAAGGCTATTTTACATAAGCCTCTTTCAGGAGATTAACCATCCGGGCATTGTCAGAATGGCCGGTTTTTCTGGCTGTTATTTTTCCCTTCACAGGTCTTCCCAGGAGATAAAAATCTCCGATTATATCAAGAATTTTATGACGTGCCAGCTCTTCAGGGAATCTTAGTTCAGTGTTAATTACTGTGCCTCTCTCTTTATCAAGGAGTATGAAGTTGTTCATCCGGCCACCTTCAGCCATCTGATGATCAGACATCTTTTTCATATCTTCTACAAAACCATAAGTCCTTGCAGGAGCAATTTCTCTCTCAAAAGCTTCTGCTGAATCCATTCTGAACTCATAGGTAGTAACTCCCATAGGTTCAGGATATACAGTAGTATAGTTGACTATAAAGGCATCTGCCGGCTCAATTTTAATGAAAGCATTATCACCTGAAGGATCTCCCAGCAGAAATTCCCTGTCTACGACAACTTCAGGAATAATTCCTTCCTGTTCAACAATTCCACTCTCTTTAATAAATTCACAGAAGTTACTGGCGGAGCCGTCTCCAATAGGAACTTCTCTATTGATCTTTACAGAAAGATTTGTAATTCCAAAGGCATTCAGAGTAGCCATAAAGTGCTCTATTGTTTTTGCTTCCACATTATCTTTTCTGATACATGTTGCGTGAGTTGTTGTGTTGAGATACTCAATTCTTGCAGGAACATAACCGTCTTCAGACATGTTCTCAAATCTAATACCTTTATCAGCTTCCAGAGGCTGAATTGTCATTCCGGTTTTTTCACCTGAAAATATGCCAATACCGTAGAAGATACCACTGTTTTTAACTGTTTTCTGTTTCCTGAAATCCTTAATATCAGTGGTGTTATATCTGATCATTCCGGTATTTTCCCTCAGATTCTCCTGATTGCTATCAACTTCCTGCTCCTGAAGCAGAGTACGAAGTCTGATATTCTCTTCAATTACATTACGGTACTCCAACCCCCGTTTCAGAACAAAGAGTACCTTATCGAGGCTGAGAGGTTTCTCAAGAAAATCATAAGCTCCGGCCTTAACTGACTTAACTACAGTAGAGATGTTACCATGACCGGACATAGTAATTATTATAGTTGCAGGATCTATTTCCAGAAGTCTTGATAAAGTTTCAAGACCATCAATTCCAGGGAGCCATATATCAAGGAAAACTGCATCAGGCTTCACATTGATAAATTTTTCGATTCCCTCTTCGCCGGAATCAGCGTGATAAGTGGTGTATCCCTCATCTTCCAGAATAGAAGCTAAAGAGACCTGTATATTCTTTTCGTCATCTATAATAAGTACTTTTTTCATAACTGGTAATTATAACGTCTGAAGCAGGTAATGTCTATCTCGACGTAGCCCGAAGGGCGAAGATGGATCTATTGTAAAAGAACACCCTTCGCCAGGTTCAGGATTAAAACAGACTGTCACCAACTTACACGGACTGACACAGATGAAACAACGAATTAATAAACCTTAACCTGTAGGGATGGGCCCATGTGCCCGTCCGTTGTTTATTCCAGGGTAGTCTTAATAATAAAGAGGCAGGACACACGGGACCTACCCTACGGGGATTTCATATCATAAAATTCTGAACCAGTTTCGTTCAGAACCGTGATAGTCATCCTGAGTCTGTCGAAGGATTCTGGCATTTTTTTTTACAAAAGTTTATTATTAAATAATGAACGGCACAGATCCTGCTATTGTGATATCTTTTGGAGTCTATCTCCTATTCATGATTCTGATTGGCTGGTATTTCTACCGCAGAACCAAAAACCTTTCCGACTACATTCTGGGGGACAGGAAACTCAATGCATGGGTAACTTCAATGAGTGCCCAGGCTTCGGATATGAGTGGATGGCTTCTTATGGGCCTCCCGGGTCTCGCCTACCTTTCAGGTATGGAGGCTCTCTGGATTGCCCTTGGTCTTGGACTTGGCACCTGGTTTAACTGGAAATTTGTCGCCCGGAGATTACGTATCTATACTGAACATGCAGGCAACTCAATCACAATTCCTGACTATTTTGAAAACAGGTTCAGAAACAGTAACCATATTATAAGAATCATATCTGCTCTGTTCATCCTTTTCTTCTTCATGATATATACATCTTCAGGTTTTGTTGCAGGAGCAAAACTTTTCAGTTCAGTCTTTAATCTTGAATACAGCACCGCTCTTGGAATAGGAGCATTTGTAATAATATCCTATACCCTGCTTGGAGGTTTTATGGCTGTCAGCTGGACAGATTTTTTTCAGGGATTAATTATGTTCTTTGCCATCATAGTAGTCCCTGGAACAGCTATATTCAAAAGCGGTGGAATCTTTGCCTCTTTTGACAAAATCAAAGCTCTTAACAGCGAACTTCTGAGTCCTTTTACAACTAACAGTGGAGATGCAATATCGCTTATAGCAATAGCATCACTTATGGGATGGGGACTTGGGTATTTCGGGCAGCCACACATTCTGGCCCGTTTTATGGCAATAACCTCTCCCGGTGAAATAAAGAAAGCAAAAAATATAGCAATGATATGGGTAACCATAAGCCTTTCATGTGCCGTAATAACCGGTATAGCCGGGCGTTTAACAGTAAGCCTGCCTCTGAACCAGAGTGATGCAGAAACGGTTTTTATTGTTATGGTTCAGCAATTGATACCTTCTATAATAGGCGGCCTTCTTATGGCTGCTGTTCTGGCAGCAATAATGAGCACAGCTGATTCACAGCTTCTGGTTACCTCCTCAGCTATTACAAAGGATTTTTACAAAGTTCTGCTGAGAAAAGATGCCTCCCCAAAAGAGCTGGTATGGATCGGCAGACTCTCTGTTGCTCTGGTAGCTGTAATTGCATGGATAATTGCAGGAGACCCTTCAAGCAGTGTATTGAGTCTGGTTGCTTATGCATGGGCCGGTTTTGGAGCTACCTTTGGGCCTTTAATACTCTTTTCACTCTACTGGGAGAGAATGACAGCTGCCGGCGCAATGGCTGGAATTGTAGCCGGAGGTTCAACTGTGATATTATGGAAAAGTATGAGTGGTGGCATATGGGATCTTTATGAGATTATTCCCGGTTTTATAGTTGCGGCATCAGCAATAGTGCTGGTTAGTCTTATTACAAAACCACCTTCAGAGGAGATATGTAAAGAGTTCCGGCATATAACGACAATTAATGAAACAAGGAGATAAGATAATGAAGAGACACGGACTAACACTTTTGGTCGCACTGGTACTGCTAATTCTACCTGTGCAGATCATCAGTGCAGATTATGTTCTGCACTACAATATCTATAAGTATGATGAACAGATCGGGGAATCTGTTGAATGGTTTGTAGATAATATTTTAAAACCTGGTGATACACTACATGTTATATCCCCCCGTGACGCCTACAATTTTGAATTTAAACGGGATAATAAAACGGATCTATTCAAAAAGACACTTAAGAGCACTTTAAAAAAGGACACTACACTTGAACAGAAGGAAGTAACAACAATTACCAATGACATGAGATCTTCTCTTCTTAAACTCAGCAGTGGCAGAAAAAATGCAATGCAGAAATATTCCCGGCATAAAGTACTGATGGCAGAAAGAGTTACTTTTAATTTAAAAGCATATAAAAAACTTTCAGAGATTTCAAAAGAAACAGGCAAACCATTTACCTGTTTTGTAATTTTGCAGCAGCTTAATCAGCCTGTACCTGACAGAGAACTTGAAAGAGTAATCAATAGCTCAATGGTATCTTACAATGTAGATCTGTTCAGTCCACCTGAATTCCCGTCAGCATATAAAAAAGAGATCGCCAATATAACTTCTTCTATGACCACCAGCGGAACAAGTGTTAACACACTTTTTTACAAAACAAGAATTCACAAAAAAAAATATTTTGATATGGCCAATGGTACATACCCTCTCTATAAGAGTTATAAAATGATGGCTAAAAATACAAAAGGGTTATTCATCAGGAAATCTACTATAAAAGATTTCTTCAAAAAGTGGAAAGCCTACCACTCCACTAATATTGCAGCAAATCAGGAGAAGAGATAATGCTAAACAGCAAAATAAATGTTTCTATAGTTGTAATAGTACTTTTTATGACCATCCTGTCACTGCAGGTTAAAGCAGAAGACTATGTTCTGCACTACAGGATTCACAAGTATGACAATAAGATTGGCGAATCAGTTGCCTGGTTTGTAGATAACATATTCAAACCAGGAGACAACCTGATATTTGTCTCTCCTACCAAATCATACAGACTTGTTTATAAGAAAGATAACAGTCTTCAGTCTAAACCGGAGTACTTTAAAAAAGCAATAACCGGCGCTCTGAGAAAAGATTCTGCAATTGCAGGAAGTGAAATAAGTTTTATTCTTGAATCAATGAAGACTATTATCAGAGAAATAGAGAGAAACAGAGGCAGTGATCTGACATCGCTTTTTGAGAGATATAGGCAGAATCGCACAGAACTGACTAACAAAACCTTGTTTCAGCTCAACCTTTATCATAGTCTGATGGGTATAGCAAAAAAGCAGAAAAGAGAGATGACATGCTTCACAATTCTCCAGCAGGTTAATCAGCCTGTTCCAGGAAGAGAGCTTCTTGATTACCTTAGTAGTACAAAATACAGATTCAATACTCTCGAACTTTTTGCAAATCCTGATATTTCAGGGAAGTACAAAAAGGCTATTAAAAAAACAGCTTCAGCAATGAGCAAAGGCGGACTTAAACAGAACTTCCTGTTTTATAAGGTAAAAGCCATGAGAGCACGTAATCTCTCCCATATAGATGCAACATCTGAACTATATAAAAACTATAAAGTTGTAACTAAAAAAACCAGTGGCTTTGCAACCACTCTCAATTCACCAGCAGCCTTCTTTCAAAAGTGGGTAGAAGTCAATCAGTAATACAATAATAAATACCGGAGCCTTAAAAGGGCTCCGGGGTTTCTACTTACAATCAATTCTGATAAAATTGAAAACAGATTAAAACCACAGGAGGGTTATATGGATATTCCCGCACTTAATCTTAAAAATCTGGTAAAGGATTTTGGAAAACGTCGTGCAGTTGACAATATATCATTTAAACTGAATAAAGGAGAAATCCTTGGTCTTCTCGGGCCAAACGGAGCCGGTAAATCTACAACAATCAGAATGATCATGAACATAATTGCTCCAGATTCAGGAGCAATTGAAATTTTCGGGAAACAGCTTTCAGAAGAGATGAAAGATATTATCGGCTATCTACCTGAAGAGAGAGGCTTATATAGAAAACTTACTGTTTCAGAAACAGTTAACTTCTTCGGATCTCTCAAGAGTATGAAGAAATCTGCTATAAGAAAAAATGGCCGCCATCTTCTTGAAAAATTTGATCTCTATCAACACAGACAGAAGAAAGTTGAAGAACTCTCCAAGGGTATGGCTCAGAAACTCCAGATTATTACAACTCTTATTCATCAGCCGGAACTTCTTATTCTTGATGAGCCATTCTCAGGTCTGGACCCTGTAAACATTGAAATGGTGAAAGATGTTATTCTGGAAATGAAAAAGAAGGGAGTTACAATAATTTTTTCAACTCATCTGATGGCTTATGCAGAAAAAATAGTAGATTCAGTTGTAATGATAAATAAAGGTGAAACTGTTCTGAATGGAGCACTTCATGATGTCAGAAAAGAGCATGGTACCAATAATCTACACATAGCATACAGAGGAGACAGCAGCTTTGTTGCAGATCTTCCCTATATCAATCGCTATAAAGATTATGGCCAGGAGATGGAACTTGAACTTAAAGACCTCTCAATGAAAGATGACCTTCTGAAAGCTCTTACCCAGAAGTTATCACTCAACTCATTCCGTATTGAGGAGCCATCACTTAACAACATCTTCATTCACAGAGCTACAGAGATGGGAGGGGAGGAAAACTAATGAAAATCCTTACAATTATTTCAAAAGAGTATAAACAGATAGTTAAAAAGAAATCTTTTATTATATCCACTCTGCTGACTCCCCTGATAACTGCACTCTTTTTTGCTGTTCCCCTGCTTCTCAGTACTCTGGGAAGGGAAGCAAAGACAATAGAGATCATAGACTACTCAGGTTTTGTGGGTGGTAAGTTACTTGATATCAGTAAACAGAAAAAAGAGAGCGATCCCCTTCTTAACTTTCTGGTAAGCACTTCGAATAAATCTGACCAGCAGCAACTTCTGAAAAGTTACGAGGGTTCTGATAAAACTCCTAAAAACTTTGAACTGACTCCGGCTCTGAAAAAGAAAATTCTGGATAAAGATGTTGATGGTATCATGATTATCCCATCAGATATTACTAAAAACAGAAAGTTTTACTTCTTTGCTCTGAGCGTTTCAGATTTTAAAGCAAACAACTATGTCTCTGCAGTAATCAAAAGTATTCTTTCAAATAAAATACTAACCAGTAACAATGTTCCCATCCATATAGTACAGGAAGCTACCGCTCCGGTTAACCAGAGTCTCTTTGTAGTAAAAAAAGACAGTACTTCAGAATCCAGTTCAAAAATGTCCTACATGCTGTCTCTGTTCATGTTAACGACTCTTATGGCTGTTATTATCTCATACGGGCAGTTAATAATGAGAGGAGTTATTGAAGAGAAAAACAGCCGTATCGCTGAAGTTCTGATATCATCTGTAACTCCGGGAACCCTATTCTATGGGAAGATTTTAGGAATTGGACTGGCAGGTTTGACCCAACTGGCAATATGGATAATCCTTGGAGCAGGTGGAATGTCTCTCAAAAACCTTGTTGTAGACACTAATTTGCCTTTACTATCCCATGCAACTGATGTGGCCAACTTCTTCACTCTTGAACTGGTGGTATATTTCGTAATCTTCTTTGTAATCGGCTACTTTATGTACTCAATTCTCTTCTCAATTGTAGGAGCTGCAGTAAATACAGATGAAGAAGCACAGCAATTTGCTGCTCCTGTCTTTTATATGCTTTTCATCCCCTTTATTGTAGGTCTTCTTGTTACCCAGAATCCCGACTCAGCAGTTTCAACATGGACCTCACTGTTTCCACTGTTTACCCCCACATTGATGTTCATGAGAATATGCGTATCTCCACCTTCACTGATTCAGATTACAGCCTCTGTAATCATGAGTACTGCAACAACTGTAGCACTTGCCTGGCTTGGAGCTAAAATATTCAGAACAGGAATTCTGATGTATGGAAAGAAACCGTCAGTAAAAGAACTGATTAAATGGGTGAGACATAAATAGTCTTATACAGTATCGATCATACCCAGGCCGAAACGGTTCTTATCACCGATACCGTTTCGGTACGCAAATCTTATAAGATCTACAGAACCTGAAAGCGAAAAAGGCGCCAGTATGGTTCTGTAATTTACTCCGTCTATATTCAGCAGTTTTGTAACATTTGCCTTCTTCATATACTCTTCATCAAGAGTAATTTTCACTCTCCCTTCACAGGAGCTCTTATAAATCATGCTCCATGCTTCCAGTAACTTCTCTTCAAAAACAGATGAAAATGCTTTATCTCCAGGTTTAAGAAAGATTACCTTTCTTCCTCTTCTGACTGCAAAGAGAGCAGGAGACAACATCCTGAACTTCATCTCTTCACTAAACTGAGGCTCTTTAATTACTGAGATATTTGAAACTATTACTCTCTGATTCTGTATTCTGAACTCACTGCAGCTTTTCAGTGCCCCTTCAAGAGTCTTAATAAATGTTCTGTTAACCGATGATATGTAGAGAGAGAAGTATCCCGTATCAGCCACAATATGACCTTTCTCAATAGAGCGGTTTGGAAACATCAGGTGGGAAAAAGTAAACTCTTTTGTTTCAGTAGTAAGGGCAGGTTCAAAAACCTCTTCCATGTTGCTGAGAAACTGCTGAACACAGCGCATCAGTTCAATATATATATCAAGATTATAGTTGAAAGTAATTTTCAGCTTATCTTCAGAATAGAAAACCACCCTGAGTCTCATATTCTGAATATATTTAAATGGTACGACTTTACAATAAAAAACAGTTAACTGCTGCTACAGCGTTCCCTGAAAAAGCAACCTCCACAGAGTTGTCCTCTTCTGGGCTCAAATTTCTCTTCTTTTATCAGAGTTGCGGTTCTGGTTATCTCTTCTCTCATAAAAGAGAAATCTTCATCAATATTCTCAATACTAATATCCTGATATCTGATGTGTCCTGCATTTTTTGCAGAAAGAACTTTGAAGCGCAGATCTTTTGAATCTATTCCTTCTGATTTAAGAAGGAGATACCTGTAGATATACATCTGCAGTGATGAGTGTTCCACTCTTTTTACAGACCATTTCATTCTTGCAGTTTTGAAATCTGAAAGAATATGGTTCTTCTCTACAAGGTCAATTACACCCCGAACTTTTATACCATCTACATCGGCCTCAAGTTCAGCTTCAACCATAAGGGGGTCAAGATATAATCCAACATTTTCAATGAAATGTTTTACAAATCCTACACCCCGGCTTTTAACCTTGCTGCGGCTTTTCTGCCAGAGAATTTCGTGATTTTCATCGTTTGCATCGAAAATTGAATCGTACATCTCCAGCATTTCTGCTCTTTCAGGGACTCCTCCCTGAATTTTCATCTGAAGATAATTCTCAATAACTTTGTGAACAACTATCCCGGTATAAATTTTGTCATCTATTGGAGTAGATAAGCCCTCAAGGTAGATGTAATAATACTTCCGAGGGCATGCCCGGTACAGTTTAATCTGATTATAGGAGATATATCCCCTGGGTAACTCCATAGAACAGTTTAGTTCTGAACGAGTTTACTTAATCTGGATTTATATCTTGCTCCAGTCTGTCTGTGAATAGTTCCTTTTGATACTGTTCTGTCAATTGTTGAGATAACTTTAGGCAGCAGCGCTTTTGCATCTTCCATTTCACCAGCTTCAACAAGCTTTCTCAGGTTCTTAATCAGGTTACGCATCTTTGTACGATTACCTTTGTTAATCAGTCTTTTCTTTTCGTCTCTTCTATACTTTTTAATAGCAGATTTATGATTAGCCATAAAATTCCTCCGGTAAAAAAAAAGACATAATACCTAATAAAGGCAAATTTGTCAATATAAGGGGGTCTGACAAGCCCATTAAAAGTTGATTTTGTGTAAGATTTTTGACTGAACACTAAGAACACAGACAGACACGGACATGCAATGACAGACACAGGTGAGATTATAACACGCCTGTGTTTGTCCCTGTTTGTCTGTGTTCGTCCGTATCCTTTGTGTACCTGGTTAACTCACTCGCCATTTAACCTATTGACAAATCTCAGGAATTAATATAAAATTCCAAATTCATGGTGAGTGTAGCTCAATGGCAGAGTATCGGTCTGTGGAACCGACTGTTGGGGGTTCGAGTCCCCTCACTCACCCATTCATCACTCCAGGGGATTAAATTAAATTGACATGCAGAAATCTTCTGCTATAATGCATTTTTATTTTTAACTGGAGATAACCGTAAATAAAGGAAACCGGAACTTTATACAACAATGAAAGCAGATAAATATTTTGTATCAATCAACTCTTCAGTAGAAACTCATACTCAGAAAATCAAAATACAGGAAAAAAGTACTCAGGGATCATTTACGAGAATTGAGGACAATCTCTATTCTGTTAAACTCGATTCTGCTTCTTTTATGCCTTTTCGGGATAAATTTTCTCTTAATATTTCAGGCGAAACTCTGGAAGCTGAAGTACTATTCCCAATACTTGAGAAATACAACAAAAGAAGAATGAAAAGGGCTATAGCTCTTCTTCAGGCTCCTTCTGATAATCTTCCCGCACTGATTGAAGCAATTTTTGAAATCGAACCATCACCTGTATTTAAAAACTATATTAATTTTCTTTCCCTGAGCACTGACAAACTACTTCCTGTTCTGGAATCCATGCAGCTTCAGGGAACTCTTAAAATTATTGAGTACACATCTCTTACAGTTATATCCACCCCATTCTTTAAAAGCCTTTCAGATCAGATCAGAGCAAAACTCAAGGATGCAATTGCAAACAGCAAACGTAGTACGCCTCTTGACGAAATTTTCCGTAATATAAGCTATACACCAACAGGATTACTGAGAGCCTATCTCCTTCAGCAGCTACAGACAGATATACCTCACTCTTTAATTGATGACAAAGTACAGTTCCTTAATCCATCAATTAATAGTAAAGATAAAAAAATAGTTACAGCTATTACAGATACTCTTGAAACTGTGCCCAAACCAATTATGAGTTTTGACCAGCTTGCATCCAAAACAGGTATTCCCTTTAATCAGCTGAGCAATGCTCTCTGGTACCTTATTAATGAAGGCACTGTAACCCAGCTCAATCCCCAGGAAATTATATACACTGAATTTCTTACCAAGCTTATTAATAAGCTGAAGAAATACAAGAGAAATTACGGTGATAATATCGATATTAATGCCTTCAGAACCCAGACTTCTCTGAACAGAGAGCAGATTATTGCTGTTTTTGAATACTGCGATTCTCAGGGAATAACCTCAAGAATAGGCAATATCCGCAGAATTCTCCTTACAGTTTAAAATATTTTATCAAAAATTTACACCTGTTTGAAAAGATCTCCTGTTAATGCTACTTTATAATTGAATTGACTTAAAGGAGACGCTTATGGGTAAAATCAAAAAAATAGGAGTCCTCACCGGTGGCGGAGACTGTCCTGGTCTTAATGCCGTAATAAGAGCTGTAGTACATACTGCGATAAGGCAATATGGCGTGGAAGTAGTTGGTATCAGAGACGGTTTTTCCGGACTGATAAAAAAAAGATTAACTCCTCTTCAGTTATCAGATGTTTCGGGAATTCTTCCCAGAGGAGGAACAATTCTGGGAACCTCCAACAGAGATAATCCATTCAAGTTCCCCCTGCCTGGAGCAAAAGATCATACCGAGTACGAGGATCTTTCAGAGAATGTAAAAAAAACAGTTGAATACAATGATATTGACGCTATTGTAACCATTGGTGGAGACGGCACCCAGGCAATTGCCAACAGACTTTATGAAGAGTGTGGCATACCAGTAGTAGGCGTCCCCAAAACTATTGATAACGATATCGACGGTACAGATGTTACTTTCGGTTTTGATACTGCTCTCTCAATAGCAACCTCTTCTATTGACAAGCTTCACTCTACTGCTGAATCCCACCACAGAACAATGGTAATTGAAGTTATGGGCAGATATGCAGGATGGATTGCTCTTGAAGCCGGTATAGCTGGTGGTGGAGATGTTATACTTTTACCGGAAATACCATTCAGTATGGATAAAATCAACGAAAAGATTGTAGAGAGAACAAGAAACGGTAAAAGATTCTCTCTTGTCGTTGTTGCTGAAGGTGCTTTTGAGAAAGGTGGAGATGTTGTAGCTGCACGGAAAGTAGCTGACCCCAATGACCCTATAAGACTGGGTGGGATTTCGACTTTGATTGGCCGGAAGATTGAAGAAGCAACAGGAATAGAAACCAGATATACAATACTTGGTCATGTACAGCGTGGTGGAAGCCCTTCACCATTTGACAGAATTCTTGCAACAAGATTCGGATACCATGCTGCAAAAGCTGTTATGGAAGAGAAATTCGGACACCTTGTAGGTTTAAGAGGCAAAGAGATTGTTGAAACACCTATTAGTGAAGCTATTGCAGTTCCCAGAAGGGTTAAACCTGATTCTGACATTGTTAAGACAGCTATGGCAGTTGGTACCAGTTTTGGGATCTGATTTAAGAGTCCAGAGCACCCCAGATTGAAACGATAAAAAGAATTATAAGAAAAAGTGTTGCAAACATTGCGGCACTTTTTTCAATTTTAAGGCTGAATAGATAGCGTGACTCAGTAACAGGGAAGAGTTCTTCCTGCTCATAACCAGCACTACTGCTGAAATCAGCACTTTTCATTGAAACAGCTGTTATATTATCTTCACCACCCCTCTCATTTGAGATATCAATGAAGTCTTCAACATAACTGCTGTTATCTATATTTTTTAAAGCTATTCCAAGTATTTCATTATCTTCAAGATAACGGCTGACCCCATCACTGCAGAGAATTATACTGTCGCCTTTCCTGAACCGGAATCTCTTAACAGGATCCATCTCAAGAGTGTTACCTCCCAGAGATTTATAAACAAGATGTCCATAAGGCAGATCCTCTTTTACTGTTCCGTCCTCAAAAGCCCCTGAGTCTTTCATTGACTGCATGAGGGTATGATCTGTACTTAACCTCTCAATTTCAGAGTTTCTGACCCTGTATATGCGACTGTCCCCAACATGTCCTACATAGATATCTGCAAGTACTTCTTCTTCAACTGTGAGTTCAGGTGCTATGGCGAGAACCAGGGAGCAGGTTGTTGCCATTTCCTGGCAACCATACTTTTCAACAGAAGCCTCTTTTATATTCTTATCTGCCTGAATAAAAGCCTCTTCTATTATCTGTTCCGGTTTCTTTTTACCAATTCCGCTTCGAACATGCTCTTTTATAGTTTTAACTGCTATAGATGAGGCATCTTTTCCCCCACGGTGACCACCCATTCCATCAGCTACAACAGCTAATGTGTAGTTCTCTTCAGTGATTGCAAGAAAACTGTCTTCATTTTCCTGCCTCTTTAGCCCTATATCACTTTTCCCTTCAACTTTTATATATTTCATCATCTCTGATTGTCCGGGGACTTCCAAAAGCCCTTATGTTGTTTTCTGTATAACAGATGTCAAATTAGAAATACGAATCATTCCGGCAAAAAGATTCAGCTTTTTTTCCAGGGCCTGAATATTTTAATATATGCATAGATCAGAAAAACTGTGCCACCAGTAATATAGGCATATAATCTTGCAGAATTTTCAGCATCCGTTCTGACAATAGCTATAATTACAAACATGGCAATTGCGTTAAACACAGAATCATTTTCTTTAATAAGAACTTTAATGCGACTGAACCTGTGGGAAGGAGTCACATATCTGCTTAGTGGCAATACAGGATTTACTCTGCTGCAATATTCGCCATATACATCACCATAAATGCCTTTCAGGAAGTTCTCTTCTGCTCCGATAATGAAGTAGTACTGTATAGTAAGGAGAGCTGTACATAACATCAGCATAAAACTATCTCCAAAAAACATCATTACTCCGATATATATCAGCATATTTCCGATATAAAGAGGATTTCTTACAAGTGAATATATCCCCGTATCATTAAGACTTTCAGCTCTCAGATATGTCTCCCGGCCGGAAGTGCCTTCATAAGAATATCCTACAGCAAATACCCGGATCAGTTCACCCATAATGGCAACAACCATTGCTGCAAGTTCAGGAACACCAAACTCACTGCCTGCCGGAACACCCCATATAAATATTACCAGAATAAGGGGCATTGGGGTGTAAGTTCTGTATTTAAACAGAAAATTACCTATTGTTACTCTAATACCAGTTTCTCTCTTCTCACTCATTTAATACGGGCTCCTGTTTTTACATAGCCAACCAGTTTTTTCAGGTAGTCGATATCTTCTTTTTTTATTGGAGTAAAGCAGATCTTTTCAACTCCTGAAGGAATCTGCTTTATATAATTTTTCATCTCTTCAAAAGGTATTCTCTGTCCTGTTTTCCAGTCCCTTATCTGCATCTTCACAACCAGTTTTCCACCAGCTTTGCGATAAGCTCTTTTCACCATATTTCTAAAGAATACCTGATTCTGCGTCTCACTATATTTCATCTCTTTCTTAATCTGTCTGTGGTATCCCATCAGATAGACCTTATCTATACCTGTAAGAAGCAATTCAGAAAGATTGTGGGAGTACCACTGCTCCGAGTTATTAGTAAAAACCGGAGTTTCGTAGTATATATTCATCCCAACTTCTATTTTTCCTGGTGCAGATTTTCTACACTCATTTACTACTGTCTCAATTAAAGAGTTAATTCTGTTTATCTTGATTCTTATCCAGTTGTGAAAATAGAAATGCTCTCTGTTAAGCATATGCTTTTCAACTGGAGGATATCCTGTTTTATCGTGGAAAAAGTTTTTCCCTTTTTCAGATAAGCCTTCGGTTCTTTTTAAAACCGCATCATCCTGCAGCATAACAGATTTAACACCTGTCTTCACAAGATCTCTGTATGCTCTCTTAACAAGTTCAACTGACTTTTCGTTAAATATGTCAAGCTTTGGTATAACAACTGATTTATCGTTCTTATAGCTCACATCGAAAAGTGATTTATCCTTTAACCATTTATAGTTTCTTGTAATCATCCAGGCAGTAAGCTGAATTCCGCTTTTTTCAGATGCAATTAATGCTGCTTCAAGATCTTTTCCAAAGGTTTTGAACTGACTATTCTGGAAGTAGAATCCTCCGGAATCTGTACGATTCTGAAATATTCTCATAATAGCCTGGGATACACCAATATTTTTAAGCTTATTCTGGAATTCAGCAGTGTATATTCTTACTGAATGGGATTGAACTGCTACATCAGTAGCACCTGCAAACTGCAGATATGAAAATATTATGAATAAAAACAGAGCAGGCTTTTTAAAAGCAGAAACACCAGTCACGATAAAGTCTATTCCTGGCTTTCGCTTTTCTTCTCTTTCTGCTCCTGTGCAGCGTCTTTAACTGACATATCAATATTGCCCTTAAACACAGAGCCTTCAGCCAGCACAACTCTTTGAGAAATAATGTTGCCGTTTAAAACACCTTCCGGTGCAATTTCAACTTTGTATTCGCCTTTAACATCGCCTTCCAGTCTACCCTTAATTACTACTTCACGGGCATAAACTTCAGCTTTGACAAAGCCGTTTCTTCCGATTACCACACGTCCGGTACTATTGATAACACCATCAACTGTGCCTTCGATAAGAATCTCTTCAGAGATCGATAACTCACCTGATACAGTAAGTGTCCGTCCTATAACAGTTCTTTTTTCAACTGTCTGGGGAACCGGACTAACAGGTTTAAAACTATCTACATTCTTCTGATTTTTTTTAAATACCGCCATGTTTGTACCTGATAAATCAGCGGGCAACGGGAATCGAACCCGCAACTTCAAGCTTGGGAAGCTTGTACTCTACCATTGAGTTATGCCCGCCTGATTTTTAATTATTTACTTTTTTCGTCAAATTTGTAATCTACAAATTCGATGATAGCCATTTCTGCACCATCACCTTTACGAAAATCGCCTTTGATAATTCTGGTATATCCACCGTTTCTATCCATGAATCTTGGCGCAACTTCGTCAAAAAGCATGTGAACAGTGTTTCTCTTATAGATGTAAGCCATTGCTCTTCTCTTATCAGCAAGAGTTCCTGACTTACCAAGAGTGATCATTTTTTCTACAATTGGTCTTAAAGCTTTAGCCTTTGCCAGAGTAGTTTCTATTCTATTATTTTCAATCAGACTGGCTGTTAAGTTTCTGAGAAGGGCTTTTCTGTGCGAAGGATTTCTTCTCAGCTTTGAACCACCTTTTAAATGCCTCATTCTTTACTCCTTTTCCTCTTCCGTTTCTTCTGAGTTATCTGTTTTCTTCAATCTTTCAATTAAGTTCTCTTTAATAGGTAAAGGTAACTTCTGTCCTAAAGCAAGATCTGATTCCTGAAGTTTCTGAATGATCTCTTCGAGGGATTTCTTACCAAAATTCTTTGAATTGAGGAGTTCATGCTCTGTTTTCTCAATAAGCTCAAAGATATAGTCAACACCAAGTCTTTTGAGGCATTTAAGTGCACGAACTGAAAGTCCCATAGCATCAACACTCTTCTCAAGTAACTCTTTATTGAATGTTGTGCTTGCTGTTGCTTCAGGTTCATCAATCTGTGACAGAACTTCCTTATCCTGGAAATTAATGAAAATTGAGAGGTGATCTCTAAGTATCATGCTCGCACGTGAAAGCGCTTCTTTCGGATTGATACCACCATTTGTCCAGATTTCGACAATCAGTTTCTCATAGTCAGTTCTCTTACCAACCCTTGCAGGTCTGATAGAGTACTTAACTTTGTCAACAGGGCTGAAATTAGAATCAACTGGAATGAAATCCACAGCCAGCTCATCATTAAGATTGTGCTCTGTGAGTTTAAAACCAACGCCTTTTGTTACAATCATTTCACATACAAAGTTTGTGCCTTCTTCTGTGAATGCAATATGAATGTTCTTATCAAGAACTTCAACATCGCTATCTGTAATAATATCGGCTGATGTAATTTCGCCACCATTAGTTTCGATTCTGACAGTACGTGGTTCATCAACATTAAGTTTGAAAGGAACAGTTTTCAGGTTGAGTATGATATTCAGAACATCTTCATAGACGCCAGGAATTGAAGAGAACTCATGCAGCACACCATCAATTCTTACAGCGGTAATTGCTGCACCTTCGATAAGAGAGAGCAGAACTCTTCTGAGAGCAATTCCCAGGGTTGTTCCATATCCTCTTTCAAAAGGTTCGGCTTCAAATCTGCCGTAATTTTCTTTCAATTCAACAACTTCAAGTTTTCTTGGCCTCTGATATGTTATATTCATAACTTTACTCCTTATTTGGAATAGAGCTCAACGATTAGATGTTCTTCTACTTCAAGTGAGACATCTTCCCTGTTAGGAAGCGCGTGTACTTTCGCAGATTTTTTCTCTTCATCGCAGATGAGCCATGCAGGTACATCCAGCAATCCTTTTACATTTTCAAGCATAGCTTTGAAATTATCATTTTCAGAAGCTTTAGCTGTGAATGACACAACATCATCCTGCTTAAGAATGTATGAAGGAATAGTCACTTTTTTACCATTTACACTGATGTGACCATGTTTAATCATCTGGCGTGAATGTGTTCTTGAATAAGCACAATTCATACGATAAAGAACATTATCGAGTCTGAGTTCCAGAATTCTGAGAAGGTTAAGACCAGTAACACCTTTTTTCAGTGATGCAATCTGGAAAAATCTTCTAAACTGTTTTTCGCCAACTCCATAAAATCTTTTAACTTTCTGTTTCTCTCTCAACTGCAGTTTGTAGTTGGATTTTCTGAAACTTACTTTACTTCCTTTTGCTCCTGGAGGGTAGTTTCTTCTTTCCAGAGCGCATTTATCTGTCAAACATCTTTTTCCCTTAAGGAAAAGTTTGGTGCTTTCAGTTCTGCAAAGCCTGCATAATGGACCGTTATATCTTCCCATTTATATCCTCTCCTTTATACTCTTCTTTTCTTTCTTGGTCTGCAACCGTTATGAGGAATCGGAGTAGTATCTTTAATTGATTTTACTCTGAAGTTAGTGCCGCTTACGCTTCTTATTGCACTTTCTCTTCCTGCTCCAGGACCTTTAACACGGATATCAAGTGATTTGATTCCATAGTTTTCAGCTTCTTTAAGTACTTTTTCTGCTGCAAGCTGTGCTGCAAAAGGAGTAGACTTTCTTGAACCTTTGAATCCCACGACGCCACCAGCTGCCCATGTCAACATGTTACCTTCTTTATCAGTAATTGAAACGATAGTATTGTTGAATGTAGAGTGGATATAAAGGATGCCGTGAGAAACTATCTTCTTCTCTTTCTTCTTACCTTTTTTCTTTACTGCTCTTTTAGCCATTCAGATTCTCCTACTTTTTCTTCTTGATCAGTGAACCACGTGGACCCTTTCTGGTTCTGGCGTTAGTTTTGGTTCTCTGTCCTCTTACAGGGAGTCCTCTTTTATGTCTACGACCTCTGTAACTGTTAATATCCATCAAACGTTTGATATCCTGGCTTACCTTCTTTTTAAGGTCACCTTCAACCATAACATTGTTTTCGATATATTTTCTGATCTTACCTAGTTCTTCTGCACTCAGATCTTTTACTTTTGTATGTTTATCTACGTCAAGAACTTCCAAAATTTCCTGGGATTTAGATCTACCAATTCCGAAGATGTAGGTCAATCCAATCTCAACTCTTTTTCTATCTGGTACTTCAACTCCAGCTATACGTGCCAAAATGACCTCCTTTATCCTTGCCGTTGTTTATGCTTCGGGTCTTTGCAGATAACCCTGACAACGCCTTTTCTTTTGATTACTTTACACTTATTGCATATTTTTTTAACAGATGCTCTTACCTTCATTTGTCCTCCTTACTTATACCTGTAAGTAATTCTCCCTCTTTTCAGATCGTATGGAGAAATCTCCAGTTTGATCTTGTCACCCGGCAGAATCCTGATATTGTTCTTTCTCATCTTGCCGGAAGGGTGAGCCAGAATTCTGTGACCATTTTCGAGTTCAACCTGAAACATTGCGTTAGGCAGGGTTTCAAGAATCACGCCCCGAACTTCTATTACATCTTTTTCCTTAGCTGCCATTCATAACCTCGTTAAAATTTCCGGACCATTTTCAGTAACAGCGACAGTGTGTTCAAAATGCGCTGCTACAGAGCCGTCAGCAGTAACTACTGTCCAGTGATCATCAAGAGTTGTTACTTCATAACTGCCCATCGCGATCATTGGTTCAATTGCAAATGTCATTCCGTTTTTAATCTTTTTTCCTTTTCTTCCGTCGTCAAAATTCAGTATCTGTGGTTCTTCGTGGAGATTTTTCCCAATACCGTGACCCGTCAGATCTCTGATTATACCATAACCATGGGGTCTAATACTATTCTCAATTGCAATTGAAATATCCCTGATCCTGTTTCCCTGTACAACCTGCTCGATTCCGGCTTCCAGAGAGGCTTTACAGACATCCATCAGTTTCTGCTTCTCTTCGCCGATTTTTCCTACAGCATAAGATCTTGCTCCGTCGCCGTAGAATCCCTTGTAGATTGTGCCAACATCAACACTCAGGATATCTCCTTCTTTAAGCACTGAGCTCTCAGAAGGAATACCATGAACAATTTCATTGTTAACTGATGTACAGAGGGTAGCCGGGAACTTTCTATAGCCCCCGTAGCCTTTGAATCCGGGTTTCGCATTCAGGCTTCTGATTCTATCCTCTGCCCAGCTATCCAGCTCTTTTGTAGTAACACCGGGTTTGACTCTGTCTTCAATTTCAGTAAGAACAACAGCAACAATGCGATTTGCTTCTCTCATTATTGCCAGCTCTTTCTTTGTTTTAACAGTTATCATTTCCGGTATTACCTCTATTTTCAGTCCGTTTAATCATTAACTAACGTCTGCCTCTCACACGGCCACGTTTGGAAATTGAGTCATAATTTCTCATTGTCAGCTGAGCTTCGACCTGCTGAACTGTATCCATGGCAACACCAACAACAATAAGGATTGATGTACCACCGAACCAGAAATTAATACCAAGACCATCAGATACCCATGCAGGCAGATTTGCTTCAAGGAATTCACCTATAACAGGCAAAGCTCCAACTTTGAAACCCATCATAAGGAAACTTGGCAGCACCGCTATCAGTACCAGGTAGATCGCACCAATGAAGGTAAGCTTTGAAAGAACATTATCGATATAATCAGATGTGTTCTTTCCGGCTCTTATTCCAGGAATAAAGCCACCGTGCTTTTTCAGGTTATCAGATACATCCTGCGGGTTGAAAGTTATTGAAATATAAAAATATGTGAAGAAAATAATTGAAATGGTGAAAAGCAGATTATACAGCGGCATACCCATTCCAAGGTGTTTTGCTATTGCATCTGCAAACTCATTTCCTCTAAAGAAACTTGCAACTGTAGCCGGAAAGGTTATTACAGAAGAAGCAAAGATGATTGGCATAACCCCACCGGTGTTAACCTTGAGAGGAAGGAAAGTACTCTGACCACCCATCATTCTTCTACCCTGAATACGTTTTGCATAGGAAATAGGAATTCTTCTCTGCCCCATCTCCACATAACATATGAAGGCAATAACCACCAACATCAGAATCAGCAGGAATATCAGTGTAATCGGTGACATTTCACCAGTTTTAAGACCAGACAGCAGATTCCAGGCACCAGGTACCAGACCGATAATAATACCAGCAAAAATCAGAAGTGAAATACCGTTACCGATACCTCTTTCAGAGATCTGCTCACCAAGCCACATCAGAAAGATTGTACCTGTAGTAAGTGTCAGCATAGCAAGAAGTCTGAAGCCCCAACCCTGTGTAGCCTGAGGAACAACCCACGCACCAGCTTTGGTATGCATCTTTTCAAGACCAGTTGCAATACTTACAGACTGAACCAGAGCAATCAGAACAGTACCATATCTTGTATACTGTGTAATCTTTTTACGTCCCAGTTCACCCTCTTTTGAGATCTTCTCAAGGTATGGCCATACAACCTGAAGGAGCTGAAGAATAATTGATGCACTGATATATGGCATAATACCAAGTGCAAAAATTGTCATTCTTGACATATTCTGACCAGAGAACATATCAAGGAAACCAAGAATAGTTCCCTGAGCTTCCTGGAAGAAGGTTGTTATAGCATTCACATCGATACCAGGAAGGGTAATCTGAGACCCTATCCTGAAAACAGCCAGCATCAGAAACGTGTATACAACACGTTTCCTCAGTTCCGGTACCACAAAAATGTTTCTAAAGAAATTTATCAATTTTCTTCTCCAGCTACAGAATTACAGCTTCGCCATCTTTACTCTGAATTTTTTCAAGAGCAGATTTTGAGAATTTGTGAGCGTGTACTTTTACTTTTCTTGTAAGTTCGCCATCTCCCAGTACTTTAATTCTGAGGTTCTTTTTGTTAATGATGTTTTTCTCCATAAGTACATCATATGTCACTTCATCTACACCAAGTTTTTCAATGGTACCGATATTAATGATAGTGTACTCAACTCTGAAGATGTTGGTGAACCCTCGTTTTGGGATTCTTCTTACCAGAGGCATCTGACCACCTTCGAAACCACGTTTTCTGGAATAACCAGATCTTGATTTCTGACCGTTCATACCTCTGCCCGCAGTTTTACCCAGGCCTGAACCAGGACCACGACCAACTCTTTTTCTTTTTTTATTTGCTCCCTCTGCAGGTTTAAGATTCGCTAAGGATATCATTTCTCAACCTCCGTAACTTCCAGCAGAAAATTAACTTTATTTATCATTCCCGCAATCTGTGGAGTTTTTGTCTGAACAACTTCTGAATTGAGCTTACCAAGTCCAAGACTCTTTACAACAGCTCTCTGTCTTTCAGTTCTTCCGATAACACTCTTAACGAGCTTGATTCTTACCTGCGGAAAAGTCTCCTTTTTTTCAGGACTCATGCTTCTTCTCCTGTAATTCCTCTTTTAGCTTTAATTTCTTCTGGTCTTTTGATGTGCTTCAGACCATTGATAGTAGCTCTGGCAACAGTCAGGATATTCTTACTTCTGAGACTTTTTGTAAGAATGTTCTTAACTCCTGCAAGTTCCATGATGAATCTCACAGCACCACCGGCAATAACTCCGGTACCTGCAGAAGCTGGTCTCAGAATAACGTGACCTGCGCCATATTTACCTTCTATATAGTAAGGAATAGTATCGTCGATTATTGGAACCTCAATGAGATTTTTCTTTGCATCTGCAACAGCTTTTTTGATAGCCAGGGGAACTTCACGGGCTTTACCTTTACCAAGGCCAACCTTTCCATTCTTGTCGCCAACGATTACTGCAGCGGAGAATCTCATATTCTTACCACCTTTAACAACCTTGGTTACCCTTCTAATTGAGATTACTTCTTCTTCAAATAGAACTTCGTTACTCTCTGCTTCACGATTTTTATATCTCATCATGTCTCCTTACAATACGATACCATTTTCTCTGACAGAGTCAGCAAAAGCCTTAACTCTACCCACAAACGGGTAAACATTTCTGTCAAATACTACTGACTTCACATCAATTTTGCCAGCTCTTTCAGCGATAACCTTTCCAAGGAACTTTGCAGCTTCAGTATCTTTTGTACTTTTCAGCTCTTTGCTTACTTCCTTTTCAATAGTTGAAGCGCTTGCGATAACCTTGTGGTTAACATCATCAATTATCTGAGCGTACATGAACTTGTTACTTTTGAAGATGAAAAGTCTTGGTCTTTCAGGTGTACCGTTCAGCTTTTTACGTATTGTCTTTCTGATTCTGTTTTTTCTTCTATCTTTAATAACATACTTAGGTGTAATCATTCTATTATACTCCTGAAGCCTTTCTTACTTTCTGTCTGAGATACTGACCTTCAATTCTGATTCCTTTCAGTTTGTAAGGTTCAACAGGTCTGATTCTCTGAATGTTGGCACAAACCTGACCCAGAAGATGTTTGTCGTGTGAAAACAGTTCAAATGAACCAGGGTTTTCCTGTTTTGCAGTAACACCTTTTGGAAGTTTGAAGTTAACAGGGTGTGAGTAACCAACCTGCAGGTCAATTACATCGCCTTTTACTGCTGATCTCCAACCTTTACCAACGATAGTCAGTTTTTTGGAATAACCTTTAGTCAGGCCTTCAACTGCGTTTCTGATCAGTGCCCAAACGAGACCCTGGTTTGCACCATAAGTGTCGTTCTCTTTATTAACGTTGATGTTATTGCCTTCAACTTCTACAGTGATTCCTTTCTGAAGGGGAATAGTTAGTTCTCCTTTTGAACTTTTCAGGAATACTGAGTCAGCCTTAACTTCAACAGTTACTGCTTTATCAAATACAACTGGTTTAGTAGCTAATCTGGACATATTTCCTCCTACCAAACATTGAACAGAATTTCGCCACCGACATTTATGTCTTTAGCTTCTTTATCTGTCAGAAGTCCTTTTGATGTTGAAAGAACAGCAACACCATAACCACCCATAACAGCAGGAATTTCTTCAACTGAAGTATACTCTCTTTTACCTGGAGTAGAAATTCTTTTAATTCCTTCGATTGCATTTACTTTGTTCTCATCATATTTGAGAGTAACTTCAATCTGAGGGAATTCGCTGGTACTTACTGAGAAGTCAATTATATAACCTTCTTTCTTAAGAACTTTTGCAATTTCATTTTTCATTTTTGAACTGGGAATGGTGACTTTCTTTTTTTCAGCCATTATCGCATTCCTGATTCTTGTTAACATATCTGCAATTGGATCTGTGTGACTCATGTTCTCTCCTTACCAGGATGCTTTGGTAACACCTGGAATTTCTCCCTTCAGTGAAAGCTCACGGAAGCAAAGTCTGCACAGTTCAAATTTTCTGTAAACAGATCTTGGTCTTCCACAAAGTCTGCAGCGGGTATTCGCTCTGACTCCAAACTTTTTTGGTTTAAGTGATTTAGCTATAGTAGATTTTTTTGCCATGCTGGTTTCTCCTAACTACTGAAAGGCATTCCAATCTGCCTCAACAGAGCCTCACCGGCTTTGTTGCTGGTTGCTGAAGTAACAATAGTGATTGACATACCGCTTGTTCTGTCAACTTTGTTGTAGTCGATTTCAGGGAAAACGAGCTGATCTTTGACAGCAAAAGTGTAGTTTCCTGAACCGTCAAAAGATTTCACAGGTACACCTCTGAAGTCTTTGATACGTGGCAGAACAACACTGATGATTCTATCCAGGAATTCATACATTCTGATTCCTCTCAGTGTAACACTTGCACCAATTGGCATCCCTTCTCTGAGACGGAAGTTCGCAATAGATTTCTTTGCTTTTCTTACAACTGGTTTCTGACCGGAAATGGTTGTCAGTTCCTGAACCACTTTGTCCAGAATCTTTTTGTTCTGTACTGCTTCACCAACACCAGAGTTGATTACTACTTTTTCAACCCGGGGAACCTGCATAATATTTTCAAGTTCCAACTCTTCTTTGAGTTTGGCAACAATCTCATTTTTATACTTTTCTTGTAGTCTCGCCATTCTCAGTTCTCCTAGTCAATAACCTTACCAGTTTTTTTACTGATACGAACTTTCTTTCCGTTCTCGAATTTATATCCGATACGAACTCCCTGCTCTGCATTTGCATCATAGAACATAACACTTGCAATTGGCAGTGAGCCTTCTTTCTCAACGATTCCACCCTGAATGTTTTTCTGAGGGTTGGGGCGAACATACTCTTTAACCATGTTAATGCCTTCAACAAATACTCTCTTTTTATCAGGAGTGAAGTTTATGATTTTTCCGATTTTGCCTTTGCAGGTTTTTTTACCTTTTCTGACAATTACGGAATCGCCTTTTTTTAATTTACACTTAGTAGCCATTTAGATTACCTCCGGCGCAAGAGAAACGATTTTCATAAATCTTTTTTCTCTCAGCTCTCTGGAAACCGGACCGAAAACACGGGTTCCAACAGGTTCGTTATCCTTATTGATAATAACAGCAGCGTTATCTGAGAATCTGATGTAAGAACCATCTTTACGTCTTACTTCCTTTCTTGTTCTCACGATAACAGCTCTGACAACTTCACCTTTTTTGATCTTTGCATTAGGTTCAGCTGCTTTAACTGTTCCAACAAACACATCACCAGTATAAGCGATTTTGCCTACGCCACCACCAAGTGCACGAATGAACATAATCTCTTTAGCACCTGAGTTATCAGCCACTTTGAGGCGTGTCTGCATCTGGATCATTTGGTCACCTCTTTAACAGGAGCCTTTGAAATAACTTCAATCAGGTTCCATCTCTTAAGTTTACTTAATGGACGAACAAGTTTGATTTTAACCACATCACCAGGATTACACTGGTTTGTTTCGTCGTGTGCCAAATATTTTTTCTTTTTTCTAACGATCTTTTTATAAACCGGATGACGGAATATTCTTTCAACATTTACAGATATAGTCTTATCCGCTTTAGATGAAGCAACAATTCCTGTCAGAATAATGCTTACGCTTTTCTTTTCTTCCATTTTAAGCCCTCTTCTCTGTTAATACTGTCAAAATTCTGGCTATATCTTTCTTTGTTTCTCTAAGAGCCTGTGGATTTTCAATCTGACCAAGAGATTTCTGCATTCTCTGTCTGAATGCTTTATCTCTCAGTTCAGTCAGCTTACCCTGAAGCTCTTCAACTGAAAGTTCTCTAATTTCTTTTGCTTTCATAGTCTAACTCCTACTTTTCCCTCTTTATGAAACGTGTCTTAATGGGAAATTTTCTCTGAGCAAGTCTCATAGCTTCTTTTGCTACATCTTCAGCTACACCTTCGAGTTCATACATGATCTTGCCCTTTTTAACAACGTCTACCCAGAAATCAGGATCCCCTTTACCCTTACCCATTCTTACTTCAACAGGTTTGGATGATACAGGTTTGTATGGGAAAAGTCTTATCCAGAGTTTACCACCTCTTTTGATATAACGGTTAATCGCAATACGACCGGCTTCAATCTGTCTGGAGTTAATCCAGCAGTTTTCCATAGCCTGCAGACCGTAATCACCAAATTCGAGAGTATTACCTTTAGTCGCTTTACCTTTTCTTTTTCCGCGGAAAACTTTTCTATGTTTAACTTTTGATGGCATTAACATTGTTATTCTCCTTTTTCAGTCAGCTCAAGTTCAGGTTTTTTGTAACGCTCTTTCAGTTTGTCCTGAGCATAGATCCATACTTTAATACCGATCTGACCATATTCAGTCTGCGCTTCTGCCAGTCCGTAGTCGATGTCGGCTTTAAGAGTCTGGAGAGGAAGTTTACCAACGAGGTACCATTCAGCTCTCGCAATTTCAGCACCACCAAGTCTGCCTGCAACTCTGATTTTCATACCGATAGCACCAGCTCTCAGTGATGAATCAACAGCTTTTCTCATTGCTCTTCTGAAAGAGATTCTTCTTTCCAGCTGATAAGCAACGCCTTCTGCAACAAGCTGAGCAACCAGTTCTGGGTATTTGATTTCGATTACGTCAACAAGAATCTTGTCAACAGGACGACCAGCAAGTCTGCTGATGTACTTTTTCATCTGTTTGATACCTGAACCACCTTTACCAATAATGATACCGGGTCTTGCTGTGTTAATCTGAACTCTGAGAGTATCTGAGATTCTCTTGATTTCAATTGAAGAAACGCCGGCATGTTTATATTTCTTTTTCAGTTCTTTTCTGATTACCAGGTCAGAATGGAGGTTTTCAACGTAGTTTCTACCTCTGCCATACCAAAGTGACAGCCAACCTTTATTGAATCCTAACCTGAAACCGTATGGATGTGTTTTCTGTCCCATTATTTCTCCTCTCTTTCATTCAAATAAATTGTTACATGGGAATAAGCCTTGAGAATTCTAACGCCTCTTCCTCTGGGAGCAGCGCGAAATCTCTTCAGATACGGTGCTTTGTCTATATAAATCTCAGAGATATACAGATTATCTACATCCACACCTGGATGCTTTACCTGTGCATTTGCAATTGCAGAATTCAGAACTTTTGAGATGATGCCTGCTGCTTTCTTCTTACTTGAAAAGTTAAGAATAGTAAGAGCTTCACCTGCATCCTTACCACGAACAAGATCAGCGACCAGTCTGCTTTTCTGCGGAGCAATCTTTACGTATTTTCCTTTAGCTACAGCTAAGTGACTCATGTTGCCTCCTACTTCTTCCCTTTGGCGTGGCCTTTATATGTTCTTGTTTCAGCAAATTCGCCTAATTTGTAGCCAACCATATTTTCAGTTACAAAAACAGGGATGAATTTTTTTCCGTTGTGAACTGCAAAAGTCAGGCCAACCATTTCAGGTACAACTGTTGAACTCCTTGCCCAGGTTTTAATTACATCTCTCTTTTTGCTGTTTTTTGATTCCAAAACTTTCTTAAAAAGTTTTTCACTGATATATACACCTTTTTTAATTGAGCGTGCCATCTATTACTTTCTCCTCTTGACGATGAATTTCTGGGTTCTCTTGTTCTTCCTTGTTTTGTAACCCTTAGTTGGTTTACCCCAAGGAGTAACAGGAATTCTACCACCCTTTGTTTTACCTTCACCACCACCGTGTGGATGATCAATCGGGTTCATAACAGTACCACGAACATGAGGTCTCTTACCAAGCCATCTTGATTTACCAGCTTTACCAACTTTGATATTACTGTGTTCAGGATTACTCAGCTGACCGATAGTAGCTCTGCATTCGATGCTGATTTTTCTCAGCTCACCTGAAGGCATCTTAACAAGGGCATAACGTCCTTCTTTAGCCATAAGAGTTGCAAAAGAACCAGCAGATCTCGCAATCTGACCACCTTTACCTCTCTGGAACTCGATGTTGTGAATAATAGTACCAACAGGGATGTTCCTGATAAGAAGTGCATTTCCTGGAACGATTTCAGCTTCTCTGTCAGTTGAGATAATTCTATCGCCAACTTTTACACCAAGAGGAGCAAGAACGTATCTTCTTTCGCCATCTTCATACTTTACAAGAGAAATTCTTGTTGTTCTGTTAGGATCATATTCGATGGTTTCAATGTAACCGGGAATATCATACTTATTTCTCTTGAAATCAATTATTCTGTATTTTCTTTTGTGACCGCCGCCTCTGAATCTGATGGTAATACGACCGTAGCTGTTTCTACCACCTGATTTCTTCAGAGAAGTCAGAAGTTTCTTATATGGTCTGTCTGTGGTCAGTTCGTCAAATGTAAATCCGGTTTTTCCTCTCTGTCCCGGAGTAACGGGTTTAAATACCTTTATGCCCATTATACCACCTCGAAGTACTCAATCATCTTAGCATCTTTAGCAAGCTTGATATAAGCTTTTTTCCATGATGCTCTGCGTCCGACGTATCTTCCCTGTCTCTTTTCCTTTCCCTGGAAGTTGAGAATGTTAACAGCTGCAACTTCAGTTTTGAAAAGTGTTTCTACAGCATTTTTAACCATGATCTTATTTGCTTTAGGATGAACCTTGAAGCAGAGAACGCGCTCTTTATCTTTAAGATCAGTTGATTTTTCTGTTACACAGGGAGCCAGTATAATATCTGTCATTTCCAGTTTCATTTCAGTACCTCTACAATTTTATTTACTGCTTCCACTGAGAAGATAATACGTGAGTATTTCAGTGAATCGTAAACATTCAGCTCTGAAGCATCGATGGCTTTGATGTTTGGCAGATTTCTTGTTGAAAGAATCAGCTCATTGTTTTCTCTGCTATCAACGATCAGTACTTTTTCATCAGCAATGTTGAGTTTTTTCAGAACAGCAACGGTATCTTTTGTACGAATTGAAGTTACAGTGAACTTATCGATGAAACCGAGCATGTCATGACGTACTTTGTCTGAAAGAATAGATTTGAGAGCATTTCTTCTTGCCTTTTTAGGCATGTTGTAAGAGTAGTCTCTTGGCTGAGGACCAAATGTAGTACCACCACTTCTCCACAGAGGAGATCTTACAGAACCCATTCTGGCTCTACCGGTACCTTTCTGTTTCCACAGTTTTTTACCACTACCTGCAACTTTACCTCTGGTTTTAGTACAGGCAGTTCCGGATCTCTGATTTGCTCTGAAGTTTTTAACAGCCTCATAAATAAGGTGTTCTTTCAGAGGATAATCAAAAATTGTTTCAGGAAGTTCGATTTCACTGACTTCCTTATTTTCTATATCTCTAACCTTGAACTTTAACATTATTATCTCCTTTTAAAGGAATCTTTCAGAATGAAAACGTAGTTACCGTTGAATCCAGGTACAGCACCTTTAACGAGAATGAGGTTATTTTCATTATCGATTTTAACAACGTCAAGACCTTTAACAGTTCTTCTTTTACCACCCATTCTACCAGGCATTTTCTTACCTTTGATTACTTCACCAGGATATGCGCACATACCGGTTGAACCAGGTCTTCTGTGGAACATTGAACCGTGTGATTTTCTACCACCGGCAAAATTCCATCTCTTAACAACACCCTGAAAACCTTTACCTTTAGTGGTTCCAATAACATTAACTGTTTCGTTCTCTTCGAACATATCAACTTTGAAACTGTCACCAACATTTACTTTACCAACTTCAGCGAAGAACTCTTTGGTTACTTTCGCAGGAGGTACGTTAGCTTTTTCAAAGTGGCCTTTCATAGGCTTGTTTACATTCTTAACTTTCTTATCTTCAACAAGACCCAGCTGAATCTTTTCAAGAGTTTCACTGTACTCTTTTTTCTGAACTGCCAGACATGGACCTGCTTTTATGATTGTTACAGGAACAACTCTACCTTCATCAGTGAAGATCTGAGTCATACCCATCTTTTTTCCTATTAATCCTTGCATCATTTTGCCTTCCTCTAGTTGGATTTAACTTCTACCTCTACTCCAGCAGGCAGATCCATTTTCTTAAGTTCCGCAATAGTATCATCGTTATGATCGATAATCTCTACGAGTCTGGAGTGAGTTCTTCTTTCAAAATGCTCACGGGATTTTTTATTAACATGAGGTGATCTCAGAACACAAAATCTTTCGATCTTCGTTGGAATGGGGATAGGACCGGCAACTCTTGCACCAGTTCTCTTTGCTTTTGCAACTATTTCCGCTGAAGACTTATCAAGAATTCTGCTGTCAAAAGATTTCAGTTTAATTCTAATTTTAGTATTCATTTTATTTTATCCTACTCAATAATTTCGGTTACACTGCCGGCACCGATTGTTCTGCCACCTTCACGAATAGCAAACTTAAGCCCCTTTTCCATAGCGATTGGAGTAATAAGTTCGATATTAAAAGTCGCATTATCACCAGGCATAACCATTTCAACGCCTTCGTTCAGCTGAACACTACCGGTAACATCTGTTGTACGGAAGAAGAACTGAGGTCTGTAACCACTTACAAATGGTGTGTGACGTCCGCCTTCGTCTTTTGACAGAACATATACTTCAGCTTTGAACTTTGTATGAGGAGTGATTGAACCGGCTTTAGCCAGAACCATACCTCTTTCAACGTCCTCTCTGTCTGTACCACGAAGCAGAACACCGATGTTATCACCAGCTTCTCCCTGATCAAGAAGTTTCTTGAACATTTCAACGCCGGTTACAACTTTTTTCTGGGTATCTCTAATACCAACGATTTCGATTTCGTCACCAACTGTTACGATACCTCTTTCAACTCTACCGGTAACAACAGTACCACGCCCACTGATTGTGAATACGTCTTCGATAGGCATGATGAAGTCAAGATCAACTGGTCTTGCAGGAAGGTCGATGTATTCATCAACAGTTCCCATAAGTTCCATGATGTTTGAGTTCCACTCAGCATCAGCGGGATCATCATTTTCCATTGCTTTAAGAGCACTACCTCTTGTTACCGGGATATCATCTCCGGGGAAGTCATATTCTGAAAGAAGTTCTCTGATTTCGAGTTCTACGAGATCAAGAATTTCTTCGTCATCTACCATGTCACATTTGTTCATAAACACAACAAGTTTAGGAACGTTAACCTGTCTTGCGAGCAGGATATGTTCTCTTGTCTGAGGCATTGGGCCATCTGTTGCACTGCAAACGAGAATAGCACCATCCATCTGTGCAGCACCGGTGATCATGTTTTTAACATAGTCAGCATGACCCGGGCAGTCAATATGCGCATAGTGGCGTGTTTTTGTATCGTATTCAACGTGAGAGATCTGAATTGTAATCCCTCTTTCTTTTTCTTCAGGAGCGTTATCAATACTCCAGAAGTCTCTGTAATCTACATTTGAACCTTCCGCTTTACTCAGAACTTTAGTGATAGCAGCGGTAAGGGTTGTTTTTCCATGGTCAACGTGACCAATTGTACCTATGTTCAGGTGAGGTTTACTTCTATCAAATTTTTCCTTTGCCATAACATACCTCCTAATTAGCTGTATATATACCTAACTGATTCTGCAGTACATCCTGCATTTTTTTATCATTCATCTCAACATAATCATGGAATTCCAGTGAGTAACCAGCTCTACCCTGTGTCAGGGTTCTGATTACTGTAGCATATCCAAACATTCTGGACATTGGCACAGTACCGCTCAACACGTGAATGTTATTACGGTTGTCCATATCGTTGACTTTACCTTCTCTGGCTTTCAGATCACCTATAACCTCTCCCAGATACTCATCCTGCACAGTGATTTCAATTTTCATCACCGGCTCCATAAGAACAGGATTGGCTTCACGGAAAGCTTTGTTAAAAGCTATCGTAGCAGCAACCTTAAACGCAAGGTCTGTTGAGACATCTTCGTTAACATCTGCACTAAGCAGAGTAACTTTAACATTTGTTACAGGATAACCTGCAATTTGACCGGCTTCCAGAGATTCCTTAACCCCGGTCTCGATTGCTCCAAGAAATTCCTTTGTCAGGAGCGTATTATCGGCACTATTTACAAAGATAAATTTCTCATCGCCATCAAGCGGTTCAACTCTGAGCTTAACCCCGGCATACTGTTGTTTTCCTCCAGCCTGCACTTCGTATGTTTCACTTGCAACAGCTGCTGCTCTTGCAGTTTCGTGATACGCAACTCTGGGTTTACCGATCTTTGTCTCCACTCTGAACTCTCTCAGGATTCTGTCCTGGAGGATTTCGAGGTGAAGTTCGCCCATACCGGAAATAATTTTCTGACCGGTATTTTTATCGACATAAGTTTTAAAGGTCGGATCTTCAGCACCCAGCTTCCGAAGTACATCTTCAAGCTTATCATGATCTGATGTCTTTTTAGGCTCAATTGTGGAAGAAATTACAGGATCAGGGAAAACAATATTCTCAAGAACAATTCTTTTCGCCGGATCACAGATGGTATCGCCGGTTGATACACCAGCAAGACCTAAAGTAGCTGCAATATCTCCTGAGCTTACTGTTTTTACTTCCTCTCTCTTGTCGGCATGCATTTTCAGCAGTTTGGACACTCTGACTTTCTTACCATTAGAGCTGTTAAATACAGAATCACCACTATTGATTGACCCTGAATACACTCTGAAGAAGATCAGCTGCCCTACGTGAGGATCTGTCAGAATCTTGAAAACGAGAGCAGAAAATGGCTCATCATCAGCAAGTCTTCTAACTTCAGTCTGCCCGTTATGGGGATTAACACCTTCAGCTTCCGGTTTATCTTTTGGTGAAGGCAGATATGCAATAACAGCATCCAGAAGATTCTGAACACCTTTATTCTTGAAAGAAGAACCAACCACAACAGGAAGGCATTTCAGTTCAAGTGTCATCTCGCGAACAGCTTCATGAAGAAGTTCAGAAGGAATATCTTTCTTCTCAAGGAAGAGTTCCATAACTTCAAGATTTTCATCAGCCACCTGCTCAACAAGAGCATCTCTGTAAAGCTGAGCCTCTTCCAGCATATCAGCAGGAATATCCTCAACTTCATACTCAGCACCAATAAGCTCACCAGAATATCTGTAAGCTTTCATCTCAATAAGATCAACAACTCCGGCAAACTCATCTTCAAGACCAAGTGGCAGCTGCAGTAACATTGGTTTAGCACCAAGCTTACTTTCAATCTGCTCAACAACGTCGTGATGATCAGCACCGTTTCTATCCATCTTATTAATGTATGCAACTACGGGAATCTTATACTTTGCAGCCTGATTCCAGACTTTTTCAGTTTGAGGTTCCACTCCACCAACACCACAAAGAACAATAACTGCTCCATCAAGAACTCTGAGTGCTCTCTCAACTTCTGCAGTAAAGTCAACGTGACCTGGTGTATCGATAATATTAACGCGGTGGTCTTTCCACATGCATGCAGTCGCAGCAGAAGTAATTGTAATACCTCTCTCCTGTTCCTGCTCCATGTAATCCATAACCGCAGTACCTTCGTGTACTTCCCCAACTTTGTACGTAACACCTGTATAGTATAGTATCCGTTCAGTTGTAGTAGTTTTGCCGGCATCTATATGTGCCATTATGCCGATGTTACGGATTGACTCTACAGGTATACTCTTCATTTTACCACTTATAATGTGCAAAAGCCCTGTTGGACTCTGCCATTTTGTGAACAGTTTCTCTTTTTTTCATGGCTCCGCCCTTGTTTCCATGAGCATCCATGAGTTCACCGACAAGTTTTTCCTGAAAAGATTTTCCACCTCTGTCTCTTGCAAAATTCACAATCCAGCGAATTCCAAGAGCATAGGATCTCTCTTTTCTTACATCCATTGGTACCTGATATGTAGCACCACCAACTCTTCTTGATCTTGTTTCAATCTGAGGTCTGACGTTTTCGATGCATTTCAGAACGATTTTCAGAGGATCACCCTGAAGCTTTTCTTTAAGCTCATCCATTGCATCATAAACAATCTTCTCAGCTGTAGCCTTCTTACCATCAAGCATAACACCATTGATAAGTTTGGCAATCAGAGTTGAATTGTATACTGCATCAGGTGTAGTTTCTCTTTTCTTACTTAAATTCCGTCTTGGCATTAATTCAGCTCCCGCAAAAGATTACTTTTTCTGTCGTCTGGTCCCATATTTTGACCGACTCTTTTTTCTGTTCTCTACACCGGTAGCATCCTTGGCACCACGAATAATGTGATATCTTACACCTGGAAGGTCTTTTACCCTTCCACCTCTGATAAACACAATTGAGTGCTCCTGAAGTGAGTGACCTTCTCCCGGAATATAAGCACTAACTTCGATTCCGTTTGAAAGACGAACTCTCGCTACCTTTCTCATAGCAGAGTTTGGTTTCTTAGGATTTGTTGTAAAAACCCTTGTACAAACGCCACGTTTAAGAGGACATTTCTCCAGTGCAGGAGATTTACTCTTAACCTGACTCTTTTTCCGTCCATATCTTACTAACTGATTTATTGTAGGCAAAAATACCTCCTTTATTCTTTTTTTTCTATGGAAATATCCAGATTT
>CBDDBX010000013.1:0-22483 GCA_965225955.1 Candidatus Aminicenantia bacterium
CAGGTAAAGGAGCCGTATGCTTCAACAAAATGAGTGGAAAAGTAATATGGAAAAGTGATAAGAATGGAACTGAACTCCCTTCTCCTCTTCCTATTAAATCCAATGGCAAACAGCTGATTGTTGTGCCAAACTCAAATAAACTTGTTGCTCTGGACCCACAGAATGGAAAAGAGATCTGGTCACAGCCATGGGCAAGAGGCATTGATATCGAGCCGGCATATCTTGATGGTAAGCTTTTTACACCTTCCAACAGAGGGTTTACTATTCTTGATGTAAAAGGTGATCCTAAAATAACCCTGAAAAAGCGGATGAATTTTGTCGGGTTCCAGAACTTTGCTCTCTATAAAGACCACGCATATGGCTTTAAAAGAAGAGGTCCTAAAACCGATCTTGTATGTATAGATCTTAAAAATGGTAAAACAAAATGGAAATATCTGATGCCACAGTGGGGATCACTTTCAATTGTAAACGATAAAGTTGTTGTACTTCAGGGTAACGGAGAAGTTCTGATTGCTGAAGCTTCGCCAGTTGCATGGAGAAAACTTGCATCAGCAAAAATCCTGAAAATGTCTGACAACAAAGATCTTCAGATGCCACGACAGTGCCACTGCTGGACCATTCCTATAATTTCAAACGGCAAGCTCTATATCAGAAGTAACTATGGAGAAATTGCCTGTATCGACATGAAAATATAAACTCCTACTATTAATAAGGGCACGATATCCCGAAAATAAAACCTCTGATATCGTGCCCGGATACCCACACAATAATTTCAAACTTCTGAACTTTACGCTTCTGTTTTCAGTATTAACTCTATTAGATCATTTCAGGAGAAGTTTTATGAAATTTTTTAAACCTTTTACATTTCTGACAATCCTGCTCTCCTTTTCACTTATCATCTGTTCCGCAACAGATAAAGAGGAAGCATTAAGAAAAAAAGCTGCAGAAATCCACCAGAAAGTTCTCACAATAGATACCCACTGCGACACTCCTATGTGGCTTATGAATCCCAAATACAATATAGGGGTTCCCCACGATGCAAAAAAAGACAGAAACAGAGTGGACCTTCCCCGTATGAAACAGGGTGGCCTGGATGCAAGCTTCTTTGCAGTTTTTCTTGGCCAGGGCAAACGGGATACTGAGAACTACAAAAAAGCGACAACCAGAGCAGTCAGAATTTTTGATGCAATTCACAACATGGTAAAAGTGCATGCCAGTCTGGCAACTCTTGCTCTGACTCCGGCAGATGCATATAAGATAGAAAAAACAGGCAAAAGAGCAATATATATAGGAATCGAAAACGGTTATCCTATTGCAGAAGATCTGAACCTCATAGAAAAATTCTATAAAATGGGAGCCAGATATATTACTCTGTGTCATACAAAGAACAACCAGATCTGTGATTCATCTACAGATAAACCTGAACACAACGGCCTGAGTCCTTTTGGCATAAAGGTTGTTAAAGAGATGAACCGTCTTGGAATGCTTATAGATGTATCCCATATTTCCGACGCATCTTTCTACGATGTAATTAAACACTCAAAAGCTCCTGTATTTGCATCACACTCATGTGCAAGAGCAATTTGTGATAACCCCAGAAATATGGATGACAAGATGTTGAAAGCTCTGGCAAAAAATGACGGGGTTATACAGATGTGTATTCTCAGCGGATATGTCAAAAAATCTCCTCCCAACAAAGAGAGAGATGCTGCTTTTAAAAAGCTGAGAACCAAATACAGCAATTTTGATGCCCTGTCACCAGCAGATAAACAGAAAGCCAGAAAAGAGTACTATGCTCTCTATGAAAGATTTCCCCGTGTACTGGCAACAGTAAAAGATGTTGTAGATCACATAGATCACATTGTTAAAGTTGCAGGTATCAACCACGTTGGAATCGGTACAGATTTTGATGGTGGAGGGGGAGTCAAAGATTGCTACGATGTCAGCCAGATGGGCAATATAACTCTGGAACTTGTAAGAAGAGGCTACTCAGAGGAAGAGATAAGAAAAATCTGGGGAGGAAACTTCATCCGGGTTTTTAAGAAAACAATTGCGATAGCAAAAAAACAGTGATATAAGAGGTAATGCCCGAACACCTCATATCATTTATATTAATAGGCGGTATCCTCGGCTTCACAGGAGGATACGCCGGAATTGGGGGAGCCCCGATTCTGATAGCTGTAACAGTTTTCATATTTGGCTACCCCCAAACCCTGGCTCAAGGGACGATTCTTGCGGTTATGCTTGGGCCAATGAGCCTTCCTTCAGTTATTCTGATGTGGGACAGAGTAAAAAAATATCTGCCTCACATAACAATTTCAGTAATAAGCTACTCTATATTCTCCTGGCTGGGAGCAAGAGGTGCTTATGCTGTTGATGAGAAAAACCTGAAACTCTTCTTTGGATCTCTTCTTATTTTCATAGGCCTTTTAAATCTTTTAATGAGTCGTAAAAAAGAGAAACAGCAGAATAGCAGCGAGCCAAAGTTTAAATTCAACAGAAAGGCTGCTTTCATAACAGCTTCATTTATGGGCGTTGCGGGTGGTTTTTTTGGAATAGGAGCCGGGATACTGATGGTTCCTCTATTTACATCTCTCTTCAAAATGCATAAAGATGATGCCCGTGCTGTGTCACTGGCAATACTACTTCCTCCCGTAAGTCTCGGAGCAGTAATTCAGTATCACTCTGCAGGAGGAATAAACTGGCCTGCTGCTGTGGCAGTTTTCTGTGCATACTTTCTTACAAATCATCTGGGAGCAAAAACAGGCCTGAAACATTCAACCGGTAGATTCAGACACTGGTTTGGAATAATAATGATAACAATGGGGCTATCCTACTATCTAATAACTCTCAAACCCTTCTGATAAAAAAATAACATAAACCCACTATTCAATCGGCATTAATGTAACACACACATAAAGTACGATGTAACACTTATCGTCAGGAGACACCTATAATAAAGCAGATATCGGTCAAAAAGACATATTAAACTGTAACACATGCCCCATCACCAATGTAACAATCAGATTTATATAAAACAGATATCAGCGATACTATAAGTTGAATTTTGAAGTAGCAAAAGGAACCTTCTATATAGCAGAAACAGATGAAGAGGATAATCCTGTTATAGCAGTTTATAAATTAGCCGGCAGAAACTGATTCTTCAGATCATTTGATCTTGCACATATAGAATGACCCAGGTTCTCTGTCTTCAGTAAGAAAAGGGCATACACTCTTCATCTTATCAAAGTGATCATGCTTCAGATAGTTAAGAGCACCTATTATTTCCCAGTTACTATTCTCTGTCAGAAAAGCCTCCAGCAGATACTGCTCATTCCACAGCTTAATTTCAGATACAAGCCACTCTTTCAGATAATTTCTGGGGGAAAAGATATCATGTACATGTACAATAACCCCTCTGTTAATCTGTGGCAGAAGTTCAAGATATTCGAAAAGCACATCTCCTTCCGGCCTTATTATATGTGATGAATCAATAAACAGAATATCATTCTCCTCAAGTTCCCTGAAGAAATTAACATCTACATCCTCAACTTTCTCTCTGAGCACTTCAACTCCGGTTTTCTCCAGCCAGGCCATCTCATAAGGTTCTATACACACATGTTTACATTTATACCCGGGATCTTCAGCCATATTCTGCTTTATTGCATCAATAGCTATGAGAGTGGAATTTCCACTGCCTATCTCAAAGATCCTTGAAGGTTTTTTTAACCTTATAAGCTGATACCAGAACTCAGCATCTCCTGAATTAAATGCGCTGTTCTCAAAAGAGAACTGTAACTCGTCATCACTATGTACATTATAACGCTCCAGTTCTGAAGTTGCGGTAAAACTATCAAGTAACATTAATTGTTTATCGATATTCCAGTCTATTCCCGGAATATCTCTTACCTCATCAGCCTCTTTTTTCAGATTCCTCATATCTATTTGTGGTTCGTAATAGTGATCAGTAACAGGAAGTACACCAACAGCCAGTAAAACTTTTCTACAAAGAGGCAATCTGTGCAGTCCTGCCTGTCTCACCTTCTTCAGGAACCATGCACAGGGAACCACAAAGGGCACCATTAACAAATCTATTACTCCTAAAAAGTTCTTAAGTATACTTCTCATTACAACTCCTTAATAGATAAAAAAAATATAATATTACAAAGTTTCAGTCAAACTATAGCAGCTATCTGCTAAAGCTTAGCTCCCTGATATGTTTCAAGCTGATTCATCCGGTTACGGATATGGTTGACTGTATCCCCTTTTTTAAGAGCCCATTCCGGTGCAACAAAAATCTCACTATCCCTTTCACCGGTTAACCTGTGAACAACAATTTCCGGATTCAGGTGCTCAAGTACTTTTATAATAAGCTCTATGTACTCCTCTTTTCCATATAAAGGAACCTTTCCTTCATTGTAAAGAATTTCAAGCTCTGTATTCTTAAGCACATGGAGCATATGCAGTTTGACTCCTCTTGGCTTAAGACGGTTCATCTCTCTTACAGAAGCCATAATATCCCCTTCTGTTTCTCCGGGTATACCAAGTATAAGATGAACAACAGTATCTATATTTCTGCTTTTCAATTTATAAAAAGTATCAAGAAAAGTCTCATAACTGTGGTTCCTGTTAAGGTAATCTATACTCTTCTGATGAATAGACTGCAAACCAATATCAACACTAAGGTAGAGCCTCTCATTAAGCTCTTCAAGAAGAGGGTATACCTCATCTCTTATTGCATCAGGTCTTGTGCCGATAAACACACCCACAATATCATCATATTCAAGAGGTTTTAAGAATGTTTTCTTCAGAAGTTCCACAGGAGCTGCAGTATTTGTGTTTGACTGAAAATAGGCAATATATTTTACATCTTTATAGCGATTTATATATCTCTCTATCTGGGCTTCTACAGATTCACCACAATAGGTGAGGGGACCGGAGCTGAACTCATCACAGAAGATACATCCTTTAGTTGATAACTCTCCACTCTTATTGGGACACTCAAAACCTGCATTTACAGGGATCTTTCTAACCTTCTCTCCATTAAACTTCTCTCTCATAAAAGAACTGAAACTGTAAAAACAGTCTTTCATGCCTCACCTTTTTTAATGATCTTATAAACCTGATAATACTCGCCAAAAGACCAGATAATAAAGACAAGAGTTACAACTGCAAAGAAACTCTTGACCATCTCAATACCCTCCAGAGTATGATTAAGAGTGATAATATGAAGAAGTATAAGGAAGCAGACCATAAAGAATGTTATTTTACCTATTATAAGAGAGGGCTGCACAAAATTTCTGGACTTATAGAGAACCATACTGGCAACAAGAATCAGCAGATCCCTCAAAATAACAGGAGCAGCTATCCATACAGGAAAATCCCCTCTCATCATTAATGCAGCAAGAATAGCAAGTACCATAAGCTTATCTGCCAGAGGATCAAGAATCTTACCCAGTTCAGTTTCAAGTTTCAGTTTTCTTGCAAAATATCCATCAAAAAAGTCCATAAGAGCTGCTACAATATATGTAACAAACAACCAGGGATAGTTACCTGGAGTTGAATAGAGTATCAGCCAGAAAATAACCGGAGTAGCAATAAGTCTCACGGCACTCATTACATTAGGAATATTAAGGTTCTTATTCACCCTGTGAAAATATACCATTTCCACTCTAAAATCAAGTTATACAGATATACCGGAAGACGTCCTGCAAAGGAAAAAAATTTAACATATTATTAATCAAATAAAGAGTAATTCAAAAAAACAGGCTTTTATAATATAATATACAGATAGAATATAATTGGCGGGTAAATAAGTGATAAACAATAAGAGACGTAGATTATCTGATGAAGAACTGCAGAACTTTGAAGAGATTGCTGCAGCAATAAAACCAAGCTCAGGAGATATCCCGGTTCTTGAAAATATCGAAATCGGAGGAGTTACTGCACCTCTGAACGGATTAGGTGGAGGGGATCACATAATTCACGTCAACTTTAACAAAAGATACGATCTTGATAAAAGAATCGCAGATGCCAGAGCCGAAAACAGGCAACAGGTGGCAGCAGAACTGGAAAACTGCAAAAATAAGGGAGGAATGCTGATATCAGATGTTTCCGGCCATAAAATAACCGATGCTCTTCTGGCAGCAATGCTTCATCAGGCTTTTCTTACAGGAGTCAGATACGAGCTTCTTCAGAATGGAGGGGTAACTACTGAACTGTTTGAAAACCTCAATTCCAGATTCTACAACTCTTCAAGCTTCTCAAAGTTTATTACAATGATCTATGGGGAAATAAGTGATACAGGAGCGTTTAAATATATAAATGCAGGACATCCGGCTCCTCTCTACTTCTCCTCCAGAAGTTTCCTGCTGGAACGCTCAACAACAGCACTGAAATATCCTCCCGTAGGCACTCAACCATCCAGAGCCGACATAGATTATAAAAGAAACCTAACAAGAGTTGGATACAAGAAGAAATATCAGGTAAACGAAATGGTTCTTGAGCATCCAGGCGACATGATCATCCTCTATACAGATGGCCTTCTTGAACACTCAGATCCTCAGGAAAATGACTACTATCCCGAAAGACTTGAAGAGATTATAAGAATATATAAAAAAGAGCCTGTCAAAGATCTATGTAATTTTATTATTGAAGATATGAGAGATTTTGGCAGAATTGAAGACGATGTAAGTCTGATAATAATAAGAAGAAAAAAATAGCTATTTCTGATCTTCTACCCCAAGCATTACTGCCAGATTAACTTTCTGGCCTCTTCTATTTATAAAAGAACCACTTACAACCCTCATTCTTCTCTTCTTTTTCTCTCTCTTTTTCCTGATTTTATTCTCCACCACTCTCCTCACAATCATAAGAGGCAGTGCAAGTACAGGAAGTGCCAGCCTTCTCAATCCCGGATAATCCCCTGTTACAGGATCATACTTACCATAATTCATCTCTTCCGGCTCTCCGGCTGTTTTAGTAGTAAGTTTACGAATTCTGTATTTAGCAGAATCAGCTACAAGTTCTCCTCTACTGTATAAACGTACAAAGCATAACTGTTTCTGGACTGGTACATCTTTCTCTCTGGCTCCATCAACAACTCTGAGAGTAAGTCTCCATATCTTCTCAACACCATCGCCAAACCGTATTTTCAGCTCATATCTTTTTATACCGGCTTTAAGAGCCATTGCCAGAGGTATAATCGTATGACCTGCCCTCATTTTACCGGAAGCCACAGCACCACCAAAACCATCTATTTTATAGAGGCCTGATCTATCAGAGAATACAGAAATCAGAACTCTGTCAGGTATAGTATTCTGCTCAAAATTTGTACCGGAGAGCCATATCTCTGTTTTGGCAGTAATGCCGGAAGAGAGCAGAAGAATAAGAATTAAAAACCTGATAACCATAGAGCTCAACCACTGTAATCGAACTCAATATAGAGCTCTATACTATCTTCAACAATAGGAGGCGGTGGGTAAGGAGCGCCTCTTTTTACTGCATACAGAGCCCTCTCATCAAGTCCTTCAATTCCAGGAGATTTTACAACACCGGACTTTACTATATTTCCGCCTCTGTCAATAACAAACCTTATCCCGCAAATAGCCGTTTTACCCGGGCTGCTTTTAAAAGGAGGAATATGCCAGTTTCCCGTTACCTTCTTACATATCCTTCTGTACCAGAGTCCCAGACTTCCTTTATCATAACCTGCACCGGATATCCCTCCGGCTTCTCTATACTCTTTTATGTTACCGGATTTCCAGTTCAGATCAGAAGCATTCCTGAATCCTGCAATAGCTACTTTTCCATTCAGATTATAACTGTCAGGAACTATTCTCATATTAAAATCAGGTATCTTAACTTCAGACAGAGACAATTTCACCTCTTCTTTTACTGCAAGCTTAAGAGAAAAGTCGCTGAAAAACGACATATCAGCATTCTGTTTCACATTTCCATTGCTATTTCTCTGTTTACCCACTCTTCTTTTTCCAGCAACACCACTAATAGTGGCAGTTTTTTCTGCACCCTTCCTCTGCTCCCGGAAAACAAACTCTTTTGCCTTCTGCTCAAGTACAATATCAAAACTTCTGAGTTTCACTTCGGGTATATCAGGCTCCACATAAAGCATTACCGCTATAAAAACAGCATGAGCGCAGATTGATAAAACTGCAAATGTAATATTTCTTAAATATCTATCCATTTTCTATAAAAAATAAATGACGCAAAAGTCTGAAAAATAGTTTCTAAAAATTAAATTATGTAACTATCAAAAGAATAATGAAATTATATTTACATGAATAGTCCCTTATGATATAGTGGGCTTTCCTCCGAGTCTTTCAGGCTAAGGCACATGCTATGCCCGTCAGACCGTTAGGGTTCTACTGGAAACGGTATTGCCTGCCGTATTTGCGAAGGAGGCAGGATGAATTTAAAAGACATATTTCAAAAAAAACGGATCACATTACACAGTCGGATTATAGGTAGAAGAGGACATCCGCCTACGACAAAGCCTCCTTCCAAAGAAAAATCAGAAAAATTACTACACAACTTAAATCAAGGAGGCTATTATGATGAATTTTAATAATTCAGTACCAAAACCTTACAATGAACCGGTTAACCGCTATGAGCCGGGGTCACCGGAAAGAAAGAGTCTTAAGAAAGAGATCGAAAGACAGAAAAACCAGATAGTGGAAATTCCTCTTATTATTGACGGAAAAGAGGTAAGAACCGGAAATATAGGAAAAGTTGTTTCTCCTCACGATCACAATCATGTTCTGGCAGAATATCATATTGCCGGAGAGAAAGAGATCAAAATGGCAATAGATGCCGCATGCAGAGCAGGTGAAAAATGGAGTAACTTTCCATGGGACAAAAGAGCAGCTGTTTTCCTGAGACTTGCCTCAATGGTAGCTTCAGAATACAGAGATCTGATTAATGCATCTACAATGCTTGGACAGTCCAAAACAGTTCAGCAGGCAGAAATAGATTCAGCCTGCGAAATGGCAGACTTCCTGAGATTCAATGTCAGCTATATGGAAAGTATCTATTCACAACAGCCTGAATCAGCCAAAAACATGTGGAACCGTATGGAATTCCGCCCTCTTGAAGGTTTTATTTTCGCAATAACCCCATTTAACTTCACTGCTATTGCCGGAAACCTTGTTACAGCTCCTGCAATGATGGGTAACCCTGTAGTATGGAAGCCATCAACAACATCACTTCTATCAAATTACTATCTGATGAGAATGTATAAAGAAGCAGGAATGCCTGACGGAGTTGTTAATTTTATTCCTGGCCCGGGTTCACTTATGGGAGACATTGTACTTCAGAGTGAAGATCTTGCTGGTATTCACTTCACAGGATCTACCGGAGTTTTTGCGAAACTGTGGCAGGGAGTCGGTGAGAATCTCAGATCCTACAGATCATTCCCAAGGCTGGTAGGGGAAACCGGCGGTAAAGACTATATCTTCATGCACAACAGTGCTGATGTGGAAAGAACTGCTGTTGCTCTTACAAGAGGTTCATTTGAGTATCAGGGTCAGAAATGCTCCGCCTGCTCAAGAGCCTATATTCCTGAAAGTAAGTGGGAAGAGATTAAGAGCTATCTCGATAAGTTTATTCCTGAACTCAAAATGGGAGATCCTACAGATTTTACTGCATTTATGGGGGCAGTAATTGACGAAAAGAGTTTCGACAACACAATGAAATATATCAACCGCGCAAAAGAGTCTGCAGATGCAGAAATAGTCTATGGGGGCAACGGTGATAAATCAAAGGGCTACTTTATTGAGCCAACAGTAATTATCGCTAAAAAACCTGATTATGAGACTATGTCTGAAGAGCTTTTTGCTCCTGTTCTGACTATCTATCTCTATGATGATGAGAAGCTGGAAGAGACTCTTGAAATGGTTGACAGAACAACACCATATGCATTAACAGGTGCTGTTTTTGCAAGAGATCGTTACGTAATCGATCATCTGACAGAAACACTGAGACACACAGCCGGTAACTTCTACATTAACGATAAACCAACCGGTGCAGTAGTAGGACAGCAGCCTTTCGGCGGAGGCAGAGCTTCCGGTACAAATGATAAAGCCGGTAGCTACCTCAATCTTCTGAGATGGACTTCTCCGAGAACCATTAAAGAGTGCTTCCTTCCTCACAGAGACTGGAGATATCCACATATGGAGGAAGAGAAGTAAGCAGCTGTCATAAGACCACCTGTGCAGTACTTTAGGAGGTAAAATGAAATATATTGTCTGTGCTATTATTCTGAGCCTGACGCTTCTACCCCTCAGCGCTGAAGAAAGTAAAGAGGAGAAAAAGCAGAAGAACGAAAAGATAATTGAAGAAATTGTTGTAACAGGTAAAACACCTGCTCAGCAGCCAATATCTTCAGTATCCAGAATCGGGTTACAGAAGCTGGAGAAAACTGGAAGTTCAAACCTTTCAGATATCATGAGCTTCAGTCCTGGTGTACATGTATCACAGGGACAGAAAGGCGATTCCAGCATAAATATCCGTGGACTCGGTAGTAACAGGGTTACCCTTATGTATGACGGAATACCTGTATATGAGCCCTATTTTAACAGCTTCAATTTAAATACTTTTCCAAGTACTGCAATTAAAGAGATTAAGGTAATTAAAGGTGCCAGTTCAGTTCTCTACGGTCCAAACACAATGGGCGGAGTAGTTAATGTAATTACAAAGAGAACCCTTAAACCATATCTGTCACTTAATACCAGATTCTCAAACAACTCTACCGCCCTTGTAGCTGCATCAGGTGGATATACAAATGAAAAATTTGCAGTTTTTGCAAATGCTACTTTTGATAAGTCTGACGGTTTTGACTTTAAAAGCAGTGAAGGCAAAACCGTCCAGAGAGCTCTCAGCAACTATGATCGCAAAAACTTTACAGGTAAGTTCTACTTCTATCCTACTGAAGAGAGCGAGATCATGGCTGAGATTCTTTACTACAACTCAAATTACGGAGTTCCTGCAGCTTATGAAGTAAAAGAGCTGAAATCAAGATACTGGAACTTCAGAGACTGGGACAGACTCCAGCTCAACCTTGGTGGTACTACAGGTTTTCTTGATAAAGGTCTTCTTAAGATCAGAGGATACTATGTTCACCACTACAATGTTCTTGAAGATTATAAAACTCCTGCAAAAGAGATTCGCAGATGGGTTTCCACATACAAGAACTACTCTCTTGGTGCTTCAGCAATCGGAGAGTATCAGTTCTCTGAAAAAAACACCCTTAAATTCAGTCTTATTGGAAGCACAAACCGCGTAAGAACTCAGTCTGACGCAGGAGAAGAGTGGGAAAAATTCACACGTCAGGTATACTCAATCGGCATTGAGGATCACATTTCACTTAATGAGAAACTGAAAATTACCCTCGGAGCCAGTGTGGATTTCCTCAAAAAAGATTCAGGTTCAAACAAGACAAGTTTTAACCCTATTGCGGGAATAAAGTTCAGCGCATCAGATGCAATTGACCTGAGAGCTTCTGTTTCAGGTAAATCACGTTTTCCTTCAATGAAATCACTCTACGGCAGAGATGGTAATACAGATCTTGCTTCAGAAGTTGCTACCAACTACGAAGTTGGTTTTACTCTTAAAAAATGGGTGAATACAGAAGTATCATTCTTCTATAACAGAATCACTGATATGATTCAGTCAGTCAGAGGATCAGATGGCTACAAAATGTATAGAAATGTTGGTAAAGCTGATCTTAAAGGTCTGGAAGTGGAAGTAAGTAAAAATCTTGGTCTCCTGAGTTTAAGCACAAGCTACTCATATATCAAAACTGAAGATAAAGAGACCGGAGAACCTGTTGACTACGTTCCATCTTCACAGTTCAACTTCTTTGCCAGCTTCGGTAGCTACAAAGGTTTCACTCTTTCACTCTGGGGCATTGCCACCAATGAATCACAGGCTCTTATCTTTGATAAAAAGAGTGGCACAAACAGTAAAATTGCCATCGACGGCTATGCTGTATTCAACATGAGACTGGAAAAAAGGATCTCAATGGTTACACTCTTTGTTAGTGTAGAGAACCTGTTTAACAAGAAGTACTTCACAGAACCAGGTTTCCCTATGGTTGCCAGAAGACTGAGTCTCGGTTTTAATGTACTTGTTGATTAAGTAAAACAAATCTATTTATAATTTGTAAGGGCAAGGCATGCCTTGCCCCTACATCAACCCCAACAAAACACTCTGAACATTTCAGATTTATCTCTTTTTTCAGAGAAAAAACGTCACTTTCAGCTATTTATCTGATTAAATAAATTAAATTTTTTCGATATTTTTTTATCGCCTCTCTTGAAAATTGAAAGATTTCTATTTATGATTATCATATACCACTTCCGAGTTAAACCGTTCTAAGGCTCCGGCTATGAACATTAACCGAAGGGTAGAATGGGAAACTGTACTGCCTCCCGTAATTTGGAAAGGATCTGGGTATAACAATTATTTTTAATCGTTGTGCCTATCCGATAAGTCTGACGCTTATCAGGCACCAAAAAAAGAAGGAGGTAGTTCTTATGAACAAGTTCATCCGTGTCAATATGACAACAAAACAGATCACTACTGAAGAGGTTCCTGAAAAATATGCTGGTCTTGGAGGCCGGGCATTAACCTCAAATTTAGTTAATGATGAGGTAAAACCTACCTGTCATCCTCTGGGCAAAAACAATAAACTGATCTTTGCCCCCGGATTACTCAGTGGAACCTTTGCTCCAAATTCAGGCCGAATGTCAGTAGGCGCCAAAAGTCCTTTAACAGGAACAATTAAAGAATCCAATACCGGAGGTACATTTTCACAGCAGATGGCCAGAATGGGAATAAAAGCTCTGGTTATAGAAGGAAAACCTGAAGAGGAAGGTTTCTTTATACTGAAAATCACAATGGATGGAGTTACTCTGGAAGAGTGTCCCGAAGAGATTCTGGGAGGCTGCGGTAACTATAAAGCTATTGAGGTACTAAGTGAGAAATATGGAGCAAAAGTTGGTATAGCTCTGGCTGGCCCTGCAGGAGAGTATCGCCTGCCTTCAGCCAATATCTCTTTTAAAGATCCTGATGGCAATATGCGTAGTGCAGGGCGTGGTGGTCTTGGAGCAGTTCTTGGCTCAAAACAGGTGAAAGCACTTGTTATTGATGACGCAGGCTCAGGAAAGGTAGCAATTGCAGAACCTGATAAATTCAGAGATGCTTCAAAAGTCTTTGCCAAAGCCCTTATGGATCATCCCGTAGCAGGTCAGGGACTGGCTCTTTATGGTACAGATGTTCTTGTTAATATCATAAATGAAACAGGTGGATTGCCATCCTACAACTTCACAAAAGGAAGAATTGAACATAATGACAATATTTCCGGCGAAACTCTTAATGCAACAATTACAGAGAGAGGAGGAGACGGAAAGGTATCTCACGGCTGTCATGCGGGATGTATTATGAAATGTTCCCAATGGTACCCTGATAAAAAAGGGAAATATATTACCAGTGGCTTTGAATACGAAACTATATGGGGACTTGGAGCTGACGCAGGAATAGAGAGTCTCGATGATATCGCATACATCGACCGTGCAATGGATGACATGGGAGTGGACAGTATCGAAACCGCAGTTACTGTAGCAACTGCTATGGAAGGAGGACTTCTTCCGTGGGGAGATGGCAAAGCTGTTCTTGAAGCAGTTAAAGAGATTGCCAAACCGACCCCTATAGGCCGTATTATCGGTTCCGGCTGTGCAATTGCAGGTAAGATGTGTGGTCTTCACAGAGTTCCTGTTGTTAAAGATCAGGCTATACCAGCTTACGATCCACGTGCAATTAAAGGTATTGGTTTAACCTACGCAACCACAACAATGGGTGCTGACCATACTGCAGGATACTGTATATCCGGTAACGTTCTGAAAGTTGGTGCGGACATTGATCCTCTGAAAAAAGAGGGACAGATTGAATACGCAAGAGCTATGCAGATCGGTACCGCCGCAGTTGACAGTACCGGCATGTGCCTCTTTGTATATTTCGGCATTGCAGATAACCCGGATGGATATCAGGCCCTTATCGATATGATTAATGCTCAGTACGGCATCTCACTAACTGCTGCAGATGTAGATAAGCTTGGGGAATCTGTACTTAAAGTTGAAAGAGATTTCAACAGGAAAGCAGGTTTTACAAATCACCATGATCGTCTTCCTGAATTTATGGAATATGAGCCTCTGCCACCTCATAATGAGGTCTGGGATTTTACCCCTGAAGAGATTGACGAAGTTTATAACTTCTAAGATCAGCGGAGAAAGACATAACTAATGACTGAACAGGTCAATACAATCGAAGTCCGGGGCTTTCTGCACCTGGACTCTCTTCTGAGGAAAAAACACGGCCCCCCGCCATTAATCCTTAATCTGTATTCTCCAACCACAGGTATTAAACTGGCAGAAGAGCTTGGTATTTCGCCGGATGAGATAGAAGTGATTTTTGTAAATGGCTTTGTTCAGTCTGCAGACACTGAAATCCGTGCAGGTGACAGGATAGCATTTTTACCCCCGGGATGCCCGGGGCCATATAGAATTGCTTTAGGGTTTTATGGAAAAAATCAGGATAATGAGGCGAATTTCAAAATTAAAAAGAAAAGCACAGGAGATCTGAAAGATGAAAGTAACTGTTAAGCTCTTTGCAACTCTGAGAGAAATAGCCGGCAAAGAGGTGGTTCTGGAGCTATCGGATGAGGCTACCCCGCAGACAGCTCTCCAGCATCTCAATATCCCGGAAAAAGAGGCCGCAATTTTAATGATAAACGGACGGGGAGCCAGACTTAGCACTCCACTTAAAGACTCCGATGTACTGGCTGTGTTTCCACTTGTGGGGGGAGGCTAGCAACTGGTGGAATCAGGTCAGGGATAATTGCATGGAACCCCCTATTATTGTAAAATCCCTTTATGAAAGAACTTTCTAAATTCACTGTAGGTATTGCGGGTTGCGGAGGCCTGGGATCAAACTGCGCCATTGCTCTTGCAAGAGTAGGTATTGGAAAACTTGTTATTGCAGATTTTGATACTGTGTCAGAAAGCAACCTTAATCGTCAATACTTTTTCATTGACCAGCTGGGGCAACCAAAATCAGAAGCTCTCAGACACAATCTCTCAAGAGTCAGCAGAGTAACAGAGGTTGAGGATCACAACTGCAAACTCGACCCATCTTCAATTACCAGACTCTTTTCTGATTGCGACATTATTGTTGAGGCTTTTGATCTGGCTGAAATGAAACAGATGCTTATTGAAACAGTACTTGGAGATATGCCTGATAAACCTGTTATTGCAGCTTCAGGTATTGCAGGATACGGAGATAACAACAAAATATCAACACAGCAATATGGGAATCTCTATATATGTGGAGATTTCGGTGAAGGCGTTTCTGAATCCAATCCCCCTCTTGGTCCAAAAGTAGGGGCAATAGCCTGTATGCAGGCCAATCAGGTTCTTGAAATTCTTCTCACCAGATAGTTAAAGGAGGTATAGATAATGAAGATTAATCTTAATAATAGAGAAACAGTAATTGACGGATATGAAGAGATCACAGTTACCGAACTTCTTAAGGTTCAGAAGTTTACCTTTCCAAATATAATTGTTAAAATAAACGGCAAATTAATTAAGAAACCAGAAAGAGATACAGCCATTATAAAAGATGGAGATAAAGTTGATGCAATCCATATGGTAAGTGGTGGCTGAAAAATCCCTGTTACAAAAAGGGTGATAAAGTTTTCACCCCACAATCTTTAACCGGATTTTATACAAAAAAACTGCGGATAATAACTATAAAAAATATCCCACAACCTTATTAATTCAGAGTGTATTCGCGTTTGTCACGGCGTAGCTCAAAGAGCGGAGACGGAGTTATCCGGCTGCAGATATTTTGAGATTCCTTCTTATCTACCTTACGGGAAATTGAACTTATTTCCCGATTCTGATAACATCTGTTTCTCCGAGTTTTTTTGACTCTGATTTATAAAATCGTGTCATCTTAACCGATAGGGTGAGAAGGGAAACCTTCGCACCTCCCGAAATTGGAAAGGAGCTAACAATGAAGAAACTATCAGTTGTACTATTAACCCTTCTGTTTGCTGTTCTTATATCCTGCTCAGGAGAAAAAGCAGCAAAAGTAACTGAAAAACAAAAACCTGAGAAAAAAATCACAGAACTAAAAGTTCTCCATGCAGGTTCCCTCTCAATACCATTTAAAAAAATGGCCGAGGGTTTCATGAAAAAACACCCGGACACAAAAGTACTTCTTGAAGGTCACGGAAGTCGCACCTGTGCAAGACACATTTCTGACCTTGGTAAAGTTGTTGATGTAATGGGATCAGCAGATTCTGCAGTTATCAGGAACCTTCTGATGCCTGCACATGCAGATTTCTGTATAGATTTCACAACAAACGAAATGGCAATCATGTACAGTGAAAAAAGTAAATTTGCCAGAGAGATTAATAAAGATAACTGGTATCAGATCCTTCTGAAACCTGAAGTACAGTACGGTCACTCTGATCCAAATGCTGATCCATGTGGTTATCGTGCACTTCTTACATGGCAGCTTGCTGAAAAGCATTACAATATTAAGGATCTCTATAAAACTCTCAGAAACAAGATGCCTAAAAAAAATATCCGCCCCAAAGAGACAGATCTTATTGCCATGCTTGAAGCAGGGGAAATTGATTACCTTTTCATCTACAGAAGTGTTGCAGAGCAGCATAAAGCCCACTATATACTCCTTCCTGAAGAGATCAGCCTGAAATCTTCAGCTCATGCAGAATTCTACAAATCTGCAACTCTGGATATCAGTGGCAAGAAACCAGGAGAAAAAATAACAAAGAAAGGTGCTCCAATGGTATATGGCATAACAATTCCCAAAAATGCTGCGAATCCTGAACTGGCAGCGGAATTTGTTAACTATATCCTGTCACCGGAAGGTCAGGAAATCATGAAGAGCCAGGGACAGCCGGAGATTACTCCTCCTGTAGTCGATAACTTTGATAAACTTCCTGAGCTATTAAAAAAAATAACCTTTATAAAAAAAGGTGAGAAAGAGACTAAATAACTCTGTTTAATGAAACTGAAACACCTTTTTATTGTTCCCGGGTTGCTGCTGGTACTGTTTATAGCAGTTCCTGTAATAAGACTATTCTTTGCTTCTGACCCGGGCACAATTATCGATACATTCTCCGGGGATGATGTAAGAGCTTCAATAATTCTGACTCTGAGAGCATCCCTGTGGGCAACACTTGCTGCTCTGGCAGCAGGTATACCTCTTGCCTATCTTCTGGCCAGATGGGATTTTCCATTTAAAAAAATAGTTGAAGGGATAATAGATATTCCTGTAATTATCCCTCACACAGCTGCCGGAATAGCCCTTCTGGCCCTTTGGGGCAGAAACTCCACATTTACAAAGCTTACAGGAATAGAGCTTATGGGAACTGAAGCAGCGATATCTCTGGGGATGTTTTTTGTATCTGTTCCATTTCTCATTAATTCTGTAAAAGATGGCTTCAGACTTATTGATGAGAGATATGAGAAAACAGCAATTACTCTTGGAGCATCACCTGTTAAAGCATTTACAACAATAGCCCTTCCTCTTGTAAAAAAACCTGTTATCTCAGGCTCTATTATGATGTGGGGAAGAGGAATATCTGAATTTGGCGCAGTAATTATCCTTGCTTACCATCCAATGACAGCTCCGATCCTGATTTTTGAAAGATTTCAGAATTTCGGCCTAAAATACGCTGTTCCGGTAACCACAATTCTTGTGGGAATTACCCTTACTATTTTCATTGCTATGAGACTTCTGGAAAAGAGAAAATGAATCTTCAACTTGAAAACGTATCAAAGAAGCTCGGAAATTTCGAACTTAACAATCTTTCTCTGGAGATAGCCAGAGGAGATTATGTAGTAATACTAGGTCCCAGTGGTGCCGGAAAGACAGTACTTCTTGAAATGATATGTGGCCTTATTGAACCTGATAACGGAGTAATTAACGGTATAAAAGGACTAAAAACCGGGTTTATATATCAGGACTATATGCTTTTCCCTCATATGAATGTTTATGAAAACATTGCTTATGGTTTAAAGATCAGAAAAACCGATAAAAACAAAATAGATAAATCTGTAAAAGATGCAGCAGAAATGCTGGAGATCAGCCATCTTCTTGAAAGAGATGTCATAAATCTCTCCGGCGGGGAAAAGCAGCGGGTTGCTATTGCCAGAGCAATGGTAATTGAACCCGACATATATCTTCTGGACGAACCGACTTCTGCCCTTGACAGAAATCTCAGAATAAAAACAAGAGAGATGTTTGCCAACCTTCATAAGGCTACAGGATCTACATTTATACATGTAACTCACGATTTTGAAGAGGCTATTGCTCTTGCTGACAAAACAGGTATCCTGAGAAATGGCCGGCTGGTACAGTGGGGAAATACTCAGGAAGTATTCAGCCAGCCACAAAACAGGGATATTGCAGATTTTCTGGGTTACAGAAACATATATTGCGGCTCAATTAAAGATTACAATATACTGATTAACGGTGTGGAGCTCTCCACCTCTGTTGAGCAGTCTGAATCTGCATGCATAGCTCTCAGAGCAGATGAAATAATTCTTTCCCAAAAACCTTTTGAATCTTCAGCAAGAAATGTTTTAAGAGCCCGTGTAAAGAGAGTTTCAAGAAAATCTTCCGGTTTTGAGATTCATCTGGATACAGGGTTTCCTCTTGTAGCAGATATTACCAGTCAGTCCTTTGAAGAGCTGGAAATTTCAGCAGGTTCTGAACTCTTTGCAACATTTAAAGCTTCAAGTATAAAGGTTTTTGACCACTAGATGTTATAATACTTTATCCGGAGGAAAAAATGATATCTGTAGAAAAAGCTTTTGAAATTCTTGAAAACGTTAAATGTAGCACCTCATCAGAGAGAATTCCTCTACTGAGTTCAGCAGGCAGAATTCTTGCAGAAGATCTTATATCCACAATTGAGATGCCACCATACAATAAGTCTGCTATGGATGGATACGCAGTAAGTTCAGAGGATTCATCAGACAACTTCAGAATTCTTGAAGTCATTGCTGCCGGTAGTCTTCCAACAGAGAAAGTAGTACCAGGCACCTGTTCCAAAATAATGACCGGAGCTATGATGCCGGAAGGCGCAGATAAAGTCATGATCGTTGAGAACTGTAATGAACAGGATGGAATCATGACACCGGATGGCCCTCAAAGACCAGGCAATGTCTGTATTCAGGGTGAAGATGTTAAAATCGGAGATATACTCCTGACAAAAGGAACGCATATTGAATCTGCTGAAATCGGAGTACTTGCTGCTGCTGGCAGAAGTGAGGTTGAGGTATTCAGTAAACCGGTTGTGGGCATTATTACTACAGGATCAGAAATAGTTGAACCGGGAAATCCGCTTAAAGAGGGGCAGATATATAACAGCAACACCTATTCCATTGCAGCTCAGCTTACTGCTGCAGGTGCAGAGACAGTTTATGAAGGTATTGTGCCGGATAACTATGATGAAACAAAAAATAGAATCACTGACCTCTTTAACCGGGTTGATATTGTTGTTATATCAGGCGGAGTTTCAATGGGGGATTTTGATTATGTTCCTGCAGTTCTTAAAGAGATCGGTGTAAAGCTCCATTTCAACAAAGTAGCAATAAAACCGGGAAAGCCTTCCACTTTTGGCACCTGGAAAGATAAATTTCTCTTCGGCCTTCCGGGGAATCCGGTTTCCACCTTTGTTATTACAGAGCTCTTTGTTAAACCGGTTCTCTACCGGATTATGGGTTCTAAATACAGACCTCAGGTTCTGAAAGGAACAGTTGAAACGGCTATGAAAAGAAAGAGAGCGGAAAGAGCATCTTTTGTTCCTGTTTTTTACGATGAAGGAGTAATAAAAAGTATTGAGTACCACGGGTCGGCTCATATCTTTGCTCTTCCAAAAGCTAATGCTCTGCTGGAGTTTCCTGCAGGTGAGGATATTATTCCAGAAGGAAGTATTGTTAATGTTAGATCACTACGATAGAAAAATAGATTATCTTAGAATCTCAATTACAGACAGATGTAATCTTCGTTGCACCTATTGTATGCCTGAAGAGGGTATACAGATGAAGTCCCACAGAGAGATTATCTCTTACGAAAATATTATCAGACTTGTTAAAGATGCAGTTGAAATAGGTTTCAGAAAGGTCAGATTAACAGGAGGGGAACCTCTGGTAAGAAAAGGTGTTGTCAACCTTGTTAAAGAACTGGCTTCAATAGAAGAGCTTGAAGAGGTTTGTATGACAACCAACGGAGTACTGCTGAAACAGTTTGCCAAACCTCTTAAAGAAGCAGGTTTATCAAGAATAAACATCTCCCTGGACACAATAGATTCTGAGAAATACAGAACTTTAACAAGAACCGGAACTATCTGCGATGTAATGGAAGGTATTGATGCAACGATTGCTGCCGGCTTTAAAGATACTAAAATTAACATGGTGGTTCAGGGTAACTTCAATGCAGATGAAGTTCTTGATATGAAAAAGTTCTGTGATTCAAAAGGCCTGAAACTTCAGAGAATTAATCACTACTCTCTGAGCGACCATAATACTACCAGTAATTATGAAGCAGAGAGGCCTTTACCATGTCACCTCTGTAACAGATTGAGAATTACTGCTGACGGTCGGATTAAACCATGTCTCTTTTCTGACAAAGAGATTCCTATCGATTTTGACAATATAAAAGAGAGTCTTCTTAAAGCTGTTGAAGGAAAACCTCAGGCAGGGACATCCTGTACATCAAAAGGTAACTGGCAGATAGGGGGCTGACCCCAACCTTCTTTTGCAATAAGTTTTGCTGAACACTAATTGACTTTAAGGGAAGAGAGGAGCATTCCGCCGGATGACGGAATGCTGTTTTGTGTTTATGCTATTTTAAACTAGAAACTTAATTTTGCACCGAATCTTACTGTTAAAGGAGCTGTAAATCCATATTTCATGCCATAAAGAGGGTTAAGAGCATGCTTATCTCTTTTGATAATTTCATCTACATCATAACCTTTTATAATCTCTTCATTTGTTAATTCCACCTTGGTTCCAGATACAATTCCATTATATTTTCTTGTAGCAATACTATTATCTGTAAGATTATTAATATTCACATTGAAATTAAGGTTCATCTTATCTGAAAGTTTCATATTGTACTCAGCATAAAGATCTATATTCCACATAACAGGAGTTCTACCCATATCACCACGACCATTTGGATAGTATCCCTGCTGCTTCTTCAGAGGTAAATATGTTGAAACAGGAGTTCCGCTTCTTACATACATATTTGTTCCGACAGTCAGACCAAAATCAAATGTATAAGCACCGTAGAGTTTGAAATCGATAGGTCTGTCTGTAGGGAGTACTCCATCAGAAGAGTTCATTTGTGAATCATAATGCAGGAACCAGGCATCAAAGTATCTGGCAACATTAGGATCCTGTCTTCCCTCTTCATCTGTACTTGCAAGACCGGAGAAATTACCTGTAAGCCTGCTCAATGTGAGAGATACTCCACCAAACCAGTTGTCGGAGAATTTTTTATCCAGATTTATCTGCATTGAGTAATATTCTCTTTTAGGATCGGGACATTTAGCACCTTTTGGAATACTTGTTTTACCATCATCATTTGGTGTTTCAGATGCCTCTTTATACTTCTGGTTAATCCAGTCTGAACCGGGGTTACCGATAAAGTAGTGCTCATCAGAACCGATTTTAACACCAATATCCTCAATAGCATTAAGAATTCTATTGTGCATCAGTCTTATTGTAAGAGACAAATTGTCACTCAATGCTCTCTGATAACCAAGAGATATCTCCATTTTAGAGTAAGGTTTCATATTGGGCTGAACAAGATCAAAAGATGGTACTCTGCCATTTATTTTTTCCAGCAGCTCACCTCCATTAACTGGATCAACTGAACCTGTAAAACCAAATCCTTTTTTATCAATAAGGTTTTTCCAGTTTGTATCTGTAAGATTGTAATAAACATCCCACATGGTGGCTCCACCAAAAGAACCAACAGCCATTGCAAGCTTCATTACATCATAATAGATTCCAAAACTACCAAAAAGTTTATTCTTTCCATCACCATTAATGTCATATGAGAAACCAACACGTGGAGCAATTTTATCAAAGAAACCAAATTTAAAAGCAGCTTCTTTTCTGTTCTCATCCATAGATGGCATATTTTCTTTTTCAAATCTTACACCATAGTTTAGGGTAAGTTTGGTTCCAATTGTCCAGCTATCCTGCAGATAAAAAGCCCAGCGATCTGTATCCAGTTTACCCTTTTTACCAGTATTATAGCCATAAAGTATTCCATATTTTACAGGAATCTTTCTATTATCTGAATGTTGATAGAAAGAGTTTTTATCACCATTCTTCCAATAGAGATACCATCTCTGCATAAC
>CBDDBX010000014.1:0-188543 GCA_965225955.1 Candidatus Aminicenantia bacterium
ATTTCTATATTTTATAGAGAGGGTTACGTTTGTATTTCTTCTTACCAGATACTGACGTTCCAGAAGCTCTCTGGTAACAATTGAATTGGGCATTATATTTCTGCCTGCTCTTTTACCATAAAGTTCATTTTCAGTAAGAATGGCGTTTTTTGTGAAAGGAGTTATTTCTCTCTCTTCCCAGCGGACAGTTGCTGCATTGAGAGGCCTTCCTTTATATATTCTTTCAGTTGTTACTGCTACTTTTCTGGTTATTCTGAGTCTGGAAACAATCCATGTTGAGAATATCTCTTCGCCGTTTCTGTAAGCCTTTGCTTTGAAAAGTACGTTTCCAAAAAAGTCGTTACCATTTGCAGGATATATTTTCCAGTTTACGTTTCTGGTAGGAATAATGAGTTTCTTTGAGCTGGATATCTGTACCTGAATATTGTTCTTCCATTTAGAGTTTTTCAGGATATACTGCTTTATCATTGGTTTGAAAAAAGCAGGTGTAATAATATCTCCGCCTCTTTTGATAATAGTTCTGTTTCCCTTGATAACGGGGTTACTCACTCCGTTACCTACAAGTTTGGCTTTGATTTCGTTAGCTGAAATTGTAATGGATTTTCCGGGAGGAGGAGATACGGCAATAATCAGGTTACCTACATTACCGAGATTCCCTTTCTCTGGAAGGAGTACATCTTTCATCTTAACTACTTCACCATTGATAATACGTGAATTTTTAAGAATAAAGCTTTCACCAAAAAGCCCTGCACTTAGAATAAGAAAAGGAATAATAAGTTTAAACATTTATCTCACCAGTTGTATTGCTCTCTGTAGCATCTGATCTGATGCCGTAATTGCCTTCGAGTTTGTTTCATATGATCTCTGGGCTATTATCATACCTACCAGTTCTTCAACAATATCTACATTGGATTCTTCAATAAAGTTCTGGGTAATTGTACCAAAGCCTTCAAGGCCGGGAGTTCCCTGAATTGGATCACCTGAAGACTGAGTGTTGATAAACAGGTTCTTACCTAAACTTTTCAAGCCTGCAGGATTGATAAATTTAGCCAGCTGAATTGTACCAACTTCAGTTGAGGTTGTTTCCCCAGGTCTCTTGATCGAAACGGTACCATCATTACCGATTGTTATCGATTGAGCATCTGCAGGAATTGTAATTGCAGGCTCCATAGGATAGCCGTCGTTTGTTACCATACGTCCGGTAGAGTCTTTTGAGAAGCTACCATTTCTTGTATAAGCAATGTTACCATCAGGCATATTTACCTGAAAGAAGCCATCACCTTCTATCACCAGGTCAAGATTGTTTCCTGTATGTCTGAAATTACCCTGGGTAAATATTCTGTTAACAGCAATTGGCTTAACCCCAAGACCAACTTCAATACCTGTTGGGATCTCAGTAGATATTGTAGATTTTGCACCAGGTTCTCTGAGAGTCTGATAAATCAGATCCTGAAAGGCTGTTCTTGATTTCTTGAATCCGGCTGTATTAATGTTGGCAAGGTTATTGGAAATTACGTCCATATTGAGGGTCTGAGCCTGCATACCTGAAGCTGCGGAAAATAGTGATCTTAACATGTTACCTCCTTATACCGGTTTCGGCAGATCTGAAATAGTTTTTTTCATCAGATCGTTTATAACCAGAGAGAGAGTTTTCTGCTGAAACTCAAATGATCTCTGGGCTGTTATCATATTTCCAAGTTCTTTTATTATCTGTACATTTGCACTTTCCAGTGACTGTGGTACAACAGCAGGGTTGTTTAATAGCTCTGCTTTATTATTCTGACCGGTAAATTTGAAGAAGTGGTCACCAACCTTTTCAAGGCCTTTGTAATCTGTAGGTTTGACGATCTTCAGGGTTGCAAAGTAGTTACCATCAACAATGACATCTCCTTTGGGAGTAAAGTAGAACTTGTCTCCAAAGAGCTGGATCTTTTTGTCAAACTTATCCAGAACAGGCCTGCCATCTGATGTAACAAGCTCTCTCTTTGAATTCAGACTGAACTCACCGTTTCTGGTATATAGTTCACTTCCATCCTGTTGCTGAATAGCAAAAAAACCTTCTCCCTGAATCGCAAGGTCAAGGTTTCTGCCAGTATTTCTGATACTTCCTGATGATGTGTCTACAGATGTACCACCCAGAACCGGCTGATCTTTTCCTGGAAAGGGAGTCTTATCATAAAACCTTATTACCTGCTCGAAGGGAATGTCTCCTTTAAAACCAGCTGTATTAACGTTAGCCATGTTATTGGCTATGACGTTAAGTCTTTCAGCTGCAGTCAACATGCCACCGGCAGCACTGTAAATTCCATTCTTCATTTTTTACCTCACGGTACAATAGCAATAAGCTTGCCAGAATAGGGGGGAGTTGGGAAACCCGCATAAATGCTGTCTTGCATAGATTGTTAATTACATATAGGGCCAGGTGTCAGGAAAAAAGTGCCGGAATAATGACAGAGGTAGTGTCAAAAGGAGGAGGGCTAAGGGACAGGCTTCAGAGAATCGGACTTACACGGACTGTTACTGACCGACACAGAGCTGCGTCATTGTGAGTTTCCAAACTCTTTAAGATTTATTGTCAGTCCCCAAAATATTGCTCTGACCTGTGTTTTCAGATCCTGTTAAAAAATAATAACAGAAAATTGATTTTTTGTGTTGACACAGATGGGGGGAATCCGTATAATAACCCCTGTAAGTGACAGCGAATGGGCGGTTAGCTCAGTTGGTAGAGCATCGGTTTTACACGCCGAGGGTCAGAGGTTCGAGTCCTCTACCGCCCACCATTGGCTGGGGTCGTAGTTCAGTTGGTTAGAACGCAGGCCTGTCACGCCTGAGGCCGCGAGTTCGAGTCTCGTCGGCCCCGCCATCCCCTCTTCCCCCTTCTTCTTAAATTCAACTTCCTTAAGGTAACAGAATTTTTTATGGGGGCGTAATGGGTTCGACAGTTTAGATTATGCTACAGTTGCAGGTTGAGTTGAGCAAACTCATTAAACAGGCTCAAAAAAATAATTGCAAACGAAGATTTTGCACTCGCAGCGTAAATAACGTTGCCGTTCTGATTTCTCATGTCCGTGGGGAGATTAAGAACGCCACTCAGCGGAATAGTCTGAAACTGGTCGGCTTCCAGCCGGGGTCAGGCGAAATCAACTGGAAGACCGTTGATGCGGTTTTGTCTGTTTTACAAGCATCTCCCGGTATTAAAAACAGAATAAACCTGTAGACGCTCTAGTTGAGTCTTTATTGGACGCGGGTTCGATTCCCGCCGCCTCCAGTCTTCGTTCGAAACGAAGTTGAGAATGAAGACTGTCACGGCATAGTGCTTGCACGAAGCCGGGCTTATTAATATATATTGGCGAAAGTGTTGTTTCGCATTACAGCGAAGCCTTTCAGCCGGGCCATTTATTATTTGATCTATCTATTCATGTTTATGATGGTTCTGCCTTTTAGTTTTCCCTGAAGCATCAGTCTGATCTTATTATTCAGTTCTTCTAAGGAAATTTCATTACATGTGGATTCCAGTGTAGAAGGTTTCCATGCTTCAGCAAGTTTTTCCCATGCCTGTTCCCTGTATACCATAGGATAGTTCTGTGAATCGATTCCAATAAGGGTAATTCCCCTCAGAATAAACGGAAATACTGTAGTCTCAAGTTTTGGTGAAGCTACATTACCACAACAGGTTACTGCTCCCATAGGTTTAATGGATTTAAGGATATTCTCCAGAATAACTCCTCCAACAGTATCTATGGCTCCTGCATATAGTGGTTTCAGAAGAGGTTTTCTGTCATAATTTTCAAAATCTTCCCTCATGATAATCTCTTTTGCTCCAAGTTTCAGCAGGTAATCCTCCTCGGGAAGTTTGCCAGTAATAGCTGTAACAGAATAGCCCAGCTTTGTGAGAATTGAAACAGTGAGGGCACCAACTCCTCCGGTAGAACCGGAAACAATAATATTTCCATTACCAGGCTTTACAATATCTGCCAGTCTCAATACCGACATCCCGGCAGTCAATCCCGCTGTTCCGTAGATCATAGCCTCTTTCATTGTGAGCCCTTCAGGTAATTTAACTGCCCACTCAGAAGGAACTCTTATATATTCTGCAAAGCCCCCGGCAGTATTCATCCCGAGATCGTAGCTTGTTACGATTACCTTATCACCGGGTTTAAATTCCGGGTTATCTGATTTTACAACAACACCGGCAGCATCAATTCCCGGAGTATGGGGGTAGTTTCTTGTAACTCCTCTGTTTCCGGTTGCTGAGAGTGCATCTTTATAATTGAGGGATGAGAAGTGAACTTTTACTAAAAGATCTCCTTCAGGAAGCTCTTCTATATCCTTCTCTTTTATTAATCCGGTAAAATTACCGTTCTCTTCTTCTACTACATAAACTTTAAATTTATTTGGCTCCATATTTATCGTCCTTATATCTATTCTTAGTATTGAAATCAATATTTATCATTAAATCATAGATTTCAATCAGTTTGAAATTTTTTATTTGACTTTTGAGAACGATCGGTTTATTATGGTTACGGAATGAAGAATGAGGTAATGATTTATGCCCCGAAATAAAGAATATAATAGAGATAAAGTCCTTGATGCTGCTACCAGACTCTTCTGGGAGAAGGGTTATGTAGGTACATCTGTTAATGCTCTGGTTGAAGCTACAGGTCTTGGAAAAAGAAGTATGTATCAGGAGTTCGGGAGCAAAGAGGAGATGTTTAGGGACTGTATTCAGAACTATATCGATAAGCTCAACAGAGAGGCAAATACCATTTTAACCAGACAACCTCTGGGAATGGGAAATGTTGAAGCCTTTTTTGAGAACCGCATCAACTATGCAACATCTGCTGACTGTAATGGGTGTATGGTAATTAATACAGCTATAGAGAAGGAGATGATAGATGCAGATGCATTTCTTATGGTTCAGAAAGCTCTTACTGGTCATGAAGAAGCTTTCTATCTATGTCTTGAAGCTGCTGTGGAGCGGGGGGAGATGGCTGGAGGGAAGAATAACAGAGCTCTGGCAGCATACCTTATGACCTTTTCTGCAGGGCTTATGGTTATGTGTAAAACCGAACCCGAAAAGAGAGCTCTTTCCACCAGTGTGGAAGCTGCTTTAACTATTCTGAAAATTTAAAAAATGAGTATCTTTTATCGGGATTTTTTTAATTGTTTGAGAACGATTGTTTTATTAAGAGGTGAAGAATGAAAACTCTGTTTGATGAAACCAGGATTAATGGGATGGTTCTTAAGAATCGTCTTATTCGTAGTGCAATCTGGGAAAATATGGCTGATGAAGAGGGAAGGCCAGCAAAAAAATTGCTGGAATTCTACCGTGAAACTGCCAGAGGCGGGGTGGGTACTATTATTACAGGTTGCACCTTTGTTATGCCTGATGATCAGTTTTATCCCGGAATGATGGGGATGTGGGATGATAGCCTGATTGAAGACTATAAAGATCTTACATCTATAGTCCACAGTTATGGTTGTAATATTGTACAGCAACTGGCCTGCGGTGGACCTCAGGGGTTAAGCGATTTAATGTGGGGCCCTTCAGATGTAGCAGACCTTGCTACAGGAAAAGTGCCTGACCCCATGAGTCGGGAAGATATCAATAAGCTGGTGGTAGGTTTTGCCAAAGCAGCAGGAAGAGCAAAGGCTGCAGGTTTTAATGGAGTTGAAATTCATGGTGCTCACGGCTATCTGTTAAGCCAGTTTCTTAGTCCTTATTACAATCGTCGGAGTGATGAGTATGGTGGTTCTGTTGAGAACAGAGCAAGGATTTTTGTAGAGGTTTATGATGCCATAAGAGAGGCTGTGGGGACGGATTTCTCTATATGGCTGAAAATAAACTCTGCAGACTATATTGAAAATGGAGCTACCTTTGAGGATTGTAAATATGTCTGCACTGTTCTTGCTGAAAGAGGACTGGATGCTGTTGAAGTAAGTGGGGGAACTCTGGCTTCAAAAGATTTTGTAACAGCTCCGGGTATTAATAAAACAGAAAAAGAGGCTTACCATACTGAAGCGGCTTCAGGTATTGCAGCCAGCATCGAAATTCCTGTGATTCTTGTTGGAGGGCTACGGTCTCCGTCGGTTATGGAAGAGATTCTCAGAACAACTCCAATAGATTATTTTGCTCTGGGACGTCCTCTGCTGGCAGAACCCAATCTTCCTGTAAGATGGCAGAGTTCTGAAAACAGAAGTGCTGCCTGTGTCTCATGTAATAGATGTGTAACTGAAGATGGTGAGGGAAATCGATGTATTCACAAAAAAAGATGGAGGAACTGAAATGTTAAGAGGAATTTTTTATAAGAACACTGTTTTTTATATTCTGATCATATTGATTGCCTGTTTTACAGGTTGTAAATCTATGAAAAAGGATACAGATTTAAAACTAAAAGGAGATAGGAAAATGGCAAAATCAACACATACAAAAGAGGCTGTTCGTGCAGCAATGGAGCACCTGATTGACAGAGCAACAAATTTTGATATTGATGCACTGGAAACAATCTATCATAAAGACTTTCACACAACTCTGGTAATGCCGGATAGTACCGTTGTTACATACAATAAAGAGGAGTTTAAAGCTCATTTCGCAAAACAGGCAGAAGAGGGAAAAAATCAGCTGAATACCTGGGCAGACTGGCACGATTTTCATGTTCTGGGTGACTCAGCGGTATGTGTTCTTACAAGAAAACATAGTGGTATGAATGGAGAAGAGATGAAGCTTCTGTGCAATATTGAACTCCGTTTTGAAGATGGACGCTGGCAGGTAATCCGTGAGGCAATCTTTCTGCGCCCCCTGGAATCATAGGAAAAGGTGAATAGAGATGAGTAAAAAAATTCTTGTAACTGTTCTTTTCCTATTTTTTTTAAGTAGCACCATGATTACAGCTTCCGGTGGAGAGGAGCAGGTGAAGGAGAAAAAAGTGAATACAACTATTCAGTTTATAAGAAATGCCACAATGAAGATACATTATGGTGGAGTAACATTCCTCACAGATCCTATGCTTGGCAATAAAGGAACTCTGCCGGGGTATCTGCCAGGGGATAAGCTGGTTAATCCAACTGCAGAACTACCTGTCAGTAAAGAGAAGATTCTTGAAGGAACAGATGCTCTTCTGTTATCCCATACACATATTACTGATACTTATACTTTTAAAGATCTTTTTTCAGATCATATGGACCCTGATGCTCTCAGGAGTCTGGACAGAAAACTACCTGTGTATCTGCAGCCTTATGATGTTAAAGGAATGGAGCATATGGGATTTAAGAATCTCTACCCTGTAGATAAGAAAATCACTGTAGGAGCTGTAACTATACACCGATTCGAAGGAAAGCATGTAGATATTGATGCTATGCTTCCTGAAATCGGAGAATCTTCAGGTTATGTCTTTTCTGCACCTGGTGCACCTGTTATTCTATGGACCGGTGACACTCTTCTTACAGAAGGAGTGAAGGGGGCGATAAGAAAGTTTAAACCCGATGTTATTATAGTACACTCCGGCGGAGCAGCAATGCCAGTTGATAAGAAGGGGAATAAAATGCATCTTGTGCTGGGAGCAGAAGAGACTGTGGAGATAGCCGGAATTGCGCCGGAAGCTAAAATCATAGCTATTCATATGGAGGCTCTTGATCATTGTCCTGTTACCCGGAAAGCTTTGAGAATTATGGCTGATAAAAACGGAATTAAAAAAGATAGATTGATTATTCCTGCAGATGGAGAGACTATTAAGTTATAGAAACACCGTGTGCATCAGACCCGGTGAATTATTTCCGCCGGGTCATTTATCCTGCGGGATTTTTAATATTTTTCTGTTTTTTGTTTGCGTGTATTAGCGGTTTAACACCTGGTGATAGTTTTGAGACATTGGTCAAGGGATTTGACAGATAACGTACTTATTTGTATAATTAAAATTCAAGTGACAGAGTGATCAGATTCAATTGATCATTTCAGTTGGCTGGGGTCGTAGTTCAGTTGGTTAGAACGCAGGCCTGTCACGCCTGAGGCCGCGAGTTCGAGTCTCGTCGGCCCCGCCATTCCCTTTATCTCTTCCCCTTATCGATTATTCTCTTAACTGTTGCGTCTCTATTTTCTTTTAGTTGTGCAGCTATCTCTTTGGAACTTTCAGAAATATGATCATTAAGATACTTATTATCCCAGAGTATCAATTCTGCACTTATTGGGGTCAGGCACTTTTGAACTATTCGTACCAGCTCTTTCTTTATGAAACAGAGAAGATCGTCTACTTTTTAGCAATTAAAGTTACAAAACCATTCTCAACAGATGAGTCGACTTTTCTGAACCCGCATTCCAGCAGTTGAGCTGTGAACCACTCTGCTGATAATCGCAGTTTGTAATAGAAACTCTTATAAAGGTTCCATTTCCCCGATTCAAGCTTATAGACTATATCGTGAACCTTTACATGTTCCTGCTCATATTCAAGAAAACATGTAAAAATTATATTATCACTGCTTCTAACCGGAATGAATCTGTCCAGGTTGATTAACTCATGGGTAAGGTCTCTGAAAGTAATAATAAATCTCCCATCTGTTTCCAGTGATTTAAGAACTTTTTTTAAAAGGGATGCGACTTTCTCTTTTGATTCCAGATGAAGAATCGTATCAACCATACAAACAAAGAGCTCTACATCAGTCTTTAAAGTTTTATCGTACTCTGTGAGATCATCCTGCACAGTCTCTATGTCAAGGTCTCCGGCACTATTTTTCAACTCTTTCAGAAGTTTTATATCAAGATCAAAGGATTTAACAGAGAATCCGGCTCTGGCTAAAGGGATTGACTGAAATCCGCAACCTGCTCCCAGATCCACTGCTACTCCTGAAGATGTGGGAGTAATGTTGTGTTTATTTATAAACTCTGTATTACGCTGTATTGCAGCATCGAATCCACCATACATCCATGAGTAGATGTCAGAAAGAACCTCTTCATAATGTTTCTGTACAGTTGCCATTGTTTCACCACCTGTTCTGATTGATTTGTCAGTTATGAATTAAATTACTCTACTATGCATCTTCTATTAATTCAATCAATATATTTGTAAAAGAGATCAGTTATCTCATTTATGAAGTCTGGATCTTCTAAATAATCGGGGTGCCTGGCTATAGCATCATGAATGATGGCGTGTAGCCCTGTATGTAGAAAAAATGCAGCAAACTTTCTGTTTTTCAGGTTTTTTGCTTTGGAAATAATGAGATTATCAAGAAGTTTTTCAAACCTGAAGTCCCATTCCGGATCGGATAGAAGTTCAGATTCAGGTATCTTTTGATGAAAGATTCTGTGAAGCACAGGGTCAGTCTTATGCTCCTCAATACCTGTTTGCACAATCGCTTTCAGAAGAGAGAGCCGGAAGTCTCTCTTCCGGCATATTTTCCTATTCTGAATTAGCGGTTAAATGTTAACGTAGACTAAGGGTTTTTCTCTTTTTGAAAGTGCTTTCAATATCTTTATGAAAACTCTTATCAAAATGGGCTTTAACCCAGTCAATATTTTTAGCTCTCGCATACTTCATTGCCCTTTCAGTTCCCGCATCTCCAACCAGGATACCGTTGGCATAGAAGAGATTCAGCTCATGGGACTCTTCATCTATTCCGGGTGCTTCCCCGAGAGAGAGATTCCACAGAGTCTGGTTTTTAACGCTCAGAGCCTCTATTTCACTGATTTTAGCTGTTCCATCCAGAGTCATTACAATATCACCGACTCTGAGAAGATCTGCAGAACAGGCTCCTTCCTGAGTAACTATTAAGTGTTTTGTTGAGCAGGTGAGGGTATTCCCCTGATCGGTTTTTATCTTCAGAACCTTTCCGGTGTGTGAACCATTGTGGGTAACAGTTACTTTTTCAGTGAATTCGGGGCCTTTAATTTCGGTTCCTGTTGTAATCTCTGTAATCTGTTTTTCCGAACCGTCAGGAAGAGTAACCATAGTCTCTTCTCCAAGACAGTGCCATATAAACTCTATAGGCATAATGTAGGCTATACCATCCAGAGGATCACCGTCAGGAGCATCGGAGCTCTGAATTGTTACTATTATTGGAATACCGTCCTCTCTTGTAACTGTGATATTAACAGTGAGGTAAGCTTTCATATTGCTGGACCAGGGAATGTTCTGGAACACAACTGGATTGTAGTGTCTGGCATTTTCAGTGTTTTTTGCGACATTTGCCTCCATTGGAAGGTTCCAGCGGAGAGTTTTACCCGTTGGATCTGCAGGATCGATAAAAAAATTGTCGTATATGTTTTTCATATCTGCAGGTTCAAGATGGATAGATTTTCCACCACTATCGGTACGGATAATATAGATATCCACAAGAAAGTTGTTTCCCGGGTGGAGAGGCTGTATCGGTTGTGTCAAAGTTACTGACCCAACAAGAGGCATACGACCAACAGGATGACTCTGTACTGGTTCATTGTAGATGTAGTCACATTTTGTAAGATATCCCGGAGGTCTGCCAAGACCGATGTTTATAGCTGACCTGTCATAAGGATCTGTATTGCCACTCTCTCTTTTAGGTTCTGTAACTACAGGATCAGCAACCATTTTGGGAGGATCTCCAAAAACTGTTCCTGATACCGGAGTACCTCCATTAAGAGGTTGATAGGTATAAGTCATCTGGGCTTTCATGCCTTCAGATGCTGGTTTTGCCTGATTATTGTAGGTTTTAACTCCGAGACTGTTTAAGGGAAGCTGTCCGGCATTTGATCCAAAAGCGATGAAAGCTCCGCCCGAATCCCTTACAAGAAGTGAAAGGTTACAGGTTTTAAAACCCCCAACTACTGTGCCATAACCGTTTGCAGCAGCAAGGTTGGTGTTCAGAGCTTTTCCTACCTCAGGAACAGCAAAGGATGTTTCCCAGCCATCAGTTTGTGTTACAGTTATTTTACCTGCTGAAGCCTTATGATTACCAAGGAGTTTGTGAAGCCCCGGATACTCATTCTCACTGTTTCCTGCAAGATTGTGCATTAATTTTACATAATCTCTGTGAAGAGGGTCAGACATATCATGCTCAATGCTACCTCCATTGGCTTCAATCATGCCGTTAACCTTCTCTACAATTTTCTTTTGATCTTCTGTTAAATTGATGTTGCCCATAGTTTGCCTCTCTAAAATCCGTGTTTTGATATTTCCGAAAATTTATTGAATCAGAAATATAGTTGCATACCGGGATACTATAGTCAAATTCTCATAATCAGGAACCTGTTTCCAGGATTCTGAAATCTGGTGATATTCTGTTTTACAGGCCACTATTTAAATCGGAATTTTTACGATTTTGTCCTTTATTAAAAATCTTCTTGCCTTTAAGAAGAATCTTTTGTATTTTTATAATCGGACAGTGTCCTTTAATAGGGAGGCGAAAATTAACACTTTAAGAAAATTACAATCATATATGGGAAGAAGGAAGGTTTTTCTTACAGGTTCTCTGACACTTTCAGGTTTAAGTACAATACTGGGGATGATGCCATTTATATTTATATGGCTTCTCATCAGAGTGCTTTTTGATAACCCCGGTAAAGTGCCGGTGGAACTCGTCAATAAGTATGCATGGTGGGCTCTTGGAACAGCTGTTGGAGGAGTGGTTATCTATTTCCTTGCATTAATGCTATCCCACCTTGCGGCCTTCAGAGTGGAAACCAATATGCGCCGTCGGGCTATGGAGAAGCTTATGGCCATGCCTCTGGGATTCTTTGATAGTAATACCAGTGGGCGGATGAGAAAGATTATCGATGACAATGCAGGTATAACTCATAGTTTTCTGGCTCATCAGTTGCCGGATCTTGCGGGTAACTCCCTGATGCCTCTGGTATCTCTGATTCTTATCTTCTTCTTTGACTGGCGTTTTGGCCTGGCCTGCCTTATTCCCCTGGTATTTGCAATGGCTCTGATGAGTACAATGATGGGTAAAAAAGGGCGCCATTTCATGAAAATGTATATGGATTCTCTGGAAGAGATGAATACAGAAGCTGTTGAATATGTCCGGGGAATACCAGTAGTTAAGGTTTTTCAGCAGACAGTATTCTCGTTCAAAAGCTTTTATAACAGTATTTCCAGATATAGAGAGATGGTATGTAAATACACTCTTCTATGGGAGAAACCGATGGCTTCCTATACAGTAATTGTCCATGGGTTTGTCTACCTTCTGATACCGGTTGCTCTTATTCTGATGAAGGGTTCTAATAAAGTTGGGCTGGTTCTTCTTAACCTCTTCTTCTACATTCTTATAACTCCGGTTTTCGGGCAGAGTATTATGAAAAGCATGTATATGAATCAGGCTCTGGGGCATGCTGCAGAAGCTGTTAACAGAGTTGAAAAACTAACAGACGCAGAGCCTCTCAGAGAGCCTGAAAATCCTGAACCTGTAAAAGGGGCTGAGATAGGTTTCAAAAACGTTACCTTCACCTATCCCGGAAGTAAGACTCCGGCTCTTAAAGAGGTAAGCTTTACAGTTCCTGAAGGAAAGATTTATGCACTTGTAGGCCCCTCCGGCGGAGGTAAAACCACTATTGCCGGGCTGGTACCCAGATTCCGTGATACCGAGAGTGGAGAGGTGACTCTTGGGGGAACAGATGTTAGAAATATTGCTACAGAAGAGTTGATGAGTAATATCTCTTTTGTTTTTCAGAATACAAAACTCTTCAGAGCATCAATTGAAGAGAATATTAAATACGGGAACCCTGATGCTACAGATGAAGATGTGGAGAAGGCTATTGATCTGGCTCAATGCCGTGAAATAGTAGATAAGCTTCCTGATGGTATAAGGACAGTAATTGGTGAAGAAGGGGTATGGTTATCTGGTGGTGAACAGCAGAGAGTAGCTCTGGCAAGAGCATTTTTAAAAGATGCTCCGGTAATTGTTCTTGATGAAGCCACTGCTTTTGCAGATCCTGAAAATGAACATCTTATACAGGAAGCTATCAGAAAGCTGATGAGTGGTAAGACGGTTCTTATGATTGCCCACAGGCTATCCAGTGTTGTGGATGTAGATTCTATTCTGGTTATTAATGAAGGAAGAATTGAAGAGCAGGGCACTCATAAAAAACTTGCAGATAGTGAAGGCCTCTATTCCAGAATGTGGAAGGAGTACAGGCAGTCTGTTAAGTGGACTATAGGAAAGGAGGGGTAAGGTGATACAGTTTTTATCCAGACGTTTTGCTCTGTCTGAAAGAGGAGCCGGGGATTTTGTCAAAGGAGCTGTTTTTACAACACTATTTAATCTTGCTTTAATGCTTCAGGCAGTTTTTATCTTTATATTTTTTAAAGAGTACCTCCTGCCATTTATTAATAATACAGAACCCTCAGGAAGAGGGGTAGACTACTTTGCTCTACTGGCTCTGGGGTTCATGGTAGTCACCTGGGTAGTAGCAGTTTTTCAGTATAGAAGTACATATACTATTGTTTATGATGAGAGTGCTACCCGCAGGATCTCTCTTGCTGAGAAGCTCAGGAAGTTACCTCTGGCATTTTTTGGAGAGAAAAATCTCTCAGATCTAACATCTACAATAATGGCAGATAACACAGATCTTGAGCACACCTTCTCCCATGCTGTACCCCAGCTCTTTGCATCAATAGCATCCATTGGACTGGTAGCTGTGGGGCTTTTTATTTATGACTGGAGACTGGGGCTTTCACTTTTCTGGGTTGTACCTGTTGCAGCTTCTGTTCTACTGCTGTCAAAGAAAATGCAGAGAAGAAATAACGAACTGGTTTACAGGCAGAAGAGGGATGTTACTGCTTATATTCAGGAAGGCATTGATACAGTACAGGAGATTAAGGCTTATAGTAATTCAGATAAATACCTGAGTGAACTGGATCTTAAACTCAAAGATTACGAATCCATGCTTACAAGAGGTGAGCTGATAACCGGAGGGCTCGTTAACAGTGCTCAGGGGGTGTTGAAGCTGGGAATAGTAAGTGTCATTGTTACAGGTGCCCATCTCTTTGCCACCGGAGGTACTGATCTCTTTACCTGGCTGATGTTTCTCATTGTTGCTTCAAGGGTCTTTGATCCGGTTAATGATGTTTTTAACAACCTTGCGGCTCTGTTCTATCTGGATATAAGAATCCACAGAATGAATGAGATAGAGGCTATGAAGATTCAGGAAGGGGGATCTGATTTTGATCCAGAAAACTTCGATATAGAGTTTGACTCTGTAAATTTCTCCTATGAAGTGGATAAACCTGTTCTCAATAATGTATCTTTTACTGCAAAACAGGGGGAGATTACAGCTCTTGTAGGGCCTTCCGGTGGAGGGAAAACAACTGCAGTTAAACTTGCTGCCCGTTTCTGGGATGTAAATAGTGGAAAAATTACTCTTGGAGGCCGGGATATAGAAGAAATAGATCCTGAAACTCTTCTACAGCACTACTCTGTGGTTTTTCAGGATGTAGTGCTTTTTAATGCTTCAATTATGGAGAATATCCGCATAGGCAGAAGAGGAGCTTCTGATGAAGAGGTTTTAAGGGTTGCTGAACTTGCACAATGCGACGATTTTGTGTCCGCAATGACAGATGGGTATGAAACAGTAATTGGTGAAAACGGTGAAACTCTGTCAGGTGGAGAGAGGCAGCGTATCTCAATTGCCCGGGCTCTTCTTAAAGATGCTCCAATTGTACTGCTGGATGAGGCCACAGCTTCTCTTGATGTGGAGAACGAAACAAAGATTCAGGCGGGAATTTCAGAACTTGTAAGAAATAAGACTGTTCTGATTATTGCTCACCGGATGAGAACTGTGGCGAATGCAGACAAAATTGTTGTTCTTGAAGATGGTTGCGTTGCTGAGAGTGGAAGTCCTTATGAACTGAAACTTTCAGGAGGTATATTTGCGGGAATGGTTAACCGCCAGATGCAGGTTACTGGTGGTGGAATGGAGCCCAAAGAGGCTAATGTATCGTAAAGTCAGTGATTTAATATAAAAGGGAGGTTCTGTTATGAGTAGAGTTGATATTTCCGGTCTTGGTACTGTACCGGAAACTATGTTGATAACTGTCAGAGCAAGGGCAATTGAAACCGATAAGTCTGATGGAATTATCAGAGATCCTTATGCAAAGAAGATTCTGGATTCTATCGGGAACCAGGATAAGAAGAAACAGAAGATATCCGGTGGTTCACAGGTTGGTGTGTGCATACGTACTGAGTATCTGGATAATGTGGTAAAGGATTTTCTTAAAAAGAGTCCTGATGGTACTGTTGTAAATCTGGGATGCGGTCTTGATGCCCGTTATGAGAGGCTTAATAATAGTAAGGTCAGATGGTTTGATATTGATCTGCCGGAATCTATAGAGGTAAGAAGAGCTTTCTTTGAGGATCATGATAATTATAAAATGCTTGGAGTTTCTGCTCTCGATTTTGTATGGATTAAAGAGATTCCCACAAATAAGCCTGTACTGATTCTGAGTGAAGGAGTGCTTATGTATTTTGAGCCTTCCGATGTGGAGCGACTTATAAGTGTGCTTGCTGAAGCCTTTCCCGGAGCACTGATGGCCTTTGATGCGATCTCTCCATGGATGGTGAAGAATAGTAATGTTCACCCCGATGTAAAGAGGTATGATGCAGTGTTTCGCTGGGGAATAGATTCAGAAAAAGATGTCGCAGCAATGGCTCCGGGAATAGAGATTATGGATACTACCCATATGATGGAACTCTACTCAGGAAAGTGGCCTTTCTTCATGAGGTTTTTTAAGTATATTCCAAAACTAAGAACCTCCTCAAAAATGATAACAATGAGGTTCGGGAAGTAGTTTCGCCGAACTTCTGTTTATAAAAAATTCAGTTGCTCTTTTAGTCATAAGAGAATTTTGGTTATGAGTGTTGATGGCAGGTGAATTCCGGTAAGCTTCTGTTTTGTCTGTTCTTTCGGCTAACCCGGGGTAAATATGGTATCAGTGTTGTATCTCCATAAATGGCTTTAGAGCTTAAGCCGGGGACCATTTTTCCCAATCGGGAAAAATGGTTCGCGTATTTTTTTATGGTGCAGGTTAATAAACGTTGTACTGTTTTGACTGGTGATTGAAATCATAAAAACCACCCCGACCTCATTCTTCGGCCACCCCTCCTTTTATGGACAAAGTGAAAAGCTGACGCAATAAGGAGAACGCTGTCGCGTCACCCATCTCCGCCAATAGTCGTCATTCGCTTCGCTACTTCCTTCCTGCGGAGAGGGGATTTCTGTTAGTCTGTTTTAGGGAAGTGCGGGTTGAGGGGGGAAATAGATTCCACCCGTACGTGCTTTTTGTTTGGGGGCAGGTATTGCTTTGTTAATTAAAAAAGCTGCCTGTGGTATATTTTTGTGATGGAAAGGTTATCTTTTGATGAGGCACGAAAGTTAGTTTTATTGAGCCAGAAACTCCCTCCTGTTAAGGGTAAAGGCAGTACTGTTGCAGCGACTCTTGCTGCTATTGAGCATCTTGGTTATATCCAGATAGATACTATCTCTGTAATCCAGAGGGCTCACCACCACACTTTATGGAACCGTAATCCCCGCTATAAACTAAACCATATTGATAAGCTAATCAGAGATAAGAGGATCTTTGAATACTGGTCCCATGCTGCTGCATATCTACCGATGAGAGATTTTCGCTACAGCCTGCCCCGTAAATATGATATGAAAAACGGTAACCAGAAACACTGGTATACTCCTGATAAAACTATGATGAAAGAGGTACTGAGACGGATTGAATCTGAAGGTCCTCTTATGGCAAAGGATTTTGATCATGGGGGAGTAAAAACCGGGGAGTGGAGGAGCAAACCTGCTAAACAGGCACTGGAGTATCTATTTATGCAGGGAGATCTGATGATTCCCTACAGAGTAAACTTCCATAAGGTTTATGATCTTACTGAAAGAGCTATTCCTGAAGGTATTAATACAAAGCTCCCAACATCTGAGGAGTACGCGGAGTTTTTGATAATAAGGTATCTGGAAGCTAACGGCCTTGCTCAGGTTTCAGAAATCTCATATTTACTGAAAAATATTAAATCATCAATCTCTTCAGTTGCCCGGGGAATGGTTGAAAATGGAGATCTTGTTGAGGTGGGGGTAGGAGATAATAACTACTATATGCTCCCTTCTTCACTGGAACTTCTGGATAGACCTTTAAGCCGTAGCAAGCTTAAAATACTATCTCCTTTTGATAATCTTCTGATTCAGAGAAAAAGAATGGAAGATCTCTTTGGTTTTGATTACCAGATTGAGTGCTATCTGCCTGAAGCAAAGCGACAGTATGGCTACTTTTCACTTCCTCTTTTGTGGAATGGAAGACTTGTTGCCCGAATGGATTGTAAAGCTGATAGAAAAAGCGGAGTTCTCTATATTAATCATCTGGCAGTTGAATCCTGGTTGAGGAAAACTGATGGATTCATTCAGGCTCTGTTAAAAGAGATTACATCTTTTATGGAATTTAATAGTTGTTCAGATATAACACTTCATAAAACAACTCCTCCTGGTTTTACATCACTACTTCAGGAAGGAATAGATAGTCAGGTGGTCTGAGAATCTGTATCTTCAGTGATGGTAACCATCATCTGTGTTAAATGATCAATAACTCTATCTCTGTCTATATTGAAAGATGAAGATGCAACTGAGTAACCTTCAGTAAAACTTATTATTAAGCCGGCAATTAATCTGCTGTTTTTTATTCTGAAAGAGTTGAAAAGAGCTGAATATCTTTCTGATATTTCTGCATAATAGTTCTCAAGAAAAGCTTTTATAGAGGGATTGCGACTTGAGATAGCCTGAAATTCACGGAAAATAGTTCTGAGTTCTGTTAATTCCCTGTTATCAACCATTCCAAGTTTGATTATGCTGTGTATTAACTCCCTGTGAGTGGAATAGGTATTGTTGTTTAAATGTTCTTCTATAACCTTTTCACAATTTCCCAGACAATGGCTAACCATACCCCTTAAGAGCTCATCTCTGTTTTTAAAGTAGTACTGAACATTACTTAGAGTTATATTGCAGTGAGAAGCTACCTGCCTCATTGTCAGGCCGTTAGCTCCTTTATCTCTCAGAATATTCAGGGCAGTGTTAAGTATGGAGTCTATTCGCTCCTGTTTTTTCGGATTTTCAGTTTTCACAAAGATTCTCTCTTATAAAAAATTGATGGGTCATATTAGCAAAGATACTCCAAAAGTCAAGTTTGTTCAAATATAACAATCAGGTGGCAAAATCATTGATTCACGTAAAGAGATAGTGAAAAAAAATCTAAAAATGTGAAAGAGAAATTATACAGATATACTTATATTAATAAGAATCACAGGGAGAAGGTTTTAGTATGAATCTGAAATTGATAATTTACTATATAAACAGTTCAGAAGACTATATCAGGGAGCCTTGCTATGAGTAGTTATTCAATACTTATTACAGGGCTGATTACTCTGTTCGCAGTTTTTCTGTTAATAAGAAATCTGAAATTAAAGAAGCAACTGACAATAGAGAATAACAGGTTAGAAAATAGTACAGAAGAACTTGAGAAGAATCAGAAACTTTTTAGTGATGTTCTGGATGCAATTCCTGAAATGGTATGGTTGAAGGATGGGGATGGTAACTATCTCATGTGTAACCGGGCACTTGCAAATCTTGCCAATTCTGATCCCGCAAATATAATCGGTGGCACAGATTACGATATTTTCACGAAAGATAAGGCTGACTCTTACAGAGAGCACGATTTAAAGGCAATCGCTAGTGGAAAAACCACAATTAATGAAGAGTCTGCAGATTACGAGCATGAGGGGTATAGTATATGGATAGAAACCAGTAAGACTCCTATGTATGATAAACATGGTGATTTAATAGGAGTTCTGGGAATAGGAAGAGATATTGTAACAACAAAAGTTGCTATCCGGGAGAGCCGGGAGAATCAGCAGTTTTTAAATCTTGTAATGGACAGAAGCCCGGTACCAATGCTGATATGCAGTCCTAATGGCACAGCTCTCAGAGCCAATAACGCATTTTATAAGATTCTGAATCTGACTGTTGGACAGGCTATCGGAAAGTATAATCTTCTTAGGGATGAGAATCTCAAATCTGAAGGAATAGATGAAAAAATAAAACAGGTTCTGTATCAGAAACAGCCTGTTAATTTTGAACTCTTATGGAGACCTGAGCTGGTAAAGGGAGTAGGCTCTGCTGTAAAAAACCTTATCTACCTGGATGTTTCTATATTTCCTCTGCTGAATAATAAAGAGGAGATAACCCATATTGTTGCTCAGGCTGTAGATATTACAGAGAGAAAGCAGACTGTAAAGAACCTGAGAGAGAGTGAAGAGAGATATCGTGCTGTTGCTGAAGATATGCCGGTATTAATATGCAGATTTCTTCCGGGAGGAGAAATTACATATGTTAATGATGCCTACTGCAGCTATTTTAATAAGAGAGCCGAAGATCTTCTGGGAGTTTCCTTTCTTTCACTTATACCTGACGATGAACATGATGCAGTTAAGAAAAACCTGAAATCTCTTACTATTGATTCACCTACTCTGGTAATGGAGCATAAAGTTTATGGAAAAGATGGGGAAATAAGGTGGCAGAGATGGACAGACAGAGCACTGTTTGGAACAGGTAATAAGATTGTTGCCTATCAGTCAATAGGAGAAGATATTACAGAGCGTAAAGCCGCAGATGCAGACAGAGAACGCCTGATGCTGGCTATAGGGCAGGCAGCAGAAGTTATTATGATAACCGGTATAGAGGGAGCTATAGAATATGTAAACCCGGCATTTGAGAATATAACCGGTTATACCCGTGAAGAGGTTATAGGAAAGAATCCCCGTATTCTTAAAAGTAACGAACATGATGAAGAGTTTTACCATCAAATGTGGAGTAAGCTCACAAAAGGGGAAGTCTGGAGTGGACGTTTTGTTAATAAGAATAAAAACGGCTCTCTTTTTACTGAGGAAGCCATTATATCACCGGTACTTGATGAAAAAGGCTCTATCGTTAATTATGTAGCAGTTAAAAGGGATATTACCAATGAGCTGGTACTGGAGTCTCAGTTACGTCAGTCCCAGAAGATGGAAGCTGTAGGGCGTCTTGCAGGAGGAGTAGCTCACGATTTCAATAATATGCTTGGAGTCATTCTGGGACATGTGGATATGATTCTTGATCAGATAGATCCGGCGCAGTCTTTCTACTCAGACCTGGATGAGATTCAGAAAGCAGCAATGAGATCTGCAGATCTGACCAGGCAGCTTCTGGCATATGCCCGTAAACAGACAGTTATGCCAAAAGTGATTAACCTCAACAGAACAGTTGTTGGAATGACCAGAATGCTTCAACGGCTGATTGGAGAAGATATAGAGTTGATATGGTTGCCTGGCGAGAAATTATGGCCTGTCAGAATTGATCCAGGCCAGATAGATCAGATACTTGCCAATCTCTGTGTTAATGGCAGAGATGCAATAGAGAATGTTGGTAAAGTTACTGTAGAAACATCTAATACCGTTCTTGATGAAGAGTATTGTGAGAATAGTCCGGGATTTGTACCAGGAGAATATGTGATGCTGGCTGTGAGTGACGATGGCTGCGGAATAGAACCTGAAACCCTTGATAATGTTTTTGAACCCTTCTTTACAACCAAGGACTCCGGTGAAGGAACAGGTCTTGGACTGGCAACAGTCTATGGAGCAGTGAAACAGAATAATGGTTTTATTAATGTCTACAGCGAACCTGAACAGGGTACAACTTTCAGAATATATCTTCCACGATATGTTGCAGAAGGAGATCCCCTGCCTGAAAGGAAAAAGAGTATTATTACAGGAGGGAAGTGTGAAACCATTCTTCTGGTAGAAGATGAACCGGCTATCTTAAAACTGGTATCACGAATGCTGAGAAAAAATGGTTATAAAGTACTATCTGCCGGAACACCTGATAAAGCAATTAATCTTGCCAGAGCTACGGATAGAGACATAGATCTCCTTATGACTGATGTTATTATGCCTGGAATGAATGGACGGGATCTGGCTGAGGAGATTAAAAAAATCTACCCCGATCTCAAATGCCTCTTTATGTCAGGTTATACTGCCAATGTTATAGCTCATCACGGTGTGCTGGATGAAGGAGTTAATTTTATGCAGAAACCATTCTCAGCAGTAGAACTCTCAATAAAGATCCGGGAAGCTCTGGAAGAAGATTAAAGCTGTTTAAGTCTATGCCTCAATTCCATAAGAAGTTTTCCCAGATTATTCTGCCCTGTACCATCACCTCCATCTCCCCAGTAACTGTCTTTAGGAGTGTGTTCCACCAGAATAGCACTGTCAGTTGAAAGTAAAAGTTTCTTTAAATCAGGATGTTGCGTATATTTAGCAGTCAAAGCTCTCTTCATTACTTCGATTTTCACTGTTTTCCAGTCAGCTCTCATTGCAAACTCTCTTGAGCGTCCCATCTGAATTGCTTCTCTTACAGGTTCAGTGGCTCTTATGCTCTCTCTATAATCTTTGTCAGTGAACTTTTCTGCCTGATAGTAGTGCTCAACAGTAGGCCATAACTCTCCATCAATTTCAACTGGAAAAGAGGCAAGGTTGGAAAACTCACCATATTCAGCATTCATATCAAAAAACCTGATTACACTCATCGCCGGACCTCATTCTGAACTTAATAAGGGCTATTATACTAAAAGCAGTTTCTGTATCAAAGCATAAGGTAAAGAACTTTATAAAATGAAACATCAGCAAAGTAGGACTGTTTCATGGTAAAATAGCTACTCTGATCTTAATGAAATGGGAAAGGATGTATTTAAGTTGTTGGAGGTAGATTGTGTTAATTCCATTGATTGCATTAATAGCAGGACTCATACTACTCGTATGGAGTGCAGATCGATTTGTTGATGGAGCTGCTTCTGTTGCTGCATATTTAGGAATGCCTCCAATGCTCATTGGAATGGTAATTGTTGGATTCGGAACTTCTGCACCTGAAATGGTGGTATCAACTCTGGCAGCTTTTCAGGGAAATCCGGGAATAGCACTGGGTAATGCCTATGGCTCAAATATAGCCAATATTGCACTCATTCTGGGGGTAACCTCAATAATCAGTCCCATCTATGTAAAATCAGGTGTATTAAGAAAAGAACTACCTGTACTGTTAACTATAACAGCTCTCTCATCATTCCTGCTGGCAGATTTTTCTATATCTTTTATAGACGCAGCAGTACTGCTTATTCTATTCTCTGCTATTATGAGCTGGACAATAATAACAGGTTTGAAAAATAAGAATAAACTACCTGCAGAAAAAATAGATGAAGATAAAAAAACAGAAAAAACACCACTGAAAATGTCACTCATCTGGCTAATCGCAGGTTTCATACTTCTGGTAGTTAGTTCCAGATTACTAGTATGGGGAGCAGTTAAAATAGCATTATCCTTCGGAGTAAGTGACATAATAATAGGCCTGACAATAGTAGCAATAGGAACCTCCCTTCCAGAACTCGCATCATCAGTAATAGCTGCAAGAAAAGGAGAACATGAACTTGCTCTCGGTAACGTACTCGGTTCAAACATATTCAATACCCTTGGAGTAGTAGGACTTGCAGGAATAATAAAACCCTTTGCCGTTGAAGCATCAATAATGTATCGGGATATGATGACCATGGGAGCCCTCACACTATCACTTTTCATCATATGTTACGGATTCAGAGGGAGACCGGGGCGTATAAACCGTTTTGAAGGAGCATTTTTACTGATAACCTATATCTCCTACACATCTTATCTAGCTTACATAATGATAAAATCTTAAGTGTCGGGGACGGTACCTAAAAATATATAAAATTTTTCTCTCTGGTACTCCTTTATTACACAGGATTTTTGATTATAACCACTGCCAAAACCCTTCTATATTAGACTAAAAGCTCTTTTTATATCAAAAAATTATATATTTTTAGGTACCGTCCCTCTGAAGTGTGAATTGACTTTTTAGGTCTTGCGACCTATAATATTTTTGTTTGGTCGAGTGACCTAAAGATTGAAGGAGTAGATATGAAAAGAATTGCACTATTTGGAGGAACTGGAAAAACCGGCCGTCTGTTTATGAGACTGGCATTAGAGGCAGGTTATAAAGTAGTTGCTTATGTCAGGAATCCGGCTAAACTGAATATAGATAATGAGAATCTGGAGATTGTCAAAGGTGAACTGGGTAACCTGAAGCAGGTAGAAGAGGTGGTTCGCAGAAGTGATTATGTTATAAGTTTTCTCGGGCCTCTGCCTAAAGATTCGGGTAGAGAGATTACAGAAGGTACAGCAGCTATTTTGAAAGCAATGGTGAAATATAATAAGAAGAGGGTTATTATTACTTCCACTTCAAGCGCAGTATCGTCAGAAGACAGATTCAGTATGAAGTTTAAACTTCTGATTATGTTTATAAAGAGGCTTCTACCCAATGTGTACAGGGATATAGTAAATACAGCAGAAATTGTAAAAAACTCTGAAACAGACTGGACTATTATAAGATTACCAATGCTTAACGATAGATCAGGTAACAGAAAAGTTAAATCAGGGTTTGTAGGAAAAAGAAAATTTACACTTAAATTATCCAGAGAAGATTTAGCCACGTTTGTTCTGGAGGAACTTGAGAACAGAGCCTGGACTCATAAAATGCCGTTTATAAGTAATTAGATATGGGGACGGTACCTAAAAATATATAAAATTTTTCTCCAGGGTGTTCCTTTATTACAAGGGTTTTCTGATTATAATCACTGTCAAAACCCTTCTATATTCAATTAAAAGATCTTTTAATATCAAAAAATTATATATTTTTAGGTACCGTCCCCGAAATCGTCCCCGAAATGAGACCCACGAACAATTGACAAACGAATTTGTATGATTAGTATATTGTATTGAAGAGTTTATAAAGGAGTTGCTATGAATGTTGAGAAGCTTAAAGAGGCGGAACGTAATTTTCTTATGAGATACCCTGGTGGATTCAGGGCGCCGGAGATGATGGAGATTGGGAAGAAACACAAAATGGATAAGATGGTTGCTTTTGCTCAGGAGCATTTTGCACTGGAGAGGTTTGATGATCCTGAGCAGGTGGTTACCAGAATGTCAGAGATTGTTACTAAGTCTTCAATGATTTCTCTTTTTGAAAAGCCTAAATTCAGGGATTATGTAAAGACTCTTACCAATATGGAGAAAAGTGCACTTGCTTTTGCTCTTAAGGAGTTGCTGCATGGTAGTCAGGAGGCTGGCTTTGAGGCTATGGTGGATATTCTGGAGCAAGTGAAGATGGCAAAGTGGACTCTTATTACTATTTTTGGTGTCTACTACTATCCTGATAGAGAGATTTTTGTGAAGCCTACTACTACAAAGAGTGTGGTAGCTCAGTTTGAATTATCAGATATTGTATATAAACCTAAGCCTACTTATGAGTTTTATAAAAAGTACAGAGACTATATTCATGAGATGAAAGGCATTGTTTCAGAATCTCTTCAGCCTAATAATGCTGCATTTACGGGTTTTCTGATGATGTGTATTGAGTAACTTCTCTCTATTATCTGAAGAAGGTATTGGCTGAACTGTAATCCAGTTCGTGATTCAGCATGGTGCTGCAATTTCCTTTGTTGAAAGCATCTGCTGTCTCCATAAGAGTGCTGAATGTTGTTCTTACAGGAGCTGAACCGCTGCTTAATCTGTCTATTCCTATTGATTTCAGTTGATCAGTATCATTGAATGTCTGATGAACGAACAAATTTAACGGAATATCTATTGCTTTACGCAACTTGATTATTGTATCTCTGTCCAGGGCTCCGGGAATAAATATAGAATCTGCTCCACAGTTTTTTATAAGCTCTGCCCTTTTAATAGTCTCTTCAAACATGGCTGACGGGCTTGATATGTTCAGAAGATATATATCTGTTCTGGCATTTATGAAGAATGGTATTTTCAGTTTCTCTCTCAATTCAGAAATAGCTCTTAGCTTCTCTTCAAACTCTTTATCTGTATCAACTCTGTTTTCTGAGGGGTTGCCATCTTCAATGTTTATTCCTACAGCACCAGCTTCAATTATCAACTCTATGTTTTTGAGTATATCTTCAGTTTTATTGCTATAGCCTCTTTCCACATCTACAGTCAGAGGTAAACTGGTTACTTTTGCGATCTCTTTTACAACTCTTACTATATGGGTAAATTCTATCTGCTCTCCGTCAGTATATCCCATTGAATATGCTATTCCTGCTGATGTTGTTCCAATTGCTTTAAAGCCTGACTTTTCAAACACTTTTGCACTTCCTCCGTTCCATGCATTGGGAAGAAGCAGAAGGTGCCTGTTGTGAAGGCTTCTGAAGTAGTTGGCTTTTTCTGTCTGCTTATCTGAGTTGTTCATCTCTCCTCCATTAAGGCTAAATATAACTTAAGAAACATCTTTATTACCAGAACTATTCGGCAATCAGCTTTTTTTTCAGAAAAAAACTCTGAGGCTTGACTATGGGGTTTAGTTGCTATACACTTTGGGTGTGAATAATAAAAAACTTATACTCCATGGAAGATTCCACTCTATACTGAAACTTGCGCAGAAGCTGGAACATTCACCTAAGAAGTTTGGCACAGATGAGCTTCTGTCTCATTCCGAGATCCATCTTATAGAGATAATAGGTGATAATCAGGATATGAGTGTTACAGATATTGCAAAGGAGATGGGATTAACAAAGGGTGCTGTTTCACAGAGTCTTAAAAAGCTTGAAACAAAGGGTTTTACAGGTAAACTTGTTGATGAAGCTAACCAATCAAGGTCTATCGTCCAGCTTACTTCAAAAGGTTTTATCTCCTACTATTCTCATAAGCAATGGCATGAAGAGATGGATGGTGGGTTTGCTAAATATATGAAAGAACTTAATGAGAATGAACTTAATACTATTCTGACTTTTCTTGAAAAGGTAGAAGTTTTTCTTGAAAAAAGAGTAGAAGCAGAGAAATAAAAAAATTTGTACAAAGCGTTTAGTTACTAAACGCATGGAGGTTAAATATGTCAGAGAAGGTGTGCGAGTCAAAAGTTTGCAGTCACCGTTTGGGGTTTATGTTTGATAATGTTTTCAGGCGTCTTTTTCAGAGTCCCGGAAAAGTAGTGGGGGCTTATGTAGAAGAGGGAGATACTGTTATTGATATAGGGTGTGGTCCGGGGTACTTCTCAATAGATATGGCTAAAATGGTGGGGGCAATGGGTAGGGTATATGCTGTAGATCTTCAGAAAGAGATGCTGGTTATGGCAAGAAAGAAAGCCGCAAAGAAGAGTGTTGCTGATCAGATGAAGTTTCACCAGTGCGGAGCCAGAGAGATCGGCCTTGGGAAGGAAGTAAAAGCAGATTTTATTGTGGCTTTTTATATGGTTCATGAAGTACCGGATCAAAGGTTTTTCTTAAAACAGATTAAAGGATACATGAAAACTGGTGGGAAATTCCTTATTGTGGAGCCCACCTTTCATGTTACAGGGGATGATTTTAAGAAAACTACAGATCTGGCTAAAGAAACTGGGTTTTCTATTCTTGATAGCCCTAAAGGAAAAGGGGGAAGGGCGCTTCTCCTTACTGCATAAAATTAAATTCAGTAGATAGTACCCGGGAGAGAAATCAGATACCTCCCGGGTATAAAAATTGTTTTAAAAGCTGAATGAGCAAGGCTGTCTCAAAATCTGAAAAAAGGGGCATACAAAGAACAAAGACAGATGATACTATACTGTGAAAATCTGTGTCTGTCCGTTTTCGTCTGTGTTAGTCAGAGAGAAGTTGGGTGTTCTTTATATGCCCTTTTAATAGGTGTTTTAGGAATAAATTCCGGGTAAAACTGATAGGTTGTTGGGCGTATGAGTTACGCCCTTTTTTGTATTTATAAATTACTATTTAGTTTCAAAAACGTTGATTTCCGGTGCTGCTGTTACCCAGTTTTCAATAGATTTAAAGAATTCTGTCATATGAGGCGTCTTAAGGTGAGCATCAAGTGCAGCAGGTGACTCCCAGCGTTCGAAAAACATCATATCTTCAGAGTTTTCACTATTGGTGAGAAGTTTGTATTCCAGACATCCTTCTTCTTCTCTGACTGTTGTGGTAATGTTTCCTGCAGCTTTCAGGAAATCTTCAATATTCTCTCTCTTAACAAATGGCACTGCTTTAACAATAATCATTTTACTCTCCTTGATTTTTATCAGCCTGCTGTTTAAGGCTGCTTACAGATTCTCCTCCAACACCAATATTCTCATCCTCAAGTTCATTAATTGTTAAGGTGAAATATCTGGTAGGAATGTTCATAATTCTACTGGCTGATTCAGTAAGCTCTTTTATGAGCTCCTGTTTGACTTCAGGGGCAATTTTGCCGGATACAATATTAATTACAGGCACATAACCTCCTTAAGGTATTGTAGAGAGCATATTAGTTTACCGGCTCTGTATTGTCAATTTATATTTTTGAATTTTCAGACTGGAGAAGATAGTTTCCCACTCCAGTCTGCATCTGAATTATACTTTCCGGTACTTGTTCTTTTTAATATGCCTGGCTTTCTTTGAAACATGCTGCCACTTATCTTTCTCAATTTTGTCAGCAGATGTGTTCTCTTTCTGTGAAAAGTATTCAAGCTCTTTTCTCATTTTAAGAAAACTTTCAAGTCTTTCAGGTTCAATCTCTCTGTTGTTGACAGCCTTAATAACCATGCACCCCGGTTCATGGGTATGAGAGCAGTTGGAAAAACGGCACTCCCCACTCTTCTCTTCTATTTCCGGGAAGCTGTTTGATAAGCCATTCTCTTCTCCTGCAAAGGTGATTTCCCTGATCCCCGGGTTGTCTATAATCATTCCTTCATCGGAGAGCTTTATGAGGCTCCTTGTGGTTGTTGTATGTCTGCCTTTATTAACACTACTGCTGATTGAGCCTGTAAGCTGGATATCTCTGCCCGCCAGTCGGTTAACCAGTGTCGATTTACCTGCGCCGGATGAACCTATTAAAGTTATTGTCTGGTTAGGATGGAGATATTTTCTGAGAGCTGTAATTGAGTCCTCATCGCCTTCTGAGACAATATGCAGAGGTACTTCGTCTGTAATAGCACCAAGTTTTACAGCAAAGATCCAGGGATTACTGTGAAGATCTCCTTTGGTTAACACTATAACAGGTGCCAGACCATTATTGTAAATAAGAGTCAGGTATCTTTCGATACGACGAATATTGAAGTCTCTGTCAAGTCCGCATACAATGAATACTCTATCAAGATTAGCTGCAATAAACTGCTCTTTTATGAGTTTTATATTCTGGTTCTTCCGTGTTCCGGCTGAGCCTCTGCTGAGGCTGTTCTGCCTCTTCATTACATCGATTATCGTATTATCTCTATATAGAACCCAGTCTCCGGTAATAGGGAAGATACCATCTTCTCTTACAGAGAAATTTCCTGCAGCTGTTACTCTTAGTTCTTCAGTTCCATTGTTAATCAGGAAACCTTTGCGGTTTACTTCTATTACTCTTGCAGGTAGTAAACCTTTATTAGTTTTTTTTCTTAATATTTTTTCAAAATGTTCTGACCAGCCTAGTTTTTCAAGACTGATCTCTCTATTTATATTGTTCATTTTTATCCTCAGTTGTTAGATGTCTGTTGTAGCCATAAAAGACTATTTTGAAAAGACGGAATAGTGTTGCGGAACAGAAACTGAGGTCGTGATCTGAGATGCTTCAAATAAGAAAAGTAGATAATCACCGGTTGTCAGCTTCTTACGCCGCAACAACTGATACATGATCCAGTGATTTAGTTAACATAAAAACTCCTTAAGTTTAATCTTACACTTTAACCTATAAAGCAGATGCAGTCAATATGTATTCGATAAATCCTGTGGGCTCATAGAGAAAGCACACAGAGAGCCAGTCTTTGCCTTCGGCTTCGCCTTGACGGTTACAGACGGACACGGATTGACATAGGTGTGAGGGCTGTAATATCCGGGCTGGTAAAAAAAGGAAGCGATTTGTAGGGGGGTATCGGAGTTATGGTTTTACCATAACGGAGTATGCCCCCGTTAAGTAATTTCTTAACTGTCTGTAAACTACCAGTTCATTGATTAATAAACTAATGTGTGTAGTCGAGGAGGGTTATGTTTTCAGGTAGTTTTTTTCTGATAGCCTCTTTCATTGTGTCGTAATGGGGGCAGGGAAAGTTTACGGGATTGCCTTTTGATATACATGAAGCAAGAGCTATTACTTCAGCTCCTCTGGCTACAAGCATTTCAGCTCTTTTTACAGCCTTTTTTCCAGGGCATCCACCGCAACTTAAAAATCCGGTTATTTCAACTGCACCAGTCTCCGTGAAAACTCCCTTACCTTCAGAAGCAACTTTAAAATCTGTAGAACCCGGGCACATATCTTCGGTTTGCTGGCACCTTATTATTCCTGCTTTCTTCATTTTTACCTCGATTTTTCATTATACTCCTGGTTAACTGTTTTGCAAACTTCAAAAAAAGGTTGACTACGTCAACTAATTTAAAGGAGGTTAAATATGTCAGATAAGAAATCAATTTTCAAAAGAATCTTTAATAGTGGTAGTGGGTGTGGATGTAATGCGTTTGAAGAAGTAGAGACAGATGAGAAGAAGTGCTGTGCAGATCAGAAAAGCTGCTGCACATCAGATAAAACATCTGATAAAGAATTGAAAAAGTAATCTGAAAAACAAACATGACAGACACAGAATTATTTTTTTGTGTCTGTCTGTGTTTGTTAGTGACAGTCAATGATTGTCCGTGTTTTTATTTCTTCTCCATCTCAATACTAACCATCCACTGAATCTGAAAACGATCAATCAGCATTCCAAAATAGGACCCCTCTCACCACTGAAGGAAGTAGCGAAGCGAATGACTGAAAATATAGGTGAGATGGGTGTAGCGAGGAACGCAGCTACTTCCTTATCCACAACTTTTTGGGGCCAGTCTATTTCTTCTCCAATTCAATACTAACCATCCACTGAATCTGAAAACGATCAATCAGCATTCCAAAATAGGACCCCCAAAAAGTCTCTCCCATTGGCATTGTTATCTGACCTCCTTCAGAGAGTTCAGCAAAAAGTCTGTTAGCTTCATCTTTTGTATCAGTACTTACTGAAATTGAAAAATTGTTACCTGCATTTGTAACCTGACCAAAAGCTTCTGAACTATCGCTTCCCATAAGAACTGTTTCTTTACTTATAGGAAGTGATACATGCATTATTTTCTCTTTTTCACTCTCAGGAACTGGCTTTTCACAGGTGCCGTCAGGCATCTCTCCAAATCTTGAGAAATAATCAAAATCTCCTTTAAAGACTTTTTTATAGAAGTTGAAGGCTTCTTCACAGTTTCCAGGAAATGTAAGATAGATATTAACAGTTGTCATAAATATGTCTCCTTATTATAAAATCTCTGAGCAGTAGTAACTGCTTTAATCTAATACTATGTATTACTCAGTTAAAAATATCTCAGAAAAAGATCAGCTTTCTGTTATCTGAAAAAGCTGTATATAGTTACCACAGGTGTCATCAAGGACAACCAGAAGGCCACCAGGTATTGCTTTAGGTTTGCTGATAAAATTTACACCTGCTTCAGAAAGACGGCTATATTCAGCCTCGATATCTTCAACAGTGAAGACAATTACTGGTAATTTTTCTCTGTAGATATCTTCCTGAAATTTACTGGCTATAGGGTTCTCATTTGGTTCCAGCAACAGAGCTGTTCCTTTGGGATCTTCTTTTGATACCACAATTGCCAGAGACGCTTCCTCCATCCATGTATGTTCTTTAAAGCCAAGAACTTCTGTATAGAATTTAAAGGCTTTTTTGACGTTATTAACAACGACACTTGTTAATCCGATTTTCATATTATCTCCTCTCCTTTAAGTTTATCCTGATATATCTATTGAGAAATATAGTTTTTTTCATAAAAAAAAGATAGTTCTTGAAAAAAGATAATGGATTTATTTATTATATAGGATAAGTCTGGTTTTACTGGTTGTAAGGACGAATTAATGGTTTTAAGAGTATGGGAATCTGTAAAAGGATTCTGGTACGACTGGCAATTGAACAGGAGTACTACAAAATTTAATCTTTTCTACATTTCTACCTTCAGCTCAGAGCTGAATGTAGAGAAACTTTACTGTGCATGCAGGAAACTTCTTGATAATAATCTTTTTCTGGGATCTGTTTTCTATGAAAAAAACGGAGAAGTTTTTCAATATTTTTCCACAGAACCTGAGCTATGTTTCTCTGAGTATGATGCAGTATCTTCTGCAGATAAAGACAGAATATTTGATGAACTATCAAATACACCTTTTAATCTGATTGAGGGGCCTCTCTGCAGGTTTATACTGATAAAGCATAAGTATAATGGTGGATATAGTTTTATCATGGGGTTTCACCATATAATTATTGATGGAATCTGCTTTGCAGATCTATTTGATGAACTGGTTGGAATCTATAATGGAGATCTGCTACCCCAGAGTTACGAAAAGCAATTTAATAGTTACAGAGAGTATTCTGAATGGATTCTGGGAAAATTTACAGAAGAATTCAGACTGCCTTCATCTCTCCTCTCTATTAACTCTTCCTCAATGAGCTACAATCCCGGTAATAAAACTCCGGCTGCAAACAGGCAGGAGTTCAGCTATTCGGATTTTAATTCAGTAATCAGGCAACTGCCGGGAGAGGTGATTGATGAGGTGAAAAGCTTTGCTGATCAGAACTCTTTTTCTCTTTTTCTGATTCTTAAGAGTGTCTGGGCCCTTCTGATTGCCAGACTTTCAGGTGAAGAGAAGATTGTTCTGACATATCCAGTAAGTCTCAGATCCTGCTCATTTACAGATACAAGGGGCTACATGGTAAATATTGTTCCTGATCTTTTTGAGGAGAAGGGCAGTTTCATGGAACAGATGAAAAAGAGTAAATCTGATTTCAGGGAAGTTGTAGGGAAGATAAGGTTTACTCCTTATCACAAGGTTCTTAAAAAAGCAGAATCAGAAACCCGCAGCTATTTTAAGCAGGTTTTTCCTCCAGTGGGCTTTGGGTATATGAAGTTGCCGGATAGAGGATTTGACGGTGAGAATACCGGATATTTTGCAACAAATGCAAGTGAGTATCAGATACTGCTTCAGTACAGAGAGGTTAACGAAGGCATTGAACTATACTTTAGCTATAATAAACACTTCTTTGATAAAGAGTATGTAGATAGGATTTTCAATATATTTAACACCCTGACTCTGAAACTACTTAAGTCGAAAGATACAGAAACCAGATCAATTAATCTGCTTAACTTAGAAGAGTATGATTTTCTTATAAACAGGTGTAGTGGAACAGGTATGAGTTACAATACAGAAGCTACTATCCATAAAGTTTTTGAAAGTCGGGTAGAGAAAGAGCCTGATAACTATGCTCTCTATTATGACGGAAAATATACGGATTATGGAGATCTGAATTCCAGAGCTAATAAACTGGGGCGGCTTATCAGAGAAAAACTGATGAATCTACCTTATAACGAAGCTGACAGAAATCCGGTAATTGGAATTTGTGCAACTTCTCCTTATCAGGTAGTTATATCTGTATTGGGAATTCTGAAGGCAGGTTGTGCGTATCTTATTATTGACTCCTGTGAGCCTGAAGATAGAATCAGGCAGAAACTGGAAGATTCTGACTGCAGACTGATAATAAATTCAGTAACCGGAAAGCAATTTCCAGGAATCCCCGGAGAGATTAAAGATATTGAGGCCGAATCTTACCATCTTTCCCGGGAGAATCTTTCAGATTCAGGGAGTCCTGATGATATTGCATATCTGCTGTACACTTCCGGTTCAACCGGTACTCCCAAAGGGGTTGTTATTGAACATAGAGGGGTGGTTGATCTTATTGAAGATCACAGAAGAAGATTCAATCTATCAGAAGGTAGCCGTGTCCTTCAGTATCACAACTTCTCATTTGATGTATCTGTGTCTACTCTCTTCTCTGCTATCTTAACCGGAGCAAGCCTCTATCTTGTTGATAAGAACCTCTTTGAAGATGTGGAAGCTCTGCAGAATTTTATAGTTAAAGAGAGAATAGAGCTTATAAATATACCTCCTGTTCTTCTGAGGCTCATGGAGCCTTGTAAAATTCTGAAAGGATGGCTGAAGACTATTATTGTGGGAGGAGAAGTCTGTAGTGCAGAAGTTATGAATCTGTGGGGAGATAAAGTCCGGCTCATAAATGCATATGGTCCCACAGAGGCTACAGTAACTGCAACTCTTCATCACTACAGGAAGGGAGATAGTAACAGGAATATTGGTAAACCCGCAGGTAACAGAAGAGTGTATCTTCTGGATTCTTATAAAAATCCTGTTCCTCCCGGTTTTGAAGGGGAGCTTTTTATTGGTGGAGTTGGTGTAGCCAGAGAGTATCTTAATCAAAGATCTCTTACCAGAGATTCGTTCTTACCGGATCCTTTTTCTGCTAATGGAAAAGGAACTATGTACCGTACAGGTGATATATGTCGCTGGCTGGATGATGGATCACTTCTTTTCAGAGGCAGAACAGATGATCAGATAAAACTAAGAGGATTTCGAATTGAACCCGGAGATGTTGTGAATGCTGTTGAAAAGTTTCCTGCTGTTCATAAAGCTGTAGTCGCCCTGGCTGATTATAATGGAAGCAGGCATTTAACCTGCTGGTACACTTCCACTGAAGAGGTTTGTAAAGATTCTCTCAGGAGCTTTCTCAGAGAAAAATTACCAGATTATATGTTGCCATCAATATTTAAAAAGGTAGATGCAATTCCTGTTAACAGTTCCGGCAAAACTGATTACAGTATACTTACTGCGGGAGTAGTGTCATCTTTCAGTGATTATGTTCCTCCGGTTACCAGATTTCAGAAAAAGATATGCAGAATATGGGAAGAGGTGTTGAAAGTTGAGAAAATCGGTATTGAAGACGATTTCTTCTCTCTTGGAGGCTGCTCAATAGCTGCAGTTAATATTGTTTATAAAATCAGAAAAGAGCTTGATGTAACAGTTCCTGTTTCCAGAATATACCAGTATCCGAGGATTTCATGTCTTGTGAGATCTTTCCTGACTATGGGGACTATTCAACCTGTTGTAAGTCTCGGAGATCATGAAGGTGAAAGTAATCTGCCTGAACTTTTTATTATACCTCCTGAAACTACAGGAAGTGAGATATTTCTGGAACTTGGAAACTCTCTGAGTACTGATTTTCGTTGCTTTGGAATAGAGAGTTTCAATATGTATAACGAAAATTTTATAGATGATACAAAAAAAATGGCTCTCTATGTTCTTAATCTGATCGGGAACAGAGAGAAGCCTTACTGGGTGCTTGGATATTCTCTGGGAGGAAGAGTTGCCCTTGAAATGGCTGCAGAGGTAGAGAGAAGAGGGGGTAATGGGTTGAACCTTATACTCCTTGATACTGTGCTTTACAGTCGGGCTGAATGTATTGGAATCAAATTTGAAATTCTTCTGCTTAAACTTAAGAACAGAAAGCTATTAACACAGAAAGATATTGATGATCAGTGGGAGTTCAGCAGAAGAATTGATGCTCTGAAGGACAATATGGTTAAGATGTCTGTAAAACCTTTTGCAGGGCAATTGAGAAAATCCAGAATTATTCTTTTTAAAGCAACTGAGATAGAAAAAATAAGGAAGAGGAGGAGTGATAAATTCTTCTCCTTCTATTTTAAGAGTCTGAGTATTCTGTTTTTTGATTTCATCAGAAAAGGTCACAATAACCTTAACAGGGTAACCCGTAATCTACATACAATCAGGTTGAACTGCTCCCATATGGAGCTGCTCAGGAAGCATGAAGAGATTGCTGAAAAAATAAGAGACTTTCTCTGTTAGTTTAAATACTCCTGCTGAAATTATCTCAATATCCCGGGAATTTATAAAAAATTACTGCTTTCTGCTTTTTTAAGGGTTCTTCGTAATTTCATTCACATTGATTATTACTTTTTAAAATGGTCACAGTTGACCTTGTCTTTTTTTTATGATAAATATAGTCCATGGATTATAAATCCATGGATCATAAAAAAGGAGAAAAAAATGAAAAAAGAGAGAAAGTTACCTGCAAAATGTGTCAATCTTAAAGCTGCTTACATGCCTTTAACCAAGTGGTGGTGCAGTTTCTGTGGCCCTACAGGAGGTAATGTATGTTATATGGTGTGTCTGACTCTTGGAAAAAGAGAGAAAATCGTTCCTGAGTGGAGAAGAAAATGAAAAGAGTACACCTTATATATTTCAGTCCTGGTGGAACAACAAAGAGAAGTGTCAGAAGAATTGCAGAAGGAACCGGGTGCAGAACTGTTATTGAGCACGATATGATGAAGCCTGTTAACAGAAAACAGGAACTAAAGTTCTCTGAGGATGATCTTGTAATACTGGGAATGATGACTGCAACAAAACTATTTGGCGTACCTGATGAGATTTTCAACTGTATGCAGGGGAGTAACACGCCAATTGTGGGAGTTGTACTATATGGTAACGGGTATTATGGAAGCTCTCTGAAAATTATGAAGAAAGAGGTGGAACGCAGAGGGTTCAGAATGGTGGCTGCCGGAGCATTTATAGGACAGAGTAGTTTCAGATCTGAAATTGCAAATGCAAGACCTGATGCAAAAGATCAGGAGCTTCAGTTCAGATTCGGACAGAACATAAGAGATATATTAAAAAAAGAGGAGGGTTACAGAATAAAATCGAAGCTTAAGGTTAACTGGTCAAAGGATAATTTCCTGAACAGGTTTAAATGTTTCGTTGGAGTATTACTACCAGGTTATAAAGTACAACTGCCACATTTTATGAGAAAATTTGAGATTGATGATAAATGTATCCACTGTGGGAAATGTGAGTCCAGATGTCCTGTGGGGGCCATGGATAGTGAGAATAATCATATTAACAGGGAGCTCTGTATCGGGTGTGCTGCCTGCGTGAATGGGTGTTCGGTAAACTCTATTACTATTACAAGCCCTTCACTTAATAGTATGATGGATAAGCTGGTTGTTACCAGAGCTGACAGAAAAGAGCCGGAGCTCTTTTTCTGATAATGGTTCTTCAGATTTCTGCTATTGACAACTTAATAGAATAGTTGTAAGTTGCTTCTAAAAAAGATGAAGGCAATATAATGGCAAATAAGGATCTGGTAAAGAATTCCCAAATGACAACAGAACAGAAAGCGATGGCTCTCCTGATCTGCATAGCTCAGGAGAAGAGCGGGGAAATGACCCGTAATATCAAGCCCTTCAATCTATCTATGACACAGTTGACAATTCTGCATACACTCTCATTTGCTCCTGAAGGCAGACTCACGGTTAATCAGATAAAAAACTTTATGATTGACGATAGTCCCAATGTGTCCAGATCTCTCAATCGTCTTATGGAAAACGGGTGCATAGAGAAAGAGCGGAGTAGTGAGGATCAGAGGGTTGTCTATATCAAAATTACAGAAAAGGGCAGACAGACACATACTGATGCAGACAGGGCACTTGTAAAAATTCAGCTCAATCTTTCAGAAGAGGATGTTAATACACTATACTCAATTCTCTCAAAAATTTAGTATCAGGGAGTTGTAATCAGTAAGAGGTGGGTATTCTGGGTAGCTTTGAATTTCATAGAATCACCTCTGATGAGATCTCCAGGTTGAATAAGACCTCTGTCTGAGTGACCTAGTCCTCTTATTATGTACATGAGGAAAGGCTTATCAATAGATATCTCCTGGCTGTTCAGAAGGAGACCAACCTCAGCAATTGTTGATGATGGGAAGGGGGTGTCAGGTGAATCGTTTCCTCCGTATACTCTGGTAAGTTTACCTGAAGCAGGATGAAAAACTTTATATGAAGCCTGACCTGAAGACTGTTCCGGCTTCATCCATACCTGAAGCATTCTGTTCCAGAACTGGTCAGGGTTTACTTCATTGTGTGAAAAACCTTCTGCTCCTGATGTCTGTACCATCACATCTTTTAAGTTAAGCTCAAGACCGTTTCCTACAGACCCTTCATGTTTCAACCTGCCTTTAACCATAACTGAGATAATATCTACTTTGTCATGAGGATGCATTCCGGCTTCTCCTCCCGGAATAAATCTTGCATCAGCAATGTAAAGAAGGGAACCAATTCCCTGCCAGCTACCGTCACTATTGGCATCTTTTCCAAAGAGTCCGGGGTCTTTAACTATTCTATGCTCCCTTACTCCTGCAAATCCGCTTTCAGGGAGAGATTCCCTGTTCATTATTTCCATACTATACCTCACTTTATCGGTGCTCTTTAATATAGTAAGCAGCTTTTGTTAAAAATCCTGATAATCGCAGATAATTGTAATTATGTTGACAGAGACAGTTCAGAAACGGTAACAATTTATCGAAGGTGCTGCAGGAAATACCGGATGTGAGATACTGGAGAAAACAGCTACGGAACTGGAAAATATTATCGGAGCACAGGAAATTAAAGACATATATGAACAACTGCAGAATGAATTCAGCAGATGTACAGGGGCTATGGGTAAGAGAGGACAAACGCCGGAAAATTTATTTTTTTTCTTGACAGAAGGTGAATATTATTATATTTTTTAACTATCGAATGAACGTTCGGTCGATGGAGGTGTAAAATGGAATGCAATGAAAAGAAGAGTAAAATCTTTGATGCTACACTTGAACTGATTTCAGAGTTCGGATTCCACGGGACCTCTATGTCAAAAATAGTAAAGAAAGCCGGAGTAAGTGCAGGAATTGTTTATCACTATTTTGAGAGTAAAGATGAACTGATTATGGAACTCTATAAAGATACCAAAAGAAGGTTTGTTGAAGAGATTGTTGATGAAATAGATAAATCGGCTCCAACAGCTACCCAGATGAAGCAGCTGGTTGAGGTTATGTTTCGAAGAAGTCTTAAGACTCCTCATGAGAACCACTTTTTTCAGCAATTTGCAACATCTCCATATTATGATGACAATCTTCGCTGTGATATGGAAGAGTGCTTCAGTTATATAGAAGCTGTAGTTAACAGAGCAAAGAAGGAGAAGATTATAAAAGATCTGCCTGGTATAGTTATCGGGGCTCTTTCAATGGATGTTGCTGCTTCTCTTGCCCAGAAGGAATCACTGTGTGAGCATCTTGAACTTGATGAGGATCTTATCCGAATGATTCTGGACTCTATCTGGGCTGCTATAAGGCTATAGTAAATTTAACAAAAAGAGGGATTCGGGTGGTAGTTTATTTATATAGATATCGAATGAATGTTCGATCTGCGGTTTTGTGAAAAGGAGAAAGGCATGGATATTGGTGTAAAAAGGTTATTTATTGTTGTCCTGATGATAGTTGTGGTGATCTTATCAACAGGATGTGCAACAATGATGAAAAATTTCAACAGACCTCAGGGAAATAGTTCTGTTGAAAGTTTTAACAGGTTCGGTGGCAGTGGGGATGTAGCTTCCGGAGTAAATATGTTTATTAAAGGGGGCGGTTTTTTTTTATAACTATAAACTGAATGAATTTTCAGCATGTAGCTATAAAATATAATAAGGAAAGGTGGATATGGTTAGTAAAAGTATATTAAAAATTATAGTTACTGTCACTGTAGCTCTTCTTTTTACAGGATGTGCTTCAGTTACAGGGTATCGCAAACCTCTTGTAAAACTTGAAAACAGCTGGAAAGCTGTTAAAGAGAGTCCGGTTTACAAAGAGAGTAAGCCAGGTAACAGGTGGTGGCGCAAGTTTAATGATACTTCTCTTACAGAACTCATGGAAATGGCTGGTAAGAGTAGTCCTGACATTAAGATTGCAATGGCAAGAATAGATGAGTATGAGGCAAGAGTAAATCAGAGTGAAGCTGGCTGGTTTCCTGTTATTACGGCATCAGGAACTGTTTCCAGAAGTCTTGGAATGGGACGTAATATGGTGCCGGGGAAAGCCGCAAACTCAAGTAGAGGAAATGTCTCGGCATCCTGGGAGCTCGATTTTTTTGGAAGAGTAAGAAAGGGAGTGAAAGCCTCAAAATATGATTCAGAGGCAATAAAAGCTGACTATTCAGATGTTCTTTTAAGCATCTATTCAAGAATAGCAGAAACATATCTTAATATAAGAACCAGACAGGCTCAGCTTAAATCTGCGGAAGATAATATCAGGTCACAGAAAAAGACTCTTGAGCTTATCAGCTCCAGACTTAAACACGGTCTTGCTTCAGAACTGGATTATGCAAGAACAGAAAGGTTACTGGCCAGAGCCGAATCACAGGTTCCACAGATCCGTTCTGCTATATTCATGGATATAAGTAATCTGGCAGTACTTATGGGAAAAGAGCCGGAGTATTTTGCAGATAAATTTTCAGATTTCAAACCAATACCTTATGTACCTGAATTTATTGATGTGGGAACTCCTTCTTCTGTTATAAGCAGAAGGCCGGACGTCAGAAAAGCCGGCATGATGCTTGAAGCCCGGGCAGCAAGAGTTGGTGTTGCAAAAGCAGAAATTCTGCCTGTTATAACTGTTGATGGTTCATGGGGAAGGGACTCTATGGTACATGACGATAAGACCTGGTCTCTGGGTTCTTCAGTAAAATGGGAAATCTTTACCGGTGGAAGACGCAGAAGTGAGATTAAAGTAAGAAAATCTCAGTTTAAACAGGCGGAAGAGACCTATGAAAAGACTGTACTGGCAGCATTGAAAGAGGTGAAGGATTCTCTGAAAACTGTAAAAGAGGACAAGATAAGAGTCGGACAGATGGAGAGAGCTGTAAAAGCAGCGAAGAGATCTGTAAAACTCTCTATGGATCTTTATAGTAAAGGTATCGAAAATCTGCAGACAGTTCTGGATGCTCAGAGAGATCAGTTCGATTTTGAGAACACTCTCGCCGAAGCCAGAGGTAATGCTGCAGGAAATTTTGTGAAACTTAATGTTGCCCTGGGTAGCGGATGGGTTCAGGGTAATGGAAAAGTAGCTACAGAAAAGCCTTCTGTAGAAGAGAATAGATAGAGGTAGAAAATGAGGAACTATGTAAATAAGATAAAAATTTTACTTGCTGCAGGAGGAATAATTGCTCTCCTGGCAGGCTGCTCCGGCGGCAATGAGCAGGCTTCAATGGCTCCACAGATGCCAACTGTATCTGTAAGTAAACCGGAGAAGCGGGTTTTAACTGAATATGCTGAATTTACAGGTAAAACTGAAGCTTTTGAAACAGCTGAAATATTTGCCCGGGTAGAGGGGATAATTGAGAAAATCCACTTCAAAGCCGGTGATTTTGTGAAGAAAGGCGATCTACTCTATTCAATAGACAGAAAACCTTATGTAACGAAAGTTAATGAAGCGAGAGCCATGCTTGAGATAAGAGAAGCTGAACTTAAGCTTGCTGAATCTACAAGTAAAAGAAGGCAGGGTGCTTTTAAAGACAGAGCTGTAAGTGAACTTTCTGTAATTGAGAGCGAAAGTAAGCTGGCATCAGCTAAAGGAGCCTTTGCAGCAGCAAAAGCGGCTCTTGAAAAGGCTGAAATAGATCTTGGTTATACAGGAATTACTGCTCCAATAGGTGGAAGAGTAGGAAGAACTCTTGTGGATCCCGGTAACCTTGTAGGTCCCGGCAGAAAAGGTGTTCTTACAACTATTGTCAATTCAAACCCTCTCTACGTCTACTTTACTGTAAGTGAAAGAGATGTTCTTAAGTTTAACAGAGGTGACAAGTCTCCTCTTAGAAAAGGTGGCCCTGTAAAAATGGTACAGGGAAGTGGTGATAATAGTGTAATAGAAGGAAAGGTGGACTTTACTGCCAGTAAAATTGATGCAGAAACCGGAACTATAGAGGTGAGAGGTGTCTTTGCAAATCCTGACTACAAAATGTTACCAGGAGTATTTGCAAGGGTGAAACTTCCTCTGGCAGAGGCTTCAGAAAAACTTCTTGTAAAAGATACAGCTCTTGGAAGAGATCAGAGAGGTAGTTATCTGTTTACTATTGATAAGGATAATGTTGTTAAATATAAGCTGATTACCAAAGGTTCACTTGCAGGTAGTATGAGAATTATCAGAAGCGGGCTTAATTCAGAAGAGAGAGTTGTTGTAAACAGTATCCAGAAAGTGAGACCCGGAATGAAGGTTAATCCGGTTGAAGCCGGAGCCCCATCAGGAGCATCTGCTGCTGTAAGTGGTGAGTAATATGTTAAGTAGTTTTTTTGTTAAACGCCCGGTTTTTTCGATTGTTATCTCTGTAGTAATCGTTATGATGGGGCTTACAACTATGCAGAATCTCCCTGTAGCCCAATACCCGGAGATAGCGCCCCCGCAGGTACAGGTAACTGCAAGTTACCCCGGTGCAAGTGCAAAAGTTCTTGCCAATACTGTGGCTCAGCCTATTGAAGAGCAGGTAAACGGTGTTGAAGGGATGATTTATCTCTCAAGTACCAGTACCAATGACGGACAGTATACTCTGGATGTTACATTTGAAGTCGGTACAGATCTTGATATGGCTCAGGTACAGGTACAGAACAGAGTTGCCCAGGCTGAAGCTCTGCTTCCTCAGGAAGTTCAGAGAATGGGTGTGAAGGTTACGAAGCAGTCAACCAATATTCTGCTTTTTGCCTCTTTTATGTCACCTGATGGCTCAAGAGATGACCTCTTTCTGAGTAATTATGTTAGCTTAAAAATCCAGAATCAGATAAAGCGTATTCCCGGTGTAGGGCAGGCGATGGTTTTTGGAGCCGGTAACTATAGTATGCGTGTATGGCTCAACCCGGACTCTCTTAAAGCAAGAGAGCTGACAACAGCAGATGTGATTGGAGCAATCAGAGAACAGAATGTTCAGGTTGCTGCAGGTCAGGTTGGTCAGCTGCCAGCTAAAAAACATCAGAGTTATCAGTATCCTATTAATGTAAAAGGAAGACTGGCTGATGTTGGTGAGTTTGAAAATATTGTTGTAAAGGAACTCAGTGGTGGACGTCTGATAAGGATAAAAGATGTTGCTACAGTAGAACTTGGAGCCATGGATTATGGTATGTCAAGTAAAACGAATGGTCAGATTTCTGCGTCTCTGGGTGTTTTTCTGAAACCCGGAGCAAATGCTCTTAGTGTGGCAAACAGTGTAAAGAGTAAACTGGAAGAACTCTCAAAGGATTTTCCTACCGGAGTGAACCATGAGATCTCTTTTGATACAACCCTTTTTGTACAGAAGTCTATTGATGAAGTTGTGGAAACACTCTTTATTACTGTAATTCTTGTTGTTCTTGTTATTCTTCTATTCCTTCAGAACTGGAGAGCAAGTATTATTCCTGTTTTAACAATACCCGTATCTCTTATTGGTACTCTCGGAGTAATGTATATGCTGGGAGTCAGTATCAATATGCTCTCTCTTTTCGGACTGGTTCTGGCTATCGGTATTGTTGTTGATGATGCTATTGTTGTGGTTGAAAATGTAATAAGGCATGTTACAGAGTCAGGGGTCAATTCCATTGATGCAACAATAAGAGCTATGAAAGAGGTTAGTGGACCGGTAATTGCCACAACTCTTGTTCTGCTTTCTGTTTTTGTTCCAACAGCATTTATGGGAGGAACGACTGGTGAACTGTATCGTCAGTTTGCTCTTACTATTTCCGTTGCTACTGTTTTCTCTTCAATTAATGCTCTGACTCTGAGTCCTGCTCTGTCAGCTCTCTTTTTCAGAAAGGGTGTTGGTTCAGGAGGTAATAACTTTATTGCGAGAGGGTTTAATTCACTCTTTGATAAAGTACAGAAATCATATGGTAAACTGGTTGCTTCACTTCTGAGAAGAGGAGTTGTTGTACTTCTTCTGTTTGGGATTATCTCTTTTATTGCTTCTTTTGGTTTCTTCAGTATTCCTAAAGGTTTTATACCAAATGAAGACCAGGGATGGGCTATTATAACAGTTCAGCTACCTGATTCAGCATCTCTTGACAGAACAAAAGATGTTACAGATGTGATTAATGATAAGCTGAGTAAAATGGATGGTATTGACAATTTCGTTGCGGTTCCGGGGTTGTCAGTTATGGATATGTCCAGAACCTCAAATGCTGCGGTATTCTGGGTGGTTTTTGATTCCTGGGAAGAGAGAATGGCAAAAGGTTTGAATCTTGATCGCATGATTGGACAGATGTACGGTGCAGTTGCTCCAATAGAAGAGGCGGTTATATATGTTTTCCCTCCTCCTCCTATTCTGGGAATGGGGGTTGCCAGCGGTTTTTCAATGCAGCTTGAAGACAGAGGCGGTAAGGGACCTGCAGCTCTTCAGAATGAAGCCTTTAAAATTATGATGAAGGCTAATCAGCACCCTGAACTTATGCAGGTGTTTACAACCTTTAAAGCAAGTGTTCCACAGCTTAATGCTGATGTAGACAGAACTCATGTTAAGTCTCTGGGATTAAAACTGTCAGATGTATTTGAAACTCTCCAGGCAAATATGGGGTCAATCTATGTTAACGATTTCAATATTTACGGTAAGAATTATCAGGTAAGGGTTCAGGCGGCTCCTGAATACAGAAGTACTCCTGAAGATATCTCCAGACTGGAGGTGAGAAATTCGTCAGGTAAAATGGTGCCTCTGGGTACTGTAACAAAAATAGAAGAAGCTCTGGGACCTCAGACTATTCCAAGGTATAACCTCTATACTGCTGCAAAATTCAGTGGTCAGGGTGTGCCGGGAATAAGTTCAGGCAGAGCTATGGATATTATGAAGCAGATTGCAAAAGAGAATCTTTCTGAAGGCTTTGATATTGAGTGGACTGAGATGTCCTATCAGGAGCAGTATGCGGGAAGTCAGACAGGAATCATCCTGATTATGGCTGTTATCTTTGTATATCTTGTTCTGTGTGCCCAGTATGAGAGCTGGACACTGCCGGGATCGGTAATATTCTCAATACCTCTGGCATTTATCGGAACCATTGTTGCGGTTTTCATAAGAGGAATGGATATTAATGTATACACCCAGATAGGCTTGATTCTGCTTGTTGCTCTGACCTGTAAAACATCTATTCTGATTACTGAGTTTGCAAAAGCCGGAAGGGATAGTGGTATGAGTATTTTTGATGCAGCTATGAATGCAGCTCGTCTTCGTCTGAGACCTGTTCTTATGACAGCTCTTACCTTTATTCTGGGCATGCTTCCTCTGGTTATAGCTACAGGAGCAGGTGCTAACAGCAGACAGGCTCTTGGAACAGCTGTTTTCAGTGGAATGTTGTCTGCAATTATTCTGCTTGTTCTTTTCGTCCCCTCTTTTTATACAATGATTCAGAGGGTGAGTGAAAGGTTTGGAGGCAGTAAAAAGAAGGAAGTTATAGAGACTCCTGCTGCGGGTAATTAATAAAGTCATTTTCATTTCAGGCAGGTAACCCCGAGACCTGGTTACCTGCCTTTACCAATATCTGTTAACCGCGGGGAAGAGGCAGTACCACCTCTTCCCCGTACTAGGTTTACGGCATCCAGGTTATTATACCTTCGTCAGGTGTCCGGGCCTTTAGTTCCATAAATGATCTGGTATCCCTTATTCCGTGTTCTATAACTGCTCTGTATATCTCAATGCCCATAACTTTGCTCTCGTCAGGAACTGTATTTTTTATTCTGAGTATCGCCTCTTTTGTTTCAGGTGTTAATACTGTTTTAATTCTGTCTGCAACTTTTTCAAAATATCCTGCAAAAGGGGAATCTTTAAGTATGTGAATCATATCTATCTGCCACTCTTCTCCAGCTTCATCTTTAAAAAAAGCGTGCCACTCAATACACTGATCTTCCTGATCTATCATGTTTTTATATGATATAGAGTATATATTACTGCTCTGTGCAAGTGCAGATATTGCTGAAAAGCTCTCAGATATACTAAATGAATCTGTATAGATATGAAAATCTATATCTCTGTTTTTCATCATCAGATCCATAGGCATTGACCCAACAGGGTTTATTGTTGCACCTATGGAAGACCAGATTTCCAGAATTCTGGTGTCCTCAATGATTTTTCGGGCTTTTTTCTGCATAAGTTCTGAAATTTTTAAAATATTGTCCATTATTTCTCTCCTTTTGGGGGAGCAGTAATATAGCATCACTACTGGATGGAATCAATATGAAGAAGGGATGAAGGTAATAATATCAGTATATAAGCCAGAATAGTGTATTTTGTACCTGTTTTTGTTTAATCAGGCAGGGAACCGGATTTGTCCGGGTTTAGCTTTGTCAGTTCTGAGCTTACCGAAGGCTTCTTTATGTGAAATGTGATATTCCAGTGAGTTGATATTAATATATTTCTGTTGCCCCGAACTGTTTGGCAATGGGGAGATTTTATGAGATTTATTACCCGGAGGTATTATGAAGAAAACTGTTCTTGTTACCGGAAGCTCTGTGGGCATTGGTAAAGATGTGGTTAGAATCTTTCTTGGAAGAGGCTGGAATGTTGTTGCAACAATGAGAGATACAGATAAGAGTGAATTTAAAGAAAGAGACAGCTTGTGGGTAAAGAGAATGGATGTAACCAGTTCCCGGGATGTTGGGGAAGTCTATTCTGAAATTATAGATCGGTACGGTTCAGTTGATGTACTTGTAAATAGTGAAGGATATGAGAGCAGAGGTTACCTTGAAGAGGCTTCCGAGGAGGAAGTGAGGGATGCTTTCAATACCAATTTTTTTGGAGTTGTTAATACTGTCAGAGCTGTTACTCCGCATATGAGAAAGAGGGAGTGTGGAGTAATTATAAATGTAAGTTCCATTCATGGTTTCTTAGGAGCACACCTGAATTCAATCTACTCTGCTTCGCAATTTGCTGTACACGGACTTTCTGAGTCACTTCAGCACGATCTCAGTACCTTTGGAATAAAGGTGAAACTTATTGTAGCAGGTAGATATGGGCCAAATGTTTTAAGAAATGGCAGATGGAATTCCGGTAACTCTATAGATGAACTCAAAGTCCACAGAGAGCAGTTTAATGAGCTTTTTAACAGAATCGTTTCTGAGTACAGCAGTAAGGTGAGAGAAGTTGAAGAGGTGGATGTAGCAGAAATTATTTATGCCTGCAGCACTCTTGAAACTCCGTTTCTTAATATTGTAGGGGATGATGTGAAAGCTCTTATAAGAATGAAGAAGGTTATGTCTGAAAATGAGTTTCAGAATGTTATACGTAAGCTTCTTGTTCCTGCTTATAAGCCGTAGTTGCACTGTTCATCTGATTCCATCAGGTCCTGATTCAGTTTATCTACCAGAGTTATCAGTAGTATCGCCTCATCGCTGTTCAGGTTTTTCAATTTACACTTCATCTTCTCCGGTATATTAACAGCTTCTTCTTTAAGTTCTCTGCCTGCTCTGGTTAATATTACAAATTTTCGCCTCTTATCTTCAGAAGATACAGAGATAGATACAATACCTTTGGCTTTCAGTTTCCCCAGAATCTGGGTAAGAGAGCCCGCATCTATTAATGTTCTCTCCTGTATAGTACGTATTGATATGTTATCTTCTTCCCAGAGAGCCATAAGTATTACGTATTGAGGATAGGTAACTCCAAGTTCCTTCAGATAAGGTTTATAGGCTCTGGTAATGGCATTGGAGGCCATGTAGAACCTGTGGCATATCTGGTTGCTGAGCTTCAATTTTTCGTATTTCATAAAAATATTATACTTTGTGTGCAAAGTAGTTGCAAATCTATTTTTGTTATGTATAATAGTTTGTGTGCAAAGTAATTGTGCAGAGCAAAAGGAGATTAAAATGAAAGAATTAAAACAGGTATTATACAAAACAAGATCAAAGACAACTGGCGGAAGAGATGGAGAATCACACTCTGTAGATGGAAGTTTCAGTGTAAAATTATCAACTCCAAAAGAGCTTGGTGGAGCCGGTGGTGAAGGTGCAAATCCGGAGCAGCTTTTTGCATCAGGTTATTCTGCATGTTTTATTGGAGCAATGAAAGTTGTTGCTCAGCAGGAAAAGGTGAAGTTACCTGCTGATCTTAGTGTTGCAGCTGAAGTTGGTATCGGGCCTATTGAAGGTGGTTTTGGTATTGAAGCAGCACTTTTTATTAATCTGCCTGGTCTTGAGAAAGGTGTAGCTGAATCAGTTGTTGAGAAGGCTCATCAGGTTTGCCCGTACTCTAATGCTACAAGAGGCAATATTAAAGTAGAACTTACAGTTAACGTATAAGAAGTTTATTAAGATGCCTCAAAACTACTATATTTTTCTGTAACCGTGAATTGACGCGAATAGAGATCAGGGAGATGTTAGAGACTTTATGGAAAACTGTTACTCACTTCTGATTGACTTTTTTTGATAAGCTCTAAGTTATGGTGATTTTGAGGTAACTGCAATAAAGGTTTTTGGGGGTTCCCCTTAGTTAAAGATAAAAATACACAAGGTTTTACACCATAAGGCGATGAAGGGCATCGCCTTATGGCTGGTTACATGTCTCTTAAAATTCAGAGATGGATTTTTAAGGGTTATTTTTTTAATCCAGGTTAAGTCATTGGGAATGGCTGCAGTGCTTCCGGGATTTGCAGCTCTGTTTATAAATTTTATATCTGAATCCAATGCAAAAGTGTATCACGATGCAATTGTAAAAGCATTCGAACGACAGGAGGATCAGGAGAGCTGATCTTCTTCGGACCTGGAGAATCTCAGAGTGAAAGTTGTACCTTCATCGCTGTTGCCTGCAATAATTTCTCCTCCCATTTCTGTCATGAAGTTTGCGCAGATATGAAGTTTCAGGCCGTAGTAATCATTATCTGTTGTATAGTCAAAGGAGAATATCTCCTGAAGGGTTTCATTACTGAACTCTATGCCACTGTATCTGAATCTAATGTAAACAGATGAATCATCACTTTCTGTTTCTATATGCATTACCCTTTTTTTTACAGGAAGATGTTTCAGGTTTTCAAATCCATTTCTGATTAGTGTAAGCAGTATGTGGATGAGTTTGGTTTTATGGCCGGTTATTGAAGGAACTGTTTTAAAGTGCCTTTTTAGTGTGCATTGGCGTAACTCTTCAGGTGTTATCTGCATGTTAATTATGTTGTTGATTATTTTAACAGGATTAAGTGGTTCTGCTGCTCCTGCATGGCTTTCTGCATAGCTCTTCTGCATTGCCACAACCTGGGAAATTGCATAGATCTTCTCTTCCAGTCTGTTACGGTTCTCAATAATATCTCTGAATTCCTGCTCCAGTTCTCCGGCAGAAAGAATGAGGTATTTTATAAGTTTCTGTCCCTGTTCTGTTTCAAAAAACTCTCCAGGACTGTTAATATTCTCTTCCAGTATATTGCTACACTTTTTAATGTTTTTAAGGTTGGAATTTTTTATCTTTCTGTCTATTACTCTTGAAGAGGTAATGGCACTTGTAAGAATATTTCCTACATGATGAAGAACCCCGGAAGCTATTTCAGACATACCTGCTTTGTGGGCATTGGAGAGAGCGCTTCTCTGTGCTGTTTTTAAGGCTTCAGTTCTCTCTCTTATTATGTCTTCAAGTTGTTCTTTATACTGTCTGAGCTGCTCCTCAGCCTCTTTCCTCTCTGTAATATTCATGCATACCCCAAGATAACCTGTTATATGCTGTTCATTATTAAGAACAGCTGTAACTCCCATATTAACTCTTATGTGTGTGCCATCCTTCTTTACGTATGTCCACTCCTTCTCTTCGTATCCTATTTCTCTTGCTTTTCTGGTGAAAATGTCAAAACCTTCCACTTTTTCCCCATACTCTTCTGAAAGCTGTCTGCTGTATTCCTGTATTTCAGACTGTCGATGAAATTTTGCCGGTGTATGTTTACCTGTTAATTCATCTGCACTGTAGCCAAGCATATTTTCAGCACCTTTGTTAAAGATTTCTATAATACCTTCCGGTGTTGTTGAGATAATAGAAATCTGAGTAGCTGAGTCCAGGACATTCTGTAGTTGTCTGTGGGCAGTTTTCAGATCATCTTCAGCTTTTTTACGATCTGTAATATCTATAAGGCTTCCGCGGATCAGTACCTTACCTGATGATGGAAGCCTTACAAATCTCACTTCACATGGAATTGTTCTGCCGTTTTTAAGATTCAGGCACAACCATTCAAATACAGGAGTTTCTCCTTCCATAGCGGCTTCAAGATATTTTTCTGACAACTCTTTTGAATTTATTCGTCCGGGCTGAGTGTATGGACTCACATCTGAAGGACTCAGTTTGAGAAGCTCCTCTTTTGAAAGTCCAAAGAGTTTGCAGGCATTTTCATTGACATCAACAAAGTGACGGTTGTTCATGTCATAAACAACCAGAGCTTCTGTAGCATGTTCCACAAGAGTTCTGTACCTCTTCTCCGACTCCACAATAGCTCTTTCAGCCTCTTTTCTTTTGGTAATATCCCTCCATACAACGTGAAGCAGTGTTTCTTCGTGCTCAGGAATTGCTGTAAGAAGAATTTCAACAGGAAACTCTTCTCCATTGAACCTTTTGTGAATCCACTCAAATCTGTGGTTTCCTTTAACAAAGGCAGTTCTTATCATATCTTCAGCTTTTTCAAAGGAGAATCTCCCGTCCGGCTGTTTAGGAGGTGAGAGAACCGATGGGTGGGTTTTTATAACTCTGTTTTTTGAATCGGCTCCCAGCATTTTGAGAGCAGCCAGATTGCAGTTAATGAACTTATTTGCCTGAATAATAAGGGTGGCATCTGCAGACTGTTCAAAAAGGGTGCGGTAACGGTTTTCACTGTATTCCAGGGCTTTTATAGCCTCTTTTCTGCTGGTTATATCGTGACCAAACCATATAGTTATCTTTTTTCCGGTTGTGCTGCTGGAGATATTTGACAGGGTGGTCCAGATAATTGACCGCAATTTATTATCTTTTCTGGTTATTGTGATCTCTTTTTCTGTTAAAGGTATTGCTGAAATTTCACTGATTACAGGATAGAGCTCCCTGTAGATGTCTTCCGGTAGAAGTGTATTCCATAATGTAGTGCCGATAATCTCTTCTTTACTGAATCCGGTTATCTCTTCACCGGCACTGTTAATCGATAACGCCTGACCATCTGTATCTGTACTGCATATTATCAGGGGAGATGCTTCAATTATATTCAATGAAAAGTCTCTTTCCAGTTTTAGTTCTCTGCCTGAAGAGTCTATAGATGCAAGAAGGTTGTTGATTGTAGAACCAAGGAGCATCGTTTCTGAACTGCCTTCTGCAGGAGCCGGTTCAAGGGGAATGCCATCACTACTTGTATTGTTGAGGGCATCTGTAAGTTTATTAAGAGGTGTTGTGATGCTTCTGGCAACAAAGAATGAGAGAATAAGAGCCAGAATAAGAAAGGAAGATGTGAAAACAATAATTATATCTTCGATTTCAGAAATATCGTCTTCCAGTTCTTCCTTATAAATGGTGCAGCATATGTACCAGCCCAGAGGTTCATAGTGAGATACAAAGGCTTTTTTTGTGTGTATATATCTTTTATCGTTATTTCTGGTCCACAGATATTCAATTGATTTATGAGGAAGGCGGCTGGCAGTCTTGAACTGTTCGACTACAACAACCCCATTGCTCTCCTTTTTCAGGGAGTCAGAAGTTCTGCCTGCAAGATAAGGGTGTACAATTATTTTATTCTCTTCGTTCATAATGAAAAAGTATCCGGTTTCACCTATTCTCTGTTTTGCTATGATTCTGTTGAGATCTCTTATTACTGTATCAATTCTTTTTTGCACATCTTTGTTAATATCATCTATATAAAGCCCTGTTCCTATGATCCAGTTGAAAGGGTTAAATAGTTTGACAAAGGATATTTTGGGTTGCCAGACAGTAAGACCTTCTTTTAGTGGTTTAGACCATTTGTACTCTACATAACCTTCTCCCCGGGATTTACAGATTTCCACAAAGCTCCGGAATAGATTGGCTTTGCCTCCATCAGCCTGATTAAAATCGGGATTATCAAGAACCTGCCCGTCCAGCTCAGGCATTGTAGGGTGCATCACCATCCGTGGTAAAGGGCTGGTTGTATCATTAATCCAGAAATATCCGGTTTTATCAGCATATCTCATATTTCTGAGATAGTCTTTAATCATTCTTCCGGCTTCTCCCCGGGAAACAGTACCTTTTGTGTAACGGGTATGAACAGTTTCTGCAACAGAGATGGCTACTGACATCATGTTCTTAAGCTCTTCTTTTCTTCTGTTAAGAGCTGAGGCTTCATGAAAGAGTATACTGCGATGCTGTGATTCAATATGGTTCTTTGTTGCTGCCAGCAGATTGAGGGCTTTCTGTTCTATGGTGTCTGACATATGTTTCCGGGTTTTGTCAGTAACAAAGAGTGTGGTTACAGTCAGGGACATACCTACCAGCAGAAAGGTAGATAAGATGATACGGGATTTAAGAGATTTTAACATCATCCTCCTTGGCAAAAAATGGTATGTAAATCTTTCTCACTGAAAATATATGTGATTAATTGGTCAGTATTTCATGGAATATTTATTTCAAGTATGGAATTTTAGTGAGTTCATCTGAATTTTAATCGTTAACAGGAGATCTTTGCGTAGGTATGCTGACTCTTATTTTCACAATAGAGATATGATGTAGTCTTATGTTTGCAAAGGAAAATTCTGTTGCTTATAATCTATTTTCAGCATGGAGGTAGGTATTTATGAGTGAAAGAGAGAAGTGTCTGAATGGTGAACTTTTCAACTGTAGTGATGAAGAGTTGATTGATATAATAAGAAGAGCCCGAAGTCTTGTAGGGCAGTACAATTCAACTCCTTTTGAAATGGGGGAAAAAAAAGAGGGGATTCTTAAAGAGCTTTTTGGAAGTATTGGTACTAATGTAAAAATTGATACTCCCTTCTATTGCGATTATGGTCGTCACATACATATAGGGGATGACGTTATAATAAATATCAGTTGCACCTTTGTGGATTGTAACAGAATAGATATTGGAAATAAGGTGCTGATTGCTTCCAATGTTCAGATATATACTGCAACTCATCCTGTTGCTCTTGAGGAGCGTGTAAAGATGAACTGGAAGAGAGAGGATAATCAGGCATGGTTCAGGACTTATGCTCTACCAGTGAAAATTGAAGATAATGTATGGATCGGTGGTGGAGCTATTATTCTTCCTGGTATAACTGTGGGGGCAAACAGTGTTATTGGGGCAGGTAGTGTTGTTACTAGGGATATTCCACCGGATTCTGTAGCTGTAGGTAATCCATGCCGGGTTATAAGATCTGTTAATTCCTGAACAGCAGAACAGAGAGTCCTGGATCATGACTCTCTGTTGCAAAAAAAAGTAATTCCTCAGGATGCGGCTACATCTGCCATTCTGTAGAGCATTTTTCTATCGTTTTTACTGTCTCTTATTTCGATACTTGCGTCGGAATAGAAATCCAGCTCAATATCTTCGGTAAACTGCATTGTGGTTGAGAGTCCACCTGAACTCATGACTGAATTAATTGGAAGTGCCCAGAAGTGATGTCCTTTATATCTTGGGTTGTAGTTAATTGCTGTTTGTCCTGTAAGATAGGCTTCGTATACTATTCTGACTTTCATTTTTCCCCTGCTTGCACTGAGAACAGCTTCAATAGATTCGCCGGGATCAAGATCGACACTTACTCCTGTTTCAGATCCAACAGTTACGCTGGTGCTTTTTGATCCTCCTTCCCCCCATTCCCGTGAATATGAAAAACTTGTTTCTCCTCCTCCACCGGAACCCAGGAAACCAACTTCGTATGATACAGACTGGCTTACTGAGATGGTATTGGTCTGTGACCAGTTACTCTCCACTGTATCTGTAACCTGATCAGATATTCCAGCATTGAAAGTTGCTTTGTGACTGCTGCTGTTTGTGAAATTTTTAGTTGCAATAATTGTTGGATTTGAAGTGATTCCTGTTACGGTTGAGCTTATTGGGCGCATAATAACCTGAACCTGTGACCAGCCGTATCTTTTATAAAGATCGTCCCATGGTGTAGGGCTGTGAAGATATGCATCGTTAGGTTTTTTGCCAAAATATGCTTTAACCGCATTTTTAAGTGAAGAGTCCTGAATGTTAAAAGACTCTCTTTCTGTGTCTGTGATGATATGCTGTACAGAACCTGTTGCCTGAACACTTGATGTTGCGGCAGTTTCGCCGGCTTTAATTGTTACTGAAAGTCCCATTGTTTTTTCTCCTTTTTTATTTTCTGTAACCCTTTATAAATCCCGTTTTAACCCTTTGTAAGTTCAGAGCTAATATGGAAGTACAAATAAGGAAAATCAACAAAAAAAGGTAGAGTAAAAAACCATCTGAACTTTATCTGTATCAGGTTTGCTTTGGAAAATATTTTAAATATCTGAAACTTTTTTCTGTTTCCTGTGTGTCAAAAAGTATCATGTGGTTGTTGTAAGTTATGCGGGGAGAAGTTTTCCGGTTTTAAATATTTGAAAAAAATTTTCTGTATATCTGTTTTTTTTTGTACAGATACCCTCTATGGAAAACTACTCTCAGGTAGTGGTTTGTGTTTTTATAATGTACAGTGAGTAGAGATTGACAGATTACTCAAGTTTGTAGTGGGGCTGAAATAGTTCAACCTCAAAATTTCCCGGCATTTTAAAATGTGTCGTAAGGCCATAGCCCGCATCAAAGATCTCATCTGTGAACTCTACACCTTTCTCTTTAAGTTCTTTAACTTCTGCATGTATGTTGCAGCAGATGAAAGATATATGCGGGTAACCTGATTGATGGAAATTCTCTCCGGCTTTGTTAACAGGGTGTACTCCCATTTCGGAAGATGGGATTTCAAAAATAAGCCATCCGTTACCAACATCCGTTGCCTTGAAACCAAGTTTTTCTTTAATAAACTGCCTGAGTTCTTCGGGCTCAGAAGAGTAGAACATTGCGTGTATACCAAGCATTTTCAGAACCTCTCAAATCATTACTCAATAAAAAGCAGAATATTATCAGTCAGTGAAAATTTCAAATCCTGAATTATGAATTTTTATAATAGTTTTTTAACGCATATTGTTACACTATCTTTTATTTAATATGGATCAATTATTTATAATAGAATATAATTCTTATGTTTAATAATAATGATTCTTAAAACTAAAAAGAGATGGAGGAGATTATGAAAGTAGTAGCAATAAACGGAAGTCCAAGAGTTAACTGGAACAGTGCATCACTTCTGAACCGGGCTCTTGAGGGAGCAGCATCTGAAGGAGCTGAGGTTGAAATTATAAATCTGTATAATCTTAAATTTACCGGCTGTGTAAGCTGCTTTGCATGTAAAACAAAGGGAGCCAGGAGTTATGGAAAATGTGCAGTAAAAGATGATCTTGCTGCTGTTCTTGATAAAGTTGTTGAGGCTGACGGTCTTATTATGGGAACTCCTGTGTATATGGGGGCTGCTACCAGTGGTATGAGAGCATTTATGGAGAGGCTGCTTTTCCCTTTTATGGCTTATACAAATCCTCCCACCTCACTCTACCCAGGTAAGTTGAATGTAGGGATGATATACACTATGAATGCAACAGAGGAGCAGTTTGAAGCTATGGGAATAAAAGAGTCTCTGGCTTTTGATGAGAGAGTTTTTAAAATTGCTTTTGGTAATGCAGATATTATGTACTGTCATGATACATATCAGTTTAAGGACTATTCAGCAGTTGAAGCAGAGAGGTTTGATGAGGCTCTTAAAAGAGAGAGAAAAGAGAAGGTTTTCCCTCAGGATCTTCAGAAAGCCTTTGAAATGGGTAGAAGAATAGCCGGAGCATAAATTTAATAATTTTTTAATAGAAGGGCAGTCTGAATCCAGGCTGTCCTGGAATTGTATGGGGTTAACTGCTTTGATCTTATATGGCAGGCAGTTGAAGTTTTAATAACAACCTCTATCTCACCGCTGAAGGAAGCAGCGAAGTATGTATTAATTAAAAGAATCTTTCTAAAGCTTTACCTCTTTATTTTTAAGGAGTTTATGCAATTTTATCCGGGTTAAATATTGACTTGTTTTTTAATCCGGGTATAATTCTGTAAAATGCTTTTGTAAAGGAATTTAATATGAATAATAAAAATATCTATACAGCTTTTGCAGGTTATAGCCAGATAGGAAAAGGTGAGTTGATACCGATTATTAGAAAATGTAAAAAGATTTTTGATGATGGTTGCAGTGACAGAATAGTGATTTATGAAGATCTGACAGGCCAGATGTTTGACTTTGAACTTAATGGTAGTGAAGAAGAGGTGGTGGAAAGGTTAAAGAACCACCCTATGCTTAAAGATAAGGTTGAAGAAAAAGAGCTTCGCAGCCCGGGGCGCCCCAAACTTGGAGTAGTACCCAGAGAGATATCTCTTCTTCCCAGACACTGGGAGTGGCTTGCAGAACAGAGTGGTGGAGCTTCTGCAGTAATAAGGAAGTTAATAGATCAGGAGAAGAAGAGAAGAAACAGTGGGGAATTATTTAAAAAGCATCAGGCAGCAACTCATAGATTCATGTGGGATATTGCAGGGGATATGGAAGGTTTTGAAGAGGCTTCAAGATTACTGTACAGAGCAGATTTTAAAGGACTTGAAGAGATTATTGTTGCCTGGCCTGAAGATGTGTTTAAGCATCTGGCCTCTCTTCTGGAAAAGCTGAAAGTCCTTAAAACCGAAGCAGATCTGCAGAAAAAGCACAGGGATGATTGATTTAAAGCTTGTACTATTTTGTTGCTTTTGATACAATAGTGTCTTATTTGAGGCAATCGTGAGTGATAAAAACAGGAAAAAAATAATTGATGCAGCTATAGTTGCATATACTGGTAATCATATGGCATCTATGGAGGATATTGCAGAAGCTGCAGGAGTTGGAAGAGCAACTCTGTACAGACTTTTTAAATCAAAAAAAGAGCTCATCTGCACTCTCTCACTTGAAGCGGGTAAGAGAATAGATGAAGCTGTTTCCGGTATAGATTTTGATGGTAGTGGAATTGAGGTACTGAAAGAGCTTGTAAAAGAGTGTGTTCCTGTTGGAGCAGAATTTCATTTTCTCAACTATGAGCCTTTCTATTTTGATGACCCGGATGTTAATTCGGATTACAGGAAATCTCTTTCACTTCTGGAAGATGTTATTATAAAACTGCAGAAAGAAGGAGCTTATGCTAAAAGTCTTCCGGTTATCTGGGGAGCCCGATGTCTCGATATGTTAATATGGACTGTCTGGTCAAGTGTAAAAGAGGGTGATATTGCACCCAACAGTGCGGTTGATCTTGTGGTAAGAACTTTTCTGAATGGGGGAAGGGAAGTTTAGATTCAAAAGATTTTTCTAACAAAAAAGGTAAATATGGATATTCTGAAAGACAGCCCTCTGAGGGTTTTTATTTATAATGCTCTACCTGCAGTTCTTGGTATGCTTGCTATATCTTCAGCAGGAATTGTAGATGGATATTTTCTTGGTAATTATGTAGGAAGCACAGCTCTTGCATCAGTGAACCTTGTAATTCCTGTTATTAATATAATGTTTGGAATAGGTTTAATGCTCTCTGTGGGAGGAGCTGTTGTTTGCGGTAAATATATAGGAGAAAACAGAATAGAAGAGGCTGGAGCAATATTCTCAAGAACTCTTATTTCAGTTGTAGTTATATGCGGTTCTTTAGCTTTGACCGGGCTGATAATGACTGAAGAGGTTGTCGGGTTGCTGGGAGCTAATAGTGAATTAAGGGGGTATGTGGCTGACTATTTCAGAATAGTTATCTGTTTTACTCCTTTTATGATTCTTTCGCTATGCCTGTCTGCTTTTATAAGGGTAGATGAAAAACCGGTTCTGGCATCTGTATCAATTGTAAGTGGGGCAGTTCTCAATATAGCTCTTGACTGGGTCTTTATTGTTAATATGGAAATGGGAGTGGAAGGAGCAGCTTATGCTACGGGAACCTCATATTTTACCAGTGTACTCATTCTTATATACCCGGCTCTTTTCAGAGGAAAGATGGTGAAGCTGAGGTTAAAGGGGATATGCTGGAAGAGCTTCATGGGAGATTGCTTTAATGGAATGTCTGAATTTGTAAATGAGATATCTGTAGCTATAGTAGTTCTGGTTTTTAACCTCATTGTGATTAAGAGAATGGGCACTGCCGGGGTAGCCGCTTTTACAGTGATTAACTATCTACTCTTTGTGGAGATGATTATTGTTTATGGAATAAGTGATGCAATGCAACCTGTAATCAGTACCAACTTCGGAGCAAAAGACAGCAGAAGAATAGGTGGTTTCATGAAGATCTCAATTATCTCTTCAGCTATAGTAAGTGCTGTGGCAATTGTAGCAATGTTCTTCTTTCCTCAGAATCTGGCTTCACTGTTTCTTAAAAGCGGTGAGAAGGAGACACTTGAAATTACTCTGCAGTTTATGAAGTATCTCTGGCCGGTATTTATTTTTAACGGTGTGAATGTACTGCTGAGTGGTTATCTGACCTCTGTGCATAAGGCTCTGCCATCAGCTGCTGTGGCTGTTTCAAGAAGCCTCGTGCTGCCTGTCTCACTGCTTATGGTTCTACCATCTTTTCTGGGAGATAAAGGGCTCTATCTATCTTTTCCCATTGCTGAACTTGTTACATTTATACTTGCTGTTATCCTGTTTATAAAGTTTAAACCTGAAAGGGTGTGCAGTAACTGATATAAAAACCCTGATGTCCGAAAACTTCTTGTAATTTACTTCAGGTATGTTTAAAGTGTCTCATATGGAACTGAAACGAGATGTCTGTATGAGAGCGCGAAAAGCCCGGGATCCAAAGTATGACGGGCGTTTTTTTGTTGCAGTGAAAACTACAGGAATCTTCTGCCGTCCTATATGCCCTGCTCCTCTTGCACAGGAGCAGAATGTTGAGTATTACCCCTCAGCTGCAGCAGCTTCTGAAGATGGTTACAGACCCTGTCTTCGTTGCAGGCCTGAAGCTGCTCCCGGGAGTTCTGAATGGGATGAAGCTGCTGATATCGTCAGAAGAGCACTTGTACATATAAGAGACGGTTTTCTTAATGATGGAAGTGTTGTTGAGTTGAGCGGAAAACTTGGTGTAAGTGAACGGCAGTTGAGAAGGCATTTTCATAAATATCTTGGAGCATCACCGGTAACAGTTGCAAATATGCATCGGGTATTTTTTGTAAAAAAACTCATGGCTGAGGAGTCTCTTACTATCACTGATATAGCTATGGCTTCAGGCTTTGGAACTATAAGGCAGTGTAATGCTGTGTTTCGTAAAATATATGGTTGTTCACCAGGGGATCTCAGGAAAAGCAGAAGAGGAAAGAAAAATAAAGAGAAGGGATTCCGGGGGGTTCTTAAACTCAGTTACAGACCACCTTATGACTGGGAGCATCTGCTTGGTTTTCTGGAAGCCAGGGCAGTTAAAGGTGTTGAAAAGGTTGAAGATGGTGTATATTACAGAACCATAAGGGTAAATAACTGTCATGGCTGGATAGCAGTAAGAAATGAGGGGGAAAAGAATCAGATATCTCTTGAGATTGCTCTGGAAAGTGTTGAGCATCTTATGAGTGCTGTGAACAAAGTAAGAGTTCTTTTTAATCTGGATACTGACCCTCAGATAATAAACAGTTTTTTTATTAAAGATAAACTACTGGGACCACTTATTGAAAAGTTTCCGGGACTTAGAATGCCCGGTGCATGGTCGGCTTTTGAATATGGAATAAGAGCTGTTCTGGGGCAGCAGGTTTCAGTTGCAGCTGCAACGACTCTTGCAGGAAGAATTGCTGAAAGATATGGACCTGCTCCTTCTATAGATATGCCGGATGGACTGATTTCAGTTTTTCCTGATTCTTCTGAACTCAGCAGTGCGGATTTCAGTAATATGGGGTTAACCAGAAGAAGAACTGAAACTCTTATTGAAATTGTTTCAGCAGTTAATGATGGAAGAGTCTCTTTTGATCCGGCACAGGAGCTGGAGGATTTTGTTGCAGATATGGTTAAACTTAAAGGTATTGGACCGTGGACAGCTCACTATACAGCAATGCGGGGATTTTCTCATCCTGATGCTTTTCCTGAAAGCGATCTTGGGATTCTGAAAGCTCTGGAAAAAGATGGAGTAAGACCTACGGCATCCAGAGCCGGGGAAATCTCAGTTAAGTGGCGTCCCTGGAGAGCTTATGCAGCTTTTTTATTGTGGCACTCATTAAAATAACAGGAGAAGAGAATGTTTTATGATTATATAGAAACACCATTTGGAGATTTGATGACAGCATGGAATGAGAATGGCTTAACCTACGTTAACTATTCTGGTGGTAAGCACTCAAAAATTCCTGAAAGTACATGGAAAAGAGAAACAAATGGTTTCCTTGATATCAGGGAGCAGCTTGCTGCATATTTTGAAGGTGAACTTAAAGAGTTCAATCTTCCTCTTGCACCTGAAGGTACAGAGTTTCAGATGAATGTCTGGAAGGAGCTGAGGAAGATACCTTATGGTGAAACAAGGTCTTACGGTGATATTGCATCGGTACTTGGGAATCCCGGAGCTTCAAGAGCTGTGGGTAGTGCCAATGGCCGTAATCCCATAGTAATAATCCAGCCCTGCCACAGAGTAATTGGCAGTAGTGGAAAACTGACTGGCTTTGCATATGGTGTTGATATGAAACGTTCACTTCTGGAACTTGAGAAGAGAGGCCTGGGAGTTTAAAAACTGTAGGATATGTTGGCATTGTACTGTGAAGAGCCGGGGTTTCTGGTAATAATGTTAATTATTCCCATAAAGGCATTGTGTCCCCATATTACACCACCAGGTCCTCTGATCACTTCTATCTGTTCTACAATAATGTTTGGAAAAAGAGTACTACTTAAAGTTCAGCAAGAATCGAATTCATCCAGAAACGAATCTCAGATTCACTATATTCAAACTCCTTGCCAGTACACATACCCATAAGATCACTGAGAATCTCCTCTGCTTCAGGAGTAATATTCTCAGTATCAAGATAAGTATTGTGAGCCCACTCCGCAATTATCTCCGGCGAAAACTCCCTGTCTATAAAATTAAGCAGATTGCTGGCAAGATCAAATTTTGTATATTTCATACTATCACCACTAATACTCTATACAATTCCCAAAAAAAATTCTACATAGCATGAGGGACGGTACCTAAAAATATATAAAATTTTATTTGAAATAGCACCGTTCAGACTGAAAATACAGGGAGTTATTATTGTATAAGAAGCTGTAGACCTGATATAGAGGAAAAGTCTGGTTTTAAAAAATTATATATTTTTAGGTACCGTCCCCGTTCGCAAAATGTATGAATTTCTGAAGTGTACGGGTCTGATATTTATCTTCTCTTATGAGGAGGTAGAAATTTCTTTTGAGCTGGAGGTATGGGGTTGGTAGTTCACTGAGTGTCTGGTTTTTGAGGTTTTCTTCTACTGTTCTTCTGGAGAGGCAGCTTATTCCAAGGTTATGTTTTACTCCGTTTTTTACTGCTTCTGTATGTCCCAGTTCATATCTGATTTTCAGGTTTTCTATTTTATCTGTAATGGCTCTTTCGAAGATATCTCTTGTGCCTGAGCCTTTTTCTCTTAGTATCCAGTTACTGTTTTCGAGGTCTTTGAGATCTGGTTCTCTGCTGGTTAGTGGGTTCTGGGGGCTTGCAAATACTACGAGTTCGTCCTGTTTCCAGATTGTAGTTTTTATTTGCGGGTCGTTACAGAGGCCTTCTATGTACCCGATATCAATTTCGCAGTTTTTGAGTGCTTCTATTATCTGTTCGGTGTTGCCTACCATTAAACTGACATCTACTTCCGGGTGAACTGTGGAGAATTGTCCCATAATTGATGGCATTACGTAGTTGCCTATGGTGGAGCTTGCTCCCAGATGTATTTCTCCACTGAATTGAGAGCTGTTTTTGTGAAAGGTTTTTTCTATCTCATCTACTCTTGCGAGTATTTCCAGGGCTTTGGGGAGGAGGGTTCTGCCGTTTGAGTTTAGAGTCAGTTTTCTGCCGAAACGGTCAAAAAGCTGTTCGCCTATCTGTTTTTCCAGTTCTGATAGTGCCATGCTGGCAGCAGATTGGGAGATATCTGTGGCTTCAGCTGCACGACTGACGTTTCCTTTGTTGGCTATTTCACAAAATACCTGAAGTTGTCTGAAGGTTATATTCATTTTTATATCAATTTTATTTATAAGTCTTATTTATATTATATGTTTGACTTATATGATGCAAGTTGTATATTGTTCTTTGATTCGGTTTAGCTAAACCTGCTCTTATGGAGGTTCGAATGAAAAAGTTGTTACCAGGTCTTATTCTGGCGGTTATTGTTTCTGTTTGTGCAAAGGTTGTATCAGGCTATCTGCCTGGACCTGGCACCATTAGTCTTGCAATTATAATAGGAATTGTGGTGGGTAATATTCTGCCAGGTAAAGATAGATTCAGCGACGGGGTTAATTTTGGAGAGAAGAAGATTCTGCCTGTAGCGATTGCTCTTATGGGGCTGGAACTGGAGTTTCATACTCTGGGAAAGCTGGGTATTGCTGCTTTTGGTGTAGTTATTCCGGCAATGGTTCTTTCTGTTTTTGTTGCATTCTACATAGGTAAGAAGTTAGGTCTTACTAAATCAATGTCTCTTGTACTTGGAGTGGGTAATTCTGTGTGTGGATCTTCTGCGATAATTGCTTCAGCTCCTGTGGTTAAAGCTGATAAGAGTGAAGTGGGGGTTTCTGTTTCTGCAGTTAATCTTATGGGAACTGTAGGGATATTTCTTATGCCGGCTCTTGCTCATATGATAGCCCTTAATGATCTGGAGTCATCCTATCTTATTGGGGGAACTCTTCAGGCAATAGGCCAGGTTGTAGCTTCAGGTTTCTCTGTTTCTGATAATGTAGGTGATGTGGCTACTATTGTTAAGATGCTGAGAGTTCTTATGATTGGGCCGATTGTTCTTATTCTCTCTTTTCTCTACAGAGGTGGGAAGGGTGAAGGTGGTAAGAAGAGTTATGTGCCAGGTTATATATGGGGATTCATAGGCTTTGCGATTCTTGGATCGTTTCTGAGAGGAGATGAAATGATTCTCCCTTACCTTAAAACCGGAGGGAAACTGCTTCTTTTAGTTGCAATGGCTTCAGTTGGCTTAAGAATCCACTTTAAAGCTCTAATAAAACAGGGACCAAAAGCCATAATAGTAGTAACACTGCTTACAATAATCCAGACCTTAACAGTTCTCGGCCTTATGAAAACTCTACTATAAAAAGGTACCCCGGGATTGCATTGAAGAGATCTTATGATGGTTTTGCGAAGCTGGGGCGTGTGGATGAGGCTGAACAGGCGAAGGAACTGCTTGAGCAGATTAATTCTAGCTCTGAAGAAGTCTCAGATTAAATTACACCCTTAAGTTGGCGTCTATTGGTGCTAATTCGTGGTTCCTGTTTTAGTTGTTAACTGGTAAGTTCTTTTACCTTCTTCTGTATCTTCATCCACTGAAGAGTAAGGAAGAAGGAGGGAACTCCCATTGGTTCCAGCTCTATTGGGTCATCAAGAAATGTTCTGTAGTCTGTTTTGTGAAGAATTCTTCCTTCTACAGTGTGCCTGTCTATTTCATAAATTGCATCCTGTATCCACTGATCTCCTGCAATTTCAGGTTCAGCATCTAAAATAATCTCTACAATGTCAAGAAGATTCATACGCCACTGGCCAAAAATAAAAAAGTTGGTAAGGTGGCGAAACATGGGTTCTCCGGTAGTTGTTTTCCTGAAAACTTTATGGATCTCAAGATATCTGAGAGCATCTTTAATACGACTCTTTATTTCACTGGTTCTGAAATCCAGCGGAATGGAAGATAGAAGCGCAAGTGATGCAACAACTCCATGGTAACAGCTGACTGATTGCCAGCATCCGAAATTTGAAGGGCCGTGAAAAGACCAGTTTTCATCACCACCAGCTCTATCCTCTTTATGATCAAATCTCTGATAGTTAACAATCCATTCTGCTACTCTGTTAACAAGGTCATTCTTTCCACAGCTCATTTTTGCTATATGGGAAGCTGTAACCCCTGCATAACATGGGAGAATACCTGAACCACCGCTATTCCAGGAGATAACCCCGTCCAGAGTGTGATTGTTTTTTATGTATTCTATAGCTTTTCTTACAGGTTCGTCTGAACAGTCCAGACCACATTTACTCATGAGAATCAGGGCATAAAGTGTGGGTATACCGGGTTTGCCTTTCTGGGTAACCGGAAAGCCTCCATCACTATTCTGAAGATCAAGCACTTTTTTAAGTGGGTGCCAGTCTTTAATATCGGCTCTTGTAACTGTACCAGATCCTTCCGATCCTTCACTGCTGAATTCAATTGATGTCTGAAATCTTACAGGCGGTGGACTGGAGCTACTCATAAGCCAATCTATAATATCGTTTTTATAACCCAGATTATTCTGATATATCATATTACCTCCGGTGTTCCCCATACAACCAGAAACAGCGGTTTTGTCTAACCGTCTTATAATAAGATACACGCTATTGGGTTTTAAATCAATTGACTGTTAAGGGATTTTACACAGAGCCGGACATAATCCCGAGGAACAGTTCAATACCAACGCAGCTTGAAAGAAAATATTCTTTATGGTTACTAACAAGCTTTGCTGTCCAGTCAGTATCTCCTCCATCAATTACTTTCAGATATTCTCCGCTCTTTGTTTTAAGTTCTATAGCCATTGCTACATCCTGATAATAGCCAATACCGGATTTACGGGTCAGATCAAGTTCAGCTTTAAAAGAGGTTGTGCTGTTTATTGGATCAATTATATTTTCAGATAATCTTTTTCCGAGAGATGGGTTGAAGGGGGATAATTTGATTTTAATAAAATCTTCGGGAGCTTCATCAGGAAGATAGGTTTCAATAAGTTTCAGATAGAAATCTATATGTTCCCTCAGTTCACTTATCATACTTTTATACCCAGCATCTCTTTTGCCTGCAGAAGTAACAGCAAAGATTGTAAAGTGTGAACTGTAAGCAGGGTTATCGAATTTCTGTGATCTGACAACCTGCTGGGAAGCTGCAAGTCTGACTGTAAAGTTGGGATTCTTTTTTCGTCTTAAAGCTGTTTCAAGAGCCATTGTGTTTGTAGGGTCTGCACAGACCTCAACATTTCTTATAGTAGAGAGTACCTTATTCTGGTCAACAGTTCCCAGTACAGAGCAACTTCCAAGAGGTGAAACCGGAGATAATCTCATCTGGTCAAAGGTTTCAGGTAAAATTGTAAAAGCATATTTTTCCAGATCTATTATCTTAACCGGAGATACTCCTGCAGGAGGTACAAATCTGTTGTTTTTGTACTGATTAAGAACAGCTGCGGGAGTCAGGGATTCAACTCTGTGCTGAAATAGTTCAAGAAGAACAGATTGCTGATCTGTAGGTTTCAGTTTTTTCATCTTTTCCAGCAGAGCCGGAAGACATGCAGCTTTAAGAATTCTTTCTATTATTTTACTCATATGACACCTTCTTGTTAACAGGTTATATTTATAAAAAACAAAAGGCAAGAATTAAGTTTTTTTTATTAAATGAGAGGGTTCAGGTTGTTTTGAATAAGTTGAATTTATTCATGTTGTATCTGAAGGCGTTACTGTCTATTGCACGATGAACTGCTACAATTCCTTCAAGATGATCAAATTCGTGCTGAACAAGCTCTGCAAGATCCCCTTCAAATTCCTGTGTCTGTTTCTGCCAGTTCAGATCCCTGTATTGAAGAATACATCTTCTGTATCTCATTACTTTTACTTCCAGTCCGGGAAAACTCATACAGTCATCCCATATCTCAAACATTCTGTTATCAGGATAACTTATTTCGGGGTTTATCATGGTTGTGGATTCATCGTTTATGTACATATGTATTATCCGGTAGGGTTCCCCTATCTGCGGTGCAGCGATAGCCCTGCCGAATCCATGTGTTTCAATAAAATCCAGAATAGTGTCGTGAAGATCCTGTGAGATCTCTCTGCCTTTCTGAAGCTGGTCTTCAGACAGTTCCCGGCTCTTCTGGATAAGTTCTTTCCTGCCCAGTAGGAGTATTGGTTTTACTGCCATTACTCTCTCCTTCTATTCATTAATATATATGACGGATGTTGAAGTCCTGTTGGTTCATAATATTCATCGTGGGTATATTTAAAGCCAAGTTTATTCAGAAGGACAGCAGAACTTTTATTCGCCGGATTGTGACCTGCAAAAAGTCCGTTTACCCAGAGTTGATTAAATGCATAATCTATTACCCGAAGGGCAGCTTCTGATGCAAATCCTTTTCGCCACTTATCAGAGCATATATGAAAACCAATCTCAAGGATTCTTTCTTCTGCTTTGTATTCTCTCAAACCGCAGCAACCAACGAAATCTGAATCACTAAGATTGAAAACAGGCCAGTAGTGTAAATCGCCTCTATCTATTTCAGTCCTGAGTTTGTTCAGAATATCAGCTTCTGTAAGTTCCTCTCTCGCATCTATAAACTGTGTAACCAGAGGGTCACCCCACAACTTTTCTGCAAACTCAAGATCCCCGGTCTTCCATTTACGAAATCCCAGACGTTCTGAAGTGAGAAAGAATTCTCCTACCACTTGTCGTCTCCGTGAATCCGGTCTCTTTTATAACGGACAACAGGCTTTTTTGCTTCAGCAGGATAACCAACAGGAATCAGTGCAAAAGGCACTATATTCTGAGGAATATTTAATATATCTCTTATTTTTGAACACCTGTCTTCTTCTGGATATATACCTGTCCATACTGCTCCAAGTTCCATTGAGTGAGCTGCCAGAAGAATATTCTGGGTAGCTGCACTACAGTCCTGAACCCAGAACTCCGGATATATACCGTTGTCAGGATCTCCGCATACCACTATAACCAGAGGAGCTTTTGATGCCATCTTTGCGTAGGGATGAGCTTCAGCAAGCCTGTCTTTTAGATCACTGCTATGAACCATAATAAAGTGCCATGGTTGCTGGTTACCAGCAGATGGTGCTGCCATTGCTGCTTTAAGCAGTTGGTGCTCTGACTCATCAGAAATAGCTTCATTCTGAAAATCACGAATACTTCTTCTTGTTAGAATTGTTTCAATATTCATTAACCACTCCTCTATCTTATGAAGTTCATCATGACTGTTTCCGGGGTTTCCGGCTGTGGCACAGTCTCTTTTGATACTTCAAGGGATTTCATTAACCACACCATATTTTTACCAAGATTAGCCATTGTCTGCAACCCTTCAACATCCTGGGATACTTCTCCCGGAGTGAGGCCAAATCCCATATTCCAGTAACTTGAACCGACTATTATCATCTGGTTTATTGTGAACCATGAATTCATTGTGTGAAATGCCGGCACAGCTCCGGCTCTTCTGACAGCTACAATTGAGGCTCCTGTTTTTCTTTTAAGAAAATTACCGTTTACAAAATTTACAAAACTTGTTCTGTCAATGAAACTTTTCATCTGACCGCTTACGTCAGCGCAATATACAGGCGATGCCAGGATTATACCATCGGCGCTCTTCATCTTTTCAAGCCATCCGTTGACTCCGTCATTCGTAATAACACATTTGCCATCCAGTTTTTCTGCACATTTGCCACAGGCGGTGCAGCCTGAAACAGGCTTCTTTGCGATATCACAGGCTTCAGTTCTGATTCCTTTACTCTCCAGTTCTTCAAGAACGCGGTTAATGAGAAATTTAGTGTTTCCGTTTGTATTAGGACTACCATTGAATGCTACAACCTTCATATTTCCTCCTTTCCGGTAAGAAGATTCTGATAAGTTGAGTTACCGTAAATAGAATATTTATCAGAAATCGGGAAATTTCAACAAGTCTCTGAAAGTGGATCAGAACTTACATGCAGATAGGTTTTCTTCCAGGTTTTTAAAGAACATTCCTGCATGGAGGCCATCAGAAAGAGCGTGGTGAGCATGGAAAGATACAGGCATCTTAACCTTACTGCTTTCTTCAAAATATTTGCCAAAAAATATTTTGGGAATTGAGGTGGCAGGGCCTGAATGGCGTTCAGGGATAATGCTGGTAAAGCTTACCCAGGGAATTGATGAGTAGTGAACCATATCCATTCTGGTTTCTGAAAGATCTATAGAGAGTCCTTTTGCTTCTTTGACCCTTCTGACTTCTGCTTCGGCATCTCCCAGAAACTCTCCGAAATTTTCTCTGTATTCAAAAATTGAGAATCCGAAAGTACCATCCTCTCTTCCAATGGTGGAGGAGCCGTGGACAGTATCGAATACTACTACATTTTCATCTTCAAATCTCATTTTCAGATTTTCAACACTGTTAACTGCTTTGAGAGAGGCGTGTAGGTAGTATAGAAAAAAGGATACTTTCTCTGATTTACAGAATCTGATAGCTTCCTGACACTCTACATTTGCAGTAATGCCATAAACCGGATCTGAACAACCCATAAAGAGCTGAAACTGCTCTTTTCTGTTCCAGGTATCTATATTAACTACTCTTTTCATTGGTAGTTAATCTATATAAAAGAGTCTCTCTTGTCAAGGATTGCAGATATATATTGAACTTCTGCATATTTTCTTAAAACCTATGGATTTGTAAACACTCTGCCCCGATTCAGTAGCCCATAAGGTGCATAGATCCCACTCATATGGGTTGTTCAGGAGAGCGTAGTTGCAGATAGCAGTTCCAAACCCCTGTTTCCGGTATGCCGGATCTACTGCAATATTTGCAAGGGTAATGGAATTCTCTCCTTTAAATATTGATGCAGATGCTACAGGTTTCTTATCTATAAAACCTGTATAGTGTCGCCATTTTTTTGCTCCGTAATAACCTGCAGATTCGACCATTTCTATCCAGAAAGCTTCATCTGCAGGATTAAAATGGTAGAGGTGGGTAGTTATCCGGCTCCACTCTTTAAGTTGTTCTCTGTTCTCAACCTGTTTCACGGTAAAGTTTTCCTGTTCAGGGATAGGTTTAAAATCTTTTTTAAGAAGTACCATTCCTTCAGGCTCTGAAGCTTTTTTAAAGCCTTTTAAGTTAAATATTTTTTCATATTCTCCGGGAAGAGTAACTGCTGCAGGCCAGAACATAAGAGGTACATTTTTTTCTGACGCCAGTTTATACAGTGAGTCGGGAACTGATGGGAATGCTTCCTTTATATCTGATGCAGGATCAAAAATAATGTTGAAGAGAGGATTGTTAATGTCAGTAACAATATAGCTGAAATTATCACTCTTATTAAACTCTGCACGATTCCATGGAGCTCTTGTTAATATATTCTGATTGGAGTTGTTACTAAGCTCCTGTTTAAAGTATTCCCTGTTCATCTTCTGAATATTAGGCCTGAAATACTATAGTGTCAATAGATTTTCTGATGATATATAATCGTACATTATGAAAGATACCGGAGGATTAATGGATTACAGGATTTATGATAAAAGTGTAAAACCTGATGAGAGTGTAATTGTCGAGCGTATTGGAACTGAAGGCTGGAAGATATGGCAGGCAGTTACAGGATTTATAGATGAGAATTATCCTGGAGTATTTACTTTTGATGACTGGCTTTATGGAAAGAAGTATGGATGGTACCTCAGATTTAAGAAATCAAAATCATACTGTACTCTCTATCCTGCAGAAAACAGTGTAGTAATTCAGATTGTTTTTGGTAAAGCAGAACGGGATAAAGCAGAGTCGCTTCTTGATGAACTTCACCCATTACTGAGAGAAGCTTATGAAGAGGCAGAAACTTACCATGATGGAAAGTGGCTCTTTATAGAGCTGAATAATGAAATTCTTGAAGATATAAAGCGTCTGCTAACTGTAAAAAGGAAGCCAAAGCCTCTTAAATAAGTTCAGATCTGGTTACTGGTAAGCCAGTTGTTGAGTTTCTCCTTAATCTTATCTCTGGTAGCTGCAAAATCATCTATAGATGCATTCTCTTTTGAAACCGGATCTTCCACAGGCCAGTAAAGTAATCTCTGCTGCGGCATACCGGGCCACATTACAGGGCAGAGTTCATGAGCCTGTTTACAGACTACAATAATTACGCTGAAACTCACTCTTCCGAGAAATTTGTCTACACCTTCAGGTTTCTTATCTGAAATATCTATGCCATCAGATTTCATAACTTCAACTGCCATTGGATGTACTTCTCTGGCAGGTTTAAGACCTGCACTGAAAGCTTCAAATCTTTCTCCAGCCATACTATTTAGATAGCCCTCAGCCATCTGGCTTCTGCAGGTATTGCCTATGCACAGGAACAGTACCTTCTTTTTTGTATCACTCATTATTTCCTCCGCAATCTTATCTGAAAAATTATAGTTATCCTGCAAATGTTAGCTTAGTTTAAAGATCCTGTAATAGAAGAGGAAAGCCGGTAAATTCATTCAATAGTTGAATTAAGGTGACTTCTCTGTTTAAATATCTTCGGATACGGGAGAGACGATATGAATAGCACATCAACAGATGCAATACTGGAGAGTATTTCCGATGGCGTTTTTACTGTGGACTCTGAATGGAGAATAACCTCTTTTAACAGAGCTGCTGAAGAGATAACAGGAATAAAACGTTCAGAAGCTATCGGGAGCCTGTGTTCTGAAGTTTTCCGTTCCAGTATGTGTGAAACCGGATGTGCACTCAGAAAGACCCTTGAGAGCGGTACTCCTATAATAAACAGAACCGGTTATATTATAAATGCCAATGGCACAAAAGTACCTGTCAGTGTATCAACAGCAGTACTGAAAGATAGTAGTGGAAATATTATCGGAGGTGCAGAAACTTTCAGGGATCTTTCAGAAATTGAGACTCTGAGAAATGAACTTAGAGGTAGGTTCAGAATTGGGGATATGGTTAGTTACAGCCCTTCAATGAGGCCGGTGTTTGAACTACTTCCCGCATTAGCCGGAAGCAGTACTACTCTTCTCATACAGGGGGAAACCGGTACAGGTAAAGAGGTAGTTGCCCGGACAGTTCACAATACAGGGCCCCGTAAATCTGAACCTTTTGTAGCAGTTAATTGTGGAGCTCTTCCTGACAATCTTCTGGAATCAGAACTTTTTGGTTATAAAAAAGGAGCTTTTACCGGAGCAGTGTCCGATAAACCCGGGAGGTTTGAGCTTGCAGGAAAAGGCACTATTTTTCTGGATGAAATTGGAGAGATAAGTCCTGCGATTCAGGTTAAACTTCTGCGGGTTCTTCAGGAACACAGTTATGAACCTCTTGGAGGAACAGCTACTCTTAAAACCGAAGCCAGAGTTATTGCTGCAACCAATAGAAATCTGTCAGAGATGGTAAAAGATGGTGAATTCAGACAGGATCTTTTCTACAGAATTAATGTTATCCCTCTTCAGCTCCCTCCTCTGAGAGAGAGAAAAGAGGATATACCTTTTCTGATAGACCATTTTATTAAAAGATTTAACCATATACAGAACCGGGAGATAACCGGGGTATCAAAAGAGGCTCTGGCGTTTCTGGGAACCCACAGCTGGCCTGGCAATGTGAGAGAGCTGGAAAATATAATTGAAAGAGCCTTTGTACTGTGCAGTGGTACTCTGATAGCTGAAGAGCATCTCCCGGGAGAGCTTAAAAGGGGAGAATCTGTTTCACCTTCAGGAGATAGCATAAGCAGTGTAAGATCTGCTGCAGAGATTCAATCGATTGTGGATGCTCTTAAAAGGAACGGATATAATCGTACCGCAGCTGCCAGAGATCTTGGTATTCACAAAACCACTCTCTACAGAAAACTGAATAGACTGGGTATAAAAATCGAAGAGTTGCAGTAGTAGCTATTCTGCTACTGTCGCAACGCCTATGGTTGCATTTATGCAACGCTTCTGGTAATTCCAATTAAAATAAATTATTCAAAAACCTTTTGCTGATACCACTTTTCCGCTTTTAACTGATTTTCTGGAAAAGAGCTTGCTGTAGTGCATCAGGAACTGATGATGAAGATAGTATTAACAGTCTGGAATGGCAGAGTTGCTCCGGTTTTTGATGTAGCCGGAAGAGTTATGCTTATAGAAAAAGGGGTAAAAGGGGAGTCAGAGAAGAGAGAGTTTGTTCTGCCTGAGGGCGGAGGGAGTGGAAAACTGCGGTTTATAAGAGAACTTAATCCTGATGTTTTTATCTGCGGTGCTGTAAGTCGGAGAATATTCCAGGATCTTGGAACAATGGATGCTGAAGTCCACACATTTGTTTCCGGTTCTGTTGAGGATGTTATGGAAGCAGTTGATAAAGGAATCCTTGATAGTGAGGAGTTTATAATGCCCGGCTGTAAAAGAGGCTTTTGCAGAAGAAAAGGTGGGCAGGGAAGAGGCGCCTGGATAGTCAGGGAAGATAAAAGGAGGTGAAATATGGCAGGAAGAAATGGAATGGGACCTGGTGAATCGGGACCTTTAACAGGACGGGGCCGGGGGTTCTGTGCTGGTGGTGGTTTTAGTGGAAAAGGAGCCGGAAGGTTTACCGGAATGGCTTCACTGTTATGTGGAGCAGGTTATGGATTATATCGGATGTTAAGGCATCGTGGATGGTGTAATCCTGGTTTTCAGAGGGGAATGAATAGTACTGATGCAGACAGGGATGCTCTCAGAAATGAAGCAGAGATGCTTAAAGAGAGACTGAAGTTTATTGAAGCAGAAATAGAGAATGGTAACGAAACTAAAGACGGGAAATAGAATAGAGAAAATTTAAGCAGGAGATAGATCATAATGAAGTTAGCTTTATCAACAGGTGGTAAAGACCTGAATGGTGCTCTGGACAGAAGGTTTGGAAGAGCTGTGGGATTTCTTATCTATGAAACAACTGATCAGAGTTTTGAAATAGTAGATAATGAACAGAATATGAGTGCAGCTCAGGGAGCCGGTATTCAGGCAGCACAGAATGTTATCAAAACCGGTGCAGAAGCAGTAATTACAGGGCACTGTGGGCCTAAAGCATTCAAAATGCTCAAAGCAGCAGGAGTCAAAGTTTACAACAGCAGTGAAGAGACGGTTAAGGCTTCAATAGAGAAGTTCAGAACCGGAGGCCTTAAAGCGGCTTCTGAAGCAGATGTGGAAGGACACTGGGTTTAGATCAGTTACTCTGACTCAGAATTGCCGGGAGATTATAAGTGATTATTGCAGTAGCATCGGGAAAAGGCGGAACAGGTAAAACTACTCTTTCCACAGCTCTGGCGGAGGCCTGTGACGGGCAGGTACATCTGATAGATTGTGATGTTGAAGAGCCAAACTGTTACGTTTTTACCGAAAAGAAAGATAGTGTTAAAAGAATAGTTTATACGAAAGTACCTGAGGTAGATGAGAACAGATGCACAGGGTGCGGTAAGTGTGCTGAGTTCTGTATGTTTAATGCTCTGGGAGTAGCCGGCAGCAGTGTGATGGTTTTTGATGAACTCTGTCACAACTGTGGAGGCTGCATGATGGTTTGCCCCAATGGGGCTATTAAAGAGAGAGAGCTGGAAATTGGTTTTGTTGAAAATTGGGATACAGACTCCCGGCGGTTCTCTCAGGGTGTTCTTAAGGTGGGAAATGCGATGTCTCCCCCTGTTATCAGATCTGTTAAAGAAGAGATCGGTAATGGCGGGGGGATATCCATTCTTGATTGTCCTCCCGGAACATCCTGTCCTGCAGTTGAAGGAATAAAAGGCTCAGATTTTGTGATCCTTGTAACTGAACCAACACCTTTTGGTCTTCACGATCTTAAACTGGCTGTTGAGATGGTGAAAGAACTGAATATGGATTTTGGAGTTGTAATAAACAGATCAAGTAAAAGAGATCTGAAAGTAGATAAGTTCTGCAGGGAAAACAACATTCCGGTACTTCTTAAAATTCCCGAAAGCAGAATGATAGCTGAAGCCTATTCAAAAGGAGAAGGGCTTTTAAGCATTAAACCCGGACTTAAAGAGCAACTCAGGGGACTACCTGGATATATAGCTGAAAGGAGTAGAGAGTGAAAGAGATAGCTGTTGTTAGTGGTAAAGGAGGAACTGGTAAAACCAGTATAACTGCATCTTTTGCTGCTCTGTCTGAGAGTAGTGTCATTGCAGACTGTGACGTGGATGCTTCAGATATGCATCTGGTTACTTCACCTCAGGTAGTTGAGAAGACTACTTTCAGAAGTGGTTTTGAAGCAGTAATTGATGCAGAAAAATGTGTTGATTGTGGAAGATGTGCTGAAGCATGTCGTTTTGATTCAGTTTTTAAAAGCTCTGATGCAGAGACATTCTATGTTAATCACACCTTCTGTGAGGGCTGTGGTGTATGTAGCCTTGTATGTCCGGCAGAAGCTGTGAAGCTTGTAGATCGTATATGCGGCGAATGGTATGTGTCAGATACCAGATTCGGGCAGATGGTTCATGCTGAACTGGGAGCTGCTGGTGAGAATTCCGGCAGACTTGTGGGAACTGTTCGTAACAAAGCAAGAGAAATTGCAGATATGTCAGATAAAGATCTGGTAATTATAGACGGTCCTCCGGGAATAGGTTGCCCGGTTATTGCAACTGTTACCGGTACTGATGCGCTTATCTGTGTAACTGAGCCTACTATTTCAGGACTTGAGGATCTTAAAAGGCTTATTCAGCTGGGGAAGCACTTTGATACCAGAATCTATATTGTTGTTAACAAGTGGGATATTAATCCGGAAATCACCCGGCTGATTGAGGCTTATGGAGATAGTGTCGGAGCTGAAGTACTGGGAAGAGTTCCCTGGGACGGAGCTGTTACCGATGCTCAGGAAAATAAACAGGCAGTTGTGGAGTTCAGAACTTCAGGAGCTGCAAAAGAGATAAAATCTATCTGGGAGAAGTTATGTCAAAAGATATTATGAAAAAATCGCGGGTATTACCTGCTAATTTCGGCCCACTGAAAGATGCCAGTGCAAATGCACGTATCACAGGGCCCTGTGGTGACACAATGGAGATGTGGATCTCCTTTGATAATGGAAAGGTAAATTATGCCTCTTTTACAACCGATGGCTGTGTACACTCAATTATATGTGGAAGCACTGCAGCTGCAATGATTGTGGGAATGAGTGAAGAAGAAGTTGAAACTGTTCAGGCAGAAGAGGTGCTTGCAAGAGTTATTGAGATACCTGATGAGTCATCACACTGTGCTCTTCTTGCAGTAAATACTATTAAAAAGGCTGTGGGTATCATGAAAAGTGAGAGAGAGAAACCTGTTGAATCTTCCTGTGACAGTAGCAGCTGTTTTACACAACTTCCTCTTGAAAATATAAAACATAAGGTTGTTGTGCTCTCCGGTAAAGGTGGTGTTGGTAAGAGTACTTTTGCTGTAAATATGGCTACAGCAGTTGCAGCTGCGGGTTATAAAACAGGTCTTCTTGATGTGGATTTTCATGGCCCCAGTATCCCTGTGATGATGGGAATTACAGATGCTTCAGTGGAATCCGGTGCTAATGGGATTTTACCTGTTGAGAAGGGAAACCTTAAAATTATCTCAATTGGCTCAATGCTTAAGAATTCTGATGATGCAATAATCTGGAGAGGTCCTATGAAGATGGGAATAATTCAGCAGTTTCTCAGGGATGTGGACTGGGGAGAACTGGACTATCTTTTCATAGACTGTCCTCCGGGAACCGGAGATGAACCCCTTTCTCTCTGCCAGCTTCTGAAAGATCCTGATGGTGCAGTTATTGTAACTACTCCTCAGGAGGTAGCATCTGCAGATGTGAGAAAATCTGTCAATTTCTGCAGTCAGCTGAACCTTCCTGTACTGGGAATTGTTGAGAATATGAGTGGTTTTGTCTGTCCCGGATGTGGTGAAGTAACAGATATATTCAGCTCAGGTGGAGGAAAGAAGATTGCAACAGATTATAGTGTTCCTTTCCTTGGCTCTGTACCTCTGGACCCGGCTGTTGGCATTGCCGGTGATGAAGGGACTCCCTATATTCAGAAACACCCCCGGGGAGTTGTGGCTGAGAAGATGAGAGATATTATAAGACCTCTTCTTAAGCTGGAAGAAGAGGCAGAAAGTGGAACTGAGAGTTCCGAAAAAAGTAGTAATAAAGGAGATTTAGTAATGAGAATAGCTGTACCTGTATCAGGTGGTAAACTGAATATGCATTTTGGACACTGTGATAAGTTTGCACTTATCGATGTAGATAAAGATGGAAAAGAGATTAAAAGCAGAGAGGATGTAGACGCTCCTCCACACGAACCAGGTCTTCTGCCTCAATGGCTTGCAGAAAGGAATGTAAACACTGTAATAGCCGGTGGTATGGGGCAGAGAGCGCAATCCCTTTTTGAAAACAATAACATTTCAGTTATTGTGGGAGCGCCTTCTGAGAAACCCGAAGCTCTGGTTATGAGTTATCTGGAAGGAACTTTAAAAACCGGCTCCAACATTTGTGATCACTAAATAGACGTAATAACAACGTTTTCATTAGACTTGCGATTAGGGGGCAGGTGAAGTTCCCATGCTTTCTTCACCTGCCCTCGCTATTCATTCTGTTTGAACTGAATAGGGGGAGCACAGATGAAGGAGCCATGATTCCTCCATCTGCACTCCTTATAAAGGTTAATTACAGGATCAGAACTGTATTTATTTAATTACTGCCTTTTTACTTTTCAATCTGCCTTTTACATCTTCAATAATGGTAATCAGAAGGGGAATAAGAACAAGGGTTACCGGAGTTGCTATGAGTTCTCCGAAGGCAAGGGATATTGCTGCAGGTTTGAGGTACTGTGCCTGCTCAGACTGTTCCAGAAGAAGGGGGAGTAAACCTGAAACAGTTGTTACTGTAGTTAAAAATACTGCCCGGAACCGGCTTTTTCCGCAATTAACAGCTGCTTTTACAAGAGACATACCGGACCTGTAGAGTTCATTGAATCTGGTTATCATTACTAAACTGTCGTTTACAACTACCCCTGTTACAGCCATCATACCAAAGAAAGAAAGAATACTAAGGGGAAAGGCTGTTATTTTATGTCCCAGAAGAGCCCCCACAAACCCGAAAGGAACAACCGACATTATAATTACCGGCTGAATATAGGATTTAAGAGGTGTAGCAAGAAGAGCATAAATTGCGACGATAATAACAATGAAAGCTCCTTTAATACCTCCTCTAAGTTCTGTCATCTCTTCAAGTTCACCGGCTGCGCGGATTTCCAGTCCAGGGTACTCTTTCTGAAGTTCAGGCTCAATATATTCTGAAATAATAGAAAATGCTTCGGTTGAGCTTAGTTTATCTTTATCCAGTTTTCCATATACTATTGCAGTTCTTCTGCCATTTCTCCGGTTTACTGAAGCCGGTGCATTCTCATAACTGATATCGGCTATCATTGTTACAGGTACCCATTTGCCTTCAGATGTTTTAATTGATGAATTTAAAAGATCAGAAACATATCTCCTGTTTTTCTGTCTGTATTTTACATAGACTCTTATCTCTTCCCTCTCTCTGAGCATCCTCTGTACTTCCAGGCCTCCAAAGGCATCTCCAGCCCACTCTGCAAGATGATAGGTTCTGAAACCAAGATGTTCAGCTTCAGGTTTCAGAGTGAGTCGTATCTGAGGTGATCCGGTTTTAAAATCGTCATGAACCTCTTTTACACCATTTACCTCTCTGAACATAGATACAAACCTGTCTACTCCCGCAGCCAGCAGTTTGCTGTTATCTGCGCTTAACTCAATCTCAAAACCACCGCCTGTTTCATCAGAGCCACTGAAGGTAAGCTGCTCTGCTCCTTCTGGAAGAGGAACCATACTGCGCCACTTCTCAACGATTTCAACTGTACTTATTCCCGATTTTTCAGCTGGAAGAAGTTCAACGTATAGCAGAGCCTGGGTCGGTGGTATCAGAGCTGACATAACTTTTGCTATTGGTGGAGGTGATTTCGGGTTTTTCTCAGAATACTCCAGATTAAGCTGTTTAACAGCTGTTTCGATTCTATTGAGGTGTTTCCTGGTTAGTTTGAGAGGGGCACCACTGTTCATAACAAGGTTTACTGACACAATCTGCCCCGGGATTTCAGGAAAAAATACTGTCCTTATCTGTCCGGTAAAAACCATCGATATAACTACTCCCATAAAAGCTATCAGAAGTATAATAGCAGCCAGCCTGTTTCTGAGTGCCTTTGTAAGAACCGGAGTATAGATTCTGCGATTCAGGAATTTAAGGAAATCTGCAGCATATTTCTGTAGTTTTCCAATAAATGCTGAAATTACGTTTCTGCTACTCTCTTCTACTGAAACATGAGCAAGATGTGCCGGAAGAATAAGTTTACTTTCGACTAAAGAGAAGAGTATCGATATTATGACAACAATAGAGAAGCCTGCGAATATTTTCCCCAGATCATTCTGGATCATAAGAAGAGGATAGAAGGCAGCTACTGTTGTGAAACAGCCAAAAACTGTAGCCGTAGACACTCTGTTAACGCCCTTTATTGTCGCGTCTACAGGATTAAGTGTACCTCTTTTTTCTTCAAATACGCTTTCACCTGTAACAATCGCATCATCTACCAGAACCCCCAGAACTATAATGAAACCAAAAGTTGTTATATCGTTGAGAGAGCGATCCAGAAATCTCTCTCCCATAACAGCAACGGTTCCTGCTACAGAAACAGGAATTCCTGCTGCAACCCAGAAAGCAAGTTTTGTATTCAGAAAAAGTGCCAGAAGCACAAATACAATTAAAAGTCCCTGTACTGCATTGTTTTTAAGAAGGTTCAGCCTCTTTTTCATGTAGACACTGTACTCTCCCCATACATCAAGCTGCATTGAAGGAGGAAGCTGGTTACGCATCTTTTTCATAACTCTTTTAACAGCATCACTAACCTCAAAAAGATTGCCCTTTTTTGATGTATATATCTGCATGCCTACTGAAGGTTTTCCCTGAAATCTTGCAAAACCGGCTTCTTCAGTAAAAGAGTCTTCTATACAGGCAATATCTTCAAGAGGGACTCTTTTGCCTGATACTGATGAGACTACCGGTATGTTTTTGAAATCTTTATAGCTGAAAGCTTTCTTATCTGCCTTAATAGTTATTCTGCCATTTTCGCTTCTGAGATTGCCTTTGCGGTAATCGAGAGAAGATGCCTGGATAGCCTGGCTCACATCTGCAAGGAATAAACCGTAGGCTCTGAGGTTCTCTTCATCTGTTTCAACCCTTATCTCCATGGTTTTTTCTCCAAAAAGTTGTAATCTGGATATCTCAGGCTGTGCCAGAAGCTCTTCTTTTACCTTTCTGGCTGCCTGCTGGAGACTTAATTCATCAGTTTCACCATATAGCTGAACTATAAGGGCCTCAACCAGAAACTCATCTCTTGTTATAAGAGGACGGTCTGCCAGTTGGGGAAGATTGGGTATTGAGTCTACTCTTGTTTTTATCTCGTTCTGGAATCTGTCTATATCAAAACCACTGACTTTTCTTAGAGTGATCATTGAGAGGTTTTCCGCAGATATTGAAGAGACTCTTTTTAACCCGGGCATTCCTTTTACTGCAAGTTCTATTCTACGGGTTATATTTCTATCAACCTGTTCAGCACTGGCTCCGGGGTAAAAAGTACTTACAGATACAGATGATGGGGGAAGTGCAGGAAAACCTTCAATTCTTATGGATGTCAGAGTGAAGTAGCCGGATATCAGAATAAGAAGCATAAGGAGGTTTGCTGCTACAGGATTACGGGTAAACCATGATGTTAATGAGTGCATGTCTATTCTCCTTCAACAGCCTCAGCTTTAACTCCTCTCATATAGGTTGAGTCAGGAGTTAGTGCAATCTGTACAGGAAAAGGTGCCCCTTTGGGTGGATAGACGTAGAGTTTTGTACCTTCTCTGAAAAGATAGTCCGGTTTATATCTTTCAAGGCGTCCTGAATCGTCTATGTACCATACGTGACCGGTTCCGGTAACAGATGACTCATTAATACAGAGAAGGCCTTCCACAGTTCTGCCTTTTATTACAGCTGTCAGGAATTTTCCAGGTAGGAGAGGATTGTCTTTTTTCAGAGGCTCTCTTACTTCAGCAATAAGAGGAATAAGTCTTGAATCGGTTTCAATATGGCTCCCTTTTTCCAGGATACTGCCTTTCCAGCTCTGTCTTCTGTCAGAAGAGTGAAGGGTTACTTCGATAATCTCTTTTTCAGAAGGAAGAAGTGCCATCTGCTGCTCCTTAATGTAGAGAGTAATCTGAACTTTTCTACCTGAAAACATTTCTGCAACTTCTTCTCCCTGCATCAGAGTATCTCCGGGACTGACTTTCCTGCTTGTAATTATTCCATCATATGGAGCTCTTATGGTTGTGTATTCAAGTTCTCTTTCAGCTCTTTTAAGAGCAGTAAGAGATGCTTTAAGTTCCTCTTCTGCAACCTTTAACTGAGGCTTTCTCATAAGGAGTTCAGAAGGAGTCTGGTCTGTATTACCTGAATCCTTCCACCCTCTTAATGCTTCTTCAGCTTCTCCTTTCTCTCTCAGAAGGCTGAGGCGGGCATTGGCGACTCTTACTTTAGCTTCAGCCAGACTGTTAATATAGCTGCTCTTTTCAAGCTTAATAAGAAAGTCTCCCTTTTTTACTAAAGCTCCAGTGTGGAATGAGGGAGAGATCTCTACTATTTCTCCGGTAACCTGAGATCTTAAAGATGTCTGCCATTCAGGAAGAGCCTGGCCGGGAACAGAGAAAGTTGCAGGGTATGGAGATGGAGTCGTTGAGCTTACTGTAATAGTTCTGCTCTGTTCTATATTGAAAGATTCATTACTTTCCCGGGGATTTCCTTCTTCCCATCCCGGTATCAGGAGTATAGAGGTAATAGACAGAACTATTGCAGAAATAAGAACTGCTTTTCTGTTTCTGAAACTAAATCTTTTTATATCTTTTTTCATATCTGTTCTCCTTTTGTTATTTTCAGACCCAGACCACATGCAAGTGCTAGATCTACTCTGTTTAACAGGAGCAGCGTGTGCACTTCTTCCAGGTTGTTACGAATCTCCTGTAGTTCAATTGCAGCCATAATTGTACTGGTTGAATCTTCAAGTCCCAGTCTGTATCTGTTCTTATGGTATGAGCTCTTCTTAACAGCGTTTTTGAGTATGCTTTTCTGTCTGAACATATTCTCAGCAAGCTCCAGCTCTCTTCCAAGGGCATCTTCCACCTCTTTTACCGCATTAATAACAGAGGCTTCCAGATCATGAAGTGCTGCTTTTGCTTCAGCTTTCTGGGCTTTATATTCAGCCAGCAGACGCCCTCCTGCAAAAAGGGGTTGAGTCAGGGAACTTATAAGATTCCATAATATATCTGCTCCTCTGAAGAGTTTGAAACTGCGCCCTTCTTTTGCTGCAGAACCACTTAATCTTAATGACGGAAGCATCCGCTTTGCTGCAGCTCTGCTCAATGCCCCTGCTGCTTTAAGAGTTGCAATTTTACTCTGTATATCAGGTCTGTTTCTTATAACTTCTGCAGGAACGGGTTCTTTTATAAGAGATATTTCAGGAATACTGCTACCTGTAGCTATACTGGCAGAAGGAGTTCGGCCGGAGAGAACTTCGAGAGCTCTTCTGCTTCTTTTGTGTTCTTCTTCAGCACTGATTAATGCAGATTCTGCACTCTGAAGTTTCTGATCAATATCCAGAAGTGTAGTCTGAGGAGCAAGGCCCTGTGCATATCTTCTGCTATACTGCTTTTTTAATAGTCTGAGGTGTTTAAGCTGTAAATGGTAATTTGCAGCTATTCTTCCTGTTGCTGTAGTCTGAAGCCATCTCTTTATAACTGCACAGATAATGGAATTCCTGAAAGCTTCAAGCTCTCTGGAGGATGAGAAAAACTTCAAACTGCCAGCTCTGTACTCATCTCCTATTCTCTGCCATATATCAATCTCCCAGCTTATATTTATCCCTGCTTTAAATATCTTCCCATTGCCCCTTTTTAAAGTCTCTGTGTTGATTTCCTGATTGTGGTTTGTCAAGGATAGTTCAAGTTCAGCTGAAGGAAGTAGTTCCCCGGCTTTGCCTTTCAGAAGATAACCTGCTGCTTTAAGTCTCTCAACAGTTGCAGCTATTTCCCGGTTATTTTCAAGAGCTTCTTTTATATATTTTTTTAACTCTTCCTGTTCAAAGATACCAGTAAGACTCCTTCGGAGTACTGATTCATTACTGTTTGAAGAGGAGCTCCAGCTGTCAGGTATACTTCTTATATTATCTACTGGAAGATCTCCTTTTATTCTGCTACGGCACCCAGTCAGAAGAACTGTTGCCAGTATAACTGATACAACTATCTGTTTAATGTTATCTGAAAAACTCATTATCTGATCTCCTGTCCGATGGAAGATGTCATATAGTTCCAGTGCCTTATTCCGGTTATTCCCTGACATATGATGCTGTCTTCCCTGTATTTTGTAGTGAATCCACATTTTTCATAAAGTTTAACTGCACCTTTATTTTCTGAAGCTACAGTCAGGGTGTAGTTATTACAGCCTGTGGAAGCAGCGTAATTTTTGCCTTTCTGAATCAATCTCTTTCCCAGCCCCTTTCCTCTGGTGTCAGGTGAAACCGCCAGCTGTTCTAAGTAGCATTCACCAGGTTTAAGTTTCTGATGAAATATTGCTGCTGATATTAAAGTTCTGAGGGTTCTGTAAAACCCATAGGTTCCGGCTGTACTAAATAGCCGGATATCTGCTTTCGGAAGGGGAGTATTATAGAGACGTAGTTCTATATAGCCGGAGACTCTGTCATCTACTTCAGCAACAAAGTAACCGGGATGTGGAGTTGAAGTTACATAGCCACATCTTATTAGAAAATCTGCTATTTTATCTTCAGGTACTCCGGTTATTTTTCCCATTTTTGTTCTGAAAGATTCAGAACTGATCTGGCTTACCCTTATAAGATCGTTTTTAATAAAGGGTCTTATTTTTATATGGTAGTCTTCTACTGGTGCTGGTTTCATTTCATTACCTTTCTGTTAAGATCTTTTTTTTAGATGAGGCCTCTGAAGAAAATATCGAGAGCAGTTTTAAGGATTTTCATAGTTTCAGAAGAGTCTCCGTCGGGAGTAAGGGATTCAAAGATTATCCCATCAACCATCATTGTGAGAGCTGAAGCTGTGAAGGAGGAGTCTATATCATCTCTTATATTTCCACTCTTTTTAGCTCTTTCAAGAACATGTGTGCAGAACTCTTCAACCTCTCCGCTCATCTCTTCCACTCTTTTAAGAATATCTGAGAATTCAGTTGTCCACTCAATTTTCAGGCTGAGAACACTTAGAAATTTTCTGACTCTCGGGTTGTTGAGAATTGTTGATGCATATTCCAGAAAATAGGTTTTCAGATCTTCTACTTTCTGTATATTCATAACTACAGGCATCAGCTCTTTTTCAAATCTTACTTCGACTTCGTCAATGAGAGTTTCAAAAAGATCCTGTTTGTTTTTAAAATGCCAGTAGACAGCTCCTTTAGTCATGTTCAGTCTCTGGGCTACGTGATTCAGGGTAGTTCCTGAGTAACCTTTCTCATTGAACAGATCGAGAGCCGATTCAAGTATGGCTTCTCTTGTTTTTGCAGCTTCTTCTTTTGTCTTTCTGGCCATTTTCCTGTTTACCTTATTATTTACCTGTTTTAAATCTTATTATACTACTATTTATTTTACCATCCTGATCCTCTTCTTCAATCCTGAAGGGAACAACTATCCCTTTTTCTTCAGGAAATGATACTACCACTCTGTTTTTGTTGTATGTGACACTATACTTTCTGCAGATATGTTTTCGGTTACGGCACTTTATTTTATGACTGCTTTTTGTAACAGATCCTCTGTAAATAGCCAGATTCCCAAGGTCCAGAATATTGAAACTACCACTACGATTGAGAATATCTGCAACTCTTTTATTGTGAAGATCTGCTGTAGTCAGGTCGAAACTTTTAAAAGGAAATTCCTGTGTGTGTATTTCTCTGTTATCCAGAATATAGATCTTAAGTATCTCTTTAACTCTCTCTGCAAACATTAGTGTTTTCTCACCTTTTGATTCAATATAACCCTTATAACATAGCAGGCCACCTGTATCGTATATACAGAGCTCTTCGCTGTTGAATTTATCACCTTCTGTTATTGAAGTTGAAGATCTTACCAGAAAAATTCTGTTATCTCCTGAAACACCTGACTCTGCACTTATTTTTGTTAAACCTATATTGAAGAAAGAGTATTTGATCCTGTATGTAGCTCTCTGTTCTTCTGACTTTTGTGTACTGTTGCTTAACGTGTCAATCTTTTTTTCTAACAGATTAACTTCTGTCTGAACTGGTGTTTCAGCATTGATCTGGTTACCGGATGCACCTGAAACAATAAGAAAACCTATCACTATAACGATGACTTTTTTGTTATCCATAAAATTAACCTCCTTTTAGTAAATTTTTAATAACCTGACAAAACAGATAAGAGACATTACCCCCCATGTGGCAGTTAAAAACCAGTATTTAAAAGGTGAAATCTCTCTTGATACATAGCTTATCAGTCCGGTAAATCCTGTAAAAAGCGATGTGAGAGTCCATATTAAAAAAGTAACTCCCCAGGCAAGACTGGTATCTATCAGAACTGCCACCACAATAAGAAACATATCAAAAAGCCAGACATGGTCAGGAGCTTTTTGTGCTGTTGTATTTTTTATAGAATCTGTATTCATTTCCAACATAATTTTTACCAATTTTTTTTATCTGTCTGTAGAACCAGTATGATCCATACTCAAGAGCTTCTTCCGGCATGAAGGTAGGGTGGAGCTCCCATGAATTTCTTATAATCCTTAAAGAAACTCTTCTCAGATGCTTTGATCAGATACACTTTCATATTGCCTCCTTTTTACAGATCAATTATACATACCTTCCGGTAGGTATGCAATAAAAAAAATAAATTTTATATCTCACCACTGAAGATCTCTGCATGAGCAGTGAGCTTGCGAACAGCAATTAATAGCAGAGATGGGCACAGCGTAGCTGTCACCTTTTAGAAAACGGAGTGGATGACTGAAAATATAGGTGAGATGGGTGACGCGCCAGCGTTCTCCTTATTACCACTGAAGATCTCTGCATGAGCAGTGAGCTTGCGAACAGCGATTAATAGCAGAGATGGGCACAGCGTAGCTGTCACCTTTTAGAAAACGAAGTGGATGACTGAAAATATATGACAGACACGGACGAACAGGGACAAACACAGGACGTCTTATATTAAAAATAGTTGGGGAGAAAAGAGTAGTGTTTAATCAGCCGAGTTTTTTGAGGGTTTTATCTATGTTGGCAATACACTTTCTTTTAAACAAGGAACTTCTGTCGGTTGTAAGAAATTCAAGATAACTTGAGAAATCAATTAAAAGCGCTATTGTTTCCCACTCTTCAGGCAAATCCATTCCTTCATCAATAATATTCTGCTTTATTGATGCATATTGAGAAGGATCAGTATGCCTCATAAGATTTCCTATATCCATAAAAGAGCTTCCTGAGAGGCAGAATTCCCAGTCGATAATTCCACATATCTTTCCATTTTCAGTAATTATATTTTCCGGATTGAAATCACCGTGTACAAGATTTTTTGCTGAAGCCAGATAATTCAGAATGCCAGAGTATTTTTCCAGCATCTTCCAGGTTTTTTCAATTCTGTCTGGCCCCATAATATTTTCGACACTACTATTCTTCATAATAAATCCGAAGAAACCGGAGGGGGAATCAAAAGGCCATGAGCTAATTGAGCCATCAGGGTTTATCTGCCCGGCAGTTTCGAAAACAATCCGGTTCATTTGTGCAATGAATCTACCAGCCTGAGGTATCAGTTCAGGGGTTTCTGAAAGCATCTGACCAGGTATGAAAGAGAGTAGTGCCAGATCATTCTGGTGGAAAAGTACTTCTGGCACAGAGATCAGATCCTTAAGTTTTTTGAGAATATAGAGCTCTTTGTGAAGAGCATTATTGCTGTATAGTCTTAGAATATAGTCAGATTTCCGGGTGGAAATTTTATAGTTTGTATTACTCTTCCCATGGGGAATAAGAGATATATCAGTAATATCATCTCTTCTTATAAAAGATGGAAGTGTACTGATATCAAAATTCCGCCGTGGTGATCTTCTGTCAAAACTTTTATCTTTCATGAATTTAATCAGGGATAATACATTATCAGGTTAAATTTGTAAATTGTTCCTACTCAGTATTTTATTTGGTTTATCGGTTGTTTTTTTTACTAAACACGGTCATATTATCGTTGAAGAGATAGTAGTGATTGGGGGCAGCGAGGGAGAGTATTAATGAACAGAAAGGGTTATTCGAAACACTTTATACCTGAAGAGATGGTTCTTAAATGGCAACAGACCGTAGATATTATGGCACAGGTCTTTGATGTCCCCGCAGCTCTTATAATGAGAGTCTCTTCTTCAGAAATTGAGGTTCTTGTAACCAGTAAAACTGATAATAATCCTTATGAGGCGTCTGCTTCAGAGTCATTGGGCACAGGACTCTACTGTGAGACGGTAATGGCGGATAGAGATATTTTACATGTACCTGATGCTCTGGCAGATGATGACTGGAAAGATAATCCTGATGTAGAACTTGATATGATAATGTATCTTGGAGTCCCGCTTCTGTGGCCTGATGGAGATATCTTTGGTACGGTCTGTGTTCTTGATAGTAAAACCAGAAAGTTTACCCAGGCATATACAGATATTATATGGGAGTTTAAGAAAATCATTGAAAGTGATTGTCGTTCATATGTATATCAACAGGAACTAATTGAAGCAAAAGAGAGAGCTGATGCAGCAAACAGAGCAAAAGGTGTTTTTCTTGCCAGTATGAGTCACGAGTTCCGTACTCCTCTGAATGCAATAATGGGTTTTGCCCAGATAATGCAGAAAGAATCTGATAAACAGTTTATTTCAGATGCTGCCAAAACTATTCTGGAGAGTGGGAGACATCTGCTGGCTCTTATAAATGATGTTCTGGATATGTCAAAAATCGATGCAGGAAAGTTTGGACTCTACCCTGAAGAGTTCAGACCCGTTAATATGGTTAAGAACATAATCAATATTATTAAACCAAAGGCGGATTCAAAAAATATAGATCTGAGATATTGTCAGGTAACACCTTTTCCATGGATTATAAAAGGTGACCGGAAAAGGCTGAGGCAGGTACTTATAAACCTTCTTGGTAATGCAGTTAAGTTCACAGTAGAAGGTGAAGTACAGTTAACTGTATGGTATGCAGGAACAGACAATGAGTCAGGAAAAGGCAGGTTCTTTTTCTCAGTAAAAGATTCAGGAATAGGTATTGCACCGGAAGATTTTGACAGAATAATGGAGCCTTTTGAACAGGTTAAAGGAGATGAACAGTATCGGGAAGGTACTGGCCTTGGCTTACCAGTCAGTAAAAGAATTATAGAGCTTATGGAAGGAACCCTTGAAATTGAGAGTGAAGTCGGTAAAGGAGCGCACTTCTGGTTTGAGGTTATGTTACCTGTAATTAACGGAGGTCTGGATGACGATTTTGGAAATGAGAGTGTATTAACTGGTTATGAGGGTGAGAACAGGAAGATACTCTGGTTTAAAAGAAGAAGCAGTTTTAGTGACCCTGTAGAGTATCTTCTTAAACTGGCAGGTTTCAGAGTGGTTGATACTGAAGATGCTGAAGTGGTTCTGGAAACAATCCGGTCAGGAGATGTTGATGCAGTTATTGTAGATAAGTCCAGAATGTGTGATTTCAGCAGAGAAGTTGCAGAAGTATCGATAGATATTCCGGTTATTCCTTTCTCTATATGGTTCTGCAGGGAAGAGAAAACTCCTCTTACAGGGCGGATATGGAGTAATAAAACTTTTGTAAAGCCTGAAAACCTTATTTCAGTTATTACTGAAAAACTGGGAATAGAGATACCTGCCACTCATGTAGTTATAAATAAGAGTGAGAATAGCAGGACTTTTGTATATCCTGAGAAGAAGGATCTGAACTGTTTAAAGAAGCTGGCAGACTATTACAGGTATGATGAACTGGAAGATGTACTGCTTGATATTGAGAACAGGAACGTAAAATGCGGGAAATTCATTGCTGAAGTAAGAACTCTGGCTTCAAGATTCAGGATGGGGGATATAATTAAGCTTATAGAAGACGGTATTAATGAGAACCATGGTTAATAGAGAATATTTACAGAATATGTCGGTGTTCATTGTGGATGACGATATAAACAGTCTGAATTTTATTACTGAACAATTGAAGGTTATGGGGCTCAGAGTTACCCCTCTGATCAGTGGGGAGGAGCTACTTGAACTTCTGGGAAGAGTAACTCCCGATCTTATTATACTTGATGTGATTATGGAGCATATGAATGGCTTTGAAGTATGTTCAAGGATCAAATCCGAAACATATGCATCAGATGTTCCGGTAATATTCATGAGTGCTCTTGGAGATGATGAAGACCGGATCAGGGGATTCAGGGAAGGAGCAGTAGATTATATTATGAAACCTGTAAGAGAAGAAGAACTCCAGGCCAGAGTAAAGGTACAGCTTGAACTTGTTAAGTTGAGAAAGAAACTAAAAAAGAGAAATTCAGAACTTCAGCGTGAAATAACTGAGAGAGTAAAATCTGAAATGGAAGTTACACACCATAAAGAGGAGCTGGAGGCCCTTGTAAGTGAGAGAACTATAGCTCTTCAGAGGACCAATTTCCGTCTTAAAGAGGAAGTAGAACGGAGGAGAGGAGCTGAGTTACAGATAAAAAGCCAGCTTGAAGAGCTTGAAAATTCAAAGAAACAGCTTTTAATGCTTCTTGATGAAGAGCAGAAAGTCAAAGAGAAACTCAGAATTAATGAAGAGAGACTCTCTATGGCAATAGATGCAAGCGGTTCAGGTATATATGAAACTTCCGTTCCTTTTGGAGATAAGCTTTTTTTCAGTGAGAAGTGGAATAGTATAATTGGCTACTCATCTGAGGAGCTGCCCGAAAAAAGAGAGTTTATCAGATGGTTTCTTAACAGAGTACATCCAGCAGATATAGATAAGCTTGTTGATAGCATAAGAGCGTTTGTTAAAGGAACTATTCCTGATCACAATATTGAGTTCAGAGTCAGACACAAGAGTGGGAACTGGGTATATGTGCAGGGGTTATCCAGAGCAATTGAATTTGATAAAGATGGAAAAGTTATACATGTTATTGGACTGATGACAGATATTACTGAAAGGAAGAAAACTGAGAGCCGCCTTATGGAGAGTGAGGCGCAGCTTAAGAGAGCTCAGGAGGTAGCCCATATAGGGAGTTGGTATCTGGATGTAAAGATGAAAACTCTTGTATGGTCAGATGAGACTTACAGGATTTTTGGAATTCCTGTAGGTACAGTAATGACTTATGAGCATTTCCTGAGTGCCTGTCATCCTGAAGACAGAGGTTTTATAAATGAAGCCTGGCTGGATGCAATAAACGGGCAGAGTTACAATATTGAGCATCGTATTGTGGTGGACGGAAAGGTTAAATGGGTTATTGAAAAAGCTGAGGTGGAGTTTGATGAAGACGATACTCCTTATCGCGGAATAGGTACAATTCAGGATATTACTGATAGAAAAAGAGAAGAAGAGAAGAGGCTTCATCTGGAAGAGCAGTTATGGCAGTCCCAGAAGATGGATGCTGTGGGACAGCTGGCCGGTGGTGTGGCACACGATTTTAATAATCTTCTGCAGGTAATTGGAGGTTATACAGATCTTGTTAAAGAGATTCTTGAAGAGGAGAGTCCTGTTCAGAAACATCTTGGTCTTGTGATGAAAGCTACTGAAAGAGCAGCATCTCTTGTAAGACAGCTTCTGCTTTTCAGCAGAAATGAGAAGCCGGTATTCAGAAATATAGAAATCAATGAACTTGTAACAGGTATTCTCAGAATGCTGGAGAGAATAATCGGAGAGAATGTGAATCTTGAGTTTGAAGCAGGGGATAAAAATCTGAATGTTTTTGCAGATGCAGGTCAGATTGAGCAGATAATAATGAATCTGTGTCTGAATGCAAGAGATGCCCTTGAAGGTGGTGGTACTGTAAAGATAGCTACAGGTTGTCTAGTTTTTGATAAAGACACCTTTCATGGTACAAGAATATGTAAACCCGGAAATTATGTTGTGCTTACAGTTACAGATAATGGATGCGGTATGAAGCATGAGGTGAAGGAGAGGATTTTTGAGCCATTTTTCACCACAAAAGATGAGGGAAAAGGAACCGGTCTGGGGCTGGCTACAGTTTATGCAATTACAAAACGTCACGATGGATTTATTGATGTGAGCAGTGAGCCCGGAGCAGGTTCAGAGTTTAATGTCTATCTTCCAGGTACTGATATTGCTATGGGTGTTGATGATGAAGCAGGGGCAGAAGATGCTCCTGTGGAAATATCGGATCGTTATACTGTTCTGGTTGCAGAAGATGACGCACTTGTAAGAGAGCTTTCTACAAGAATTCTGTTGCATTCAGGGTATAAAGTAATTGTTGCATCAAATGGGGATGAAGCTGAGGACATTGTTGAGCGCAGAATAGAGGATGTGGATATTGCTGTACTGGATATGGTAATGCCTGGTAAAGGAGGGAAGGAGATCTTTGACAGAATCAAAGAACTTAAACCTGAATTACCGGTAATTTTCTCCACAGGTTACACAACCAGTGTGTTTGATGATGGAGAACTGGATATAAACGATATAATCTTTTTAAGAAAACCTTTCAGAAAAAAGGAGTTTCTTAATGCAGTTGCAACTGCTGTAGAGAGGAGCGTTAATTAAGCTCCTCAAGTATTTCCGGCAGTTTCAGTATAGAATCTGTTTTTCTGAACCCATGACCTTCAATTCTGAAATCCACCTGTTCATGCTCCCAGGTTGTTGAAAAAGGTATGTGAACGGCTTTACTCCCTATATTGAGAATTGGCAGAATATCCGATTTTTCAGAATTTCCTACCATAAGGAACTCTTCCGGCGGAAGATCAAGATGATCCAGAAGTTTTCTGTAGTTACTCTCTTTCTTGTCCGACATTATCTCTATATGATGAAAGAACTTTCCCAGACCTGATTTTTCGAGTTTTCTCTCCTGATCTTTAAGATCACCTTTTGTTGCAACAATAAGAATGTACTCATCTTTTAGCTGGGTTATAACCTCTTTTACACCTTCAAGCAGAATTACAGGTTTGTTAAGCATATCTTTTGCAAAACCTATTATTTTTGAAATCTCTTCTGATGTAACCTGATAGTTGGTTATTCTGCATGCTGTTTCAATAAGAGATAGAGTGAAGCCTTTTATTCCGTATCCATAGAGTGGAATATTGCCTATTTCTGTATCCAGAGCTTCACGGGCAAGTTCATCTTTTTCCATATATTTACTGAACATATCGCAGAAAAGTGCTGCTGTATCTCTGAAATATGGTTCGTTTACCCATAATGTATCATCTGCATCAAATGCGATTACTTTAATCTTTCTGTTTCCTGCTTCCATACTATATTTTTAACACATTTTTTCATCAATTGATAACCTGTTGAAGAAATTTTGTGACTCCTGATTTTATAAGATTATATTAGTTACATCGAACCAGATGTTCGGGGAGGAAACATGAAAAGAGATTGTGCATGTGATGATACAGGTAAATTGATATTAAGATTTATGGTGGGAGGGATGATGCTCTTTCACGGTATGCATAAAGTGTTTAACGGAGTTGAGTCTATTGGTGGTATGCTGGGGGCCCGTGGTATTCCTGCTTTTATTTCATGGGGAGTGTATATAGGTGAGGTTATTGCGCCGGTGCTTATTATTATTGGTGTAATGACAAGGTTTTCAGCAGGTATACTGATGTTTAACATGATTATAGCAGTACTTCTTGTTCATACAGGGGATATATTCTCAGTAACTTCTCATGGAGGTTGGGGAATTGAGCTACAGGCTTTCTATATATTCTCCGCAGTTGCCATTATGATGCTTGGGCCAGGTAAATTCAGATTAACAAAAAAAGCGAAAGGTTTTCTGGAATAGATAGTTACTGAAAAATATTATTCTACAGGAGAAACAGGAGGAGGCAGTGTTAAAAATAGCAGTCTTATCTGTTTCTCTGCTTACTATAATGACCGGGGCATCTGTTTCACCGGTACTTGCTGAAATAGCCCGTGCTTTCCCGGAATCAGGGAGTACAATGATAAAGCTTGTACTAACAGTTCCTGCTCTGATTATTATTCCCACATCATTTATTACAGGCCGATATGGGCATATGATTAACAGAAGGAGACTTCTTATTATCGGGCTGATACTTTATGTCGCCGGCGGTGCAGGGGGAGGTCTTTCGACTTCCATATATATGCTCTATGGTTTCAGGGCTCTTCTGGGAGCTGGTGCAGGAATAGTAATACCTGTTTCAACAGGTATTATTGTAGATCTGTTCAAAGGAAATGAGAGAACTGTTATGATGGGTTACTCTACTGCGATCTCAAGTCTGGGAGGAGTAATTGCAACTTCTGCATCAGGTTTTCTTGCTTCTTTTGGGTGGAGATTCTCTTTCGGAATATATTTTATCGGGCTGGTTGTTCTTCTTTTTAATATCCTCTGGCTTCCTTCAGTAACTGGCAGTAATGTGAGAGGAAGAGGAGGGGGCATCTCTTTTAAGGTTTTTATAGCGGGAACTGGTATGTTTGGTGTAATGGCAGTTTTTTATGCTATTCCTACAAATATTGCCTGGCTTTTCAGTGATTCAGGTATTGGAGGCCCCGATAGAGTCGGAACTGCTCTGAGTGTACAGATAGCAACTGGTTTTTTAGCTGGAGTCTGTCTTAAATACAGCAGGGATTTTGCCGGGGCGCTTCTCCTGCCAGGTAGTCTGCTGGTATTTGGTGCTGGATTCTGGGGACTGGCTCAGGCAGAATCTATGGTAGTAGCTGTTGTGTCTATGATGGCCGTTGGCATGGCACTGGGAACAATGATTCCGTCAATTTTCCTTAAAGCCGTTTCTGCCGGAGGAAAAGGAGAGGGGATTAAATCTGTATCAATTGTTATCAGCCTCTCTTTTCTGGGCCAGTTTCTGTCACCTCTTGTACTTGATGTAGTTTCAGAATGTGTGGGTATCTCAGGGCCTGCTGAGCTCTTCAACCTGATTGGAATAGTAGTGGTAGCAGGAGTAATTCTGTATTTTTTTGGAAAAAATCTCCAGCCCCGTAACTTAATATGAAGAATATACCGGAACATGTCCTGTAATTATGGACTGACACCAACTAACAGTGACATGAACCAGTAGTTATGGATAAAGTTTATTTCTCTTTCATAAGATATAGTTTATTGTCACTATGCCATGCAACCCAGAGTTTCTGAGTATTTGTCTCAATGATTCCGGGATGTGAATAGCCGTAAGCCTGTGAATAAGTACAGGTTGTATAGTTAGTTCCCCAGGTGTTTCCCTGGTCATCAGACTGACTTAAACCGTTTTTATCAATTCTAACCAGTAAGCCATTTGATCTGAACATCAGAGCTCCGCGGGATTCTGCTGAAAACATCTCCTGAGTGGTTCCAAAATCTTCTGTTTTTATAAAATACTGTTTTAGTTCAGTTTCCCCTTCCCTCTGGGTGTAGTTATAGTAGAAAACTCTGTTCTTGTTTGAGGGATCTATTGCTGATGAAGTGAAACTCTTTTTCGGCTGAACAGTGAAAGTATTACCATAGTCATTACTAACCAGCATTATAGGGAAAGTGAAGAATTTACTTGTAGAATATGATCCATTTATACTGATATTGTTTTCACTGAGAGTCATGTTTCTGTAACTCATTGAATGGTCAAAGCTATACTCATAAACAGTCTTTATATTGAAGCTTTCCCCGCCATCTTCTGACTTAAGAAGTGTAAGTTGCTGTTTGTAAGGCTGTTCAGGAGTAAGGAGCTTCCGGGTTGCCAGATAGATGTGACTGTTATTGTCAACTGATGCTGTTGCTGCAAAAAATGCCGGGTACTTGTTATCTTCTATTTTGTACACTGTCTTTTCTGACCACTGATTGCCATCTGTAGATTTAAGAATAGTGATCTCTTCGGTTGAGAGTTTCATCACAACCATCTGATTGTTAATTATACCAATGGGCTCAGATGCTTCAATGATAGCAGTTTCGCTCCAGTTCTGACCACTGTTGCCGGAAATAAGATACAGATATCTTGTGGCTTTAGCATTTGAATACTTCATAAATATCCATGTTTTACTATCTGATATGAATATCTGAACTGAGTTATCCGGGATTGCTGATGAATTAGTTGGCTGAACTTCAGCAAGAACTTCAGGATTATTAAAAGATAGTTCTGTTGATGTCTGATCATCATTGGTACAGCCTGAAACCATCAGGATTGTGACTAGAATAAGAGTACATAGAGTGAAATTTTTAGTAAGCATAATAACCTCCCCTTTAGAAGCACAAACTTTCTCAAAAAATAGCAATTTAAAAAAAAAGTGTCAATTTTAATAAAACTTTTTTTTTAAAAAACCGCTATATGCGTTTTTAAACTCCAGAAACGGATAAAAATATTTTAAAATATAAAAATTCTATGCTAGTTACTTTTTTTTATTTTTAAAAAATATTTTTTCTATAATTTTATTTTTGAGTTTTTATTCAATAACATATAAAAGTAAATATAAAATGTTATAATTTTTTTTAGTTAATTAATCAAAGACAAATAAGGTTTATTTTATGCTAATATATAAAAAACTTGTACGTCATAGGTATACAAGAGGTTTAATATGAAAGTAAAAGTAAAAAACTTAGGATCACTTAAACAAGCCGAATTTGAATTGGGAGAGCTTACCGTAATATGCGGAGGCAATAATACAGGCAAAACTTATGCAACCTATGCTTTATTTGGTTTTCTTGATAACTGGAGAGATTTACTGGATATTTCAATAAATCATGAAATAATTGATAAATTATTAAGTGATGGAGTTGTTGATATTGATTTAAAAACTTTCTCTGATAATTCAGTGAAAATTCTTGAAGAAGCATGTAAGCAATACACGAAATCTTTACCTAAAGTATTTGCGTCTAATATAGATAAGTTTAAAGACAGCTTTTTCAATATTACTTTGAACGAAAATTACAAAACTGTCTCTTTCGAGAGAAAATTGGGAGCTCAAAATAAAGAGATTTTTTCTATTATTAAAGAAGAGGGTGATAATAAACTTATAGTCTCTTTGTTGGTGGAAAGAAATAAAGTAGCTTTCCCTAATGTTATGATTAATGACATTATAAAAGTGGCAATTGGAGATATTCTGTTTCAGAATTATTTTCCTAAAGCATTTATTGCCAGTGCTGAGAGAACGGGAGCAGCTATTTTCAGGCAGGAATTAAATTTTGCAAGAAATAAAATTCTTAAAGAAGTTAGCCAGAAAAAAAACCTTGATCCTTTTGCATTACTATCAAAAAACTATCAGGAGTATGCATCTCCTGTGGAGAGTAATGTCGATTTTACCAGAAATCTGGAAAAGGTAGCACAAAAACAGAGTTATATATTAAAACAACATCCAGATATACTGGATGATTTCTCAGACATAATCGGTGGCAATTATAGCGTAACAAAAAATGATGAATTATATTTCAGACCAAAATCCCAAAAAGTTAAATTGACTATGGATGAGAGTTCAAGTTCGGTAAGATCTTTGCTGGATGTTGGGTTCTATATGAGGCACGTAGCTAAAAAGGGAGATTTGTTGATTATTGATGAACCAGAACTTAACCTCCATCCTGAAAATCAGCGATTAATAGCCAGATTATTTGTAAGATTAATAAATATTGGAATAAAAGTATTTATTACAACTCACAGTGATTACATAGTCAAAGAGCTGAATACTTTAATTATGCTAAATAGAAAAACAGAACATTTAATAAAGGTCAGTGAAGAAGAAGGGTATAGAGAAGATGAACTATTATCGGTTGATAAAGTGAGAGTTTATATAGCTGAAAAGGCATCTATTAAACTTGATGGGAATTCCAGAAAAAGTGTTTGTCAGACTTTGACTGAAGCAAAAATTGAGTCTGACTATGGAATAAATGCTCACAGCTTTGATAAAACAATAGATGATATTAACAGAATACAGGACGCTATCATTTGGGGAGACTGATAATGTCTGACTTTGAAATTTTGGAACAATTGATTAATGAGAAAGTAGTAATAAGAACTCGAACTGGAGATCATGGGAATGAATTGGCAGAGCTTATTGAGAATGACGATAGTGGGAAAGAGCTTTATAAAGTAAGTATTAAAAACATTCCGTCAAAAAGTTTCATAGTAAAAACAGATAAATTCCCTGATCTGACAAATTTTTTTAGAAATAGTAATGGCGAATGTAAAAAATCTGATTTTGTTATTATTTCAGAATATAAGAGTAAGAAATATATCGTTTTTATTGAAATAAAAAAGACCAATGACGATGCTGGTAATATAGTTAAACAGCTTACTGGAGCTATGTGCCTGTTAGATTATTGCAGAGCTTTAGTCAGGGAGTTTTTTCAGAAAAGCACTTTTCTTAATCGGGCAGAGTATGAATATAGATTTGTTGCAATTAATAAAATAAATATTGATAAAAGACCTGTATATTACAAATCTGATACCAAACAACATCACGATCGACCTGATAACATGCTCAAAATAAGTCACACTAAAGAAGTGTTCTTTAAACGATTGATAGGTAGTAATTAAGAGTACCGGTTGTGATAACCGGCACTCTCTATAGTTTGTTGGATTATAGTAGCTACTATTTTTTCACGTCTTTAAGCAGAACTTCAACTGCTTTTTCCAGCTGTTTATCGCGGCCTTTTGCTGCACTTTCATAGTCGTTTTTAACCAGATAGTCCGGCATCAGCTGCTGATTTTCAAGATATTTACCATCATTACCAAGCATACCTAACTGAGGAATACCAAAAGTAATTGATCTGTCCTGAAGGTTTTCCCACCACACTGCTGTTCCGGTACCAGGTACAGGCATACCAACAAGTTTACCAATACCAAGTGCTTTGTAGGTGTATGGGAACATATGAGCGTCTGAATAGTTACTTTCACTCATAAGAACTATAGATTTTTTGAACCATTTAGCCAGAGGTTCATTACCGATCTTTCTTCCTCTTGGAGCAAAAGTCATATATTTTTTACCACTGAGAAGAGTCGCCAGATCATCATGAAGCCATCCTCCACCATTGAATCTGGTATCAACAACTATAGCCTCTTTATCGTTATGACGGCCAAGAATTTCAGAATATGCAGTTCTGAAGCTACTTGAATTCATGCCTCTTACGTGAACATAACCAATCTTTCCACCTGAAAGCCTTTCAGTTTCAAGTCTTCTGGTTTTTACCCATCTCTTATAAAGAAGACTGTTTCTTTTCCAGAAGGATATTGGTTTTACCTTTTCATACCAGGTGGCTTTTGTGGCAGGGTTTTTCAGCTGTACAAGAACTGTCTTGCCTGCTTTACGGTTCATATATGGATAGTAGTTTACGAAAGGAGTCAGCTTAATTCCATCAATACTTACAATAACTGTTCCTTTTCTGACCCTGGATAGTGCTGTGTCAAAAGGACTGTTTTCTATGATTTCAGCAACTCTCAGGTTACCTTTTTTATCGTGTTCCATAAAGCAGCCGAAGTTTGAGGTACGATCGCTGTTTGCCATTCTGTAACGATATGAACAGCCAGTATGTGAAGCATTAAGCTCACCAAGAAGCTCACTCGCCATTTCAGCAAAATCGTAGTTGTTGTTTATATATGGAAGGAAACGGCTGTACTCTTTCTTATAGAAATTCCAGTCAACACCATGAAGGTCTTCTCTGTAGAACTTTTTCTTAACCTGTCTCCACATATGTTCAAACATATATGCTCTCTCTTTTGTTTTATTGAGCTTCATCTCTGCATTGAATGAAACAGGTTTCTGTTTGCCGCTTTTTACATTAATTTTACGGATTGTGCCTCTTGAAAGAAGGAATACATCTTTACCATCTTTAGAGAACTCAAGAGCTCCACCCCAGGATTTGAGTTTTGCAAGAAGCCTTGTTTTTCTGGTTCTTAGTTCTGTAGACCAGAGATCGTGGCCTTTTTCAAATCTTGCAAGATATACAAGAGTTTCCCCATCAGGTGAAAGAGCCGCATCTGCAAGGGAAGATGAGTGGATAGTCAGACGTGTAACTCTCTCTTCAAGATTCTTAAAATCGATTTTCAGAGGTTTAACATCTTTCTTCTTCTTTTTATCTTTCTTTTTCTTACTCTTCTTCTTTGATTCTGCAGCTTTTTTCTTTTTCTTATCTGCTTTTTCTTTCTCTTTAAGAAGTTTGAACTCTTCTTTGGAAAGTTTGTAACGATCAAATGCCTCTTTTGTAAAGAACATACCGTAGGCATCGTAGTGTGCACCCCAGCTTCCGTGACTTCTATAGCCATTTCTGTCTGAGAACCACATCATCATACTGCCTTTATTTGCAAATACCGGTCTGCTGTCATCATAACCGCTATTTGTAATATTGATGAACTTCTCTTTACCGGTGGCTTTAATAAGAGCAACTTCGCTGCTCCATCTCATTCTGTCATTTAATGTAACCAGAAGCCATTTACTATCTGGTGACCATGTAAACCACTGATCTCCATCGCTGTATGAGTAGTTCCATTTTTTATCAAGAATAGTTCTTGTCTTTTTAGTTGCCAGATTAAGAATTTTTATAGTATCTCTCTCTTCAAGATAGGCAATCTCTTTTCCGTCAGGACTGAAAAGAGGCTGGAAGGTTTCTACACTGGACTTCAGCAGAGCTTCAACTTTAATCAGAGTTGAGTTGTAGAATCTCTTCTCATCTTTTCTGATGATAGTTGCCTGATAGATATTCCAGCTACCTTCCCGTTCTCCGGCAAAGAGCAGTTTTTTGCCATCAGCACTGAAAGATACGGAACGCTCCTGTTCAGGAGTATTGGTGATTCTTTTAGTGGTTGCATAATCTGTGGATGTAACAAAAACTTCACCTCTGGCGATGAAAGCAATCTCTTTACCTGATGGAGAGAGAGCCATTTCAGTTGCTCCTCTTCTCATAACCAGATGTTCGGTGTCATTGGCGCTGTCGTCAACGGGGAGTACTACTTTTAATTTAACAGGTTTGCTGTTGCTGTTAAGTGTATATATTTCACCATTGTACCCAAAACATAGTGTTCCGTTTGCTGCTGATGAGAGAAAACGTACAGGATGTTTGCTGAAATTTGTTACCTGACGAAGTTTACTGTTTTCAAGAAGCCATACATTGAATGTTCCACTCTTTTCACTCAGGTAGTAGATCTTATTCTCTCCATCTGTCCATACAGGGTTACGATCTTCCCCTTTAAACTCTGAGAGTTTTGTATGTTTGCCGGATTTTACACTATATTTCCAGATGTCTCTTGCAACAGAGGAAGTATGGTGCTTTCTCCACTGATCTTCATAGCCTTTGTTATCATGATAGATAATAGTATTACCATCTTTTGATATCTGAGCATCTTCAGTAGCACTGGTTAGCAGCTGAACAGGAAGTTTTTTACCTGAGATACCAACTGAATAGAGTTCTGAGAGTACACCAGAAGGGAAAAAAGTACTCTTAACGGAGTCCATTCTTGATGATGTAAATATTACTGATTTGTTATCTGCTGTAAAGTCGGAAGGGATATCGTTGGCAGAGTGCATGGTTACACGTTCTGCTTTCCCTCCTTCTGCAGAAATGATGAAAATATCGTAGTTTCCATAACGATCTGATGCAAATGCAATTTTTTTACTATCTCCTGACCAGACTGGTTTAAAATCTCTTGCCTTGTGTCTGGTCAGAGGCATTGCTCTGCCACCTTCTGAATTAACAATAAACAGATCCCCCTGATAACTGAATACGATCTTAGACCCGTCAGGTGAGATGGAGGGGTATCTCAGCCATAAGGGTGCTTCGCTGGCACTGAGCAGTCCTGTAAATAGCAGAATTGTGAATATGCCAGTGATAATTGTGATGAATTTCTTCATTCCTTGTTCCTCCATAATTTTTTACTAATCTATATATGACGTAGCTACTGATTAAAAGTTACCCTGTATTATGGATTTTGTGAAATTTATTAATTTTATACGAATTAACTCTTCTGGATTCAGAGATCTGATTGACATTGTAAAGAGGGTCGTATATCATTCTTGCTGTAACATTTGAGTAATAAATCATCTGTGAGGATATCAGTAATTTATTATGTTTTTAGCAAATAAAATTTTACGTTATGTACTAATATTTCTGGTTCTTACTGTTTCAGTATTTCCTGTAACCGTTGCTGTAAGAGCATACGATCACCCTGGGTATACAAGAGTTGTTTTTCAGGGAAATGAAACCTATAAATTCAGTTATTCACAATCTGAACTGAAAAATGACCTGATTTTTGAAGTCAGAGCTGGTACTGAATTTGTGAGTAAGAGACTGAAATCCAAACTGATTTCAGAAATGGTACCTTTAAAAGAAGAGGGTCGGGTTGTTCTGAAGTTCAGCAGTTCTGTACGACTTAAAAGCAGTTTTGTTCTGGAAAAGCCATTCAGAGTTGTTTTTGATATTGTAAAGATCAAAACTCCGGTTATAAAAGAAGAGCCTGCTGAAAGCGAAACTGAAGTAAAACAGCCAACAGAAGGTGAAACTCAGAAACCTGTGGAAGCTGTGAAAGATATGCCTGTTCCGCAACAGTCAGCTGTAACCGATAAAGACGGTGTGTCTGAAAAAGCACCTGAAAAGAGAGCTGTTATTGAAGCTATCTGTATAGATGCAGGGCATGGTGGAGCGGATCTCGGAGCTGTAGGGGCAACCGGAGTCAGCGAGAAGGATATTACTCTGAAAGTCAGCAGAAGGCTTAAATCTATTGTTGAAGAGAAGCTTGGACTAAGAGTAATTGTAACAAGAGATTCTGATAAAGAGGTATCTCTTAATCGTCGTGCTGCAATAGCCAATAATCAGAAAGCCCAGCTCTTTATATCAATACATGTGAATTCTTCTTTCAGAACCTCAGTAAGAGGTCCGGAAACTTTCTATGTAAGTCTTAAAGCTACAGACAGGGAAGCTTATGAGCTGGCCCGGAAAGAGAATCAGGAAGGTGATGAGTTACAGCAACCGGAAAGCTCAATGAGTGAACCCGGGAACGATGATCTGAAAATGATTCTCTGGAATATGGCTCAGACAGAGCATGTTAAAGAATCAAGTAAACTGGCGGAATTTGTTCAGTTTGAGCTGAATGCTCTTATGAATACAAGAAACCGTGGTGTTAAACAGGCTCCTTTCAGAGTTCTTATGAGAACAGCAATGCCTGCTGTACTGGTGGAAGTAGCTTTTCTGTCCAATAAAGATGACGAAGCTCTTCTGTCTGAAGCAATGTTTACTGATCGTGTGGCTTCAGCAATATATAACGGACTTAGAAAGTTTATTAACTACTATAACAGTTTGAATTAACGTGAATAAGAAAACCGCATACATAATTCTTGCTCTCTCTTTTATCTTTTTTATAACCACTTTTGTACTGTATGTAACAAGAGAGGATGAGAAAGTTGCAACTACAACTGCTGGTGAAATAGCAGTTGCTGAAACTGGTGAAAAAGAGGAAGAGAAACTGCCTGAAACAACAGGAGTCAGAATCTTCAGATTAACAGAAGCAAGTGAGTTATACATACCTGTTGATACAGAAATAGTTCCTTCTGATGATAGAATATCTTTCTATAAAACCTTCTTCAATAGACTTATGGAACCAGATGATGGTACTATAATACCAGCTCCTCCGGGATTGAATCTCAGAGCTGTTTTTGTAGTGGAAGAGGATAACCTTCTGGTTCTTGATTTCTCTGAAGAGCTACTGAAAATTTTCCCCAGCGGATCAGGTTCAGCTCTTGAATTTATCTACTATTTTGTGAACAATTTCTGCTACAATTTTCCTGAAATCGGTGGTGTGAGATTTTTGATCGATGGAGATGAAAAAGCCTCCCTCAATGGGCATGTAGATCTTTCCGGCACTTTTACCCCAAGATTTGAGCTACTCTCCAAAAAGTAGCGAGTAGATTTTTACAAAAAGGAATCGTTCTGAAGAGGATTCTGGTTTAAGAGCCAGATGTATTAAATCCCTGCTCCCGGATCTGAATGATTTCAACTCCTGCATATTCAGGAAATAACGATTCCCCTTTCTGACAGGTTTTATCATATCTTTACCATTGAAGAAGCTGATTTCTGTACTGCAGTTTTCATGTACTTCAATAACTAAAGGTTTATGAGACTGAGCTTTACAATCAAAAAACAGATCATAACTTTTGCCTGTAAGAAGTCTGAAGTGATCCCTCTTCTTATTGTAGACAAAGTTACCTGAAGACTGGTAGAAGGGGTGTCCTTTAATAAGTTTCAGGTTCCTTCTTTTTATTCTTGTATGTGGAAGTAGTGCTAAGGGAACTATTATTACCAGGAGCGTAATAACTGATAATATCCTGAAAGCCGGAGATTTATTGATTCCGGTTTTCAGCTTTAAAAGAAAGCCGGAAGATAGTATAGCAATTAGAATGATCCATATATAGTTTGCTGTATGGGTGTTTGCAGGATTTGTGAGAAAGGATGGGAATAGTGATGAGAGAGAAAGTCCCGGGGTACTGAACATATCAAAAAATGCAGACTCTCTTACATTGGTATGGGAGAAAACCGGCTGATAATTCAAAAAAGGAAAAAACAGCAACCAGAGGATTATAAAGTAATTTGCCCTTATAAGAACACTACTTATGCGGTTCTGATTATTCAGCCAGTAGTTAGCCAGGATTATGATCATTATCCACATTGTGAACATAAGTGGTCTTGCCTGAGGGGCAAAGGCTCCACGGAGAGTTGTAGAGGCGTGCATAATTACATAAAACCCCAGTATTCCTGTAAGCATAGTCTTATTATCAAATTTACCTTTAAAACCTCTGAAAAAGAGAAAGAAGAGGGGGGCATAGAGTAGTAATCCATCTCTCTGATCCAGAAAATATGAGAAGAACACTTTTAGTCTCAGAAGCATGGGAGGAGAGAAGTAGCTCTCTTTTGGATATATACCGGCAGGGTTTAAGGTTCCATAAATGGTATTTGTGTAGTGCAGAAGAGTGAGAAGGCTTAAAACCGGAACAGTTATAAAAAGTAACAGATCCTTAAAATTCTTCTCTTTTAGATACTTATACAGAAGATATGCTGCAAAAATAGCCAGAGCAGGAGAATATTTTATATGTATCCAGGGAATAATAGAAAACAGTAGCCCTGAAATCAGTGGTGATGGTTTGTAAACTGCAAAATAGAAACCTGCCATAAAAAGCCCTGCAGCGGGGAGTTCGGGGAACAGATGAATTGAGTGGGTAAGAAGAGGGAAAGTTGATAGAAGAATAAACCATAAGCCTGTAACCTGCTTTTTCCTGTCAGGAAAGAGGCGATACATGATCAGTAAAAGAAAAGTTGCAGTAAAGGAGTTGATCAGAGCAGCTGAAAGCCTGAAGAAATAGTGGGGTGGAATATAGCTGCTGAGAATTTTAAAAAGACTGTAAAAGGGAATAAGAATAAAAGCCATCCCTGGCAGATGGTATGAGTACAAACCCTCTTCTATATCTTTGGCATGAGGTTTTATTCTCTCTTTTATATAGACATTGTATTTTTCAGGTTTATAGTTATTTTTTACATTAAAATCCCTGTCTTCAACTATACTCTGGGTCATTACCAGATAGTGGGGTTCATCACCTGTAAGAAATCCTCCCCTTGCAGAGAATACTAATGCTCCGGCTGAAAGAATCAGGAAGGCAGTCATAAAAGCAGTAAGACCTCTTCTGAAGCAGAAGTTTAGTTTTTCTGTATTAATTCTGAATCCAGCCAGAACTATCAGTAGAGTAAATGCTGCAACTCTTATACTAAAATCCCAGGGAGTGCTGTAACTGATAAGAATAAGAGGTGAAAGAAGATTCAGGGATAGTATTCTGCAGGATGGAGTTATAAAACCCTTAAGGGTTAATAGTATTGCTGTGACATATATTAGAAGGAGTGAAACAGTAATTGCAGGGAAGGCTTTGCCTGTGATTGATACTGCTGTTAGTACAGCAATATAAGAAGATAAAACTATCCCTGATTTCCTGGTCATCTTTTTTTAGTCCTGCTTTTATCAGAGTGATTCAGCTTCTGTAATGAGCTTTGAAATCTCTCTCTTCTGTGCAATATTTGTAGTTATTCCGATTGCCTGTTCCAGAATATCAATAGCTTCTTCTTTTTTACGGGTTTTCACATATATACGACCAATGCTTATCATTATTGAAGGATCTTTAACTTTACTCTTTGTGAGACCTTTTTCATAACATCTCAGAGCTTTCTGATACTCATCCATAGCTTCATATATCATTCCATTCATAGATATCAGTGGTATGAACTCCTGATTCATATGGAGACCAAGTTTAACATACCTCAGAGCTACTGAGTGTTTCTTTCTGTTAAATTCAAGCTTTGCAAGATTAAGGTAAGCATTTTCAGGTGTAGCGTAGTCCTGGGAGTTTGCTGCAATCAGGAAGTTCTCCTTTGCCTGATTCAGTTTACCCAGCTCGGTGTATATAATACCGAGAGAGTTATATGCATCTATAAATTTAGGGTTTACTTTCAGAATCGATTTAAACTGAGCCTCTGCTCTTGCAAAATCTCTGCGATGAAGAAAAATAAGCCCCATTCCATTCATAGCGGTAATGTTGTCTTTTCTTTTTTTAAGAACCTGACGGAAAAGGTTTTCTGCCTGAACAAATCTCTGGTTTGCAAGATAAAACAGAGCCTCATTTAATTTGTATTCAGGGGTACCTGGTTTAGCCTGTCCTGGGAAATCTGGTTTCTTGCCAGAACAACCTGCCAGAAAAATAAGAATTAAAAACGGAACTGTTAAACCAAAAGTTCTTCTCATTGTATCTCCTTCTCTATCTCTATTCTATACGGAATTTCCGGTTTTGATAAGCCTTTGAGGTATTTTTCTCCAAGAGATGTGCATCTGAAACCATCTTTAACAAGCTTGTAGGTTCCTTCTGATATCAGAATCTGACCCGGTTCTGCTACACCGGATTCAAGTCTGGATGCAATATTTACCGTATTTCCAAGTACAGTATAGTCATAACGGCGTGTAGAGCCAAAATCCCCATCAACAATTGTACCTGAAGCAATACCAATGCGTATTTTAAGCTGCTTTCTGCCGGCTTTAAACAATTTTACTGCTTTCTGCATTTCAATTGCAGCTTTTACTGCATTTTCTGCGTGATGCCGGAATTGAAAGGGTGCTCCGAAAACAGCCATTATACCGTCGCCTGTATATTTATCAAGAGTACCGTTGTATTCAAAAATAATCTCAGTCATTGAGGTGAAAATCGTATTCAGGAATTCACCTGTCTTAATAGGAGTAAGATTCTCGACAATAGATGTAAAACCTGCAATATCCATAAACATAACTGTTGCATCAAGTTCTCTGTAACCCTCAATTTCCATTGATTCCGAGTCAGATCTGTCCATTATTCTTGATACAACTGCAGGAGAGTGGTACCTTTCAAGACGGCTTCTTAGTGTTCGTTCTTCATTTACAAGTAGCTTATGTCTTATGTTTTCCAGGGCTATTCCTGCGAAGTTTGCAATATTCTTCAGAATAATAAGATCATCCTCAGTGAACATGTTACTGAAATCATCTGTATCGCAATAAATGAGACCGTGTATTGAATCTTTTGTCCACAGAGGAACGCATATTGCAGATTTAATTCCCTGAAGGATTATACTCCTGGCTTTGCTGAATCTGTTATCTTCCTGAGTGTTTGAAGATATTATAGCTATCTTTTCATTTAATGCTTTATGGGCTATTGTACCTGAAATCTGAATGTTTTCCGGTTCATTACCTGCAGAAGAGCCTGAATATTCGTGGTAGAGTTTTCTGTTATCCCCATTACAGGAAAAGATCAGTACTCTCTGAACAGTGAGAAACTCTGAAATAAACTCCCCGGTTTTTACAAATATTTCTGAAGGATCCTCTGCTTCAGATATAGCTTTAAAGAATTCACTGGACCTGTTTAGATAGCTGGTAAGTGCAGACTCTTTGTTACTACCGGTTTTCCTGTAAGTTTTTAAGTTCCCGTCAAGAGGTATCGATACTGAAATATGGTGGGATTCATCTTTTAACAGAGTAGGGGCAGCTGCAATGAAACGGAGGTTTGTTTTACCAAGTGTTATTCTGTCTCCATGATTCAGTTTTCTGCTGGAGACTTTTTTTCCGTTTACAAATGTCCCGTTTGTACTACCTGAATCTTTTATGCTAAAGCCTTTAGATGATCTTGTGAGTTCACAATGCTGTCTTGAAACAGCGGTGTCCTCCAGTACGAGAGTATTACTATCCAGTTTTCCAATAGTAACTCTATCCTTTTCCAGAGAGAGTTTATGCTCTTTTCCGTGCAGGAAGAAACTCAGACAATATTTCACTCTTTTTTGAGACTCCTCTGCATCAGTTCCTTCAGAGCGTATAGAGGCTCTTTTTTATCGAACAGTATTTCGTGAACTTTACCGGTTATAGGCATATCAATTCCCAGTTTTTCTGATAATCTGAATATTGCTTTTGTTGTTTCGACACCTTCGGCAACTGTTATGGTTGACTTCTGAATCTCTTCAAGAGTTTCACCTTTTGCAATACGGGTACCCAGTTGATAGTTTCTGGATAGAGTACCAAAACAGGTAAGCATCAGGTCGCCAATACCTGCCAGACCCCAGAAGGTGTCTCTGGTAGCACCAAGATGGGTGCCCAGCCTTGAGATTTCAACTGAAGCTCTTGTTACAAGAGATGCTGTTGTGTTATATCCAAAGCCACAGCCATTACACATACCTGAGGCTATGGCAATAACATTCTTCATTGAACCGGAAACTTCTACTCCTGTCAGATCTTCAGTTCTGTATAGTCTCAGGGTTTCTGAAGAGAAGCTTTCCTGAATCTCTTTAAGAAGTGAAGCATTACCTGATGCTGCAGCAACAGCAGTTGGATGGTTAAGAGCCAGTTCTTTTGCAAATGACGGGCCTGATACTGTTACCCAGTTCTCCAGAATCTCTTCACCCATAACTTCTACAGCTACCTGTGAAAGAGTTTTCATAGAGCGGGACTCAAACCCTTTTGAGAGGTTTACTATTTTTTTGTCTTTCAGATGGTCTTTCAGTTCCATAAGAATATTTCGCAGAAATTTAGATGGTATAGCTATAACCACTATTTCAGCCCACTTAACAGCTTCAACTATGTCAGTTACAGGTTTAAGGAATTCAGATAGTTTAATATCTTTCAGAAAATAGCTGTTTATTCCTGTGTTTTCTATTGCTTCAACTACTTCAGGCTCTCTGACCCATAGTTTTATATCGTGTTTTTTAAATGTCAGATAGTTTGCAAAGGCTGTTCCCCATGATCCACCACCCAGAACTGTTATTTTTTCCATGTTACCTCTTTTCATCTTTTTATAATATTCTGATTACTTTTTCCTGAATTCATGTCAGGAGAATCTCTTTTCTTTCTTTGTATACAGGGCCTTCTTTTTTCAGGAAACTCTCTACAAGACTGAAACTGTTCACTCTGAATCTGCAAACATCACTGTCTTTTATTCCAGCAAACTGTTCATAAAAATCGCTATTGGCGAAATGGCGCTTATTACGACCAATGGTAATGTGGGGTTTAAAGGAGTTGTTTCTTTCGGGTATGAATTCCGGTGGCAGTTTTTCAGTGAGTTCTTTGTAAAGAGAATTAAGCTGATCTGAATTGTCTGTTCCAAGCCAGAACACTCCGGGTATACCGTTGCGATTGAATGACCCGCATTTACAGACCTGAATTTCAAAAGCTTCTGTTTCCATAGACAGATCGTCAACGAACTTCATAAGTCTTTCTGAAGATGGTGCAGAAAGCTCTCCCAGAAACAGAAGTGTAATGTGCATAAGGTCTGATGAAACCCATTTAACAGGAGTTTTGTATGACATCAACGGCCCTCTGAATCTCTCCATCTTTTTTATAGCATCTTCATCGGGTTTAATGGCAAAAAAGAGTCTCATTATGGTATTCATTATAGGCAAATATATGGGGTTTGTAAAGAAAAATCAGATTATTGGTTTTCCTGTAAAAGAAGCAGGTAAAATCCCTTCAGGACTTGACTACTTATCTATCACTGTATTACTCTGGAGTAGGCTTGTTATGGAAGTAGTAGTGAGTCGTGAAGAAAATGAGGTAATTATGTATAAGTATATTTTTGGCCCTGTTCCTTCCAGGAGGCTGGGTATATCTCTGGGAGTAGATCTGGTAACACCAAAAAGCTGTAACCTTAATTGTATCTATTGTGAGAGTGGAAAAACTACAGATCATAGAAATGAGCGTAGATCTTTTTTCAACAAAGAGGAACTCTTCAAAGAGCTGCAGGAGTTTCTCAGAGAAAATGATAAACTTGACTATATAACCTTCTCCGGTGCTGGGGAACCTTTGCTGAACAGCGATCTGGGGGAGATAATAAGTTTTATTAAGTCTGTTTCTGATACACCGGTAGCTCTTATTACAAACGGTATATTGCTGGGAGATGAAAAGGTGAGGGAAGAGGTTGCAGATGTTGATCTGGTATTGCCTTCTCTGGATTGCGTGTTGGAAGAATCATTTAAATCTCTCAATAATCCCTGTGCTTCAGTTTCTGTACTGGATCATGTGGAAGGACTTAAAAAATTTGCATCAGATTTCAAAGGCGATATATGGCTTGAAGTGTTCTTTGCGGAAGGTGTAAATGATTCTGAAAATGAGATCAGAGGCTTAAAAGAGGTTATTGAAGATATTGCACCTGCAAAGGTACAGCTTAATACTCTTGACCGGCCGGCAGCCTTCAGTGGAGTAAGAGCCGTTAGCAGAGAATTTCTTGATAATCTGGCAGTCCAATGGGAATCTCTCGGAGCTGAAGTTGTTAAAAAGGCAAAAAGTAGATCAGAAATTTCCGGTTTCAGTAAAAATCTGGAAAAAAGTATAATAAATACAGTAGCAAGAAGACCATTGACTCTTGACGATCTGGCGGTACTTACGGGAGCTTCTGAAGGTGAGCTTGGTAAATATCTTGACGTATTGGAAAAGGAGAAGAAAACCGGCAAAAAAATTGTTGATGGTAATATATTCTACATTTTAGCGGAGAGTGGAGAGAATGTCTGAAAAAAATAGAGACTCAGTTCCTTTTGCAACCCCTTTCATTGGAGATGATGAGATTGCAGCGGTAACTGAAGTGCTGAAAGGAAAATGGATAACAACGGGTAAAAAAGTTCAGGAATTTGAGGCTCTGGTTAAGGATGTTCTGAATGCTGAAACAGCCATTGCACTATCTTCAGGAACAGCTGCCCTTGATGTATCCCTTGCTGCATGTGGTGTGGAGCAGGGGGTGGATGTTATTACAACGCCTTATACTTTCGTATCAACTTCCCTCTCAATCCTTCACAGAGGCGGAACTCCGGTTTTTGTTGATGTGGAAGAGGATACCTACAATATTGATCCAAATAAGATTCAGCTCTGTATAGATCAGAATTACAGGCAGAATGAGGATGGCTCATTGGTATCTGTGGAAACAGGTAATGTGCTGAAGGGTATTGTTCCTGTACATTTTGGAGGTCATCCTGTGGACCTTGACAGAGTAAACAGTATTGCTGCCAAATATAATCTTTTTGTAGTAGAAGATGCTGCTCATGCTATAGGAGCTTACTATCGGGGAACTCCGGTAGGAAAATCAGAAAATCCGGTTTGCTTCAGTTTCTATTCCAATAAGAATATAACTACTGGTGAAGGTGGAATGGTGGTTACCGATTCCAGTAGCCTTGAGAAGAAAATGCGAATGCTTTCTCTCCATGGTATAACTAAAACCAATGTTGAGCGTTATAAAGAGGGTTCTCCTGGTTATGATGTTATATATGAGGGATTTAAAGCTAATATGACAGATATATCTGCAGCAATTGGAGCTGTGCAGATTGGAAAAATGAAAAGAATAACCGAACATCGCAGGTATATTGCTGAGTGTTATACTGAATTTCTTAAAAATGAGGACAGACTGATTCTGCCGGTAGAGAAGGACTATTGTAGTTCCGCCTGGCATTTGTATCCAGTGAGATTGAAAGACAAAACTCCGGTTATAAGAGATAGGGTAATATCATCACTGGGAAATGAAGGTGTACAGGCATCCCAGCATTTTATACCAGTGTATTTTCATAGTTTTTATAAAAAATATGGAGATCTGAGAGGTAAATTTCCTGTAACTGAGAAACTATGGAGTAGTGAAATTTCACTTCCTGTGTTTCCCGACATGAGTAGAGAGGATGCAGAATTTGTCAGTCAGACTCTTGGATCTGTTCTTGATAAACTGCTGAGAGGTGAGTAATGAATAAGAGAGATGTTTTGAACAAAATGAGAGATACAGGGGCGGTAAGTGTCTATACTGCCAGGACTATTGCAGAGTGTGGACTTAAAGATTCTCCGGTTCTCAGAGATCTTATGCGGAAAAAAGTAGTAGCTGAAGCTGGAAGTAACAGGTACTATATTGACGAAAGTCGCCTGATGGAAGTACGCATGACAACTGTGAAAACATGGATTGGACTCTTCTTTCTGGGAGTGGTTGTAATTCTGGTTTATCTGATAAGAAAATAGTCTCTGAGTTTGACAATGCTATTACGTTTATGTAACTTTTATATAGTGGCAGGTTAATATGCTTACAAAAAAACAGAAGATATTTTATGACAGTTTGCGAAACGCTGTAACAGATCTGGGATATTTCCCATCTGTAAGGGAGTTGTGCCGTATAACGGGACTGTCTTCTACTGCCACAATTCATATGTACCTGAAAAAGCTGACGGAAAAGGGCATGCTGATGAGAGTTGGCGGCACTTTTAAATTTACTGATGATGGTAATACTATACCTGTTGTAGGACTTGTTCCTGCAGGATCTCCTCTTGAGATCTTTGAAGGTATAGGAGAGGAAATTTCAGTTCCCGAGTGGATGATTAGTCCGGGGAAAGAGACTTTTGCTTTCAAGGTTACCGGTGACAGTATGAAAGATGCTTTTATATGGGAAGGCGATATCGTTATTATTGAAAGGGAGCACAGCGCAGAATCCGGAGAGATGGTAGTAGCTCTGATGAAGGATGAAGCTGAAATAACCCTTAAAAGATTCAGAAAAAAAGGTGCCAATATATGGCTTGAACCTGAGAACCCTGATTACGACTCTATTACTGACCCCTTTGAGGTGGTTGGTAAAGTGGTTGGCGTAATAAGGGATTATAAAGGATGGGCTGGTGTATTATGAGTAAGTGCCTTAATAGTTTACACTTGATTTTGAACGGTATGTGTGATAATATTCAATATCATTTATGGGGCTGTAGCGCAGATGGGAGCGCGTCTGAATGGCATTCAGAAGGTCGTGGGTTCGATCCCCATCAGCTCCATTTTTTGTTGCTTTTTTCACACTCTTGTTTAAAATGGTATAAGAGGAGAGTTCATGGATATTAAGTATATCAACCCTTTCATCGAATCAGTACTCGGGAACCTCGAAACGCTGTCTGCAATTAAAGCAGAAAAGATGGAAATTTCTATTTCAAAAGATGCTAAAACCGGTCTGGATATTTCAGCAATAATTGGTCTGAGTGGTGAGGTAATGGGCTCTGCTATTATTTCTCTGCCGGAAACAATTGCCCTGAAGATTGCATCGGCCATGTTTATGGAAGAACTTAGTGAACTGAATGATGATGTAAAGGATGCGATCGGTGAATTTGCAAATATTGTTATCGGTAATGCAAGAAATAAACTGGTGGATGCAGGGTTGGGAGTTAATATTTCAACACCAACAATAATCGTTGGAAAAGGCCATGAAATTTCACATCCGCACTCAATTCCTTTTCTGGTGATTCCTTTTAAAACAGATATTGATATATTTGAAATTAACGTAGGAATCAAAGAAAACAAATAGTCCGGCGCATCTTGTCTGGATTGTTACAGGAACAGTTATGATCCGGTTAGTGACCCTTTTCGTTTTAATTTCCGGTATTTTTGTACATGCTCAGTCAACTGAAAAGTATTTTACCGGGTTATTTCAGCGGGTAGCTCAGACAGGGGAATCTGTACGAGCGGGTTTTAAGGCTCCCCGGATCTTTAACAGAAGAGAATATAGTGATAGTCTGTACCGATTGAGAGATCACAGATATCCTGCCTCTTTAACCTCCAGAGAGCAGACTTTCCTGAGGTTAATGGGATTTGCTGATAAAAAGTTTTCCCTTCCCGGTGCAAGAGTCAGACTGATTAAAAATGGTGCTGAGGGATTTTACAATTCTGCAGACAGAGAGCTGAATCTTCCATCAGGGAAAGTGCCGGTAGATGATATTGCAGCTCTGGAAGTTGCCCGGGGGTATCGTAAGCAGATTGTGGATTCCATGGCAGGAATAAGTCTTAAGCTCAAAGAGAGATCGCTTTTTGACGATAGGTGGTTTGCGCTTAATACCTGGTTTGAGGCTGATTCAATTTTTCTAATGGTTAAGTATGGAGAAATGTTTACAGTTTTTCCTTTTGACGCCAATCTGATGACTTCAATTGCGGAAACAGACTCTCTCATGACTTATACTTCACTGGGTAGTTATACCAGTCTTTATTCATATCCTGATGTAGTACGCTATCAGGTGAGAGCCCCTTTCATAGAAGGTATAAGATTTGTCTACAGTATTTTCAGCAGAAAGAAAAAGAAGAACTGGCAGCGTGTTAATGAGATTATAAAAAGACCACCAATTTCATCGGAACAGATTCTGCATCCCGCCAAATATATTAAAAATGAGTTACCTGTTGATGTGAAAATTTCATATAAACCAGAAGGTTATGAAATGTATCACGAAGGTGTTCTGGGGGAGTTCTATATCAATGTAATGCTCTGTGATAACTCGGAGCTTACAGGAATTGCCACTAACTGGGGTGGTGATCAGTACAGGGTTTATCGTAAAGAGAATTCAGAATTCCTGATATGGAAAAGTGAGTGGGATAATCCAAAAGCTGCTTCATTTTTTCTCAGAGTATTCAGTACTCATCTGGGAAGTAAATATGGAATGGTATTGAAGAAAGGTTCGCGAAACGGCAGGAGCTTTCTTGGTGGCAGAAGTGAAGGCTATTACTACTTTCTTTATTTCAGTGGTAAAGTTCTGTATTATGTGAAAACAAATAATAGAAAGGATATAAATAAGTTTATAAACGGAGGAAATTATGATTAATGCAACTCAGGTAAGAAAAGGAAATATTATTAAACTTAATGATAAACTCTACAGAGTTGAGTATGTTAAACACGTAACTCCAGGTAAAGGTAATGCGGTTGTTCAGACGAAGATCCGTGACCTGAATGACCTTACAATAAGAGATTACAGATTCCGCTCAGCTGAGAAGGTTGAGAAAGTTGTGCTTGAAAGTAAGAATGTTATCTATTCATATGATGATGGCGATGATGTTGTTTTCATGGATAGTGAAACTTATGATGAGGTAAGACTATCAAGAGATTTTCTTGGTGATGTAAGTTATTATCTGAAATCTGATATAGATTACATTCTTGAAAGCTATGAAGGCAATCCTATGAATATTGAACCACCTATGACTATGGAATTTGAAGTGGCAGAGGCAGAACAATCTATGAAGGGTGCAACAGTTCAGGCTTCATATAAGCCGGCTAAGCTTGATAATGGTATGGAAATTCAGGTGCCACCTTTTATTGAAATTGGCAATGTTATCAAAGTTGATACCAGAGATGGTTCATACATCGAAAGAGTAAAAAAATAGCAGCTTTAAAGAAGGTGGAGGAATGATTCGGTTAATTATAAATTAACTTTTTTTTCCTTCATTTTCTTTTTCTTGACAAGCTGCTATAACCTATATATTATCTTAAATAATGAGAAAAATAGTTTTTGTTAATCGGAAGGGCGGCAGTGGCAAAACTTCAATAGTTGTAAATGTTGCGTATCACCTTTCTCAACTCAAAAGAAAGGTTCTGGTAATTGATCTTGATTCTCAGGGTCACACGACATTCTATTTTGGTGCAAATCCTGCCAGAGATACAAAATGCGTTCACTCAGTTCTTAAGGGAAGCGCAAAAATCGGAGATCTTGTTATGGAAACGGAGTATAAAAATCTGTTTCTCATTCCAGCGTCTCCCAAAACCGTTGAACTCAATGAGGCGATTGGTGACAGAATGGATTTTCTTAAAGTTGCTCTGGAAGAGATTGAAGGGGAATATGATTATGTTCTCTTTGATCTTCCTCCATCTCTTGAGAAAGTCGTTTATAGTGGCATGCTTGCAGCAAAAGAGGTAATAATTCCTTTACAGACTCACTTCTTCCCGATGCAGGGAGTAGCTCAACTTGTGAAGTTGATATTTGAAATAAATGGGCTGGGAGGAGATCTTAAATTATGTGGAGTTATTCCAACTTTATATAATAACAGAACAAGAATTTACAGAAATGTAATTAAAGAGATAGCGGATACTTTTGGAAGAGATCTGATTCTTCCAGGTATACCTTATGACATTAAAATGGCTGAGGCTCCCGGATTCAGATTGCCTGTTGCGCTGTTTGCGCCGGAGAGCAGATCAACATCAGCATTTAAAGTGTTAATAAAGAAAATAATCAGGATGGAGTCATGAGTAGAAGTTCCGGGATCGGTATCGGAATGAAAGAGCTTCTGAAACTTACTCTTGCAGATGAACTTAAACCTGAGGCTGACGATAACAGTGAAGCCCGGGACAGAATAAACTCTCTGGAAGAAGAAGTGGAAAAACTCAGAGCCCGACTGGATAATAATTCAGAGGCACCAGATACTGAAAAAATATATAAAAAAGGCTTAGGCAAACTTAAGGAAGGACTGTTGACAGAAGCGCTTGAAGCTTTTTCGACGGTGCTATATTTTGAACCCTCTCATCTTAAAGCTCTTAATAATGCAGGTGTTGTTTATTTTGAGTTGGGACTGGAAGAGGCGGCTGCAGGTAAATTCAGAAATATACTGGATATAGAACCCGATAATGAAACTGCCAGAGAAAATCTGGAGAATATTGAAGAGAATCTTCAATAACAGGATTCAGGAGTAAATAATGAGTGAAGCTAACAAAGAAAAAGAAGCTATGGAAGCTGCTGTAACTGACGAATTACAGTTTATTTCCTTCAAGCTTGGCGCTGAGGAGTTTGGTGTTGAGATTAACAGGGTAAAAGAGATTCTTAAACTGGTTGAGATAACTCCTGTTCCTAAATCTCCGGCATATTTCCTTGGTATAATGAACCTCAGAGGAAGTATTATTCCTGTTCTGGATCTTAAAATAAGAGTTGGGATTGCTGCTTCAGAAACAACTGATAAGACTAAGATACTTGTTATCAGAGCTGGAGACGATAATTATGGAATAGTTGTGGATGAAGTGTCTGAAGTTCAGAGAGTTGCCCGGGAAAGAATTGAACCACCCCCACAGATGACAAGAGGAATTGATAAGTTCTACCTTGAAGGTGTTGTTAAACTTGTCGAGGAAGATCGCCTTATAATGATGCTTAATCTGAGTGAAGTACTTAATGTTGAGATCTCCAGAGAAAGATCCGAAACATTTGAATCTTCACGTGGTTTCTCTGAAGATAAAGATTTTGTGCAGGAAGTAATTGAAGAAGAACTTCTTGTAACTTTTAACCTTGGTGCTGAAGAGTTCGGTCTGGGCATTGAAGCGGTAAAAGAGATACTTAAGGTAAGAGAGGTTACCGTTGTGCCAAATGTACCTGATTTTGTAATGGGTATACAGAATGTGAGAGGTACGGTGCTTCCTATAATTAATATGAAAAATATTGTAGGGCAGGGAGAGATTGAAGCTGACGACAGTAACACAAGAATTCTCATTGTTGAAGTAATGGGAATTAAGATGGGACTGATGGTTGAAAGAGTTAATGAAGTAAAGAGAATTCCAAAGAAAACTATAGATACCACTCCTGCAATCATCGCTTCTTATGGAAGAGAGATAAGTGGTGTTGCCAAACTTCAGGATGGTAAACAACTTATTCTGCTTCTGGATGAAACAATGATCATTGATCAGGATGATGTGGAAGCAATTGCACGTATTCAGGATGATGAAGTTGGTGAGCGTCAGGCTGCAGATACTGCTGTTATTGATGAAAGCCAGTATGTTATCTTCTCAGTACTTGGAGAAGAGTTTGGCGTAAATATTGATAAAGTGAAGGAGATCTTTAAAGTTGAGGAGATCACTCCTGTACCCCGCTCTCCTGAATTTATCAGAGGTGTGACCAATCTCAGAGGAAGCATAATTCCTGTTGTTGATATCAGACATAGATTCGGTGTAACAGATGTTGCCTCTGAATCAAGGGATATTGCAGATAAGGCAGGTAAGATTGCCAGAGAAGAGATTGATACATTAAATAAAATTATTGAAGCAGAAGGAAACGAAAGCATTACTGAATTTGACAGTAAACTTTCTCTCTATCTTGCAAATTACAGAACTTCAAACGATATAATTGTTACTCTGGTTGCTGAAATAAGGGAAGCTTATGAACCTCTGCTGGTGGAAATAAGGAATGCCTGGGAAAAGAAGAGTAATACCGAAGAGTTCGTACAGCTGGTAAAAGCAGTTATTGATAACAAATATCCGGAGTTTCTTTCATCTCTCAGCAAGATTCTTCTTAATAGTGAAAGAAACAGCGATAGTCTGGAGAAAATCCTTGTTGTAACTATTAAAGAGATGACTGTGGGACTTCTTGTAGATAATGTACATGAAGTGCTTATGGTTCAGGATTCAGTAATTGAGGATGTACCAAATATAGTCTTCTCAAACATCGATGTTGGTTATCTGGAAGGAATCGCCAAGCTTGACAGTGGTGAACGAATAGTGTTGATTCTCAATATTGACGACATTATGGATCAGGAAGATTTTGATAAACTCAGAAATATGAGAATTACAAAAAAGGGGGGTGAACTTAAATCTGACGAAAATGCAAAAACCTCAGAGGCGGATGTAGTGAAAGAGATTGATTCTGAACCAGAGAAAGATAAAGTAAAAAAAGAGAATACAAAGAAAGCCCCGGCAAAAAAGAAAGCAGCCAGGAAAAAGCTGAAAATTGAGGAATAGGAACAGGAAAATTTATGAATAAACGTATCAGAGTTCTGATCTGCGATGATTCTGCATTGGTAAGAGTTGCACTGAAGAAGCATGTAGAAGAAGACAGCAGTCTTGAAGTTGCGGGAGTCGCAAGAAATGGAGCAGAAGCAGTAGATAAAGCCAGAGAACTGAGACCTGATGTTATTACTATGGATGTGGAGATGCCTGTTAAAACAGGTCTTGAAGCTCTTCAGGAAATTGTAAAAGATAAAATAGCTCCGGTAATTATGTTCTCTTCCCTTACTAAGGAAGGGGCCAGTCAGACTATGGATGCTATGGAAATGGGAGCTTTTGACTGCGTTGGTAAACCCGCAGGTAGCAGAAGTTTTGGTAGCGATATTAACAAAGTAGTTGAAACTATCAAAAAAGCTGCTCAATCAAATTTCTACTCCAAAATTTCCAGGCCGGTAAGAACAAGAACTTCTGCAGTAAGAGATATTCTTACAAAACCTGATGAAAAAAAGAAGAGTGCTATAACAAAACCTTATGTAAAAGGAAAAGCTCCTTTTAAAGTAATAGCTCTTGGTATTTCAACAGGAGGTCCGAAATCTATCTTCAAGGTGCTGCCTGAACTGCCTGCTGATCTTGATGCAGCAGTTATTGTTGTTCAGCACATGCCTCCGGCATTTATCGGTACTTATTCTCAAAGAATAAACAGCAGAACAAAAATGAATTGTGTTGAAACTGAAGCCGGGATGAAAATTGAGCCAGGTAATATATATATAGCTAAGGGAGGTTTTCATCTTAAGCTGATGAGAAAAGCAAGTGGTGATATTCTTATCAGACAGTCCAAAGAGCCTCAGCATCTGTTTGTACCCGCTGTTGATGTAATGATGGATTCTGTGGTTGAAGTCTTTAAAGGTGATACTATAGGTGTCCTTATGACAGGAATGGGGCGTGATGGTGCTGAAGGAATGGTTAAAATTGCAGAATCCGGTGGTGTAACAATTGCTGAAAGTGAAGAAACTGCAATTGTTTATGGAATGCCACAGGAGGCAGTTAAGAGAGGAGGAGCTCAGGTTGTAGCTCCAAACTGGGATATTGCAGCTGAGATAATTAAAGCTGTAAATAAGTGATTGATAAGGAGTGGCATATGGATAAGATAGATACTTCAAAGGTTTTACTAGACAAGTGGACTGAGATTAGTTCACAGGAGAGACTGGACAGGCTTCAGGATTATATTGAATCTTCTGATATAACGCTTATTCCGGTTTTCGTTGATCTGCTTGAAAATGAGAAAGATCGTGCGGTAAAAGAGAGACTTCTTATGATTCTTAATGAACTCATACCGCGCTCAGATTACGATATTGTTGATCGTATGCTGAGGTCGCCTGATCCATTTATAAGAAATGGAGTCGTTGAGATAATCAAGAAGTCAGAAATTCCTCTGATTGAGTTTCTTGGCAAACTTGCGGAAGATCCGGATAAAGATGTCAGGAAATTCGTAATTGATTCACTTTCAACAGAAAAAAGTGAAGAGGCAATTAACATAATCAGAAGGCGCCTTGTAGACGCTGACCCTAATGTTGTATATACAGCAGTGGAGTATCTTGGTAATTTCAGAGATACAGAGAAAGTAGAAGAGATTGAAGAGTTTCTGTTTCTGGATAATGTTAATCTGATGTTAACATGTTCCAGCCTTGAAGCTCTGTCAAAAATTAATCAGTCTCCAAGGGCGGAAGAGATCATAAAAAAGTTCTCAAATGCTGATACTAATCCAATGCTGCTTTTTCCATTGCTGAGATATCTCAGTACTTTTGGTTCAAAAGATGCATTCATACTGCTTGAGAAACTTCTGGATGGTAATCCTGAACCATATATGAAAGAGATTATCGATGCAATTGAAGGTATAATGCGTAATAATGGCATTGATGATGTACCTGAACATATAAGAGAGAAACTGGAATCAATAGCCAAAAATACTGATAATAGTGTGAATCAGTATGAAATTTCAAGAATTCTGTCTGCTGCTGAAAGTGAGCATAGTATTGAGAAAATCAGAGAGATGCTTAACGACGAAAACGAGATGGTCCAGATATGGGCTGTTGAACAGCTCGGCCTTATGGGAGATGAGAGCGATATTGAACTTCTTGATGAAATTGCTGAAGAAACTGAAAGTGATGAGATGCTTGAGGTTATTGGTGATGCGGTTATGAAAATTGACGAAAGGATTAATCAGTGAAGAACCATGGAACTAAAAGTAGAAGATTTCATAAAGTTTCGTAACCTTATATACGATAAGGCAGGTATATTTTTTGAAACCAAAAAAATATACTTTGTTAAAAAAAGAATTGAGAAGAGATTAATAGCCCTCAAAATTGAAAATGTAGGGGAGTATTTCAATCATCTGAAATTTATGGATAAGTTTGGTAAAGAACTACAGAATCTTCTAAACCTGTTAACTACCAACGAAACATATTTTTTCAGAGAAGATAACCAGCTGGATGTGTTTACGAAGTTTTGTCTGCCTGAAATAATAGAGAAGAAAAGGAAGAGCAAGTCAAAAACTCTCAAAATATGGTCCGCTGGATGTTCTTCAGGTGAAGAACCTTATACTTTGGGTATAAGACTACTTGAAAACATTAAGGACATTTCAAGCTGGGATGTAACAATTACGGCCACGGATATTGACACTGAAATTCTTAAAAAGGCCAATGAGGCTGTCTATTCAGAACGATCCGTAAGAAATATACCACCTGACCTTCTTAAAAGATACTTTCTTGTGTCACCGGAAGGTTCACGTTTGAGAATGAATGTCAAAAAACTTGTGACATTCAAGCATCTTAATCTTTTTGATGCTACAGGTATGAGATCATTAAGAAATATAGATTTTCTGTTCTGCAGAAATGTTCTTATATACTTTGATGATGCCTCCCGAAAGAAAGTTGTTGGTAACTTCTATGACAGCATGAATCCGGGAGGGTATATTTTTCTGGGGCATTCGGAATCTGTAACAAGAATAAATACTGCGTTTAGTGTTAAGAGAGCTGGTGGAATGATTGTCCATCAGAAACCTGGCAATTAAGGAGGACTTTTATGAAGGTGTTAATAGTAGATGATTCGGAAATGGTAAGAAATTATCACTACTACATTCTTAAGAATGCTGGTTTTGAAGTGATACATGCAATAGATGGTATGGATGGATATGAGAAACTGCTGATGAATCCTGAAGTCGATATAATTGTCAGTGATATTAACATGCCAAATATGGATGGGTATACAATGATTGAGAAGGTCAGAAGTCATGACGACTTTGAAGATCTTCCGATTATAATTGTATCTACTGAAGATGAAGCTCAGGATAAGCAGAAAGGATATGATGCCGGAGCAGACTTTTACATAGTGAAACCTCTTGATCCAAATATACTAATAGAAAATATCAAGTTGCTTACGGGGGCGTGATGTGAAATATTCAATTTCGAAAGATGAAGTACTTGTTCTACTCGAATTTCTATCTGAATCCAATGATCATCTGGATGGGATAGAAGAGAAAGTCCTGAAGCTGGAAGTTTCAAAGGATGTCGAATTAATAAACTCTATTTTCAGGCCGATCCATACGATTAAAGGAACTTCATCTTTTCTGAATCTTACCAGTATAGGTAAGCTTTCTCATGAAGTTGAAACCCTGCTTGACGATATTAGGAAAGGAAGGATTTCTGAAATCAATGAGAAAATCATTGATGTTATTCTGGACTCAATTGATGCTCTCTCAAGAATGCTCAATAATACTGCAGATGTTATCAGTGCTCAGAATCACGATGAAGATATTGCAGATGTTGAGATTGAGGATGTTGAGTATTCAAAGCTTATTGAGAGGGTTCTGGAGGTGAGAGGCAAACCTGCTGCAGCTGGTAGTCAGGATGGTGATGCTGAAGGAGCCCCGGTAGTAGCTGATGAAGTAGAAGAACTTCCTCTGATTGAAGAAGATAAACCTGAGAAAATGAGTGTAGAGTTTCCTCAGGAAATGAAGGCACAGTATGAGCAGGAAGGGTTTGAGCACCTTGGAAGAATAGAAGATATTCTTCTTGAGCTGGAAAGTTCACCAGAATCAACAGAGCTCTATAACGACCTTTTCAGAGCTCTTCACAGTCTTAAGGGAAATACTGGTGTTATTCTGTCAATAATAGATGATGATTCTGTAAGACAAAGTCATTTCCTTAATAATTTCCGGGAATTATCACATCTGGCCGAATCTCTTGTTCAGAAGAAGAGAGATAACAATATTCCACTGATTGGTGATGAAGTGGATATTCTTTTCAGAGTTAAGGATTTTCTACTTAGATTTCTTGAAGATTTCCGAAATAATATTGATTCACATATCAATGTTACAGAAATCTTAATGGAACTTAAGGGAGAGAGTGAACCTGACGCTGAAGGAATAAAGAAAATTGGCGGTGACTCTCTGGCTGCAGCTATTTCAACCAATATTAAACAGGCGACAGATGCTGTCAGAGTTGGACTGGAGCAGATAGGGGATGATGGAAAAAGAGAGAAAGCCCTGAAGAAGGTCAGAAGAGGTTACCGTACTCTTAAGAAAGTTGGTGAAAAGGTTAAGCATAAGTTCCTTGTTGAAAAGAGTAATGCCAGCCTTGGAATAGTTGACTTCCTTCTGATGGGTAAAGATGATAACGAAGAACTCTTTATTGCAGATCTAAAGAAAGACCTGGTGGAAATAGTAGAGAAAGCAGACAGAAGAAAGACTGAAAGAGTTGATCGCCGTAAGGCAACAACTCCTCCGGCACCTACTTCCAGTGCATCAGCACCAGCTCCATCTGCTGCTGTATCAAAGACTCCGGCAGGAGGTCAGAGCGATAAGATTATTAAAGTTGCTCAGGAAAAAATTGATACCTTTATGAATCTTATTGGTGAACTTCTTGTATCAAAAAATAACCTCAATATGATTTCCAGAAACCTGGAAGCAGAAGATCATATAGCAAAGAGGCTGAAAGAGTCTGTTGAGGCCATTACCAGAATTTCTGAACAGTTACAGAACAATATTATGGAGATAAGAATGCTTCCAATAGCAAATGCTTTCTCCAAATTCCCCAGAATGATCAGGGATCTTTCAAAAAAACTTAATAAAAAGATTAAGCTTGAAATCAGTGGTGAAGAGACTGAGATTGATAAGAATATTATCGAGGCTCTGTCAGATCCTCTGGTTCATATGATAAGAAACTCTGCTGATCATGGTATTGAAACGCCGGAAGAGAGAGTTGAAATGGGGAAACCTGATGAAGGAACAGTTCAGCTTAAAGCTTTCAACCAGGGACAGTATGTTATTATTCAGATAATTGATGATGGTAAAGGTATCGATGTAAGAAAAATAAAAGCCAAAGTCATTGAAAAAGGTCTTGTTGCAGAAGCAGATCTTGATAAGATGGACGATACAACTATTATCAATATGATATTCATGCCTGGGTTCTCCATGGCTAAAGAGGTAACAGATGTCTCCGGTCGTGGTGTTGGAATGGATGTTGTTAAAACCAATATAGAGAAGCTTGGTGGAGATGTCAGTATTGAAAGTACACTTGGTAAAGGTAGTGTATTTACGATACGTCTGCCTCTTACAATGGCAATTGGACGTGGACTTGAGGTATCAGCAGGTAATAACAGATACTTCCTTCCTCTTGAATATATTGTTGAAACATTAAGAGTTGATTCTGTAGATATTAATCAGTATAAAGGCAAAGAGATGGTAGTTGTAAGAGATGAACTTATTCCGGTAAGACGTCTTGAGAGCCTTCTTGGTATGAAAAACAATACTGAACTCGAAAGAGTAGCAACGGTTATCCTTAATGTTAAAGGTATGAAGGTAGGACTGGTAGTTTCAGACTACTACAATGAAAGTGAATATGTTATCAAGCCACTTACAGGAAGCATCTCTGATGTGGATGGAATTTCAGGGGCCATGATAACAGGTGATGGTAGAATTAATCTTATTCTGGATATTCCCAGATTATTTTAAAATAACCTTTTAGAATTATATACAGGGCACAATATATTGTGCCCGTTTAGCATTTGGCACGGACTGAAAATATAACAAATTATTATCTTTTATGTGCCATAGATTAAGATTTTATCTTCAGATTGAACTCTGTTTAATTAAACAAAAAAATATAAATTATCGGAACAAATACCTGTCAGTTTTAGTTCGTGTCATTCTGTTCTGATAATAAGGTAGATCAGAGAGATCCACCCTTATTAATAGATTTAATCTTCGTATTTAAACTTTCTCTTAAATGCTTCAAGTTCATCTACAGTTACTTCCCGCCAGTGTCCAGGGAGAAGCTTTTTCAACTGAATATTCCCGATTGAAACTCTTTTAAGTTTCTCAACAGGATGGCCGGAATATTTAAAAACCTTTCTGATTATATGCTTCTTACCTTCGGTAATTGTAACCTTGATCCAGGAGTTACCTTTCTGGGTTTTTTTGACATTCTCAATTTTAACCGGATTTATTCTTCTTCCGTCAAGAACCATACCACGGGATTGCAGTTTATACTTTGTAGCATCACTCAGAGCCCCTTTTATTTTAACAAGATATACTTTGGGTATACTGTTACGGGGAGAGATGATAAAGTTTGTAAGATCCCCATCATTTGTAAGAAGAATAAGGCCTTCAGAGTGGTAATCAAGTCTTCCTACAGGATAAACCCTCTGAGGGATTTTCCTGATAAATTCGCTGATTGTTGCTCTGTGCTGTGGATCGCTCAGAGTTGAAACAACACCGTAAGGTTTATTAAACACGTAGTAAACCTTTCTTTCCAGTCTTATTTTAATGGGTTTGTTCTTAAAAGTTATAGTATCCTTGTGAGGATCTACAGGAAATCCAGGCTCTTTTGCAGTTTCACCATTTACCTTAAATTTCCTTTCAGCAATATATTGCCGGATGTTCCTGCGACTGTCAAAACCTGACTCCTGCAGAACCTTCTGTAGTGTAAAAATTGTGTCGCTCATTTTACTTCCTTATCTATTTTTGAATATTTAATCTCTTCATCAGTTCAGACAGAGTGGTTGCTTTAAGTCCAAGCTCGTCTGCAGATTTTTTCTGAACCCAGTTATTGTTTCTCAATGCTTCCAGTATAAGATCTTTCTTATATTCGTCTACCTTCTGGTTGAAAGTTCCGGTTTTTATACGGGTCTGTGGGGTATTAAACTCCTGGGGGAGTAAATCTGCTATCAATACTCCTTCTGAAGCAAGGATAACAGCTCTGTGAATTGTATTCTCAAGTTCTCTGATATTACCCGGCCAGTTATAAGCCATCATCTTATTCATGAATTCTGAATCTATTCTTGTGATAGGTTTAGTATTCTCTTCTGCATACTTCCTGATAAAGTGGTCTATCAGCAGAGGTATGTCTTCCTTGCGCTCTCTTAATGATGGAAGTTCTATATTGAACATATTCAGGCGATAGAATAGATCTTCCCTGAATGTATTTTCCTGAATCTCTTTACGGAGTTCGACGTTGGTAGCTGCAATTATTCTTACATCTACTTTTATTGTTTTATTGCTTCCAAGAGGCTGTATCTCCTTCTCCTGAAGAACTCTGAGGATTTTATTCTGGGTTTCCCAGGAGAGGTTACCAATTTCATCCAGAAAAACTGTTCCGGTGTCTGCTTCTTCAAAGAGTCCTTTTTTATCAGCATTGGCACTGGTAAATGCACCCTTTTTATGACCAAAAAGCATACTTTCAAAGAGTGTTTCAGGTATATTACTTGAGTTAATTGAGAAAAAGGGATTGTTCCTTCTGTTTGAGTTCTGATATATAGCTTTAGCTATGAGTTCTTTACCAGTTCCACTTTCTCCTGTTATCAATACTGTTGAGTTTGTTTTTGATACACTCTCAACCAGAGTAAGAGTTTTGTTTATAGCTCTGCTGTTACCAATGATATTTGAGAAAGAGAACTTCTCATTTAATGTCTTCTTAAGTTGCAGATTCTCTTTGCTGGTTCTCTTCTCTTTTATTATTCTCTCTATTCTGTGTTTGATTTCAATGTTGTTGAAAGGCTTCTGAAGATAGTCCCGGGCTCCCAGTTTAATAGTCTCTATTGCAGATTCAATAGTACCGTATGCTGTAAGGAACAGTACATTAATATCCGGGTCGTTGACCTTGAGCTCTTTAAAAATTTCAATACCGGAAGTACCAGGTATCATAAGGTCCATTATAACTACATCAATATCAGGGCTATGGTTGGCTTTGGCCTGACTCATGTTCTCTGAAATTATAAGTGTATATTCGTTGTCTTTGAATATTCTTTTAAAAATGTCGTGAATAATTGTCTCATCATCAATGAGATGAATTATTTTACTCATATTTTTATTCTCCTTAGAGGACTGGAAAAAGGCAATATAATGTTAAATGTGGTGCCTTCACCCGGTTCGCTGGAAATAGTAATTTCCCCATAATGCTCTTTTACTATGTTATAGGTTATTGCAAGTCCCAGACCAGTACCTTTACCAGGTGCTTTGGTTGTGAAGAAGGGGTCAAAAATCTTATCTACATTCTCTAATGAGATACCTGTTCCATTATCTTTAATGGAAACCAGGATTCCTTCAGGGGTGTGATTTCCTGCAAAAGAAATTTTCCCCTCTGTATGCTCAATTGCATCACAGGCATTGATAATAAGATTAATGAAAAGCTGCTGAAGTCTCGTTGGAAAACCAAAAATTTTATTATCAATTTTCAAACCATCTGTATCTATAGCTATATTCTTCTTCTTCAATCTATGGTCAACAAGAGATATACTCTGTCCAATAACCTGTACTATATCAAGTTCCATTGGCTGTGTTCCCTTTTGTCTTGAGAAGTCCAGAAGGGTTCTTGTAATCTTGTTGGCTCTGATAACCTGCTCCTGCATTTTCTGAATAAGCTCAAAATTATCTTCATCTTCCGGATTTTCCAGAATAAACTGACAATAAGATGAAATGCCGGTAAGGGGAGTGTTGATTTCATGTGCTATACCAGCTGAAAGCATTCCGATTGATGCCATCTTTTCAGAAGTAACCAGCTGATTCTGAATCATATTCTTCTCTGTAACATCTTCAATAACAAGAATTGTACCGATAACTTTGTTACTGTGATCTTTCAGGGAAGAGATGTAGATGTCAAAACTAAGCTCTTCAGGAGCATTGGGCATAGTAACACTTTTAAGAGTAATGGAATTCTTTTTATGAGTAAGAATATTTCGCCAGATCTCTTCTCCAAAGATAGTATAAGCTTTCTTATTGAGAGCCTTTTTTCTAAGTGAACCTGTTTTCTGTTCCATAAAAGAATTCCAGGTCTGAATTGTGTTGAACTTGGATAGAACAACAATTCCAAGATTAAGATTCTCAATGATATTTTCATTGAACTCTTTAAGCAGATTTATCTCGTTAAGCTGATTTTCAAGTTTTGAATACAGAGATGCATTTTCAACTGACAGAGAGAGGGAGGAGGCGATACTGTACATTAACTCCCAGTCTTCAAGGGACAGATACCGGTTGTCCTGTTTAAGTCCGAATGCAATAACTCCTGTAAGATTACCTCTGGTTTTGAGAGCAAGAAACTGGAAATATTTAAGAGAACTCAGGATTCTGAAATCTGAAGGATGTTTCTTCTCAAAAACGGAGTGAGAGGTAAATGTAAGACTTCCGGCTTCCATCAGGCCATCTATGAATTCACTGGACAGGTTTATTCTTCTGTTCTCAGGTAACAGGTGAAATTCACTGTTCCTGGAATAGATTATCAGAGAACTCTTCTGCAGATTAAACCCATGGTTAATAGAGTCAAGAAAGTTTCTGGAAAGAGAGTCCAGATCTCTCTCCTCTCTAAGAGAGTTAATAAGATCTATCAGTCTCCTTTTGAAATTGTATGTACTTCTTGAAAAGATTTTTTCAAAATATTCCTGAACAGTGGATTCAATTGGTCTGAACAGGTAACCTGCAGTAAGAAGAGTTGCGAGAGACCAGAATATTCCAAGAAGCCAGCTCTGTTCACTGCTGAATCCTACTACGAAATAGACTCCGAAAATAAAAAGAAGGATTGTTGAAGTGGAAAGAGATTTCTTTAATATTGACTCAATGTCTGTAACACGCTTTGGACTTAAAAAGAAAGCCAGTGACAAAGGCAGTGCTGCAAGAGAGAATATCATAAGGTAGTGGAGCATTGAGTTAAGTAGAGCAGGAGGAGTAAGTGTCAGGAAAATAAATGAGATTATAGAGAGAGCAGCTCCGGCAGCAGGAATAATAAATCTGGTCTGCTTTTTATTTATAACAAGCCTGAATGATGAGTGCATTATTGCTGCAAAAGATAGAATGAGGTAGAGGCGGAACAGGTGTGAAGATGTTTCCCTGAAAAAGTTCAGAGTTACAATTATAACCGGAATAACAGGTTCTTCCGGTAGTATTACCGACACAAAGAACCATGTGTTAATAATAATATGAGCCCCGGGGATCAGATAGATAAGATATATGATTTTCTTACTTACGCTCTTTTTAATGAAAACCGATTTAATGGGAAAGTTAAGGGTATAGTGAAGCAACATAGCTGGAAAGAGGAGGTAGCAGATACGATCAAGAATGAGAAACAGTATATCCAGATCTTCATAAGAACCTGTAGGGGAGAAGATAAGAAGGCCGGACAGTGAAAGCCCAAGAAAAAAAAAGATACCAGGTGGTGATATTGTGCTGTTAGGTTGAATTGATGCATTCAGAATGTTCAGGGTTATGAGAATAAAGAGAATACCAATGAAGGCAATCATATAATATGATGCAGGAGTATGGGTTACAGAGATGTCCACACCTTTATCACTTAAAAGATCGTCTCTGACAAACTCATAACGCTGATATTTTTTCCCTGTAATTATTCTGGCAAGGTCAATTTTGTTTTTTACCGGAATCTTTCCAACTTTAAGAAGCAGGTCACCCTGTTTTATTGGTGAAGAGGCCGGGGAGTTTAAGCATACTAACCCCTCTTTTGTCTCTTCCCACAAAATATTATCTGTTGAACTGGTCCATTCAATCTTATTGAAAATATTTATAAGGGCAAAGATAACAAAAATAAGATAAAGAAAGTGCCAGGGATATTTTTTTATCATAGAAAGGTATATTTTTCAGACATTCTTACTGCCCAGATGATTTTCTCTTTTCTTGAAAGAGCTTTTAACTGAACTTTTTCCATAGGGGCAATCTTATAGCCTGTATCAAAAAGATCATCGGTTTCCAGACCTGTACTCTGGATGTCCTGCAGATCCTGTTTCTGCCGTTCGGATATTTTACTTGTATCATACTGCATACTTCCTGCTGAAAACAGTGGAAGAATAGAGCAGAAGAGAACAACTCTGATAGATTTTTTTAACATGATATTTATTATATCAATATATACGCAGTTTTAAAAGCTACATTCAGACAATGAATTCAGGTATGGATATCTGTTTGAAAATCTGGAGAGCAAAATTATCGGTCATGCCGGCAATGAAATCGAGAGCTTTTTTTTCATTGGGTGCATCAATCATGACGTTATCCAGGTATTCTGTGGGGTTTTTCAGAACATAACGGTATATACTGGTTATTATACTCTCAATTTTATTCCGTTCTCTCTCCAGAGTATCGTTTTTATAAACTTCTGCAAAAAGAAAGCTTCTCAGGTTGTTAAGTTCTTTGTATACCTCTTCTGACATAGAGATGTATTCCCAGTTATTCCTGATTGTTGAGCTTATTACATCATTAACGATAGTATCTATTCTACGGGAAAATCTTGAACCAAATAGAGATCTTACAGGTTCTGGTATATCACCCTCTTTTATGAGTGAGGATCTTACTGCATCATCCAGATCATGATTTACGTAAGCTATTATGTCTGATAGTCTTACAATCTGCCCTTCCAGAGTTGAGGGAAGCTGGGCCGGATCATCTGTAATGATAGGACCTGAACCTTTTGAGTGTTTAACTATTCCATCCATAACCTGAGTGGTGAGATTCAGGCCTTTGCCATTCTTTTCCAGAAGTTTTACTACTCTTAAGCTCTGAAAGTTGTGTTTGAAATTCCCACCGGAAATGTCATTAAGGACATCTTCACCTGTGTGTCCGAATGGGGTATGTCCCAGGTCATGTCCCAGAGCGATTGCTTCAGTAAGATCTTCGTTTAAGTTGAGTGCTTTGGCTATAGTTCTGGCTATCTGACTGACTTCAAGGGTATGGGTTAATCTTGTTCTGTAGTGATCACCTTCCGGCGATATAAAGACCTGGGTTTTATGCTTTAGTCTCCGAAAAGCTTTGGAGTGAATGATCCTGTCTCTGTCTCTCTGAAATTCAGTTCTGGTGGGAGAGAGAGTATCTTCTTTCAATCTTTTGCCATTAATACTCCTGCAGGCGGATGGGTGCAGGAGTTCTTCTCTTTTTTCCAGTTGTGTACGAATATCCATATTATGATGATACCAGACCAGAGAATTCATTGACAGTAAGAAAACAAAATGCGAGAATTTCCATTTTAATGAGGTTTGAATGAGCATGAAAAAAGTCTCTGATGAATTAATGGAGATACTTGTTTGTCCTGTGTGCAGAAAATCTGTAACCCGGCTTGATAGCTCTGAAGGTATAAGGTGCAGCAATTGTAATCTTATATACCCTGTAACAGATGGTATTCCGGTTATGCTTACTGACGAGGCTGTTAAAGGTTAATATGAGCAGATATAGTGAATGGCAGAGTCTATGCGGAAAGTTTACTGATTGCAGAATTGCAGTTGTAGGTGACATTATCCTTGATCGTTATCTTATGGGTAATGTAGCCAGAATATCTCCTGAAGCACCAGTTCCTGTTTTAAAAGTTGAAAAAGAAGAGTACAGGCTGGGAGGGGCTTCCAATGTAGCAGCAAATATAGAAGCTCTGGGTGGAACAGTTATACTGGCAGGTGTTGTTGGCAGAGATCCTTTTGGTGAGATCATTAAAAATGAATGGAAAGGTAAGTCTCTGATAAAATCATGTGAAGAGGTAAATACTGTTGTTAAAACCAGAGTAATCGGTCAGAAGCAACAGATAGTGAGAATAGACAGAGAATCTTTTATCGATATAAAAACCGAACATGAAGATTTTATAATTGAAGGCTTAATGAATGCTGAACTGGATGGAATTGTTGTATCTGATTATGCGAAAGGTACTTTGAACCCTTCTATTATGGACCGGATTAAAGATGTGGCTGATAAAAAACGGGTACCTGTGCTTGTAGATCCCAAACCTCCCAATTTCAGTATATATGAAGGCGTTACCGGTATTACCCCTAATTGCAGTGAAGCAGAAAAACTTACCGGAATGATTATAGATTCAGATGAGAGAGCTTTTAAGGCAGCTGAGGTAATAAAGGAGAAATTTGGTTGCGATTATGCCCTTGTAACAAGAGGTGCAAAAGGAATTACAGCAGTTGATTCTGATGGTTCAGTTTTTAACATCCCTGTATGTGGTCACGATGTATATGATGTTACCGGAGCAGGTGATACTGTTATGGCAGCTCTTGTTCTGAGCCGTTGTGCAGGAGCCTCTCTGAGAGACTCTCTGACAGTGGCAAATGCTGCTGCTTCAATAGTTGTGGAGAAGGTTGGTACATCAAAAGTTACAGCAGAAGAACTGATTGAAAGACTGGCAGTTGTTGCCCCCTGATTTTGTTGACATGTTAATTAATTATAGTATACTATTTTATATACGCTTTAAATAAACTATGAAGATTTTGCAAAGCAAAAATATATGTAAATCATTTAATAAACGAAAGGTTGTTGATAATGTTTCGATAAATGTTCAGCAAGGGGAAATTATCGGACTACTTGGGCCGAATGGAGCTGGTAAGACGACAACTTTCTCTATGATGCTTGGACTCCTTAAACCCGACGAAGGTGAGATATTTCTTGATAAGGAAGATATTACAAAATTACCTGTGTACCTGAGAGCACGAAAAGGAATATCCTTTTTACCTCAGGAGCCATCAATATATCACGGGCTCTCGGTTATTGGAAATATTCAGGCAGTAATTGAGATGCAGAAAAAGTTTGTAGATAGTGATATTAATGCTGAATCTGTACTTGAGGAGATGGGCTTGATGCATATTAAAGATCGCAAGTCAGCACTGCTTTCCGGTGGTGAAAGGCGTCGGCTGGAAATTGCAAGAGCTCTTGTTTTAAAGCCTGATTTTCTGCTCCTTGATGAACCATTTGCTGGTATTGACCCTATTCAGATTAGTGAGATAAGAACTCTTATTACCGGCTTTAAAGAGAGAGGGATGGGAGTTATAATAACTGATCATAATGTAAGGGAGCTGCTGAGTATTACAGATCGTTCGTATATAATCAGTCGGGGAAAGGTTATCTTTAAAGGTAACTCATACGATCTGATAGAAGATAAAAAGGTTAAGGAAGAGTATCTGGGAAAAGAATTCAGGTGGAATTAAATGGCAATTAAATTAGGTGTTAAACAGTCAGCAAACCTTACTCTTAATCCGGTGATACACTCGTTTATATCATTTCTGGCACTGAGCAGAACTGAGTTCTCTGACAGAATTAATAATGAAGTGGATTCAAATCCAATGCTTGAGGTTGAAGAGATTGTTCCTGTAGAATCAGGGGAAAAAGATGTAAATGTTCTGCAGGAAAAGATGGAAATGGCAGATTCATCTTTTCTGAATAGTTATGAAGAGAATGGATTCTTCAAAAGGGATGAGAGCAGTATAGATAAAAACAGGGCAATTGAACTTTTTTCTACATATAAAGAAACTCTTGCAGATCATCTGCTGCATCAGGCGGAAGCTGTGTTTGATGAGAAGGATATGGAGCTTGCAAGTTATATCGTCTATAACCTTAATGAGTGTGGCTATCTTGAAGTTGAAGTGGAATCAGTCGCTTCAGTACTTGAAACTACTCCTGAAAGACTGGACAGTATAAGAAATACAATTAAGACTTTTGATCCGAGAGGAACTGCTTCAATGAATCTTGAAGAGTGCCTTCTGTCTCAGATAGATGAAGATAATTTTCTGCTTAAAGAGCTGATTGAAAACCATCTTGAAGATCTCTCCAAATCCAGATACAAAGTAATTGAAGATGCTATGGGCTTAAGTCATGAGCAGATGGCGGATCTCTCTTCCCAGGTTAAGAGGCTTAATCCTAAACCAGGACTTCTCTATGAATCTGAAGACATTGACTATGCAGAAGTAGATCTTATGCTGATTAAAGAAAATAATGAGTATAAGATTGCATATATAGAAGAGGGGATGCCCCGGTTGAAGCTCTCCGGTTATTATGAAGATATGCTTAAGCGGACTGAGGACAGAGAATCAAAATCTTACCTGAAAGAGAGGAGCAGAGGTGCTCAGCTCTTTATAGATGGTATTGAATTACGAACCAAAATGATTGTGAGAATAGCTGAGTACCTTGTTAAGGTTCAGAAAGATTTTCTCGATTTTGGATATAAATGGAAGAAACCTCTTACAATGAAAGAGGTGGCCCGGGAACTGGGATACAGTGAATCCACTATTTCCAGGGCTGTAAGTAACAAATTTATGGCTTCAGAGAAAGGGTTGATAAAGCTTAAAAGTTTCTTTACCCACGGAATTAAAGGTGAATTCGGATTTACCCATTCTGTTGAAACTATTAAGGATAAGATAAAGGCTCTTATTGAAGAAGAGCCTCATAAAAAACCCTTATCTGATCAGGAATTGTCAGTAAGACTAGGTAAGTTGGGAATCAAAATTTCAAGACGAACCATTAGAAATTACAGAGATGAGATGAAGATCCCGAGTTCAACGGTCAGAAGGCAGGAGTACAGTCTGCGTGCAGGCGGTAATAACTAAATTAAGGAGGTGTTTATGAGCGTAAGATTTACATCAAAAAGTGTGAAGGTAACTGGTGCTGTTAAAGGATTTGTAGAGAAGAAGCTCGATTCGATTGAAAAAATCAGTGGCGACATTATTGGTGCTGAATTTATAATAAACGAAGAGAAAGATATCTACAAAGTTGAAGTAAATCTAAAAACCAAATACCATTCCTATCAGCTGGTAGACAGCGATGTAAAACTTAAGCAGGCATTTCGTCAGGTGTTGAGCAAACTCAAGAATCAGGCAAAAAAGAACAAAGAAAAGCTTAAGGGAGAGAAGAAAATCGGTGTGGGAAAACTATTCGCAGGAGCTGCAGACACAGATGTTGCTGAAGAGACAGAACCTGAAAAAAATGATACTCCCAGAATAACCGTATCAGAAAATTACTCCAATAAGCCACTTTCAGTAGAAGAAGCTGTATTCTATCTGCAGGATTCAGGAGAGAATGCTTTCATGTTTGAAAATGTGGAAACCGGTAATATATCGGTGTTATTCAAAAATAATAGTGGAGATTTATCTCTAATTGATAAAGGCAGGTTTGAGTAAAGTAGTGAAACTTGGAAATATAATTAAGAAAGAATATGTAAGAGTAGAGTGCCGGTCGGAGGATATGACCGGCATTTTTACAGAACTGGCTGAGCACCTTATTAATGGAGGTGCTCCTCTGGAAACCAACTGTGTTGTTAAACGCCTTCTTGATAGAGAGAAGCTGGGAGCAACTACAGTTGGTAACAATTCTGCAATTCCTCATTCAAAGATTAAGGATATTGCAGATCCCATAGTGGGAATAGGAATCTCAAAAAAGGGTATTCCTTCCTGGGGAAATGATTCGGGAAGAATACATCTTATAATAATGATTCTTTCACCAGCCAGTTCACCAATTGTTCATCTTCAGATCCTTGCTGCGGCAGCATCTTTTGTAAAAAAGTCATCAAAAGTGATGAAAACTATTATAAACACTAAAGATGCAGAGGAACTGATTCAGAATATAAATAAATTTGAAGAGTGTGATGATTAAAAATCAGAAAGGCGTCGAAGTAGTTGCGCTGACAAATATAAAAGATCTTGAAATAAGCACAGTACATAATGAGAAGTGGCTTACAAATAAAATAAGTCACCCAAGAACCCAGAGACCAGGACTTGCAATTGCAGGGTATCCGAAATATATAAACAAATCGAGATTACAGATTTTTGGTAAAACCGAAGTTGGTTATATAAGTCAGCTGTCACCATCAAATAAAATGAGGCAGTTGAGGGATTTCTTCAGTCAGAAGTTACCGGCAATTATAGTTGCAGAGAACCAGGAAGTTGAAGCTGAAATAATAAGTGCAGCAAATAAGTATAAAACTCCTATTCTTGTTTCAGGTTTAAGAGCTTCACTTCTTGTACCAAGAGTAACGACTATACTCTATACAACTTTCTCGAAGAAGGTAAGAATTAATGGAGTTCTTATGGACATTATGGGAATGGGTACTCTTATTACCGGAGATTCCGGTATAGGTAAGAGTGAGACTGCTCTGGAACTTGTAAATAAAGGGCATTCTCTTGTTTCAGACGATCTTATTGAGTTCTACCTCAATTCCAATGATGAACCTGTTGGCAGATCCATTGAAAAGATTAAGAGGTGGATTGAAGTCAGAGGACTCGGGATAATAAATATTGTTGATATATTTGGTGTAGGTGCACTTCTTGACGAAAAAAGACTGGATCTTGTGATAAATCTTGAAAAATGGAGCGCCAAAAAGAGATATGACAGGCTTGGAGAAGAGAATCTCTTTTTCTCAGTTCTGGGAAAAGATATTCCCATGTTTGATCTTCCTGTTGCACCGGGAAGAAACCTTTCTACTCTGATTGAAGTTGCTGTAAAATATTTTATTTCCAGAAAGAATGGAAGTGAATCTTTTATGGAACATATTTATCGCAAAGGATCCTGACAGATCAGTAAATATAGGTGGGGCAGATGGTTAAATGTATGATAATAACTCATGGAAAGCTCGGTAGTGAACTGGTTGCAATAGCGGAAGAGATCCTTGAGCAGAATGTAGATGTAGAGTGTATCTGTTTTGACTGGAGAAAGGATGCAGGCACAGTAGTAAACAGTATTGAAGCACTGCTGAGAAAGTGGAATGACGATAATGTACTGATTTTTACAGACATGTTCGGAGGTTCTCCTTCAAACATATGTTTTCCTTACATTTCATCAAATATTGAGATTATTACTGGAATTAACCTTGCCGGTCTGTTAAAATTTCTGACTTATAGATCAAAAGAAAGTGATTTCAAAAATCTTGTAAAAATTGTTAAGAAAGGTGCCGTTGATGGTATCAATGTTATTGGAGAGTACTTAGGAGATAAGAAAAAATGACGGAAGAAAGAGTTGAAATTGTAAACAGGCTGGGGTTACATGCCAGAGCAGCAGCTAAATTATCTCATCTGGCAAATATGTTTTCTTCAGATGTTTTTCTGATTTATAACGGGGACAAGGTTAATGCAAAGAGCCTTCTTGGAATACTGACAATTGCAGCTTCCGTAGGAAATACTATAACTATTCAGGCTACTGGTGATGATGAAGCTGAAGCAGTTAAGCAGATATGTGAGCTTTTTAACCGCAAATTTGACGAAGAGAACTGAGGCGTCCCCTCCGGGGCGCGGATTGAATGAATAAAATCAAGGGCAAACCGGCCTCATCCGGGATAGCCACAGGGAAGGTACTTCTCTACAATTCAAAAAACACCATTGTTCTTAAAGAGGAGATCACAGAACAACAGGCAGAAGTTGAGATAAGACGTCTTAATAATGCTATCAGAAAAACCAAAGCCCAGCTCAAGAAGATCCAGAAAGATCTTCACCTTAGTATGGGTAAAGATTCTGCGTTAATTATTGAAACCCAGAGTGCTCTGGTAAATGAAGGGAATCTGGTAAATGATATAAGAGCTCTTGTAAGGACAAAGCTTGTTAAGGTGGAGTGGGCTGTTAAAGAAGTTGAGAAGAAATATCTTGATATCTTTAATAATCTGCAGGATCTCTCCTTCAGGGAAAAGGGGAATGATATCTCAGATGTTCTGGGTAGAATCCTCAATAACCTTAAGAAAGGAACTGCCTCAATAGAGTCTCATACAGTTGATGATGTGATTATAGTTGCTGACTATCTTCCCCCTTCTGTAGCTGCAAATGTTATGGGCAAAGGTCGCATAAAAGGACTTGTATTTAAAGAAGGTGGTGAGACATCTCACAGCGTCATTCTTGCAAGAACCCTTGATATTCCTACTATCCTCAATGTCGGGGATGCTGCAGATGTGATAAAGAATGATGATTTTCTGATTGTTGACGGCTTAAGCGGAGATGTCTATATAAACCCTCAGGCTTCAGTTGTTAAACAGTACGTTATAAAGCAGGAGAGATACCAGCTATATAAGCAGAGACTGGAAGATATAATCAAGCTTGAAGATAAAACAGCTGATGGTCATCCTTTCAAACTTCTTGCTAATATTGAGCTTCCTTTTGAGAGTGATACTGTACTTGGAAGAGGTGCCAGGGGTGTTGGCTTATACAGAACCGAGTTTCTTTTTACCGATCCTGCAATCGCTCTCTCAGAACAGGAACAGTATCTTATATACAAAAACATATCGGGTAAGGTCTATCCACATCCACTTGTTATAAGGACTTATGATGTGGGGCGGGATAAAGACTATGGATATTTTCCCGTAACTGCAAATGAAGAAAACCCGGCTCTGGGAACAATGGCTGTAAGGTTGTTTCTGAAAGAGAAAGATGTATTGAAAACCCAGCTTAGAGCTATTATAAAAGCTAATGAAGCGGGTAACATAAAAATTCTCTTCCCAATGATTACTGAGATGGAAGAGATCTTTACTCTGAGATACCTTATAGAAGAGTTAAAAGAGGAGCTCAGAAAAGAGGGTGAGTACCCCGGAAAAGATGTGGAATTTGGAATAATGCTCGAAATCCCGGGCACGATTAAACTTATAAAATATATGGGAGATATAGTGGATTTCTTCTCTGTAGGTACAAACGACCTGATGCAGTATCTGCTTGCAGTAGAGAGAGATAATACCAATGTATCTTATCTGTTTAATCCGTTTCAGCCGGCAGTTATTCAGGTACTTGATGAGATAATAAAAGAGGTAAAAAAAATAGGTAAGCCTGTAAATGTTTGTGGGGAAATAGCGGGTAAACCATTTACTGCTCTTATGCTTATGGGATTAGGGTATGACTCTTTTTCAATGAACCCAACAGCTGTAGCAGAATTAAAAAGGGTTTTTACACAGATTCACTACTCATTTATTAAAAAAACAGTTAAGCAGCTGAAAAAATTCAGATCACGGGTTGAAGCTGAAGAGTATATGATTGAAACTCTTCTGAAAAAATACCCTGGCCTGTTTATAAAGCAGCCTGTTATCTGATTGTTTTTTACTATTCGGAGATATTTTAGATGTTTAACGAAAAAGATATAGAATATATTTCAAGAGAGAGTGGCACCGGAATCAGCCAGACCAGAAATATGATCCGTCTCCTTGATGAAGGGCTGAGTGTGCCATTTATTTCAAGATACAGAAAAGAGGCAACTGGTAATCTTGATGAAGTAAAAGTACAGATGGTAAAAGACCTGTACGAGTATGCAAAAGAGCTTAATAGTCGAAAAGAGACGATTTTAAGTACCATAAAAAGCCAGGATAAACTAACTGAAGATCTGGAAAAAAAGATAGTTTCAGTCTATTCAAAAACTGAACTGGAAGACCTGTATTTACCTTTTAAACCCCGTAAAAGAACAAGAGGCACAATTGCAAAGGAAAAGGGACTTGAACCTCTTGCAGATTCAATACTGAATGGTTCTTCAAAAGATTGTGCAAAAGATTATGTTGTACCTGAAAAAGGTGTGGAAACAGTTGAAGATGCACTTAAAGGAGCTTCAGATATTATTGCAGAGAAGTTTTCTGAAAACAGTGATTTAAGAGGTAAAGTACGGGAACATATCAGAACCAGAGGAGTACTCAAAGTTTCTGTTACTTCTGAATGGAAAGATAAGAGGTCAAAGTATGAACAGTACTACGATTTTAGTGAACTCTATAAAAATATCCCTTCTCACAGATTACTTGCTGTAAGACGTGGTGAAGAAGAGAAAGTGTTGAAGGTAGCAGTTGATACTGACAGACAGTTTATAGCAGATCAGTTTCATTCCGTTGTGTTCAGTTCTTCTCATACAGAATCTGAATTTCTTGGAGTAGCTCTTGAGGATTCACTTAAGAGATTAATTATGCCTTCAGTGGAAACTGAGATAAATGCAGAAATGAAAAAATCAGCTGATGAAGAGGCTATTAAAGTCTTTGCAACAAATCTGGAAAACCTTCTTCTATCTTCTCCTGCAGGAGATATGAGGGTAATTGCAATTGATCCTGGATTCAGAACCGGTTGTAAAGTAGTTGTACTTGATGAAACAGGTAAGTTACTGGAACATACAGTGATTTATCCTACAAAGCCTCAGGAGAAATTTGAAGAGTCTGCAGAAGTGCTTAATGCTTTGATAAAAAAATATAAAACAGATGCTGTTGTAACAGGTAATGGAACCGCTTCCAGAGAAACCTTTAATTTTACAAAAAAGTATCTTCCTGAAAAGATTATAAAAACTGTTGTAAGTGAAGCAGGAGCTTCTGTATATTCAGCTTCAGCTGTAGCCAGGGAAGAGCTTCCTGAATATGATGTTACAGTTCGTGGAGCTGTCTCTATAGGCCGGAGGTTTCAGGATCCTCTTTCAGAGCTGGTTAAAATTGATCCCAAATCTATTGGAGTCGGTCAGTATCAGCACGATGTTAATCAGGGCTTTCTTAAGATCAAACTGGATAATGTTGTAGCGTCAGTTGTTAACAGAGTTGGAATAGAACTCAATACAGCCTCAAGATATCTTCTGCAGTATGTATCAGGTATTGGTAAAACCCTTGCAGCAAATATCGTGGAATACAGAGATACAAACGGTTCCTTTGGTTGCAGGGAAGAGTTGAAAAAGGTTCGTATGTTTGGAGCCAAAGCTTTTCTGCAAAGTGCGGGATTTCTGAGAATAAGAGGTGGGGGAAATTTCCTTGATAATACCGGTATTCACCCTGAATCTTATGAAATAGTTGAAAATATTGCAGGAACCAGTAATCTGGATATTAATGAACTGGCAGGTAATAGTGAACTTCTGGATAGTCTTGAGAAAGGAAGTTTAACCAGCGAACAGTTTGGGTTACATACAGTTAATGATGTAATCGATGAACTTAAGAATCCCGGACGGGATCCACGTTCGGATTTTGCTGTATTTGAGTTTGAAGAGGGAGTTGAAGAGATATCAGATCTTAAGACAGGAATGGAACTTAATGGTGTAGTAACAAATGTTGCTCAGTTTGGAGCTTTTGTAGATGTTGGTGTTCATCAGGACGGACTGGTTCACATATCTGAGCTGAGTCATAAATTTATATCTTCACCGGATGAAGTGGTTTCTGTGGGAGACAAGGTAAAAGTCCTTGTTACAGGAGTCGATGAAAAGCTTAAAAGAATACAGTTAAGTATCAAAGCTCTGCAGGAAAAGCCAGCGAACAGAGGTGGCAACAGAAAAAAAAATAACAGGAACAGAAATCGTAAACCCCTGGTGGATAATGGGATAGACAGTCTTAAGAAGAAATGGGGCTGTTCCTGATTTGTACTGAAGGCAAGGTTTTTGCTATAATGAGTCAATCTGCTACAATTCAGATAAAAATAGAAAAGAGAGAGTGTATATTATGAACGATAATATAAATTTTGAAGACTTTATGGAAAATGCAGATTTTTCTGAACCCACATTCTCTATTGGAGACAGGATAGAAAGATCTATTGTTGCTATTGATAAAGACAATATCTTTATCGATCTGGGAACAAGAATGGAAGCTGTTGTGCCCAGAGAAGAGTTCACAACAGATGGTGAACTTACAGTAAAAACAGGTGATACAATCACTGTGTTTATTACTGGCAGAAAAAGAGGTATCTTCCAGTGTGCCAGAAGACTGGCAGGAAGAGGCCGTAGCGGAAGCAATGATAACCCCGCTACTAAAGCTCTTGAAGATGCAGCCGGAAAAGGAATACCTGTAGAAGGTAAAGTTGTTAAGGTTATTGATGGAAAAGGTTTTGAAGTTGAAGTAACTGGTCAGAAAGCTTTCTGTCCTGTATCAAAAATTGATACCAGATACTGTGAAAACCCTGGAGAGCATCTCAATAAGTCCTATTCTTTTAAAATTATCAAATTTGAGAATAACGGACGCAATATTGTAGTCAGTCGCAGAGAGCTGCTGGAAGAAGAAGCAAGACAGAAAGCCGATGCTGTATGGGCAGAAATCGAAGAAGGTAAGATCTACGACGGTAAGATTACCCGTGTTATGCAGTATGGTGCTTTTGTTGATATCGGTGGACTGGAAGGGCTGCTTCACGTTTCAGAAATTTCATGGGACAGAGTTGATGATGCTACAAAAGTACTGAAATCTGGTGAAGAAGTAAGAGTATCAGTTAAGAATCTTGATCCTGAAGCCGGAAAAGTCGGATTCAGTATGAAAGCTCTTATTGAAGACCCATGGGAAGTTGCAGTTAAAGAGATTAATCCAGGTGATGTCTTTAAAGGTAAAGTTACAAGATTGAAAAACTTTGGTGCTTTTGTTGAGATAAAAGCAGGACTTGAAGGTTTACTGCATATTTCAGAAATTTCATCGGACAAGAGACTCAGACATCCAAAAGAGGCTCTGAATGTTGATCAGGAAGTTGCAGTTACTGTTCTGTCAATTGATCGCGGAGCTAAAAAAATATCCCTGACAGTGGAAAAAGAGAAATCTGACTATTCACAGGACCTTGAAAAACTGAACAAAGACCAGGCAGAAACATCTGCATCATCTGTTACTATGGCAGGACTTTTTGATGCAGCTCTGAAGAAGTAGTGCTAGTAGAACACTATTCTCCCGCGGTATATGGCAGGTGAGATGAGATTTAACGAATTAGAACTCAATGAAAAAATTTTAAAAGGTATAGCTGAAGCTGGTTTTGAAGAGTGTATGCCGGTTCAGGAACAGACTTTTGAGCACTCTCTCAAAGGTGTGGATCTGATTGTACAGTCACAGACGGGGACAGGAAAGACAGCAGCTTTTCTGATATCTCTCTACCAGCGTTTTATGGAAGCTGACCTTCTGCCCGGTAGTAAAGCTCTGATTGTTGCTCCAACAAGGGAACTTGTTGTACAGATAGAAAAAGAAGCAAAACTACTGGGTAAATATGCAAAGTTTAACGTACACTGTTTCTATGGTGGTGTAGGTTACGCTGGTCAGGAAAAAGCTCTTAAAAAGGGAGTAGATATTTATGTCGCAACTCCAGGGCGCCTGATAGATCTGAATGAAAAGGGAATGATAGATTTCCGTCAGATAGAAATTCTTGTTATTGATGAAGCCGACAGAATGTTTGATATGGGCTTCTTACCTGATATAAGAAGGATTCTGAGGAAAATGAAGCCTCCTGGAAAGAGACAGGCAATGCTTTTCAGTGCCACTATTGATGATAATACTTCCTATATTGCAGGGGAGTTTATGGTTAATCCGGCGACTGTAAGAATTCAACCGGAAAAAATGACGGTGGATAAGATAAAGCAGGAGCTCTATCACGTTGGAAGAAATGAAAAAATGAATCTTATGCTGGGACTTCTCAAGCACCATCTTCCAAAAAATGCCCTTGTATTCACAAATACTAAACATGATGCGGTAAAGGTAGCCAAGAGACTTGAGTATAACGGGTTTGAGTGTAGAAGCCTCATTGGTGATATGCCTCAGTCAAAGAGATTGAAAGTAACAGAAGACTTTAAATCCGGTAAACTGGCTTTTCTTGTAGCTACAGATGTTGCTGCCCGGGGAATTCACATTGATGATCTTGAAATGGTCTTCAACTATGACCTGCCTGGGGACAGCGAAAACTATGTACACAGAATCGGGCGTACTGCCCGTGCAGGGAAATCTGGTGTAGCTATTTCCCTTGTATGTGAAAATTATGTCTACAATCTTGATGCAATTGAAGAATTGATCGGCAAAAAGATTGAAGTACAGTATGCAGAGGACGAATTGTATAAAGAGGATAAGAGTACAGGTATGGAATTGGATAGCATTAATAAAGATGCAAAGAAACTGAAGAAGAGCAAATCTGCTTCTTACAGTAAAGGCAGAGGAAAAGGTAAACCTCATCCTAAAGCAGGTGGTAGCGCTACTGCCGGTGGAGCCAGAAAGAAGGCACAGCCTCAGAATAAGAAAACAAATAGAAAACCAGTTGTTAAACCTGAAGGCGCAGTAGCTAAGAAGAGAAACTCAGAGAGTATTGATGATCGTCTGGCTTATTACAGAAAGAAGTATGGTGAAGATTTCAAAGTAACAGCAGGCCCTCCGGGAACTGTTGGAGCAACTACAGTTGGCAAATCTTCAAAAGAGAAAAGATCTCCAGTTAAGAGGGAGAGAAAATCCTTTATTAAAAAAATAGCCGGAATGTTTGGTTTCGGTAAGTAGTTTTGTAAAAATGCTCCGGCAAACAACCGGAGCATAGAAATTTCACAATTTAAAAATCAACATCAGTAACTTTACCATCGGTAAAGGTGATTTTCATATCAGGGTACTTATATTTTACCTTTGAGCCAAGTACTGCTTTATTAACAGGTTGACCCATCATACTCTCAACCTCTTCAATTGTCATGCCCATTTTGATCTCTTTAGGTTTGTTAAGTTCTTCAACTGAATCAAATACATCAAAGTACTTATCTATCAGAGCCATGATTTTCTCTTTTTCCCACTTCTTATCGAATTTAAATACGAAGTTATTGGCGTTAATACCTGCACCACTGGATTTTGCCTTAAATATGGTGTCTACCTGTCCGCTATGTCTGTTGTCATAAGCTAAAGCTCTCAGGGTGACTGTTTTAATAAGAACACTCTTTTTTCTTACTTTAACTTTTTCTATTTTCAGAGCTTCACCTTTAGGCAGTACATTTGAACTTTCGCTTTTAAAGCCAAGAAAACTCTTAACTTTCCATGTACCATCTTTTTTCACGATTATTTCACATTTCTGTTTGATGCCGAGGTTACCGGACTGTTTCTGAATTGATGTCGGGATTCCGTCAATTTTCAGCTTTAGTATTTTGTCTTTGGCATATTTAGAGGCAATTTCCTTTGAGTCCAGTTCGTTAATAGCATAAACTGAACCAGAAAGTAGTCCAAATATCAAAAATAGTGTTAAAAAGTTTTTCATTATTTTCCTCCGTAAACAAAAATTAACAAAAGAAAACTTAATATGCAAGTGTTTTGTAAATAAAATTTTCAGATATCTGAAATCCTGCCTTCAGATTAGATGTGATGAAGCAGTATGCTTGCTGCCTGATTGAGATCCTTTACTTCAAAATCCGGTTTAATATTATGATCCCATATGGTATTCAGTCTGTTGAGCCAGCAGGATTTTATGCCTACTCTTGAGGCTCCGATAATATCTGATGCTGAGTCTCCAATATGTATTACATTCTCAGGTTGAATATTATAAGCCTTTAGAGCTTCAGTAAATATTCTGCCTGACTTATCGTTCTTATAAGATTGCACCTCTTCTGATATGTATGATTTATCAAAATTAAAAAGATTAAGATGGGGCTGTATCATATCGGCATCTGAATCACTGATAAGACATATTCTATAGTGTTCGGATACTCTGGAAACGAAATCTGTTGCATCAGAATATGGCTCAGCTTTACTATGCTCGGAAATAAGCACTTCTGCTGAATCTTCAAGGCTGAGAGATGAGTATTCAGATATATCAATCTCTTTTAAAAGATCCCTGAAAATCTGACGGAGAGTTCTGAATCCTTTTGCTCTGTTTACTATTTCATGATATCTGGAGGCTATAAGGGAAGACATCCGGCAGGAGAACTCTTCTGACAAATTGTCGCAGTAGTTGGTTCCCAGTAGTCTTAACCAGATGTTTCTTCTTCTGGTATCTATATCTACCAGAGTCTGAAACATATCTATAAAAATTATATCCGGTTTACCCATTTTACCTCAGTTCAGTTTATAAAACTCTTTAATGAGTTTTCTGTAAAAATTATACTCTATTTATATCAGATAATGGTTAGTTAAAGCAAATGAAGGCGCTCCGGGAGAATTGAACAAATACTGGTGATATTATCTTAAAAACTACGCCGGACAGGAACAGACTTTCAACGACAGATCCGTTGTCTTTCCAAACGCTTAAGTTAGTGCCATTGATAACCATTAGTCTATGTCTGCAGTTCCTGTTTTGGTGGGTAAAACAGGGGTTTTGAAAAAATTGAGAAAACAGTTAAAATAGTTGTATGAAAAGTTTGAAGGAATTGATCAGAGAGCAGGTTGTTGTAGCAGCGGAGATAGGTATTAACCATAATGGAGAGTATAGTATTGCTGAAGAGCTTGTAGATGCAGCAGCACAATGCGGTGCCGATGCAGTAAAGTTTCAGAGTTTTAATACTGATTATATGTACTCCAGGCTTACTCCGGGGTTTTCCCATACAGAGAAAGATGTTTTTGCCCAGATGAAAGAGCTGGAAGTTAAAGCTGAATGGTGGGAGAAACTGAAAGCTTATGCTCATAAGAGGGGAGTCCTTTTTGCAGTATCTGTATTTGATAAACCTTCCCTTGATATTGTATCCAGAACCGGAATTGATTTTGTTAAGGTCGCATCTGGGGAATTAACCAATCTTCCGCTTCTTAAGGATCAGCTTCTTCTGAGTGATACCTTTGTTGTTTCCACCGGTATGGCAGTTTATGAGGAGATTCAGAAAACAGTAACTTTTCTGGATGAAATAGGGGTGAGTCATCAGATTCTGCTGGAATGCACATCCGCATATCCCGCTCCACCGGAATCGGTTAATCTGCTGAATATAGATTTTCTCAGGGAACGTTTCTCCCTGCCTGTAGGTTTTTCAGATCACACTGTTGGAGTACATCACGCCATGGCTGCTGTTGCAAGAGGAGCATGCTTCATTGAAAAACATTTCACCCTTGATAAAAACTCAGAAGGGCCGGATCATATTCTATCATCAGATCCTGAAGAACTTAAAGCTCTGGTGGACGGAGTAAGAGATCTTGAGAAATCTCTGAAAACTAATGAAAAGAAAGGGATATCAATATATGAAGAGGCAGGGCGTGAACTGGGTAGAAAAAGTGTCGTTGCTTCAAAGCTTATTCCCGCAGGAGAAGAGATTACTAAAGAGAATACTTTAATCAAAAGACCAGGTAAAGGTATCTCCCCGGTTGAAGCTTCAGAGTTGTACGGAAAAGTTGCTCTTACAGATATTCCAGGAGAACAGTGGATAACCTGGGATATGGTAAAACGCTGACTTTATAAAACTTATTATCGGGTGTTATCTTCAATATGATACCCGGTACTCATATCTGGTATCCTATGCCTGTTTCCAAATTAGAAGTTCATTACCTCTCTTTCTAATCATTTTATCAGATTCCAAATTCATTAAAATGTAAAATATCAGATATTTTACATCAGAACATCCAAATTAATCGTGATACTTCGTATAAAATTGTATTGGGTTGAATCCTGCAAAGCTAATCAAAGTGTATAGCTTTATCTGCAGGTCATTTCAGGCTCAATTTTAAAGGGGGCGGTTATAGATTTATTTCTGCAGGATTATTTTATCTGCAGTGAAGATTAGAAAAAAATTGGTTCATTTAAAAGGAGAAGAAATGAAGATGTTTTGGAAAACCGGTTTAATTTTATGTTTAATGGTTCTGGCAATTGGCTTAGGAGCTCAGACAGAAGATATCGACTTTAAGGAGATAACGATTACAACTGGTACAGAGCAGTGTGAGCTGAATCCGTATCGTGGAGATCATAAAGTATCTACTCCACTTGAAGGAGGGGGATTTGCCATAATGTGGCAGCAGGGTTATAGAGATCTTTATCTGAACTTTGTTGACAGAGATGGGAATAAGCTCCTGAAAGATCCTTACCATATTGAGACAGAAGAAGAGAGCCAGTGGAGACGGTGTCTGCTGGAGAGTGATCATGAAGGAGGTGTATATCTTATCTATTCTTATGATAATAGCCAGAAAGAGAGGTGCTACGTCTATATTAACAGAATTAACTCAGAAGGAAAGGCTCTCTGGGGAGATCGGGGGGTGGAAATCCCCATTACCGATAATTCTGAGTGCTTTTTGGGTGCTGGGGGGTGTCTGGGAACTGTACTGGCGGATAAAGACGGTATAACAGTTTTCACTCACGATGGAACAGACAGCGTTTATGCGGCTTCATCAAGAATATATGTGCAAAGGTTTAATCTGGATGGAGAGGCTCAGCTGGAAGATACAGGAAAAGTTATTTGCAAAAGCCCTGGTACTAAATGTGGAATGTTCACTGTGGATGATGGGGAAGGAGGTTACGTTCTTGTCTGGGATGAAGATTTAAATGGAATGAGTGTGTTTTATGGAGATATTCATATGAGAGCTCAGAGAGTAGATGAAAAGTTTGAACCTCAATGGAATGGTGAAAAAGGGCGACTGATTAAAAAATGTATGAAACAGGGGTCAATGAATAACTATAAAACGAGAGCCCCCAGAGAGCTGTTCAGATTTGAAGATAAGATCTACATAGCTTTTGGTGATTATGACACCAATGGTGGTGATTTCAGAGAGGATAGTGAACAGACCGAACTGCACATTTTGAAACTGAATGGTAAAGATTACAGAAAACCTCTGATTTTTAAAAATCAGGAACTTGGAGATATGATACTTGATGGAGAAGGTGGGGTCTATTTCCTAAATTTCAAGCGTAGCTATGTTCCGGACCCTTTTTACAGGAATACCATTTTTGTCCACCATGTAGATAATAAATTCAAAAGAACCTGGGGGAACAGTGGTATCAGATTGCAGAGGGAAAGGTATGTTACGGACTATTCTCTCTGTTGTCATTATACAAAAAAAGACGGGTTAAGGCTTCTGTGGACAAGTTATACAAAAGGCTATGATGATTTTAAAGTTGTTGTAAACAGAATAGGTAAGGACGGAGAACTGCTCGATGGCGCAGAGGGATTGGTTGTTCTGGAAGATGATGCATGGATGGATATCAGAAGTCGTATGTATGATCCTGTAACTGGTGATCTGTTAACTCTCATTTATCAGAACAATGAGTATGATGGTTTTTTTCACTATATGAATATCTCAGCACTTTTATTTAAAGGTGATATTGCAGAAGAAGAGGAAGAAACAGAACAGGAATAATCAAATGATCTTTTTTATTCTGAAAGATTTTTTATCAGATGTGAAAACTATAAAGAAGGATTTTTTTAAGGAGAAGAAATGAAGATGTTTTGGAAAACCGGTTTAATTTTATGTTTAATGGTTCTGGCAATTGGCTTAGGAGCTCAGACAGAAGATATCGATTTTAAAGAGCTTACGATTACAACGGGATTTAAGAGGCACGAGTTAAACGAGTATCTTGGAGATCACAGAGTGGCAACTCCACTTGAAGAGGGAGGCTTTGCCATAATGTGGCAGCATGGTTATACAAATCTTTATCTCAATTTTATTAACCGGGATGGAGAGAAATCCCTGAAGGAACCCTACCATATTGAAATAGAAGAAGGTTGTGTGTGGAGAAGATGTTTTCTTGAGGGTGATCATGAAGGAGGGGTATATCTTATCTACTCTTATGAGAATGATAAGAAAGGCAGATGCTACTTCTATATAAACAGAATAAACTCTGAAGGAAAGGTGCTTTGGGGGGATCGGGGTGTGGAAATTACCGTTGCTGATAATTCTGATCACTTTCATACTGCTGGCGGGTGTCTGGGAACTGCACTGTCAGACAAAGATGGAATAACAGTTTTTACTCATGATGGCGCAGATAGATCCTGTGTGAATCTATCCAGAATATATGTGCAAAGGTTTAATCTGGATGGAGAGGCTCAGATGAAAGGTACAGGAAATGTTATTTGCAAAAGCCCAGGCACTAAATGCGGAATGCTTGCCGTTGATGATGGGGAAGGAGGAATTGTTCTTGTCTGGGATGAAGATTTAAATGGAATTCGTGATCTTTATGGAGATACTCATATGAGAGCTCAGAGAGTGGATGAAAAGTTTAAACCTAAATGGAAGGGTAAGAAAGGAATCCTGATTAAAAAATGTATGAAACAGGGATCAATGAATACCTATAATAACAGAGAAACAAGAGAGCTGTTCAGATTTGAAGATAAGATATATGTGGCTTTTGATGATTACGATACCAATAAAGGAGATTTCAGAGAGGATAGTGAGCAGACGGAGCTGCATATATTAAAACTGAATGGTAAAGCTTACAGAAAACCTCTGATTTTTAAAAACCAGGAACTTGGGGATATGATACCAGATGGAGAAGGTGGGGTATATCTGCTCAATTTTAAACGTAGTTATGTTAGGGATCCTTTCTACAGGAATACCATGTTTGCCCACCATGTAGATAATAAGTTCAAAAGAACCTGGGGGAGCGATGGTATCAGATTCCAGCCTGAAAGGTATGTTCTCAATTTTTCTCTCTGCTGTCACTATACAAAAAAAGATGGACTAAAACTCCTGTGGACCAGTTACACAAAAGATCAGAACGATTTTAAGATTGAGGCTAACAGAATCGATGCCGAAGGAGAATTATCTGATGGCGCAGATGGAAGAGTTCTTCTGGAAGCTGATTCATGGATGGATATCAGAAGCCGTATATATGATCCTGTAACTGGTGATTTGTTAACCCTTATTTATCAACACAATGAAAATGATGGCTTTTTTAATTACCTGAATATTTCTGCGCTACTCTTCAAAGGTGATATAGAAGCAGAAGAAGAGGAAGAAGATGATGAAGAAGATGACGAAACAGAAGAGGAATAATCAAATGATCTTTTTTATTCTGAAAAATTTTTTATCAGATGTGAAGATTATAAAGAAGAATTTTTTTAAGGAGAAGGAATGAAAGTGTTTTACAGAATTGGTTTAATTTTATGTTTAATGGTTCTGGCAATTGGCTTAGGAGCTCAGACAGAAGACATCGATTTTAAAGAGATAACCGTTACAACTGGATTTGAGCGTTATGAGTTAAATGATTATCTGGGAGATCATAAGGTTTCTACTCCACTTGAAGGAGGGGGCTTTGCCATAATGTGGCAGCAGGGTTATACAAATCTTTATCTCAATTTTATTAACCGGGATGGAGAGAAATTCCTGAAGGAACCCTACCATATTGAACTGGAAGAAGGTTATAAATGGGCAAGATGTTTCCTTGAGAGTGATCATGAAGGAGGGGTATATCTTATCTATTCTTATGAGAATTATCAGGAGAATAAGAGGCACCTCTATATTAACAGAATTAGTCCTGAAGGCAGTGCTTCCTGGGGAGAGAAAGGGGTAAGGATTAAGACTCCTGATAATTCTGCTCAAATTTTTATTGGCGGAGGATGTTTTGGAACTGCATTGGCAGATAAAGAAGGAATAACTGTTTTTATTCACGAAGGAACAAGTCAATCGTATCCAATGAAAAAAATTATATATGCCCAGAGGTTTGATGGAGAGGGAGAGGCACAATTAAGTGAGTTTGGGAATGTCGTTTATGAAGGACCTGGAACTAAATGTGGAATGATTGCCGTTGATGATGGTGAAGGTGGTGCTTTTCTTATCTGGGATGAAGATTTAAATGGAATGGCAGGTACTTATGGGGAGATTCATATGAGAGCTCAGAGAATAGATGAAAAGTTTGAGCCTCAATGGAATAGTACAGAGGGAGTTTTAATTAAAAAATGTAAAAAACAGGGCTCAGTTAATGGCTACCATTTAATGCAAAACAGAAAGGCTTTCAGAGTTGAAGATAAGCTTTATGTAGTTTTTGAAGATTACGATACTAATTATGGGGATTTTGTCAAAAACAGTGAACAAACTGAGTTACATACTTACAAACTCAATGGTAAACGTTATAAAAAACCACTTATTTTCAGGGAAGAGTGCTTTTCAGATATGGTGCCGGATGGAAAAGAAGGATTCTATCTCCTGAACTATAAACGGTTTTATATTCCTGACCCTTTTTACAGGAGTGCAATGCGTGTACACCATATTGATAATAAATTAAAAAAAACCTGGGGGGAAGATGGAATAAGGTTTCAGCCGGAAAGATATATTGTGAGAAGATCTCCCTGTTGTCAATATACGGAAAAAAAAGGCCTGAGACTCTTCTGGACCAATTATACAGAAGATCAGGATGATTTTAAAAATGTAGTGTGCAGAGTTACAGAAGACGGTGAGTTACTGGACGGTATTAATGGGAAAATTATCATGGAGGCCAGCATATGGATGGATATCAGAAGCCGTATGCATGATTCTGAAACCGGTGATTTGTTAACTCTCCTTTATCAACACAATGAGAGTGATGGTTTCTTTAATTACCTGAACATTTCTGCGCTACTCTTCAAAGGTGATATAGCAGAAGAAGAGGAAGATACAGAACAGGAATAGTTAATTAATCTTTTCTATTCAGGAAAAATAACATAAGGAGATCTGTATGAAAAAATTTATTTATATATTTGTTATCCTTTTTCTATGCTTCAATCTTGAAGCAGGAGATAACAGAATTTTTGCGGGAGTCAGCGGAGGGTACGGTTCATTTTCAGACTATTCCGGTAAAGCTTCATTTGAGGTTTCTGCCGGTTATAAGCTCACCGGTAATCTGATGCTCTTATTAAATGCTGGTTATGTGGCAGGTAATACCGACGCTGATGCAGAAGATTTCAGTGGAGGTAAACTGCACACTGTGCCTCTGGAGCTAAGTGTAAGATACCAGCTTAAAAAAGAGGGTAAACTTATTCCATGGCTTAGTGCTGGTGGTGGATACTATCTGAATGGGTTCTCTCTGGATGGAAATATAAAAAAATCCTATTCAGATCAGGGCTTTGAGGTAACAGAGAGTGTTAAAAACAGATTGGGACTGACTCTGGGAGCAGGAATTGATTATGCTGCAGGAAGTAGTGTTACTCTGGTATTATCGGTGAAATACGTGAATATGAGTTCACCTGCAGGCTGGAGTATAAAGGATGTGAGATCCGGGGTTACCAGAAAGGGAGAGTTCGACTCTTCTCTTAATCAGATAAGAGTAATGGCCGGGTTCGGGCTTAACCTTTAGGAGTAATATATGAAAAAGATAGAATATTTGTTTGCTGCTCTTTTGCTTGTAGCTGGAATTTGCTTTGTTACTTTCAATGTTCCGGTAAAGATAGTCAGTGCCGGGGGAGTAGTGTGGGATAAGATTGAAGGAGAGCTCCCTGAACCGGTAAAAGTTGTGAGATCCCGGAAAGTTGATCCTCTGCTCTCATTAATTGCAGAAGGCTATACAGATAATCCTGAATCTCCTGTCAGAATCAGTAAAACCCTGGAATCATATGTAAGAGATGGTATGGTGGATGTTGTAATTAAATCAGATCTTCCCACAGTATTATCAGGTGTTGGGAAACCAGATTTACAGAATAGCCTGAACAGAATCAATAGTGAAGTGCAGAGAGTTGTTGAGAGTGTCGGCGGAGAGGTGAATTCAGTTATAGGAGATAGTATCTATGCACGGATTGCACCGGAAACTTCCCATACTATTGCGGCGGTAGACAGTATAAGCAGTATCAGGCTGGAGGATAAACCCGTTACCCATGAAGTGAGTGAAGGGTTACCTCCTATGGGAGTTGATGCATTAAGAGCATTGCTGCCATACAGAACGCAGAAAAAAGTAAAAATCTGCGTACTGGATATTGGTTTTTACGGGTATAAAGATCTTCTGGGAAAAGAGTTACCCCAGAAGGTTGTTGCAAAATCTTTCTGGTATACCGGAGATATGGAGGCGACTCAGCATGGAACAGGATGTGCTGAAATCATTCACGATATTCTCCCTGAAGCTGAAATCTATCTGGCTGCTTTTGATAGTGCAAAGGATTTTAAGAAAGCTGTTGACTGGATAGTTGAGAATGACATCGATGTTGTAAGCTTCTCTATAGGCTTTCTGAATGCAGGTCCCGGAAACGGAGTAAACATCTACAGCGATATTATAAAGCTGGCTACATCCAAAGGTATCACCTGGGTTACATCTGCAGGGAATGACGCTGATGATCACTGGAGTGGAACCTTTAGTGATCCCGATGGTAACGGTTGGCACAATTTTGAAGACGGATCAGAGATACTGCAGGTTGTTACAGATAAAAAAACCTTTTCTAAAGGCTATATGGTAAGGGTTTTTCTAAAGTGGGATGAGTGGGGAACATATAGTGAAGATAGCCACTCATATTCGGGAACTGATCAGGATTACGACCTTTACCTCTATTATGAAGAGGATGGGAAGTGGAAGCCTTTCTCTGTAAGCAGGAACTTTGTGCAGGATGGTAATGATATGCCGGTAGAGAGAGGGATTCCTTTCATGTTTACTGAAACTACAAGATGGGGAATAAGAATAAAGAAGGTTAATGCCAGCAGAAATGCTAAGCTTGATATCCTTGTGCTTAAACATCCCGGACCACTTCAGTTTACCACTCCCGAAGGTAGTGTCGGCTGTCCTGGTACCTCTGATCATGTAGTTACTGTTGGGGCGGTTGGATGGCAGGATGATGAGCTACACTACTACAGTTCCCAGGGGCCAACTGCAGATGGAAGAATAAAGCCGGATATTACCTCTTATGCGGGTAATTCAACCATATCTTACGGTAAAGAGGCCTTTTATGGAACTTCTGCTGCATGTCCTCATGCTGCTGGAGCAATAGGTCTGATAATGAGTAAAACCGGAGTTTCCGGAAAGGAAGCTTTTGAGATTCTCAAAGCAAGAGCTCTGGATAAAGGAGATAAAGGAGTAGACAATAAGTATGGGTACGGTGTGTTAAAACTATCAGTTAAATAATATAAGGAAGTTGTGCTGCGGAACTGTGGCGCAACTTCCACTTCCGGTTTTTAATCTTCATTTTCAATCAAGAATTATATCTATGTGTTTAAGGAGTGAAACTGCTTCCGGCAGAGAAAATCGGGCTTTTTTGATTCTGTTGTACTCCATATCTATTGAGTAGTTAACAGCTCCTCTGAGATCAGCAGTAGAGAGGTCTGTGTTGTTAAAGTGCGCTCTTTCAAAATCTGTCTCTTTCAGGTCAGCTCCTTTCAGAATTGCGCTACTGAAATCCACATCTGTTACTTTACAGTTTTTAATTACAATATCTTCCAGGTTGAGTCCCTGAAATACTGACCCCTGTAAAATTGAAGAAGAAAATTCAGGAGGAGAGAATATTCCCCGACTGTTCAGAGGAGCTTCTGTCCAGTTTATACCACTGGCTTTGGAGTCAAGAATTCTCAGTCCGTTGAACTGTGTGTTTTTAACTCTTATAAGGCTGATGTTGCATCTCTCAAACGTGCAGTTAATAAAGCGACTGTTTGAGAAATCTGCCTGCTGAAACGAAGAATCTCTGAAGATGCAATCTTCAAAAGTGATTTCTGTCAGATCTTCCCCGTTAAACTCAAGGTTCTCATATATCTCATCATAATTTTCTGATTCAAACATAGAGTAATTATACAGCTAAAGTGATGATCTGTACAAATGTTGTATGACAGTATTTTTGTATATGGAAGGATCTGATAGTGACAACTTTTTCTGTTTTAGTATTTGAGAACTTCTTTTCTTCTATAGGGTAAATATGTGAAGATACGTACAATGTAAACCAGATTTATTTGACTATTCTGTTCTGGTTCTGTGAATACTCCTGATCCATCTCAATAATATGATTTCTTAGCCACTGGGTCAGAAAGTCAAGCATATCTTTTGTTAAGTAGCGGTTACCTTTTACGTAGTCATCCCTGAATATTTTTATCTTCTTTATGAAGCGTATATGTTCCTGTCTGTGCTTATCATAAACAGCCTGGTCAAGCCCTTTTATATGCTCCTCTTCAAATTTAAAGTGTTCATCTGTATATTTGTAGAGGTAGTTTATGAGATCTCTTATCTCAGATCTTGACCCGCCTCCTCTGTTTACTATACGATCCAGTTTGTTTATATAGTTTACAAGCCACTTGTTCTGCTGGTCAATGTTCTCAATTCCTACACTAAAGCTCTCTTTCCATTCAATATGTGGCATGAACTCCCCTTAGGATAGATTGATATAAATTTCTCTTTTTTTCAAGTTGACAGATATAATCAGAAAAGGTGGATCTCTTGACAAAATACTGTAATCAGCGTTATAGTGTACTTTATTCTCAGGGATGGGTGAAATTCCCTATCGGCGGTAACTTAATCATTAAGGAGCCCGCAAGCCTTCTGATTATGAAGGCAGATCCGGTTTAAAACCGGAGCCGACGGTTACAGTCCGGATGAAAGAGAGTGACTCGGGAGCAATCCTGAGGTTCTTCTTCCTAAACCCTGAGTAATTAAAATTCAGGAGAACTTTAATGAAAGATTTTAATTACTCTATTGAAAGAGTCAGACTTGCAGTTGCAGCTTTAAAAAAAGGCAGAGGTGTTGTTGTATCAGATGATGAGAGTCGCGAAAATGAAGGGGATCTTTTCTTTCCGGCAGAATCCGTGACTCCTGAGCAGATGGCACTTCTGATAAGAGATTGCAGTGGTATTGTATGTCTCTCAATAACAGGAGAAAAGGCAGAGGAACTGAAACTCCCTTATATGGTTGATAATAATACCAGTAAGAATCATACTGCTTTTACAGTAACAATTGAGGCGGCAGAAGGTGTAACAACAGGAGTTTCTGCTTCTGACAGAGTAACTACTATTAAAGCAGCAGTTGCAGATAATGCAAAACCAGAAGATCTCAGTCGTCCTGGTCATGTATTTCCTCTGGTTGCAAAAGATGGTGGTGTTCTTGAACGCCCCGGACATACTGAAGCCGGAGTTGATCTTATGAAACTTGCTGGTCTTAAACCAGCTGCAGTTCTGTGCGAATTAACAAATCCTGATGGTACTATGAGTAAAGGGGATGAGGTGAAGGCCTACGCTGCTAAACACGATTTTCCATTTCTTACAGTAGAAGATATTATTAATTACATTAAATCTGAAAACCTGATTAAACCTGCCTGATAGAAAAAAATATTTTTTTATCGATATTTTGTTGACAAAAACAGTCGATAAAATTATACTGATTTATCAAATGATTCGATGAAAAATTATCGATCGGGAGGTAAATATGTCTTTTACATTTTATATGCCCCAGATAAGCCTTATGGGAGAAGGCAGTCTTGGTGACGCTGGCAGAGAGATCGCATCTCTCGGTTTCAAAAAAGCACTGATAGTTACAGATAAGGATCTGGTTAAAATAGGACTTATAGGTAATCTGACAGATGTAATGGAAGAGAATGGCATTGAGTATGTAGTATACGATGGCACTAAACCTAATCCTACAGTAGGGAATGTAGATGATGGGCTCAGAGTGCTCAGGAATAACTCCTGTGATTTTGTTATCTCTTTTGGTGGTGGGTCTCCTCATGATTGTGCAAAAGGAATTGCTATTCTGGCTACAAACGGAGGGGATATAAGGGATTATGAAGGGGTTCATAAATCAGCAAAACCACAACTTCCACTTGTTGCAATAAACACTACAGCAGGTACTGCGTCAGAAATGACAATCTTTTCGATAATTACTGATGAAGAGAGGCATATAAAAATGGCTCTTGTTGATAAACATATGACTCCGATTATTGCGGTAAATGATCCGGCTCTTATGGTAGCAATGCCAGAATCTCTGACAGCTGCAACAGGAATGGATGCTCTTACTCATGCTGTAGAAGCATATGTTTCAGTTGCTTCAACACCTGTTACCGACACCTGTGCTCTGAAAGCGGTTTCACTGATTGCTGAAAACCTCAGAGCAGCTGTAAAAAATGGCAAAGATATGAATGCAAGAGATAAGATGGCATATGCTGAATATCTTGCGGGGATGGCATTTAATAATGCCGGGCTGGGTTATGTACATGCTATGGCTCACCAGCTGGGAGGATTTTATGACCTGCCTCATGGGGTGTGTAATGCTGTACTTTTACCACATGTTGAAGAGTTTAATGCTTCAGTATCAGCTGAACGTCTTGGTGATATTGCAGAAGCCATGGGAGAGAATATTTCAGGGCTTACGGAAAGAGAAGCTGCAGAAAAGGCTCTTACAGCAATAAGATCTCTTTCAGAAGATATAGGGATTCCGGCAGGACTCAAAGATCTTGGTGCTGATGAGAAGGACATTCCTCTTCTTGCTGAAAATGCACTTAAAGATGCCTGTGGTGGAACAAATCCCAGAAAAGCATCACACGAAGATATCTGCGGAATTTTTAGAAACGCAATGTAAAACCGGAACTTCCGGCTAACATATATAATCAAACTTGCCAGTTTATTTAGAAATGCATAAGATCAGGAGAGAGGGTGCCCTCCCTCTCTTCTGTTTTCCTGTTTAGAGTAGCTATAAAAATCTTCTACTGGACAGATCGTCTCCTGTAATCAGGCATATTAAGCTCTTCTGCTTTTCTTCCTGATGCATAGTTTCTGTCAATTGTTACTCCCATCCAGTTTTCCAGAGTTTTCAATACCTGCTCTTTCTGATCAGGTGGAAGTTTTGTAATATTCGCATAGTGGTCTGCGCCGGGAATAATATAGAGAAGACTGTTTGTGGTACCGGGATCTGCAGGAGCCTGAGTATAGGGATCAGCTCCACCATAGATATAGATAATATTGTTGCCTTCTGTTTTAAGCCATGCAAGAACCTGGTTCATGAGGGCCGGACTGTATGTAAGCGTTTCGTCAGGGGGAGTAAGTATTTTGTGACTGGAATCTTTAATTGCAATGAGCTTATCTTTCAGATGATCATCAATGAAATAGTAGTAACCCAGCTCTGTAAATGCCTGATAGTAGAATGGCATATAGGTGGTGTATTCGTTATCAGTATAGTAACTAACTGAAGATGTAGACTGAAGATGAGAGAAGAGTTCATCAGTTGAAGCAGTGGCTGAAGGTATTGAAGCAGGATCGGCTTCTCCGTACTGGAAGAAATAGAACCAGTATTCCAGAACAGCCAGCTCCAGAGCTGCATCATAACCCAGAGAAGAGAAGCTCTTAGTACTTAATGATGAATCAGATTTGATTTTTTCAATCATCTCAGATCTTCTGTTAAGCACTTCCAGCTGAAAGCTTTTGATTTTATCAACTGTTGCTTTATCAGCCGCTCTGTTCTGCAGGTAATCTGTAAATCTGTTATCCGGGAGCCCGGTCATAATAGGTGCTACATAGGCAACTGTAGCATCAATATCGTTTCTGTGGAAATATCTGTAAAACAGAGCTGTCATACCTCCTTTACTGCCACCTGTTGTAAGCCACTTGCCTTTATAGATGTCTTTAAGCTTTTCCCTTATTTCGTGAAGATCATCCGCAGACTGTTTAACAGTGAGATGTTTCCAGTCTTTGGGAGATGGCTCAGCGTTAGTAAAGTAGCGATGGGTTACTGTTATATAGTTGTTCCCAAACATTTTAGGTAGTTCCCCGTAAACGTAGGGGGATGTCAGATAACCGGCAGTATTCATTATAACAGGGAGATTATCACCATTATGGTAGAGATAGGCTCTCTGTCTGAAAGTGCCTCCACTCTTATCTGAATGGTTAACCGGCTGGGTAAAATCGATCTGAAATCCTCTTGAATAACCTTTTGATGGTGTGATTTCAGTAACATCAACTCCCTGTAGTTGTTTTAATCTCTGCAGAATGTCCAGGGGCGTAGTATCATCTGCAGAATCACTGTTAGTACATCCAGTGAGAAAGATAAGAATCATCAATAGTTTGAAACTTGTTTTTAGCATTGTCACCTTCCCGTCTGGTCCTGTATTATATACGTTCGTTTATATATATTGTGGATAGTAACAGAAAAGTATAAAAAAAGCAGATCAAGTGAAAGGGTGCTCTATAAACATCTGAACTTTAGCTCCCTCTTTACCTATAGCAGTATCTATTCTCAGAAGGGTAGTGTTCATCATTACCCTGAGGCCGGTACCTATATTCCACTTCAGATCTTTTGTAAGAAGATCAGTTCCCCAGCTGGGTCCTACCCGTCCGGCTTCTCCAAAGATAACAAGTTGTAACCAGTGAATTTTTATATCTCTTTTCTTAAGAAAGCCCATGTTACGGAAAGGATTCCATTTAAGAATAGTTCTGTACTCTGCACTATAGAGAACAGCAGATCTGTCATAAAATCTGCTCTCCTGATAACCTCTTAGTCTGAACCTTCCTCCAAGGGTTGAACCGTAGAAATAGGGAGGTCTCATAAATACATCTTTACCGGATTTTTCCACTGTTCTGTTCCATGTAAAGCAGTTTGAAGTCCAGAGATTGAGAGCAAGAACTCTGGTTGCAGGAACAGATTTTTTCAGATCCAGATATTTTGACCATGAAAAATCGATGATACTCCAGGGAGCAGAGCTGCCGGCAATACCAGGATCCCATAAGAAAGTGATTTTCTGGGAGCTGCCTTTTGAAGGGTTCTCTCTGTAATCCAGGTTTTCCCTGTTAAGAGCCAGTTTGAAACCGTGAGTTGTAGAGATAGTTTTAGACTCTTTATCAGGAACTCTTATTGAGGATTTTCTATAAAAATGGGTGAATTCCAGATATATTTTTCCGCTTTTAAAAAAGTTACCCGATATTTCCGGTGAAGCTTTGGGGTTCAGAAATCCACCTGAGACTTCTGCGGGAACAGGATCGCTCTTTCCGTGAGCAACCGGCAGGAGGTATCGGAACATGATTTCGCTCCATATATCTGAGCCTTTAGACAGAGTATAGTTGTCTTTATGGGAATCATTTGATCCAGGTGCCGGTGTATTGGGAGCTGTAAAATCGGGATTACCTGCTATGTATGATTTCTGATCCTTAAAGACTCCTCCTATAATTTCCGGCTCAATAGTAAGACGTCTGTCAGATGTGAGTGGAATGTTACGGCATACAATATATCCAAAGAAAGTTCCTTTCAGACTTCCCAGTGCTCCGATTTTAATGCTTGATTCCGGCGCAAAGAAGTTGTCAAAACCGAGATAAGCTCCTGCAGATAACCCTAATGAAGGGTTATAAAACAGATAGGGAAGTGTGTATATATCCTTCTTCCATTTTGTTTTGTTACTATCTTCACTGTAGAGAGAATAAGATAGTAGTGTAATGATTATAACAATTAAATATTTACGACCCATACTGAAATTATATACAAAGAGCAGGATTTGTAAACGGTGAATAGAGTTAATTTTACAGGGATTTTATGTTTACTGGACACCTCTGTTTCAGCTGTGTAGTTTGATGGTGAAATATGAGTTTATCGAAGGCTGTTATTTGTGTATAATGAGAGGCATGAAAAGCTGGCTTGAAATTGATGAAAACAGATTAAAACACAATCTTGAAACCTTTGGAAGGATTACAGGTAAACCTGTTATGTTTGCAGTTAAGGCTAATGGCTATGGTCATGGGCTCAAAGAGGTTGTGGAAGTTGCCTCAGCCATTCCTGAAGTTAGCTGGTATGCTGTTGATTCTGTAGAAGAGGCTCTGGAAGTTAAAGCCGTTGATCCGCACAAAAGAATTCTTGTTATTGGCTGGACTGATGATGAAGGAATAGAACAGCTCCTGAAAGAAGAGATTGAGATGGTAGCTCCCTCAAAAGAGTTTATTTCCAGAGCAGTCAGAATCGCCGGGGAGTCAGAGAGAGATATAAAAGTTCACCTTAAACTGGAAACAGGGACTTCGAGACTGGGAATTAGAGAGGATGAACTGGATGAAGTGTTAGCTGCAATTCAGGGATCAGGAGTAGAGGTAACAGGGATTTACTCTCATTTTGCGAATATTGAGGACACAACGGATCATACATATGCAATGTTGCAGCTGGAAAGATTTAACCGTATGTCAGATAAGTTTCCAGCAGATGTTCTGAGACACTTCTCCTGTTCAGCTGCATCCCTGCTTTTTGCAGAAACAGGTTTTGATCTGGTAAGGGTTGGAATTTCAGCTTATGGTTACTGGCCTTCAGCAGAAACCAGAGTCTCATATAAAGAAAAAAACAGTGAAATGCTGGAACTTAAACCTGTTCTGAAGTGGTGTTCCAGAGTTGCTCAGGTTAAAGATATAAGAACCGGTGAAGGTGTGGGGTACGGTCTCACTTTTCAGGCTTACCATGATACCAGGATTGCTGTGATTCCCACAGGTTACTACGATGGGTATTCAAGAGCTCTGTCAAATGTCGCCTATGTACTTATAAGAGGAACAAGGGCGCCCGTAAGAGGGCGTATCTGTATGAATATGTTTATGGTTGATGTTACTCATATAGAAAATGTTGCTGAAGGTGATGAGGTGGTTTTACTGGGTAGTCAGGGAAGTGACACTATTACAGCAGATACTCTCGGAGGGCTAACAGGAACAATCAGTTATGAAGTGCTTGCCACTATTAACCCTCTTCTGCCGAAACGAAGAGTTTAGGCCTCTTCGTATGTTTTGTTACTATACTGATAAACCTTAAGGCCAAACTCTTTTATTACAGCCAGCAGGTGATCAAATATATCTGCCTGAATAGCTTCGTATTCACCCCAGGCAGTAGTTTTTGTGAAAACATAAATTTCCATAGGAACCCCTGTCGGTGAAGGTGGCAGTTGTCTTATAAGAAAGGTCATTTCATCGCTTATCTCTTCTTTCTGTTTAAGGTAGGCTGAAACATAAGCTCTGAAAGTACCAAGATTTGTGAGACGCCTTCCATTGGGAGCTAAACTCAGATCTGCTTCAATACCTCTGTTGTACTGATCCAGTTCCGGTAGTTTTTCTTCAATATAAGGTTTCAGCAGGTCAATCTGACGGAACCTGCTGATATCATCTTCACTACAGAAACGTACTGAAGAGATATCTATATTTAAAGATCTTTTAATTCTTCTCCCACCACTCTCCTGCATTCCTTTCCAGTTTTTAAAACTCCCATCTATCAGTTTATGGGTAGGAATAACTGTGATGGTTTTATCAAAATTCTGTACCTTTACAGTATGAAGGGATATATCCATAACATCTCCGTCAGCACCAAAGGATTTTGCTTCAATCCAGTCACCTTTTTTAATGAGGTCGTATGAAGAGATCTGAAGACTGGCTATAAGAGCAAGTATTGTCTCTTTGAATACCAACAACAGAACTGCTGTCAAAGCACCAATACTACTCAGAAGTACCCAGGGAGACTGACCTGTGAGGACTCCGGTTATTATGAGACCACCAGCTACATATAAAAGAATGATAAAAATCTGTATATAACCTTTTATAGGTTTACCTTTAAATTTCTTCTCTTCTTCTGTGTATTCAGCAACAGCACTTAGAAAAGCATGGATTGTCATAACCAGAATAAGGGTTATAAAAGCCTGAATGAATCTGGTTATTATATATGAGAAATCAGGGAAAAAACCGTTAAGAAGGAAAAATGTAAGGGCCGGAGGAATGAGAGCAATTCTTTTGAAAGGTATTTTTTCAAAAACAATATCATCAAAACGGGTTTTCGTTTTTTTTGCGATTCTGTGAAAAGCCTTCTCTACCCAGAATATTAACATTTTTCTTGAAACGTGGTATACGATCCACGCAAGAAGAAGAACGCCGGTAACTACAAGAATATCATTAATTACAGGGTGGGTCTCAAGCCAGACTTTTATGTTTTCCAGTATCTCTTTCATTTTACTTCTCCTATCTGATCAGAATAAGGGTACTGACGGCTTCAGTAATAACCTCAGCTTCCATTGTTTCTATTGTTGCTGTGGCAGATATTTTTCTACCTCTTATCTCTTTAATTTTACCTGTGACTTTATACTGTTGTCCAACATATGCAGGCTTTCTGAATCTTACATTCAGTTCTGCAGTAACACAATTCAAACCCTGGTTTTCAGCAGGTTTTACCATGATTTCATCAAGAACTGTTGAGAGAAGTCCTCCATGTACAATATTGCTCCACCCCTGAAACTGTTCAGCAAATGTAACAATAGCTTCAGCTTTCATTGAATCATCACTGTATCTGAAATTAAGTTTAAGTCCCATAGGGTTCTTTTCACCACATACGAAGCAGTGGTTGTCGTCATTAAGTCTATTCATAAAATTTTTATACTATAAAACCTTTTTTTTGTAAATTTAGTATAAATATAGTTGACTGGAGCAGCTGGTCTGATATAATGTGGCTTACAAAAAATAGGTAGACCTATAATGAACACAGGAAGAACTATAAAAAACATGAAAGGCAAGAAACTGGCATTTTTTTACATGCTGGTTTTTGTGTCTCTGATAATACTGTTTGCAGAGTTCTTTCATGTTGAAACTGTAATAGGTCAGGACGATGATTGTCCTATCTGTCTCTGGGAACGTACATCACTATCAATAGCAACTCTGAACATATTCTCCTGTGCACTGTTGCTGGTTGTGATTGCAATGCTCCGGGAATCTGTATTAAACATAGTCACTCCAGCCTATATATTCAAACTAAGAGGACGTTCGCCTCCTTTCCGGAATCTTCACTAACAGACATTTTTTTAATAATTTAATCGATATTGTGTTGTATTCTGGAGGAATTTATGAAAAGAAATATTTTTGTGTACATACTGCTTGTTGCAGCTATGAGCTTTTCACTCGTTGCTGACAGCAAAAAAATTATTAAAGGTAAACTTATAGACAGAGACGGGAACAGTATTGTCGGAGCAAGTCTTATTATTCCCGAAAAAGATATAACTATTAAATCAGATCATACCGGAGCTTTCTCAATAAGCTTTGAAGGAACCGGTAAAATCCATGTAGAGGTTTTTAAACAGGGATTTTTGCCATATGCTACTCCTTTTATTAATGCTGGCGACAGTATGGAATTTAAACTTGATACTATTGTTCTGGAAAAATCTATTCTTGAAGAGATTGTTGTAACCGGAACAGCTACTCCAAAACTCTATAAAGAGACTCCTGTAAAAACCTTTGTTGCATCAAGCGATATTATAGAAAAGCAGGGTGCAATAAGTCTCGCAGATTCTCTGGAAATCGTTACAGGTGTAAGAGTTGAAAACAACTGCCAGAACTGTAACTTTACGCAGGTCAGAATTAATGGACTTGAGGGTAAATATTCTCAGATTCTTATAAATGGTAACCCAATGATCTCATCACTTGCAGGTGTATATTCACTTGAACAGATTCCTGCAAACATGATTGAGAAACTGGAAGTAGTTAAAGGCGGTGGTTCAGCACTTTATGGTGGTAACGCTATTGCAGGTGTTGTTAACCTTATTCTGAGAGAGCCTGAAACTTCAGGTTCAAGACTTTCACTTTCACAGGGTCTTGTGGGTGGAGACAAACCTGATACAGTTATGAATTTCAATACTAATTATGTATCAGACAGTAAAGCAACAAAAGTCAGCTTCTTTGCAAACTATCAGAAAAGAAAACCTTTCGACTATAACGACGATGGTTTTTCAGAAGTAGGTAAACTGTCAAATACAACTTTTGGTGCAAACTTCAGCCACTTCTTTGAAGATATTGGCGGTAAACTGAAATTAAACTTTGCTTCAATTTCAGAAGATCGTCGTGGTGGTGATATGAGATCAATCAACGGCGTTGATATGATTGATCAGCCTGAGCACCTTGCTGCAATTGCTGAATCTATCAAAACACGTAGAGTTGATGTGGGAATTGGCTGGGAACAGGTACTGACTGAAGCTTCAGTTCTGAAATTCAACGGTTCATTCTCAAGAACAAGTAGAAAATCTTTCTACGGTGCAAAAGAGAATCTGGATGATGAGAGAGCCCCTGATGCATACGGTTCTACGAAAAACCCTGTGTTTTATGGTTCGCTCCAGTATCATAACTTCTCAATTAAGAACCACTCAATTATTACTGGAATAAGCTATAAAGCAGACAAGTTGCAGGACACAACTCCACTTTATGGAAGAACAACAGATGCAACTTACAAAGACTTCGGTTTCTATGCTCAGGATGAGATAATGATGTTTGATCGTAAGATGACACTTCTTCTTGGTGTAAGAGGCGATAAGCATTCAGAACTGAGCGATGTTGTTATAAGTCCCCGTGCCAGTGTATCACTGAATTTCATTGAAAACCTTACTGTCAGAGCTACCTATTCAACCGGTTTCAGAGCTCCTCAGGTATTTGATGAGGATCTTCACATAACTCAGGTCGGTGGTGATGCTCAGCTGATCGAAAATAGCAAAGATCTGAATGAAGAGAAGTCACACAGCTTTACTTTTGGTCTTGATTACGGTTATCAGGTAGCAAATAAACTCTACCAGTTCAGTATCGGCGGTTTCTATACCAAAATCAATGATGCTTTCGATATCAGATGGGTAAGAGATACAGATGTTGCTAAAGTGTTTGAAAGATACAATACTTCAGGTGCTAAGGTATACGGTATTGAAACTGAAATTGGTTTCAAAATTTCCCATCTCTTTGAGTTCTCAACAGGCTGGACTTTCCAGAAGAGCAGATATGAAGAGCCGGAAGGTGACTTCAGCAGTAAGAGAATCTTCAGAACTCCTGATGTGTACGGTTTTGTAAGAGCCGATGTTATGATTGGCAATATAGTAGATCTATATGCTGAATATAACTACACAGGTAAGATGAGAGTTCCTCACTATGCAGGCTATATTGCTGAAGATACTCTTGAAGAGAGCGATCCTTTTGGTGTAGTTAATGTAACTGCAACAAAGAAGTTCAGATTAACAGACAAAGCGTCTATTGCTGTTGTATTCTCTGTAAAGAACCTCTTTGATGAATATCAGAAAGATCTGGATAAAGGACTTTCAAGAGACGCTGGTTATGTATACGGTCCAAGATTTCCAAGAACATTTACTCTTGGTCTGAAATATAATTTCTAATTAAATAGTAATGATTGCGGGGGAGAGATCCCCCGTTTTTTTTCAAAAAAAATCTGTTTTTCATTGATTATCCAACTTCTCAAAGCTACTATATAAAGATTGGGGAGTGTCAGACAACACTTTCTGAATTTAATTGTAAGGAATTGATATAATTTAAATGTCTGAATCAACACAATCAGTAGCTAAAATAAGAAAGATAATTGCCAGTTTTGAGCGTTTTGAACCAATGCAGTTCAGAATGTTACTTGAAAAAGTCATTGCAGAATCCGGTGAAGCCGGTGAGAAGTTTCTGGGAGCAATGATATCAAATGACACAATACAGATAAGTGCCCGTCTTGAGATGATACGTGTAAGTGGGTATCTCAGAAGTAATCACCTTCTTATTCCTCTGAAAAATATTATTGATAATGAGGTAAACATTCACCTTAAAAAAGAGGCAGTTATATCTGTATCAAAATATAACAATAAGAAAGCTCTTAATATACTTAATCAGGCTCTCAAAAGCATAACAAGCCCTCTGCTACTTCAGACCATAAACAATGAGATAGGTAAAATAAAGCAGAATAATCCCATTCTTGCTCTTATGCCAAGGTTTCTGGAAGGGGATAAAAATGCCAAAAACTTCAAAGTAACAATTCAGATTCTTAAAAGGATTCTCCTCCCCGGAGATGTCTCCATGTTTGTTCCGTATCTTGACTGTGGTGTTAAATCTATTGAAGCCGGAGCATTTGAGCTGGTAGCTGCCCGTGGGGATTCAAGACATTATGCGCAGGTTAAGCAGTATCTTGAAAAGATTTTTGATAACTCTGTCTGTGTTGAACTTGAAGAGTGTGATGAACTATACAGCTGTTCAATTAACTTTAAACATTTCTGTGAAAAGAATATGGAGTTTGTTAAGTTAAACGCAGATACAGTACAGAAAATCTTTCTTATGGTTCATGATATAAGAGTCAGGGAGATCCTGGTAGGCATAATGTGCCGTTCAGAAAGAAAAGAGGATCTTCTGTTTATAAAGAAAATTTATGATGAAAATGAATCCCTGAGAAAATCTGTAATAATAGGACTGGAAGGTAACAAAAACTCAGGGGCCTTTCTGTTTGAGCTATACGGAAATGAATCTCTTTACAGAGAGAATATAATAAATTCCCTTCTACAGACTAAAGAGGGGCTGGAGCACTTCTTTTCAGACTTTGATCAGAAAGATTCTGAAGAACAGGAACTTATTATAAGTCTGTTCCCCTTCTCAAGTAATGGATATTTCAGGGAGTTCAGCAGAAAGATACTTCAGTCAGAAGAGTACAGACATAAACTTCTGCTACTGAGTAAGGTAAGAGAGAATTTTGAGTTTTCTGTTGCAGATATTCTCTTTGATCCTGATAAAGAGAGAGAATTTTACTATATGGAGAACGATTACCTCCCTACAATAATGGCTCTGTTTCCATTAACTGCCTTTAAAAGAATAGTTAATCGTGTTGTTCTGGAAGACCTCTCTGTTACCAAAACCAAGAAACTGCTGATGCTTTTAAGAAAGGATGCAGGTTATGAGTTTGCCTTTGATTTCAATAATACACTGATAAGCGAGCTTTTTGAAAAGGTCTCCTCTTCCGGTAACAAGGAACTTGGACTTGAACTCATTAATACCATAATGAATGTAAGAACTATAGATGGACCAACTTATGTAAAGATAAACCGTGCTGTATCGGATTATGCTTCAAAAAGAGGTACAAGGCTTACAGAGAGCGAGAAAAAGGAACTTAGACGTTTTAAAGGGCGTTTTGGGGAGATGGGACATGAGATCAAGAAACTTGAGGATGGCAAAACCTTACTGGTTAATATTGCTGTAGCTTTTGATCCTGATCTTGAGAGACTTATGCCACAGCTTGAGCAGAATGGCTTTGCCTTTGCTCTCAATACAGATGAAATTCTTATGAAGCTCAGAACAGCTCTGAAAAGTGCACCAATAGATAAGTTAACTTTATGGAACCGTTTCTTTGAGAAATTTCCTAAACTATCCTCTCTATTTGCTGATGAACTTTATGAGATAAGCAGCAGGTGTGAAGGTATTCTTAAAAAGGACTTCTCCAATCACTTTGAAAAGGGACGTAAAAAGATAAAAATATTCATGGTTTTTGACAACAAGGCGATTCTGGCTGCTGTAAGAGAGCAGGTTTATGAAATTATGCCTTCTGTTGAGATTGTAGTTGGAAACACCAATGAAATGGGTAAGTTTGATACCTTAGTCTGTGATTCCCCGATATTGAAAGATTACATGTTGCGCGGTGAGATGCTTCCGGCAAATATATCACTTATAATAGAGAACCGGTCTGAGTATTCAGCTTTTACAGATCTGAAACCGAGGTTTTATGTAATGCCGGTTCCTTTTCACAAGGTTGCAAGGGAGCTTATAAGAGATCTCTATATCTGATAGTTAAAGATACGGGAGGGTAAGATCGATATTAAATTTCTATTCAGTATTTTTGTACTGGCAGCATCCTGTTACATAATTTATATAATTTCAGAGCCTCTTAAAACTATAGGAGGAAGACTGGGAAGGTTGCTGCGCCTTAATGAAGATGTGATTGCTTCAACCTTCCAGGCTCTTGCTACTTCAGGTCCTGAAATAGTAATGGCAATTCTTGCTGCTACACCATTTATTGCCAATAGTGCATGGGCTTCGCTGGGACATGCGGAAAAAGCCAGTTCAGGCACCCTCAATATAGTGTTTTCTGCAATGAGTAATCTTCTGGGGATTGGAGCAGTAGCTATTATTTTCATGATTCGTAAAGGAATGGTGAAAAAAGATGAAACCATAAAGGTCAATTCAAGTGTAAAGAGCAGCCTTCTTTTCTATGTTCTGATTGCCACATATCTGGGAATTTCTGTAATTGATGGTACTTTGAACGTTCTGGAGTCCTGGGTAATGATGGGAGTTGCCATAGCTTATGTAATATACCAGTTCATAGCACCTCTGTTTATAAAAATAAGGAAAAAAGAGGTCGTTCAGGTTGAAAGCATTGAAGATGAAGATGATTATACCCCTCCGTCACAGCCTGTATCATGGTTAAAGGATTTCATAAAAAACAGCTTTCTGTATGCCATACTTGTATACGGGCTCATTGTTCTTGTAAGAGAGTCAATGGGGGCAACCTTTGATATGGCAATGTCCAGTATCTTTTCTATCAGCGGAATTCTTATAATGTTCACCTCTTATATAAGCAGTTTCCCGGAATTAATGCTGGCAATAAGATATACTGTAGCCAACAATAAGAGTTCTCTTCTTAGTATGCTTTTTGGATCAAATGTAATAGATCTGGGATTCGGGGGTTTCAGGGCGATATGGCTTGGTGAAGCTATGGAGGTTACTTCAACCGGAAGAGCAGGCTTCTTGCTCCCATATTATATCTGGGTTATTCCAATTCTGGCTATACTGGCCTATATAGGCCTTATGACAGGTAAAATGAAGTACAGAATTGTCTATCCTATGCTGATTTTCTATATTCTCTATATTGTCTCAGGCTTTATACTGCTGTAGAATAGTCACGATATGGAAAGAATCTCAGCCCTCATTAATGGTAGTCCTGTAGAAATTGCATTTGACAGTGTAAGTGTACATGTATATAACGCATTTCCTGTAAAAGATAGTCTTAAATCCCGGGGATACAGATGGAATCCGGGAGATAAAAGCTGGTATACAAGACCCGACTCTGTTGAACAGGAGCTGGAGCTCTTAAAGAATAATTTTGAGCCTGTAAAGAGCAGTAAACCGGTAACTGTACAGAATAAGGGGGAACTGGAAAAGTTTCCTGAATCCCTTACTGTTACTGATCTTCGTAATCATATAGACAATCTTCTCAGAAACAGTATCAAAGGTAGAGTATGGATCAGAGGTATTATTGCATCAGAAGTTAAGCATTATCAATGGGCATCCTATTTTGATATAAGAGATGAAGACGAGAACCGCAATATCTATTTCAGAGCTGAAGCCGGTAAGAGAGAGATGGAACAGATCAGCAGGAAGCTGAGTAGTTCCGGTGTTGCGGAGAGTATTGAAAAAGATCTTCCGGTTTTCGCACTTTTTGAAGTAAAGATTCCATTAAAAAATGTTGTTGATATAAGACTGAAAATGGTGGATATTCTACCTGAATACACTCAGTCAAAAATTAAAAATCAGAGAGATGTTACACTTGACAGACTTGCTAAAGAGGGTAAACTTGAGAACCAGAAGAGACTTGTTCTGCCAAAACTTGTCAGCAGAATAGGCTTAATAACATCAGGACAGGGAACTTCTGTTCAGGATATTATGGCAGGACTCCATCCCTGTGAATCAAGATATGAGTTCATGTTTGCTGATGCCAGAATGGAAGGTGCCGCAGCTCCTGACAGTGTCATTAATGCTTTTAATAAACTGGAGACACATCCTGTATTCAGACCCGATGTAATTATACTTGCCAGAGGCGGTGGCAGTGAACAGTCTCTCGCAGTCTTCAATGATTACAGGATATGCGAACGTATCACCAGTGCTCGTGCGCCTGTAGTAGCAGCGATTGGTCATGAAAAAGATCTCTCTGCAGCAGAACTGTGTGCATGGTTAATGCCGGTACCTTCAACTCCATCAGGAGTGGGGAAGTTCTTTAAGGAGAGATATGTTAACCTTCAGCTGGAACTATCAGGTCTTATCGGAGAGCTTTCAAGAAAGTTTACCGAACTATGCAATAAAGAGGAGCAGACAGTAAGAAGATTAGCTGAATCTGCTGCTATGTTTGCAGGAAAGCGCATTGTTTTTGAGGAGCAGAAACTTAAGAGTAGTCTTAAAAACCTGAGAAACCTTGAGGCAATGAAGATCCGTGAGCAGGAGAAGAGAGTCCGTGATATTTTCAGAGGCTTGTCGGGAAGGTTCGGGCTTGTATTGAGAAGAGGTCGTTCAGATCTGGAAAACCAGATAAGAAGGCTTGTTGCAGAGGGGCGTAAGCTAATTACAGATAATCAGAACAGAACTGTTAAAACTATTGGATCTCTGGACTTTGAAAAGAGACATAAAGCAATTGTGAGACTTGGAAGCGAAATAAGATACAAGGCACGTAATATAGTACAAATGGGGGAGAGAGCTCTTATTAGTAGTGGCAATGAGATAAAAATGAAAGAGAATCTGGTAAAAGCAAATGACCCTTCCAGAATTCTTAATAAAGGCTTCACCCTTATTTATGATCAGGATAACAGGGTAGTTAAATCCCTTAAAGAGTTTGAAACCAGAGAACAGTTTACAATAGCCTTTAGTGACGGTAAGGCAGAAAATTTGAAAAGGCAGGAGAAAAAATGAGTGAAAAAAAGAGAAAATATGAAGAGAATTTCAGAGTACTGGAATCTATAACCGAATCTCTTAACCGTGATGAAGTAGGTATAGATGATCTTGTAGATAAAACTAAAGAGGCTCTTGGAGCTGCCAGAGAGTGTATGGATATTCTGAAAAACCAGAAAGGAGAGTTTCGTGAACTGGAATCAGAGTTTTCAGCTCTTCTGAGTGATAATAGTGAAAATGAGAAAGATGCAGGAACAGATGACCCGTTCTAAAAGAGTGTTAAAGGAAAATATACACTGAAAATACCCGGGGATTTCAATCCGGGCAAATGGTTTGTTATATGAATGAACCTAAAGTCAGGCTGTTTTGAGACAGCCTCTTAAAGAGGCTATCCCGTTGTGTATGTAATTAATTAATCAGCAGATTACTCTTTTATTATTTTAACTCCCTCAGTATTTCCTTTTACTGAACTGTCATCAGAAATAATAAGATGTATTTCTCTTTCCTGTTTTCTTACAACAATGTCACCCATAATCTTTGATTTACCGGTGACATAGATCTTAAGAGGTCTTTTTCTCTTTGATGAGAAAATTCTCTTAAACCAGTTACTACCGCTTTTACCTATATAGAGGTTCCCTTCAACTACAGATCTGTTTTTAATACGAACAACTCCGTTAACTGTACTGAGATTCCCTTCGATAGTAGTTTCGTCTATAGTGATTGCGCCATTTACTGTTGATACTTTATTCTCAGCAACATTGCCTGTAAGAGAGATACCACCATTAACTGTTGAGATTGATCCTGAAATTTTTGTTTTGTCACCACAGGAGATTGATCCATTAACGGTACTTATTTTACCTTCAATGCTACAACCACTGCCAACTCTGACTCTGCCATTAACAGTACTGAGTTTGCTGGTTTTTGAATCTTTACCAACAGAAATGCTGCCATTAACTGTACTGGCTCCAGCATTCAGAATACAGTCACTTCCTATTCTTACTGACCCGTTAACAGTTGACAGTCTCTTGTCAGATTTCTCTCCGTCTTTGAGAGATACTGAACCTAAAACTTTTGCATTGGCATAAAAGCTCATTAATGCCAGAGTAATAATAACTAATAGTAGCTTTCTGAAAATCTTCATACTGTCCTCCATTTAAAAACTATTCAACGGTTAGTGGTTTACGAAAGTTCCATACTTTTTCTTTTTTGCCATAATTTTATCAGCCATACTCCTCCGCATAAAGCAGAAAGTGTTGTTATTATAGCGGGAGTAGTGTTGCCGTAGAGCCAGAAGCCTGTGGTAAACAGGGTACCATAAATTGTTACAAGTCCTGAAAAAACCAGAAGAAGATCGTGAGGGAGACTCCATTTCTTCTCATCATCAGTAAACTTTTTCCATCCGGGACCTCCAGGTTTGACAAGGTGGCAGAATTTTTCAAGTACCTCTCTGTCAACGGGTTTTGTAAGGAATGTGACAATTATCCAGCCAATAGTTGTGATAGCTACACCTGTTATAAGCTTCTGCCACTCTTCCATAGGTGCAAATCCAAATATGCCGGTGTGGAAAAATTCGAAGTATATGGCTACAAGGAATGAGATAATCATTGCTGACAGTTCACTGGCTGCATTTATTCTCCACCAGAACCATCTTAAAAGAAACAGAAGCCCTGTTCCGGCTCCAATCTGCAGCAGAATATTAAAAGCCTGAAGTGCATTCTGAAGAAAGAGAGCTACAGTGGCAGCAAGAATCATAAGAGCCAGAATGGATAAACGTCCTACTCTTACCTGTGCTTTATTTGAAGGATTGCTGTTTATAAATCTTTTATAGAAGTCATTAACTATATATGAAGCTCCCCAGTTCAGATGAGTCGAGAGGGTGGACATAACCGCAGCTATAAGAGATGCTATTATGACTCCCAGTAATCCTGAAGGCATGAAAGTAAGCATAGCAGGGTATGCCAGGTCATCTTTGATTATTGAAGAGTCTATATGGGGGAAAGCCTGTTTCAGAGCTTCAAGATCGGGAAATATTATAAGAGATGCCAGTGCAACAATGATCCAGGGCCACGGACGTAGTGCGTAGTGAGCTATGTTGAAGAAAAGAGTAGCTCCTATGGCATTTTTCTCGTCCTTTGCAGCCAGCATTCTCTGGGCAATGTATCCACCGCCACCAGGTTCGGAACCTGGATACCAGACACTCCACCACTGTACTGCAACAGGTATTATAAATACACTTAATGCAAGAGATGTATCAGAAAAGTCAGGGAAGAGTGAGAGTTTACCTTTTACTGCTTCGTGGGTAAAAAGATTTTCCAGTCCACCAATTTCCGGCAGATTTACTGCAACAAAAGCTGCTGCAACTGCTCCGGCCATTGCTATGAGAAACTGAATGAAATCTGTAATCAAAACCCCTTTCAGGCCACCAAGCATTGAGTATATTACAACGATAGTTGAAGTAACAATTACTGTTGTCAGAGGGCTTATCTGAAGAACAACACTACCCAGTTTAATAGCAGCCAGAGTTACTGTTGCCATTATTATAGTATTAAAAAATACTCCCAGATAGAGAGCCCTGAATCCTCTCAGGAAAGCTGCGGTTTTACCACTGTATCTTATTTCATAAAACTCTACATCAGTGAGGATCTTTGACCTTCTCCACAGTTTTGCGTAGATAAAGACTGTGGTCATACCTGTAAGAAGGAAGGCCCACCATCTCCAGTTTCCGGATATACCATCCTGTCTTACCATATCACTAACAAGGTTGGGAGTGTCTGCAGAAAAAGTAGTAGCAACCATGGAAACCCCAAGTAACCACCAGGGCATACTTCTGCCGGACACAAAAAACTCTTCGGCATTTTTGCCGGCTTTTCTGGCAACAGCTATTCCCACTGCCAGTGAAATTACAAAAAATATAAGTATCGACAACCAGTCTATCCATTCAAGAATCATGACTCCTCCAGATAGATATTTTAGTCGAAAACCCTTGTATAATCAAGGGTTTCGGTGGTTGCGACAATGTGCATATATTTTGCTCATTTGTCCATTTTAAATAAAATCTTCTTTCGTTATTGTTGAATCTGATGGGGCTGAAGCCTTATACTTGAATTGTTGAAAATTATAGCTTTTTATACCGGAGGTGGAAATGTGCAGATTACTTAAAGCAATTTTACTGACTGGTCTGATAGTCAGTGTCATGACTGTCTGTATCAGTGCTGATACCAGAATAGAAGAGGATGTTAAGCTAATGCCTTATCCTGGGGAAATCTCTTTTGACAAAGGGGTGTACCGGCTGGATGAGACTTTTACTGTAGTTTTTAAAAAAAGTAACCAGAGACTGGAAATGTATATAGCCAGAGTTCTTAAACGGGTTTCTACAAGAACCGGTATTTTTCTGGTTAAGGGTTTTGAAGTTCAGAGAAGCAGTGGAAATAAAGCTCTTACAATTGATTATAAGAGGCGTGGTGCTCTGAAAATACGTGAAAATGAGAGTTATACTCTGAAAGTTACAGAAAATGGTATTGAGCTTAAAGCTGAAACTGATTTCGGTATTATGAGAGGACTTGAAACATTTCTGCAACTTGTAAAAGCTGACAACAGGGGAGGATATCTGCCTCTGGTTAAAATAGACGATAAGCCTCTTTATACATGGCGTGGGCTTATGATCGATTCATGCAGGCATTTTATGCCGGTAGATGTAATAAAAAGAAATTTAGATGCTATGGCTGCGGTTAAACTCAACGTTTTTCACTGGCATCTCTCAGAAGATCAGGGCTTCAGAGTTGAGTGCAGAAGCTTTCCGGGATTACATCTGAAAGGATCAGACGGGCTCTACTATACTCAGGCACAAATTAAAGATGTTATTAAGTATGCGGGAGACAGAGGAATAAGAGTTGTGCCGGAATTTGATATTCCAGGGCACTCTACAAGCTGGTTTGTTGCCTACCCTGAGTATGCAAGTGCTCCAGGGCCATACACCATTGAGAGAAAATGGGGAGTTTTTGATCCCACTTTTGATCCAACAGAGAAGAAGACTTATAAGTTTTTCAGTAAATTTCTGAAAGAGATGACCGGGCTTTTTCCTGATGACTACTTCCATATTGGTGGAGATGAGAATAATGGTAAGCAGTGGAAGAAGAACACAAAGATTCAGGCATGGATGAAGAAGAAAGAGCTTAAGGATAAACACGATCTTCAGGCATATTTTAATAAAAAAATTCAGAAAATTCTTAAGAAAAATGGCAAAAAGATGATTGGATGGGATGAGATTTTCAGACCTCATATTCCAAAAGATATTGTTATCCAGTCATGGAGAGGATATAAATCCCTCAGGGAGTCTGCAAAGAAAGGTTATTACGGTATTCTCTCAAATGGTTATTATATAGATCTGTGTCAGAGCACATCTTATCACTATAATAATCATCCGGTTCCCCTGAATTCTGATTTAACAGATAAAGAGAAGGGATATATTCTTGGTGGAGAAGCAACAATGTGGGCTGAGCTTATAACAGATGAGACAATTGATTCAAGAATCTGGCCCAGAACAGCAGCTATTGCTGAGAGATTGTGGTCTCCTGCTTCAGTAAATGATGTGGATTCCATGTATAACAGAATGGACTATATCTCTGTACAGCTTGAAGAACTTGGACTGCTTCATATTAAAAATCGTGAAATGATGATGAGGCGACTGACAGGAGGCTCTTCAATAGAAGCTCTGAAGTTTCTTGTGGATATGGTAGCTCCTTTACAGGGATACAAGAGGCATTTAACAAGAAAGTTCACTTCACACTCACCCTTAAGCAGAATAGCTGATATAGCTATACCGGACCCTGCAGAAGGCAGAGCCTTTGGAAGAGCAGTAAAAAGTTTTCTTAAAGAAGGTAGTAATGATAACAGGGCGAAACTTGTTAAAGCTCTTGAAGTTCTGAAATCCAGTCATGAAGCTCTTAAACCTCTCTTTAAGAGATCTAAACCCGTTAAAGAGGTGGAGAAACTATCTCTGTTTCTTAAAGACCTTGGGGAAACCGGTTTAAAAGCTATCAATCTTATGAAGGAAGAAGGGGATCACTCAGAGTGGAAAAAGAGTGCTCTGAAAAAGATAAAGGAAACAGAAGCTCCGGTAGCTGAAATGTATGTCTTTATTAATAAGTATATCAAAGAGCTCGTAGAAGCAGTTAAATAAACCAGAAAAAACAATGGGCAGCTTCAAAAGGAGCTGTCCTATAGATTAAATAGGCAATTACTAATGGACTCACACGGACTGTTACTGACTGACACAGGTTTAAGGATTCAGGAAGACAGCTAACCTGTCATTAAATCACACAGAAAACAGTGACAAACACAGACATCCACTGATGTAGATAAAAAAGAACTAAATATTTTTAACAAATTTTGATGAACTCAGGTGCAGGAAACACAAAGGTTTATTTAATCTCCTGCATGCCAGAGCGTAGCCGGGACATGTGTTAGTCTTTGATAGTCAGTGTCAGTCCGTAAATCTCTTTTTTTAATGCTTCTGCCAGTCAGGTTTATTGTTATATACCCATTTATAGTAATCTTTTCTTTCAAGCAGTGAGGCAGCAGCTTCATCTACAATAACGATTGCTGACTCATGCATCTGAAGAACCGATGCCGGAACCATTGCTGTTATTGGACCTTCCACCATTTTTCTTACTGCTTCTGCTTTTTTTTCTCCAAAAGCCATAAGAAGGCAACGGCGACTCTCCATAATAGTGCCTACTCCCATAGTTATTACGTGGCGGGGTATATCCTCTTCCTTTTCAAAGAATATAGAGTTATCTTTTATTGTTTCTCTGGTTAAAGTCTTTATTCTGGTTCTTGATGCCAGTGAAGAAGATGGCTCGTTAAACGCTATGTGACCGTCTCCGCCTATTCCCAGTATCTGGATATCAAGGCCTCCGGCTTCAGCAATTTTTCCCTCATAATCCTTACAGAAAGCCGGGATATCTTCTGTCAGACCATTTGGTATGTTTACTTTTTCCCTTCTGATATTTACATGATCAAGAAGGTTTTGCCACATAAAATAGTTATATGATGCCGGATGGTCGGGAGAAAGACCTACATATTCGTCCAGATTGAATGTTGTTACATCAGAAAAATCGAGACACTCTTCTTTATGAAGCCTGATGAGTTCTCTGTATAGTGGCAGAGGAGTACTACCTGTGGCAAGTCCTATTACAGGATTGTTCTCTCTTCTTAAAGTTGATGCAACAATGGAGGCAGCTTTTCTGCCGGCTTCTTCCATATTTTCCAGAATAATTATTTCCATATTTCCTCCTCTACAACCTTTTATGCAGGTTTTTTCTGACACTATCTGCAAACAGTTCAATGCACTCATCAACATATGTATTTACAGAAATATAGGGATTACTGATAAGAGGATTAAGATCCATAGCAATAATCATGTCTGTTGCTGTATCTGTTTCATGAGATTCATTGTAAGTGGCATTGGCTCTTCTTCTGCCTGAAGTTGCAAGATCGTACCTTTTGCCACCTTCAATCTGTGAGTCAAAGACTTTGAGAAGTTCATCAGCCAGTTGATCTTCTCTTGAAACATCAAGAGCTATTCTGTACTCTTCCGGTAACCAGTCAAGGCTTCCCCAGACCTCGCATCCATATAGTACCGGCCTGCTGTTCACAGACATGCGTCTGGTAGCTTCAATTACTGCAAGTGATACCGATACATGTGTTTTATGTCTGTCTGCAGGGCTGTGAGTATATATTACATCAGGGGAGATTTCTCTTATACTGCTGTAGATCTCATCTGTTAATTCCACATGGGCCGAGGTGTTTATTTTTCCACTGGAATAGCCCAGTTGAGATACAAAGCTGTATTTCCCTTTACTGGATGCCAGCTGCTGCTCCTCAACTCTTATTTTTTTCATCTCTTCATTAGAAAAACCGGCATATTTCCCTTTTCTGGGACTACCTGCTCCATCGGTACACACTATGCCTCCGAATGAAGGGGCAGGCTCATCGTATCCTTTGCTTATACCGTGAAAAGCAAGGATCTCAAGATCGTCCTGATGAGCTCCTATTCCAAGATATCTGGTTGTTTCAAAAGCTTCTGTTATATCTCTTCCATCTGGTATAAAAACTGTACTGTTACTGTTAAATGTCATTATCTCTCCACTACCGGAAGTGTTGCAGCAGCAGCTGCCTGTCCTGTTCTACGGCTCTTCTCATCAGGTATGAAGACTGAAACTTTTTTATAAAGATCGGGAAATTCCACCTTAAGAACTTCCTGCGCTTCCTCAAGAATCAACTCACCACCTTTGCCTGAAGTGACTCTTCCAAGTACCATTATATTATCGAATTTATAGAAAACATTATACCAGGGAATAGTATAACCAAGATATCTGCCTATTGTTCTGAAGATATTTTCAGCTCTTTTATCTCCTTTTTTTACATCCTGCTGTATCTGAACCAGCTTCTCCGGTAGTGGTAGTGATTCGGGGAATGAGTAACCTGCTTTTACAGCAAGCCTGCTGACAGCCATCTGTGAAAAGTATTGAGCTCCTGTTCCTTTATCACCTGACCACTCATCAACAGGAGCTTCTGGATTCAGATCCACAGGAGCAAAAGCAAGCTCATTAAGCCATCCTGTGATATTACCTTCACTATTTATATAACCTGCAGCTTCACTGGATCCCATTGCAATACCCAGCATAGCTGTTCTGCTGGTGGAAAGAGAACCAGCCAGAGCAGTAACGTCACCGTCATTTATTATTTTAAGAGGAACCTTCCTCTCTCTGCTCATATCTATAAAAAGATTCTGTATTCTATTCTGAAAATCCTCTTTACTGAGGCTTCTGAACAGAGATGCTTCCATTACTCTGTTATTAACATAAACTCCCGCAGAGCTGCCTCCAATAGCATCCAGATGAGGCAGTTTTGATGCCGCAATTTCAATGCCGTTTTTTATATGATTTATGTGATACTGAGGGTCATTCTGGTCTTTAGGATTCCAGGGATACTCTTCAGCGAATATAACTTTCCCATCTTTCATTGCACAGATCTTATAATCACTGGCTCCAAGGTCAAAACCGATTCTGCATCCATCAAAATGCCCCCCTACTTTTTCTTCCTGTTCAGAAGATACCTTTATTGTATCAGGGGTTCTGGTATTAAATGTGAACTCTCTGTTATAGATACGTGACATTAACCTGCAGTCAAATCCACGCTGCCCTTCAACATCCCAGGTTTTTCTTACTTTTCCGGCAATACTCTTTTCATTACACTCAATATCAACTCTGTAGCCACCTCTGGACCATAGAAGGAACTTAATAAAAATGTTCATATAGAGAGGGGATTTATACATGAGAGGGTGATAAGGAATAGGAAATTCTGTAACTCTGTTATCTTCTGAAAATATACTGGCTTTCAGTATCTCCTCTCTGTTACATTCAGCAATCATAAATACCGGGGGAATAAAATCCGGATCAAGTTGCGGAGCCATCTTCATAAGGGATCTGTATCTTTGTAAATCTGTTAAAAGCATTATAACCTCACCTTTCAGGATGCTACATTACTCTACTAAACTCTCCAATAGTTTTTATGGGAAAATTTATGGATTTTTATGCAGTTGGGGTGCAGAAAAAGTCTTGGTCAATTGGTAGAATACAAAATAAACATATAGTATACTGATTCTGTTATCTTCTGTAGATATTGATACTGAGGTGGCAGAAAGCAGATTCCGGTAAGGTATTACCAGATATCAGATTCAGACCGGCATCTATTATGGAGAGGTTCGTTATGAAAGACCTTAGAATTGAAGGTGTTAACCGAAACAGAAAAACTACAATTGAAGTAGATGGTAGAGAGATTGAAGCCTGGTGCGGTGAAACTCTGCTTGCAGCTATGATTGCATCGGGGATAAAAACTCTGAGAAAAAGTAATGTAATTAAAGAACCCCGTGGCGGATTATGTGGAATGGGAGTCTGCTATGACTGCCTGGTAACTCTTAATGAGGTTCCCAATGTCAAGGCCTGTATGACTATTGTTGAAGAAGGTATGGTGGTGAAGACTCATGAATAAGAACCATTATAATGTTGTTATTATTGGAAGTGGATTTGCCGGAATTAATGCTGCTGAAGTTCTTAAAGGAAATGGTTTGTCAGTTGTAGTTATTGATGAAAATCCTCATGCAGGAGGTCAGCTGCTGAGAACTCTCTCCGACTATCTTGGAAATGCAATTAAACCCCGGGTAAAGAAGGGGTATATAAAAAACATGGGATTTGACTGTATCAAAAGAGTTGATGAGTCAGAGATCGATATAAGAACATCTACTGCTGTTGTAGGGGTATTTGAAGATAATACTCTTATGATTCAGTGTGAAGGTAAGGAGATAGAAGAGATTAAGTATGATGTAATGCTTATTGCTACAGGAGCAAGAGAACGCTATCTTCCATTTAAAGGATGGACTCTGCCGGGAGTATACTCACCAGGAATGGTTCAGGTTATGATGAAGAGTTCAGGTATTATGCCGTCAAAAGATATTCTGGTAGGTGGTTCAGGTCTTTTTCTCTTCTCAATGGCTTATGAATTTATCCGTAATGGCGGAAAAGTTCATGCGATTCTGGAACAGACAGGTATGTTTGACAAGATTAAAATGCTGCCTCTGCTTCCATCCCAGTTTTCAAAATTTGCTGAAGGAGCTAAATTCATGGGTAGAATCTCTTCAGCTTTTGTGCCTGTTAAGTACAGAAGAAAGATTATTGAAGCCCGTGGTGATGGTCAGGTGGAAGAGGTAGTATCTGCAGGAGTTGATAGCAGTGGCAAAATAGTTCCGGGTTCTGAAAAAGTATACAGAACAGGGGCACTGGCTGCTGGTTACGGCTTTGTTCCCAATATAGAGCTGTTTCTGGCTGTTGGTTGTGACACAGTATATGAGAAAGACCTTGGGGGCTTTGTTGTGAAAGTAGATGATAGAATGGAAACCAGTGTGGAGAATATCTTTGGTGCCGGTGAGGTAACAGGTGTTGCTGGTGCCCTTAAATCTATTGATGAAGGCCGTATTGCAGGCTACTCCATTCTGCACAAACTTGGTAAAATCGATAAAGATGAATATAGAAACAGTACTTCTGAACTTATAACCAGAAGAGCCAGTCATCTGAAATTTGGTAAACTCTTCTCAGGACTTTACAGTATTGGTGGAGAGGATGTACTGGCAATACCTGATGATACAATTGTATGCAGATGTGAAGATGTAAAGATGAGCCAGATTAAAGAGGCTATTGCTGATGGATTTAATACTCCTTCTGCTATAAAAGGAGCTCTCAGAATATCAATGGGAAATTGCCAGGGACGCACCTGTACACCACTTATCAGTGATATTCTCAGTACTCTTGTAGGAGTAAAAAGTGAAGAACAGAAGACTTTTGGCGTGAGACCACCGATAAAACCTGTAAGAATAGGGCAGTTTATAAAGGATGAGTAATAGAGTCAGAAGTATTTCTACTGGTGGAACAGTACTTCTGCAGGCCCGTATGGGGTCTTCAAGGCTTCCCGGTAAAATTCTTAAGAGTATCAGTGGCAAACCAATGCTCTACTATACTCTCAGATGCCTTGAGGTATCACCTGCTGTAAACAGAGTTGTGGTTGCTACCAGTAATCTCCCCAAAGATGATGCTGTTGAAGAGTTCTGCGCTGACTACGGCTGTGACTGTTTCAGAGGTTCTGAAGATAATGTACTGGAACGCTTCTATAAAGCTGCTGAAACTTTTCCTGACAACTACTATTTCAGGGCAACCGGGGACAATCCTGTTGTAGACCCACTTAACCCTGTAAGAACCATTGAATATCTGATAGAAAATAATCCTGACTACTGCTGTGAATCCGGTATGCCTGTTGGAACAGTTGTAGAGGCTTTTACAGCTGAAGCACTTGAGCGGTGCTACAAAGAGGCCAAAAGAGAAGATGATAAAGAGCATGTAACTCTTTTAATGAAAAGAGATGGTAATTTCTCTTCGGAATTTTTCCCATGTCCCGATGGAATTCGTGGAGGGGAGCTCAGTTTAACTGTAGATTATGAGGAAGATTTTAATAAATTATCCTATATTATAGAAACGTTGTATAAAAATGGCAGATTCCCTGATTTCAGGGAGATAGTTCAGTTTGTTAAGAATATTAAGGGAGAATCTTATGAATAAGAGTAAAGAAGATCATATCATTATTGTTCAGATAACAGTCGCACCTATAGGAACCGGAACAGCTTCATTAAGTAAATGGGTTGCTGAAGTCGAGAAGGTAACCTCAAAGTATGAAAATATTAAATCGATGCTCACTCCAATGTCTACAATTCTTGAAGGTCCCTTTCAGGATGTTATGAACTGTGTAATGGAAATGCACCAGGCTCCTTTCAAGAATGGAGCCATCAGGGTTTCCACCAGAATTGCCATAGATGAGAGGCGTGATAAGGTAGCATCTATGGATAGTAAACTTGAAAGTGTTAAGGCTAAAATGTAAAAAATATTGGTTTTTTGTTAATTTCAGGATTGACACAAAAGGGCTAATTTGGTATAAATAAGGCGTTCGGTTTCCCCAGTAGCTCAATCGGCAGAGCGGGTGGCTGTTAACCACTAGGTTCGCGGTTCAAATCCGTGCTGGGGAGCCATTCTTAATCTCAAGGATGGTTCCGATAACCTCAACTTCGAACAACAAATCAACTTATATATTCCAAATTATTTTCACAAAGAACACGGACTGTCATGGACTATCACTGACTGACACAGGTTTAAGTTCTTTATTTTAATAAGAGAAGAAAACAGTTCTCTTTCTACTGGCATTTATGATTATTAATTTGTGTAGCTTACTACTGAATATGGAATACCTCGGGTTTTTATGTCTATGAGAAGGCAAATTAAATAGTTGTCAATTTAACGTTGGGTTTGAAATAAGAATTTTGATGTTTTAGAATAAAATCAGGTTTATTGTGAATAAAATATAATTGGCTGTTACTTTAGAAATTTTATAGTTTAAAGGAAATAATTGAGTAGGAGAGGCTTAATGGTTTTAGGAGATATTTATTTTTGCAGAGGGAGCTGTATTTTAAATTTCATAACTTTTTTGTGAAGAATTATAACTTGTTAAATTTTACCAACAAAACGATTAAACAAAGGAGAATAACATGGAATTTAAAAATAAGATTGAAGCTTTAACTGAAAAAATTAAAGCAAGAGACAAAATGATTTCAGAAGAGGCAACAAAAACAGCTTTAGTTATGCCATTTATTCAGGCGCTGGGTTATGATGTGTTTGATCCATCCGAAGTAGTTCCCGAATATTCAGCTGGACAAGGAGTGAAGAAAGAGGAGAAAGTCGATTATGCAGTTATTTGTGATGGTAAGCCAACGATGCTTTTTGAATGTAAGAATCATGGTGATAAACTGGATGGGCATCACAATCAACTCTTCAGGTATTTTACCGGTGTTGCTGAAGCCAAAATAGGTATTCTTACAAACGGTATAGTTTATAGGTTTTTTACGGATCTTGATAAAGAGAATATGATGGATGATGTTCCATTTTTTGAATTTAATCTTGAAAATGTAAAAGATAATGCTTTAAATGCTTTGAAGAAATTTAAAAAAGCAGATTTTGATCTTGATAAGATTGTTAATAGTGCTAATGAATTAAAATATTTATCTTTAATAAGTTCTAAAATCAGAGAAGAACTTGAGAATCCTTCAGAAGAGTTTGTTAAATTTCTAGGCAAGCAGGTTTATAATGGGAAATTTACTCAGGCAATACTTGATAGCTTTATGCCTTTGACAAAAAAAGCGGCGCATCAGGTTGTCAATGAACTTGCAACAGATAAATTAGAGTCGGCAATTAAAGGAGATGAGTCAAAAGCTGAGATTGAAGTTGAAGAAGTAGCTGTTGAAGAAAAACTTATTGTGACTACAGAAGAGGAGATTGAAGGATTTCTTGTTGTAAAATCTATTATAAGAGAGCATTGCAATTCAGATAGTATTCAGTATAAAGATAATCAGAATTATTTTGCAATATATTACGAGAAGCAGACTCAGCCTGTGTGCAGATTACACTTTAACCGTGCCAAAAAATATATTGGTTTGATAAATGAGGATAAATCTGAAGATAAAGTACACATTGAAACGCTTGATGATATCTATAGCTTTAAGAATAAGTTGATAGGTATTGTTAAAAGATATCTATAAAAGCTAAGCTTAAATAAAGAACATTATCAGGAGTGTTCACTGACTGACGCAGGTGTTTGGGTTAGTTGCTGAAGTGTTAGTGTAAGTCTGTGTTGGTCAGTGTGCGTCTATAAATAAAGTGACAAGCTGCGTTCCTCGCTTGCACCCATCTCCGCCAATAGTCGCTGTTCGCAAGCTCACTGCTCCTGCGGAGAGGGGAGCCATTCTTAATCTCAGGAATGGCTCAACAAACTTCAATTCAAACTTAAAATTCAACTCGTATATTCCAGATTATTTTCACAAAGAACACGGACTTTCATGGACTATCACTGACTGACACAGGTTTAAGTTTTTTATTTTATTAAGAGAAGAAAACAGTTCTCTTTCTACTGGCATTTATGATTATTAATTTGTGCAGCTTTCTAATGATGCCTCTGAAATATGGTGTTTATGTATTTGGTTTGCTTTCCTGTTTGTTAGGGGTATAATGTTATTTTAAGTATTAATTAATGGAAGTTAAATTATGGCCAGGAAAAAAAGAACAGTTCTGCAGTACGGTCTCAACAGTGATGGGAAACCTGAGTTAATAAAGGTCTGGGAAGGGGGCGCTCAGGAGGTACAGGAGTCACTGGGAGTGGCAAATGTCTCCCAGGCCTGTAAGAGAAACGGAACGGCCCAGGGTTTCTTCTGGTGTTATCAGGATCAGGAGATAACAGAGGCAGAGATTATCAAAGGTCTCAATAAGATTAATAAGAGAAAGGGTAAGCCTATTAATCAGTACGACCATGATGGGAAATTTATAGCCACATGGCCTACAATTCTTAAAGCTGCAGGGGAACTGGAGTTGTCTCCTGTATCCATACGCTCCTCTATTGAACTTAAAAGTGAACATGGTGGTTATCAGTGGAGATATGCAGAAGACATTGATACTTCAGATATCGGACCTTATGTGCCTCTCAGAAAAGCAAAGAAGATTCTTCAGTACGATATGGACGGAGTCTTTCTTAAGCAGTGGAACAGTATTACTGAGATATACCATGAACTGGGCTTCAAACAGCCTCTTATAATACAGGCATGTAATAGGGAATCCCATAGTCAGGGATTCCACTGGAGATACTTTATTGAAGGTCAGGAGTCTGGAAAAAAACTATTTTGATATACATACTATCTCCCTTTCCGGTAATTAACAGGGCTTGCTGCAAAGGTTAATCCAGCTTCATTTGCAGCTATAGTAGCATCAGTAAGCTCTTTTGCAAGTTTAACCATGCTTCTTGTATCAGTAGGTTCCTTTATACCGTCAATATCAATGTTGTGTTTTTTTCTGAGCCAGCTGTAGTGTTTCCACAGACTCTGTTTTATCTTGCGGATATCAGAAGGCTGCCTCAGAATATTCATTATTTCAGTTTTAAGATCCTGGCTCTTCTCAATAAGAGCTTCATTGGATGCATCAGCCAGTTCCCTGCCTATAGAGTCAGCCTCTTTTCTATTTACCTCCTGACATATGAATTTAACTTTATGCCAGGCATCATATATTTCAGATGGATTATCAAAGGCCTGCTGATCCATCCACAGGAATGCAACAAGCCTTCTTCTCCAGTCCCACCACTTTACCGGACTCTGAAGATCAATTGAGGGTATAAGAAAGATCTGCTCTTTAAGAAGAAGTGAACCGAAAATTCCAGGAGGTTTTCCCAGTCTTCTGTTTTTCAGAGTTGTTCTGTAGACTCCACAGGAGGGACTTCCTTCCATATATATGAAAACTTTTACCCCTGCAGATTTTATAGTATCAAGACAGGCATTTGCTCCTCTTTTCAGTTCCTGAGTAAGTCTTGAATTATTCCTGCTTTTAACATCCGCATTGCCAGCCCAGAAGTCGTCTCCGTTTCCACCGGCAAGCCTTATTGGGTTGCGGGGGACTCCAAGTCCAGCCATTACTTCAGGACATACAGGATGCCAGATAAATTCACTCTTATCTCTGTTAAGCATTCCTGCATAATCCCATCCCTTTGCATTGTATCTGCATTTACAGCCGTATTGGCAGGCAGATATCCCTATATGTATTGGTTCAGTTAGTTGAGTCAATATTCTTCTCCTGAGAAATTTTCATTATACTACTCCTATTAAAACCATCTTTAACAGCGATGTCAATTAATCTATTATAAAGAGCATCATTCATTACCGGTTTTCTGCACAGAATCCATAGATATTTATGGGATGTAGATCTTACGACTGCCCAGTTGTAGTTTTCTGCATCATAAGCCAGAATAATGTAGTCAGCATAGAAGGGCCTGAAGAAGCTGACTCTTAAAATGTTGGGTATATCAGAATATTTGAGTTTTGCTACAGCCTTTGCCTCTTTCCACTTCTGCTTTGATGTGATAAAGCCTCTGTTAACAACTCTGATGGTTTTACCTTCAATAGTATACTGCGCCGTAACATCTGTCATCCCTTTTTCAAAAGAGTTTTCTATACGACTTATTTCATACCATTTGCCAGTATATCGGGAGAGATCAAACTCTTTGAGAGTGTACTTTTCAGACTCAGCTCTTTTCATGCCACTGCAACCTGATATTATAAAAAGAAAGGGGATTATCCATAAAATTCTCATCTATGGATGTGTATATATTTATGGTTTTTTTCAACGATTAAATTGGAACATTAAGGTGTGCAGAGGGACAGACAGGTCACTCTGCTTCATATAGTTAAAATAGACTGTTATTCATCTTTTATGCATTTAACCGGATCAGAGGTGGCAGCAGAGAATGTGTGATAACTTACTGTAACTCCTCCTATAACAAGAGCTATAAACAGTGCTGAAATGAATGATGCATAAGATAGAGATGTTCTGTATGCATAACTGCCCAGCCATAAATCTATGAAATAGTAACCAGGAATCCAGGCTATTATATTTGATATAGCAATGAGGATAATAAACTCCCTTGTAAGGTTGAAAACCAGATTCTGTATTTTGGCTCCCAGAACTTTTCTGATACCTATCTCCCTGATTCTTCTTCTGGCTGTGAAGGCAGATAAACCAAAAAGCCCAAGTGCTGAAGTCAGTACTGCAAGTATGGAGAATATTTCTATTAATCTACCTGTTTTCTGCTCATTCCTGTAGAGTCGGTTTAATCTGTCGTCCAGGAATGCGAATACAAATGGTGAATCCGGCGTGATACTGTTGAATTTTTCTTTAATTGAATTTATTGCACTGGTTATATTACCGGGATTGATTCTGATGAACAGATAGTTTGCTATTCTACCTTTGTCAAATCTTATGATAACCGGGCTTATATCTGTGGATAGAGGCTTAAAATGGAAATCTTTTACAACTCCTGTGATAATTCTATCTTTACCCCATAAATTAAGTTTTTTACCAACAGGATTCTGAAGTCCCATCTCTTTTACTGCTTTCTGGTTAATAAGTATTGCATTAGCAGGGGATGAAGAGGTGAAATCATTTCCTTCAATAACCTGTATGTCCATTGTTTTCAGATATAACTCATCAGTTGCCATTGTATTAAATTTCAATTTTCGTTTATCTGTTTTACCTTCCCACCTGTTAATCATGGTGAAGTTGCCCATATTCACAGGTATAGAACTTGATGATGCACAAACCTTTACCTGAGGCAGTGCAGTTATTGCTGTTCTGAAAGCCATTGCGCTGCCATTATCTCTACGGTTTATTTTTATATACAGGAGGTTTTCTTTATTAAATCCCAGCTCTTTATTTTTAATGAACTCCAATTGGTTACTTATGTTTATTGTTGATATTATCAGAGTTGCAGAAATACTGAACTGAACAACAATGAGAACTTTTCTGATTCCTCCTCCCTTCATCCATGAAGATGTGCTTACTCTCAGAGATTGAGAGGGCTTAATTGAAGAGAGACTGAAAGCGGGATAGCTGCTTGAAATAGCTGCTGTAATTACAACTATAAAAGACTGAACAAGCATGTATTCAGGGTTTAAAAGAATGGCAAAAGAGAACTCTTTACCCGTAAAGTTACTGAAGAAGGGAAGTATTATGGAAGTAAGAAAAAGAGCTGCCGTATATGATAAGAGTACAAGAATAAGTGATTCCGTAAAAATCTGATATATGAGTCTCTTTCTGCCGGCTCCAAGTATTTTCCTTATACCTATCTCTTTTTCTCTGAGAGCTGAACCTGCTGTTGTAAGATTAATGAAGTTGATGCAGGCTATCATAAGTATCATGGTACCAATTATTGAGAAGAGGTATATGTAGGTAATATTACCTTCTCCATTATCAGGATTAAGGTGAATCTGTTTCAGAGGTACGACTTTAAATTCTGTTTTAGCTTCTTCAAAGTTCTTTATGAAGTTCTTTATTTTCTTCTGAAGAGTACTGAAATCTGCAGACTCTTTTATCATTCCATAGGTGTAAAAATCATATCTTCCCCAGGTGTGATCTGTATTACCAAATATTGAGTTACATTCAAAATTCAGCAAACAATCAAAATTGAGACTGGTATTATGGGGGAGGTTCTTTATTATTCCGGTTACTTTAAATGAGTGTCTGCCATTTATAGTTATGGTTTTACCCAGGGGATTTTCTTTACCAAAATATTTTGTAGCCAGTTTCCTTGTAAGAAGTATTGAGTTAAGATCTATGAAAGCAGTTTCAGCAGAACCATTTTCAAACTCTATATCGAATACATCGAATATACCAGGAGTTGTAAGAACTATGTTGTCTTCATAAAATTTCCTGTTTCTGTATGACAATGTTGAATTATAAATTCTGTTCATTGTTACAGTCTTTTCAACTTCAGCAAAACTCTTTACCATTTCAGGTCCCAATCGTGCCGGGGTTGCTGACCATACAGCTCTTTTTCCTGCAAATTTCATGACTGAATCTATTCTGAATATTCTGTCGCTGTTTTTATGGAAATTATCGTAATTTAATTCATCTACAGACCATAGCATTATAAGCATTGCACAGACTAATCCTATGGTAAGACCGGTGATATTGAGAATGTTGGTGATTTTATTTCTTATAAGATTTCTCAGAGCAGTTCTGAAATAGTTTTTCCACATTATTAAACTCCATAATATTCTGGTTCCCACAAAAGATGGAATAGATCTGATAAGTTGCTGTCTGTACCATTTTCTGGCTTCTCTGATTCCTTTTTCTTTTGCTGTTTCATTAAAGATCTCTTCAAAATCCCCGAGGATCTCAAAATTGCTATCTTTATCTGTAAAAAACTTCAGCAGAAAGCTGACTATCAGACCAGGTTTTGCTCTACTACTCATCAGATTTTATAAAAGCTCTTTCAGGAATAGTGTTCCAGATAGAAGATTGTAAAGCCCTGACATTTGCAAGAGCCTCAACTCCTCTTTCAGATAAGGTGTAGAAAACTCTGCTTCTTCCACCACGTTCAGGTGTTGGTTCACTTTTCTCTTTTTTCACCAGATCTTTTTTATATAGCTGGTCAAGAGTGAAATAGAGAGAACCCATTGTGTAGTCTTTACATGTGATTTCTGATACTTCACGATTAATTGTGACTCCATATGCATTATCTTTTAGTTTCCATATGGCAATCAGGATTGTTTCTTCAAGTCTTGTAATGTAGTTCATCACTGTCTCCCGCAATTACTATTGTATTCTAATATATATAAAATATGGTTGTCAAGAAACTTTTTATTGTAATACAATAGAAATAGAAAAATTTTAAGATCTGCTAACCTGTAAGCTGGAGGATTTACCGGCCCGAAGCAGGTTCAGGAAAGCTTCGGACCGGTGTCACAAGGTTTATCAGATCTAATTTTTAATCAAGTTTAAAAGTTATACCCTGAGCAAGGGGCAGGGTATTGCCCCAGTTAATTGTGTTGGTCTGTCTTCTCATGTAGATTTTCCAGGAATCACTACCGGATTCTCTACCACCACCGGTATCTTTCTCGCCTCCAAAGGCACCGCCTATTTCAGCTCCGCTTGTACCGATGTTTACGTTGGCTATTCCACAATCTGACCCTTCATGAGATAAAAATCTCTCCTGATCTCTCATTGAATCTGTGAAGATAGCACTACTCAGACCCTGGGGGACACTATTGTTAATTTCAAGAGCTTCCTCAAGAGTCTCATACTCTATTACATAAAGAAGAGGAGCAAAAGTCTCCTCCTGAACGCACTCAAAACCCGGTTTAACTTCAATTATCACCGGCTTAACATAGCAACCCCCCTCCATGTTTTCCAATTGCGGGTCTGTAGAACCATAAACCACTTTACCACCCTCATTCACCGCCTGGGATATGGACTTTTCCATATCTTTCACAGCGTTAATATCTATTAATGGTCCCATGTGAACCCCTGAATCAAATGGGTTACCGATTATTATCTTATCGTATGCTTTTATCAGATTATTAATGAACTTCTCTTTAACTGACTTGTGAATAATAAGTCGTCTTGTAGATGTACATCTCTGACCTGCTGTACCGATTGCTCCGAAGAATACAGCAC